>JAHDWN010000009.1:0-116659 GCA_023382675.1 Anaerolineae bacterium
TCGTCTTTCATCCCCACCCCTGAACCTTACGGTTCTTCCCCTCCCCATTGCGATGAGGAGGGGATTGAGGGGAGGGGGCCTATTCAATCACAGCGCCATGAGATTGCACTTAGAGTTCCATGGTCTGGGTATATGGTGCAACGCAATAGGAGAACTACCGTGTTTGAAACGAGCATTCCTGACAAGACATTCTTTCAGATCTGTATCATCGTGGATGATGTGGAACGATACGCCGGAAATTACCGCGCCATCCTGGGGTATGACGTGCCGAGTGACTACCAGATCACGCACGCCTATGACCACACGCAGGCGCTTTACTATGGCAAGCCGATGAATGCCCGCGCCAAGATCACCAGCTTCTTGATGGGCAAAGTCGCATTTGAACTGCTGGAGCCGCTCGACGAGTCGAGTGTCTGGATGGACTACCTCAAGAAGCATGGGCCTGGCATCCATCATGTGGCGTTCAATGTGCCACGCTCTGCGCCAGCGGCGGCTCACTTTGCAGATCATGGTTATCATGTCACACAGCAGGGTTTGTTTACGGGGCGCAATGGGATGTACACCTACCTCGATACCGACAAGGATCTCGGGGTTGTCATCGAGCTGCTCGAACACTACGAAAATGGCGCGCATCCGGATGCACCTGTGTTTCCGGCGAACACAGGCATTGGGACGGACATCGTGGTTCAGGTGGGCCTCGTCGCCAATGATATTGCGGCTATGGCGCGGCGTTATCAGGAAATCCTGGGGCTGCCAGAGCCTTTCTGGGTGCAGACGCCCGGCTATGACATCACTGAGACGACCTTCAACGGCGAACCGACAGAAGCCACGGCGAAGTTGGCCTTCTTTGATTTCGGCCAGGCGCAGTTGGAACTGATCCAGCCCGATCGCGTGCCCAGTGTCTGGCGCAATTATCTCGACGAGAAAGGCGATAGCGCCCATCACATCGCGT
This sequence comes from Anaerolineae bacterium, assembly GCA_023382675.1. Lineage (GTDB taxonomy): Bacteria > Chloroflexota > Anaerolineae > Aggregatilineales > Phototrophicaceae > Flexifilum. Next base: position 953 of record JAHDWN010000009.1, read on the forward strand.
TTCGCGTCCAGGATACCCAGCAGGCGGTCGATCATTTCGCCAAACACGGCATAGGCGTCTTGCAGCAAGGGCTGTATGGAGATCGACGGGGTATCTACACCTACATGGACAGTGAGGCGAAACTCGGTGTGATTTTCGAACTCCTGGAGAATTTCGACCAGCCGCGCTAACGGCCATGCCACGATGGCGATATGCCACAGTCTTTGCGCACCCGTCACGGTCATCGGCCGTGACGGCGGACACCTCCATCCATTACCCTTTGAGCGCGCCCTGCGTCAGCCCGGCAACGAACTGCTTCTGCATGTTGATGTAGACCAGCACAACCGGAATGATGGCCATCGTCAGCGCTGCGGTCAGGGATGGCCAGTTCGTATTGAACTGCCCCACAAGGTTGAAGATGACAGGTTGAAGCGGTTTCTGAGCCACGTCCTGAACGAGTACGGTCGCGTATAGGAACTCATTCCAGATTGAGAGCAGCTGGAGGATCACCACGGTTGCGACGCCCGGTTTCACCAGCGGCAGCGCAACACGAAAAAACGTGCCCCATTCGGACGAGCCATCGATTCTCGCGGCTTCAATCAGTTCATCGGGTACCACCTCGAAGAAGGAGCGCATTAGGAAGATTGAGAATGGTGACATCGACGCCACGTAGACCAGAATCAGCCCTGACTGTGAATTGAGCAGCCCCAGGCTTTTCACCTGGAGGTAGAGGGGGATGATGAGTGAGGCGGCTGGCATCGCCATCGTGCTCAGAAGCATGACATAGATTGTTCGCTTGAAGGGGAACTTGAGCTTGGCAAAGGCATAGCCTGCTGCAGTCGAAAAGAACAGAATGCCCGCCAGTGAAAAGAGGGCGATGACAATGGTGTTCTGAAAATGCGCGCCAAACTTAGTCTGCTGCCACGCTTGTGGATACGCGTCAAAAACAAAGTTCGTCGGGATAAACGGCCCATTGAAGATCGTGTTGCGTTCACGCAGCGAGGTCAATACCATCCAGATGAATGGGTAAACGCCCACCAGGGATAACACCAGCAGTATCGCGAACGCCGCGACGCGCGTCGGCGTGATGTAGAATTTCCCTCGGTGAGAACCTGCTTCATAAAACATCTGGCTGCCTCCGTTCCAGGAAAAAACTCAATACTTCGCGCGTCTGGTCATCCAGATCTGGAAAAACAAAGCAAGTATGCACAGAATCAAGATTATCGTACTTAACGCCGAGCCATAGCCAAAGTCTGGCAGGCCGGGGTTGGCAAACGCGACTCGATAGACATACGTGCCGAGGGTCTGGGACGCATTGACAGGGCCACCCTGTGTCATGACATAGATGACATCGAACAACTTGATGCCGTTCAACAGATTCAGCGTAACCACCATGAGCGTCACAGGGCGCAGCATGGGGACGGTGACGTTTAGATAGCGTTGAAACCCATTGGCGCCGTCAATCGCCGCGGCTTCGTACAAGTCGCCGTCAATGGTCTGAATTCCGGCAAAGAAGATGATCACGTAGAGGCCGAACTGCTGCCAGATCGCCACGGCGCTGATCGACCAGAGGACGACGTTGCGATCTCCCAGCCAGTTTTGCTGCAAGGCTGCAAGGCCGATGCCCTGGAGCAGCCGATTGAGACTGCCCAGATTCGGGTCGAGGATCAGTCTCCAGAGAGCGCCGGTCACCACCCACGAGATGACACTGGGCATAAACATCATTGTTCGCCCAATGGTTCCGAATGCGCCCCAGCCCATATTGAAGAGCACGGCAATGATCTGTGGGACGACGGTCAGGATGATGGTGAGCGCGGCTGTCAAGATAAAGGTCACGAACAGCGCGCGCGCAAACACATTGTCGTCGAGCATGTGGACGTAATTGTCAATGCCGACCCACTCTGCGGGGGCGATGGCATTCCACTTCTGGAAACCGAGAAGGACGGTCTGGGTGATGGGGATGCCAATGAACAAAAGGAAGAAGATGAATGCCGGGAGGACCATCGAAAGCCCGGCAATGCGCTCTTGCCTTCCGTTGGGGCTGCCTAGTAAAACGGAGGCGAGCCTCCCAAACAAACTTTGTATTTGAGACATGCTCGCCTCCAGAGCCTCGGGCAAGATCACGAGCGACAAGTGCTAACTGTAGTCGAGTTCGGAAGCCCCTTCGTGCATGATTTGCGCTGCTTCCACAGGATCAGTAATGTCACCGACCGTAAAGGACATGATTGTATCGGCAACAATCTGCCCCGCCGGCCCTGTCAGCCAGTGTCTGCATCCATCAGGCAGCCAGCTCGCCATCGTCTTGATGATGGGATCCGTTACCTCTTCTGCGGCCGAGCGCGTCGCGGGCAGCGAGACCGAATCGCTCATGACCCAGGAGTATACTTCAGGCGAATACAGATAGCGCATGAATTCCAGTGCCGCTTCCTTGTTGGCGCTGTTGTTGGCAACTGAGAAGGCTGCACCAGCGGAGTTGCCTGTCCAGTGGCGTCCGCCTTCGACCACAGCCGGAGTCTTCATCACGCGCAGGCGCTCCAAGAGTTCCGGCGGAGCATCTTTATAGATGCGGCCAGGATTCCAGGAACCGGAATAGAACGCTGCACCCTGACCCACGTACAGGGCATTCAAACAGTCAACTTGACTCATACCGGTCTGAGTCGCCGGCCACAGCCCTTCGTCCAGAGTCTTGCGGTAGAGCGTTAGCGCATCAACAACCGGTTGTGTTGTCCAGTCTTCCTGGCCCTCATCCAGACGCTTGAGCGTATCGGGATCATCTGAGAAGCCCGTAATCATCGGGAACCAGAGATCGTTGACGCTAAAGCCGTTGTTAGCCTCCTGCATCATGCCCAGGTTGCCAGGGATACGCTCCTTGATCTGGTTGGACGCGACGATCATGTCGTCCCACGTTTCCGGTTCACCATCGATGCCGGCCTGCTCGAAGAACGCCGGATCATAGTAGAACCCCATCGTCTGAGCCATCCAGCCAACGGCATACTGCGCGTCGCCAACAATGAACATGCTGCTCGCCGACGGGAAGAAATCCTCCATGAAGTCTGCTCCCAGCGCTTCGATCAGGTTTGCGCCAAGACCTTGCTTGCCAAACTCGACCGAATAGACATGGGGTGCGTAGATTTCGGGAAGATCATTGGCTGCTGCGGCGGCGAGTAATGCCGGGAGATAGGCCCCTTCAACTTCGGCTATGATTTGAAGATCGACCTTGATATTCGGGTTGAGTGCTTCAAAATCTGCGACGACCTTCGGGAACTGATCTTCCTGATCGGTATACCAGCTCCAGAAGCGGACCACTGCCGGATTGCCGTTGCCCTGCCGGAGCATGGGCGCAGAGAATACCGGGCTGGCAGCCGACGCGGCAACAGCTGCCGCGCCGCCAACACCTAACCTAAGAAAATCTCGCCGGGAAAGTTGATTCTTGCCCGGTCGCTTGGACTTGCTCTTAGAAGACATAACACGATCTCCTAGAAATGCATTAGTTGAACATGATGGAAGATCCCATGGCCTACCAAGCACTGTGCTCTCGGCAGCCCCGCTTCCCAACTCGACTTCCAAATATCATTGCAGCGAGTAGGAAATACGCTTTAACCACACCTCCTATCGCTATATCACGGGTGAAGAGGTATTTGCGCAAGCGCTTTCACAGAGTTTATACATCGTCCTGAATCCACTGTCAAGCAATTCAAGAATGCCACTCAGGGGTAAACCCGATCCGTGCATTGACAAGACTTAGCGGGACAGCGCTTTCAATCAACGCTAGAAACTCCGATCGAATTCTTCTCGCTGGCAAGGAAACAAAAAGCCCGCTCCGATGCAACGGACTTGTCATATTGAACACTTTTTGGACTCAACGGGGCCGACGGGGGTCGGAGACTTGTGTGTACAAAGTGGTTCTGGTTCCACCTTTGCGCCAACGGTGGTTTTTATTAAGTCTGCGGTTTTCTCAGGGCGATTCACATCGCCCTGTTTCACTTTGGCGGCTGCTGAACGTCAGTTTGCCAACACTGGCACACACGTAGGTTCTCTTCCGACAACTCTTCTAATGTCGAATGCTGCGCGTTTCCTGGTCAATATCCGCTGTGAAGCGTCTACTTGAAATTGATTTGCAGTCAACGCTATCAAGATAATCGACACCAGTTTTTGACAGCGAAAAAAACACGATCTATCATTATTGAAAACGATTTCAAAAGAAGGTTGCATTTTGTAATTATGACGGCTCGCAAACCACGGTCGGCCATGACCACAATTCGTGAGGTGGCAGATTACGTCGGCGTTTCGCCAGCAACGGTTTCTCGTGTTTTGAACAACTATCCCTACATTAGTGACAAGGTGCGCCAGGATGTCCTGAGAGCCATCGCTGAGCTTGGATATGAGCCCAACCGCGTGGCGCAGCGCCTGCGTGCGACCTCCAGCCGTTTGCTCGGCATCGTCGTCACCGACATCACCAATCCGTTTCTCAGCACCATCATGGCGAGTATCGAGTCCGTCTTTTTCAAGCAGGGGTTCAGCGTGCTCATGAGCAACACCACAGCCGACCCGCAGAAGGAACTCGATTATTTGAGTATGATGGAGAACGAGGGTGTCGCCGGGTTAGTGATTGCACCGACCAGTGAAAACGTCGAACGGATTGCTGAACTTGCCCACGATGGCCTTCCGATTGTGATTATCGACCGGCGGATGTCCATGGATCACATCGATATGGTGCTGTCGGATAACATCGCGGGCGCGCACATGGCCGTGAAGCATCTCATCAGCCTGGGGCACACGCGCATCGGCCACATTGGTGGGCCGCTGCACCTGACGAGCGGGCGTGAACGCTACCAGGGTTATCAGGAAGCTATGCACGATGCCGCGTTGGAGATCGATCCTGCCTGGGTTTGCTTTGGCGATCATCGCCATGAGAGCGGCTACACCAGTGCCCTCGAACTGCTGAAGGTGACGCCGCCGCTGACTGCCGTTTTCATCGAGAACAACATGATGAGCCTGGGCGCGCTGAATGCGTTTCACGACAAAGGCATCTGTATCCCAGATGAGATTGCCGTCGTAGGTTTCGACGATGCTCCGTGGGCACGCTCGCTACATCCTCCGCTGACAGTCATCGCCCAACCGACCGCTGAGATCGGACTGCGCGCGGCGGAACTTCTTCTGGAACGCATCCAACAACCGGATCTCCCGGCACGGCTCGCGGTCTTGCCAACAACATTAGTCGTGCGGGCTTCCTGCGGCGCCGCGCAAGAGCCGCGTTGAAGCGGTTAGAAAGGAGGCTGCGCATCGCACGAATACGGACAATCACATACCTGAAATGGCAGCATCTGGACAAAGGAGTATTCTATGTGGGCTAAAAGATCTTTGTGGATTCTGGCAACACTTCTCACACTGGTTCTGGCGCTGAGCCTGAAACCGCAAGTTACCCGCGCTCAGGACTCGGTGACGTTGAATCGCGACGATCCGGCGTTGGTGACCTATTACATTCACGATGGCGACGTGAGCGTCGAACGTGATCCACAGTTGGCGGGCAGCGTTACATCCGTGCGCTGGGTGGACAACGCTTTCCTCGGCCTCGTCGATCTCTCGCCAGAAACGTCCGCGGCGCGCCCGGAAGTCGCCACCGAATGGTCGGTCAGTGACGATGGTCTGAAGTGGGCATTCAAGCTGCGCGACGATATTCCGTGGGTGCATTGGAATCCTGAGACACAGGAAGCCCGTGTCATGCGCATGATCACGGCAGAAGATGTCGTGACGGGCACACGCCGCGCCTGCAACGCCACTCTCGGCGGCAGCTATGGCCCGGTGACGGCCAGCTTCATCGCCGGCTGCTCCGAAGTCCTGGCATCGGCAGATCCAACGCCGGAATTGATGGCGGGCGTCGGCGTGCGCGCCGTAGATGAGCACACGGTTGAATTCACATTGGTCGCGCCGACGGGCTTCTTCCCCGCCGTCGCCAGTCTGTGGACACTGCGCCCTGTGCCCGGCGAATTGATCGAAGAATTCGGTCCACAGTGGATCGAAGTTGGGAATGCCTGGTACAGCGGCCCCTTCCTGGTGGACAGCTACACAGCCGGCGTCGGGCGCACCATGATTCGCAATCCGTTCATGCCCGAAGACCTGCGCGGCCCTGGGAATGTCGACCGCGTCGAGTTGCTGGTCATCAACGACAACAGCACATTGCTGTCACTGTATCTCAGCGGCCAGCTCGACATGATTCGCTCCGGTGGTATCCCAGAGGGCGAACTGGCCAACGTGCGCAGCAACACCGAGCTGGCAGACCAGCTTCTGTTCATCACCGGCACGAGCATCGACTACCTGAGCTTCAATAATGGCAAGCCACCCTTCGACGATGTGCATGTCCGCCGTGCCTTCAGCGCCGCAATTGACCGCGAATCGATCATCAACGATGCCGCGGGCGGCCTGGGGACGCCGATAATCCACATCACGCCGCCATCGATGCCCGGCGCGCCGCCTATCGACCAGGTTGGCGTCGGCTATGATCCGGAGTGGGCGGTCGAAGAGCTGAGCAAAAGCCCCTACCCCGGCTGCCAGGGCTTCCCAGAAGTCTTTTCGGTCTCCCAGCCCGGACGGCGCACACGCTATGTCGAGTTCCTGATCCAGACATGGTCAACAGTGCTCGGCTGCGATCCAACCCTGTTCCGCAACGAGGTCATCGAAGACTTCAGCAATATGATCCCCGTGATTAGCATCAGCAACGCTATGGAAGCCCGTCCCCACTGGCACCCGATCGGCTGGGGCCCCGACTACCCGGATTCGAACAACTGGGTCGGCGACATCTTGAAATGCGACATCGACAACGCGTTTACCTCACGCCCATGCTCGGAAGTCGACGACATCATCCAGCAAGCGCGCGAGGAGACCGATCCGGAGGTGCGTAAAGAACTTTACGCTCAGATCGAGGAGATGTTCTTCGGTCGCGACGGCGTCTATCCGGTTGCGCCAATCCGGCTGTCGTCGAACTACGCGCTCTACCAGACGTACCTGGAAGGGCCGATTGAAACCGACGGGCAGGTCGGCGGCGAACACTGGGACTGGTACACCATCGATAAGGCTGCGCAGTCTGCCGTGCGCGGTCAATAATCTGGCCTGAGACTTTGTGCTTCGGGGAGGTGTGGCTTGCTGCGCCTCCCCTAAATGACACCTTTACTTATGCTGCGAGTTTCTCGCAAACAGAGCGAAAGCTGAAACGATTATGCGGTTGGCGGGACGTGTGGACACGCCTTATCTGGAAAGTCTGGTGCTCCAGGGCAATTTGCCGGGCGACCCCACAGAAAGGATGCTGCCGGTCTATCTGCCGCCTGGCTACGACGATGACACGACGCGGCGCTACCCGGTCATCTACGTACTGGCCGGGCACGGAGGCAGCGGGCCGTTGATGCTCGCGCCGGTGGCCTGGGGCGAATCCTTCCCGGAACGAATCGACCGGCTGATCCGAACGGGCAAGATGGGGCCGGTGATAGCGGTGCTACCGGACTGCTTCACCATCTTCGGCGGTGCGCAGTACATCAATTCAACGGCGCTGGGATCCTACGAAGACTATTTGAACGAGGAAATCATCCCCTACGTCGACGAGCACTACCGGACGCTGCCCGACCGCCGTCACCGCGCTATCACTGGCAAGAGCAGCGGCGGGTACGGCGCGATGGTTCAGAGTATGCGCCATCCCGAACTCTACAGCGCCGTCGCCTCGCACAGCGGCGACATCTACTTCGAGTTCGGCTATCTCCCTGACATGGCAAGGCTGCACGCCAACTTGCAGCGTTTTGGCGGCCTGGAAGGCTTTATCCAGCAGATCCCGACCATCAAGCCGAAATCGCACGACCCGTTCTATTCTGTCCTGGGGATGTTGTGCTACGGTGCGGCGTTCGCGCCGAACGAAGCCGCCGAGCGCGGTTTTGACATGCCAATTGATATGGAGACCGGCGCGCTGCGCGAAGACGTGTGGCAGCGTTGGCTCGCTTGGGATCCTGTGCGGATGATCGACGTGGCAGAAAATAGCGCCGCCTGGCGGCAAATGGCATACATCTACCTCGACTGCGGCCTGTGGGACGAGCTCAACTTTCAGATCGGCACGCGGATCATATCCCGCAAGCTAGAGGCACTTCAAATAGCGCACGATTTCGAGCTGTTCAACGACGGTCACATCAATGTCCCCTACCGTTACGACGTGTCGCTGCCGCGTTTGGAGGCTGCGATTCGAGCATGAGCCAGCCGACTTCGCAGGTGCGACGTCCGATCACGCTTTCTGCGCACGACGAACAATTGAAGCCGCGCTCGGCGTTCGCCGACGCCTGGGATCAGCTCGTGCGCAATCGAGCCGCGCTCGCCAGCGTGGTCTTCATTATCGGCCTGCTGCTGCTGGCCATCTCGGCGGATTGGCTGCGCTCGATCGGGCTGATTGAAGGCATCAACGATCAGCATCGCGGGTCATCGCTGGCACTGCCGCTCTCGTGCGCGACGATGCAGCCCAACCAGACGCCCTACCCGCCGGATGAGCCGCAGTTCTGCTTCCTGTTCGGTGCGGACTCGCTGGGTCGCGATGTCATCAGCCGGACGATCTACGGGACACGTGTGTCATTCGCGGTCGCCTTCGTCGGCGCATCGCTCAGCCTGGGTATCGGCGTCATCTTCGGCGTGATCGCCGGCCATTATGGCGGCTGGATCGACAACCTGATGATGCGCTTTGTCGATTTTCTGTACGGAGTACCCAGTCTGGTGCTGGTCATTCTGTTCCAGACCTTCTTCAAGTCGCTCGAACAAAGCGAAACGCCGGGCATCGCCCAGACGCTCATCCAAATCGACCGGAGCATGGGCGGGCTGTTCTTCCTGTTTATCGCTCTGGGCGCGCTGAGTTGGATTCACATGGCGCGGTTGGCGCGCGGCGAAACACTGACGTACAAGCAGAGCGAATTCGTGGAGGCCGCGCGGGCGATGGGTGCCAGCGACCTGCGCATCATCTTCGTCCACATCTTGCCCAATATCACCGGGCCGCTGATCGTCGCGGAAACGCTGCAAATCCCCGGCTACATCTTCACCGAGGCTTTCCTCAGCTTTATCGGGCTGGGGGTAGAGCCGCCAACGCCGAGTTGGGGTGGCATGATCAACGCCGGGCGAGAAAGCCTGACCGCGCTGCCAAATCTGATCCTCGTGCCAGGGATCGCGCTCGCACTGACGACGCTGGCCTTCAATTTCCTGGGCGATGGCCTGCGCGACGCGCTCGACCCACACATGAGGCGGACCTGATCATGCACGTCCGTGTGAGAGCACTCTTACTCTTATTGTTGAGCCTGAGCACGGCGGTGCTGGGCTGCTGGTCGTCAGACACGTTGTTCATTCCCCCGACCGCCACAGTCCCGCCGACAGACATCCCGCCGACGCCGGATTTCGACAGCCGCTTCCAGGTGGACGACACGGTTGTCATACTGGGCGAGGGTATCGCACCCGTCTACCTGACAGAGAATCCAGAGCCGCTCGCGCGTCGCAACCGCGTCCCGAACGCCGCCTGCTACCCGAATAGTACGGTCGTCATCGAGGCGGTTCAGCGGGTGGACGCCGTCACCTACTATCGCATCACCTGTAACAGCCTGCCTGGATGGGTGGACGAAAGTCGGTTAGGAGCGCCCTGAAATGCGCATCATACGCATTCTGGCCGAATTTTCTGGGATGGCGGGCTTCATGGCCCAGCGTTTGCTGGCCAGCATCCCCGTATTGTTCGTACTGACGCTCGTTTCCTTCGTCATGATCCGCGCTATCCCCGGCGGGCCGTTTGTCACCAGCGGGCAGCGCGCCACCTCTACTGAGGTGATCGCGGCGATGGAGCGCTACTATGGCCTGGATCGCCCGCTCCTGCTCAACTTGCCCGGATCGTCGCCAGACTGGCAGTTGCTGCACTATGTCAACGAAGACATCTCGGAGCGTGTCGAGATACTCAACTTGCCGATGGCATTCAAAGCGGTGCTGCAGGCTGTCACCCAGGAGCCTGTCCGCGCCGAGCTAGGTGAGGGCTGGCGCAACCGTCTCGACCGGCTTGCGTTTTACGCCGATCAGGGCATTCGCCGCGAGGAGATGCCTCAGGTCGTCAACGATCTGAGCGACCTCAGCGCGGCGCTTGCGGACACGCAGCTTACACTCGCCGCGCAGATCGAGGCTGCCATCGATCCCTATCGTGGGCAGGATCTGGCGCGCTTGCCGGTGTCGCCAGCGCTGCGCACTGAGACACGGCGTGTGCTCTACTCCGATCTGTTCCAGAGCCAGTTCGGCAACTACGTCTTCAATCTGCTGCGGCTGAATTTCGGGCCGTCACTGGGCGTCACCAATCGCGGGCGCATGGTTCACTATATTATCCGCGAGAAACTGCCTATTTCCTTTGCACTGGGAGTGATGGCGGTTGGCACCGCCATTCTGATGGGCATCCCGCTCGGCGTAGTGGCGGCAGTCAATCACAACCGCTGGCCGGATTACGGTGCGATGTTCTTCGCCGTTATCGGGCGCGCCGTGCCCAATATCGTCTTGGGGCCGGTGCTGATCATCTTCTTCGCGGTCAAGCTCAAACTGTTCCCGGTGATCAATCCTTACGTCTGGCTCGCTGGCCCGCAGAGCGATCCGGGGCAGTATATTCTCACCGCGTTCTTGCCTGTGATGACGCTGGCGATGGGTATGAGCGCTTCGATTGCACGGCTAACCCGCGCCAGTTTGCTCCAGGTGTTAAGTCAGGAGTATATCCGCACAGCGCGGGCAAAAGGTCTTCATGAACGCGCAGTCGTCTATGGTCACGGCCTGCGCAACAGCCTGATTCCAGTCGTCACAATCCTTGGCCCCCTGCTGGCCGCGGTGCTGACCGGGACGTTTGTGGTCGAGCTTGTGTTCGCGATACCCGGTCTGGGCGATACGTTCGTCACCAGCGTCACCACGCGCGATTACAATCTCTTGGTCGGCGTTACTGTGCTCTACGCGTTTTTCCTGGTGGTAGCCAACATCCTGGTAGATATGGTCTACGTCTGGCTCGATCCGCGCATTAAATTCAGAGACTGAAGCTTTGTGAAGGTGGATCAAAGATGAAGGCGCAGTCACAACCTAACATTCTGCCGGTCCGTGAACAGGCCAGAGTCGTCAATGACCTGCTGCGCGCTCGCTTCGAGCGGCTGCTGCCCGCGGTTATGCGTGAAACAGATTTTGACATGTGGATTATTGTCTGCAACGAAGATAACTACGACCCTATATTCAACACGATGATCCCATGGGAATGCTGGGCACCGATTTTACAGATGATGGTCTTCTACGATAATGGCGACGAGGTCGAGCGGATCAATATCTCGCTGACCGATATGGGCACGCTGATGACCACTGTGTGGAACCTGAACGACCCGGATGATCAATGGATGCGCCTGCGCCAGATTGTGGAAGAACGCGCGCCGCGCCGCATCGGCATCAACCAGTCAGATGTGATCTGGGCGGCCGACGGTTTGACGGCAAGCCTCAAAGCCCGGCTGGTGGATGCACTTGGGCCGGACCTCGCGGGTAGGCTGGAGTCCGCCGAGCCGATGGCTATCCGCTGGCTGGAAACACGCATCCCAGAAGAGATCGAACTCTATCATCATGCCTGCGCCGTCGGTCACTGGTTGATGAAGACCTGTTTTTCGCGCGAGGTCATCACACCGGGAGTGACGACCATCGAAGATCTGCGCTGGTGGTACTGGCAGACGGCAACCGACCTGGGGCTACCACTTTCGTTCCCCGCGTTCTTCCGGCGCATCCGCAGCCAGGAAATGCAGCTACGATGGGGGCAAAACGATGTAGTCATCCGCCATGGCGATTTGCTGCACTGCGATGTCGGCGTGAAGTATCTGCGGCTGCTGACTGATCATCAGGAGATGGCTTATGTGTTGCATCCGGGCGAAACCGACGCCCCGGAAGGCCTGCGCCACGGCATCCGCGAAACCAACCGCCTGCAGGATGTGTTTACCGCCACCTGGCAACAAGGACTGAGCGGGAACGAGATTTTGGCGCGCGCACTCGACCATGCGCACACCGCCGGGATTCATGAGCCGAAGATCTATTCACACTCGCTCGGCTATCTGCTGCATGAACCCGGCCCACTCATGGGTCTCCCCTGGGAGCAGGTGAACTGCCCCGGCCGCGGCGACGTGGTCATGAATTACAGCACTGTCTACACGGTCGAACTAAGCGCAACCTACCCTGTGTCAGAATGGGGCGATCAAGAAGTTCGGTTCGCACTTGAACAGGATGCGCTGTTCACCGAAGGGGGTGTGACTTATCTCGATGGCAGGCAGACAGCCCTGCATCTCATCTGACAGAATCAGGCTTCAGACCGCAACTATTCGCCCCATCCTGAAGTGCGGCAGCGCAGGATTGCGATCGGCTTGCTGCATTTGAGACATAAGGCGGAGCAGGTGGCTGAGATGGTCGACATCGCCGCCAACATAAGCTGGACGTGACGTTGACGCTGGCGCAAAGCAGACGTATCTGGGTTGGAAGATCGCCCCAAGCCCGGACGTAAGACCAAAGCGGACGACAAGTACGTGCGCCTGCTGGAGGCGGCGCTGGCAACCGACCCGCAACAGCTCGGCCTGGCCTATCACGTATGGACGCTGACCATCTGCTCTTGTTGCCAAATCGGCTCAAATGCTTGTCAAAAATCATCGACGGCACAGAGCAGTTCCAGTAGGCTCTACTGGGACACCTTTTTTGGTTGGAATACCCTGGAACTTATCACCTCCAGCAAAAGATGCCCCGCTTTATCCATATTCACGCTAGAATGAATTTCTCGATAGCAATTCGCTGTCCATTTACCTGCCAGGGTGGTCAATCATGCCGGACTTCTCCTCGTTTTTTGGCGACCTGAAGAATTCAACATTGGTTACTTTTGCGCTTGCTTCTATCCCTTTTCTGTTGATCATGCTGTTTCTCTTCTGGCGGGCTATGCGTGGGCGCGGTCGGGCCAGCCAGGCGCGAAACTGGCCGTTCGTGACCGGGGCCGTGGTCGATGCGCGCGTCGAAGCGCGACGTTCGAGCAATTCGCGCGGCGGTTATTCGACATCTTACTATCCGGTCGTGAACTACGAATACGAAGTCCAGGGGCATCGCTACCGGAGCAATCAGCTCTACCTTGGCGACTCGATTGGCTATGGCAGTTCAGCCATCGCCGAGAATAAGGTCGCGCCTTATCTCTCTGGTAATCGTGTCACCGTCTACTACGATCCGCAGAATCCCGGCGTCGCCGTCCTGGAGCGTGCCAGTCCGAGCAGCAACATTTTGTTGTTTGTCGTCGTGTTGATCCTGGCGATCTTGCTGTGTACAGCGGTGATCATGCTGGCTGCGTTCGGCATGTTCGGCTCGGTGTTTAGCGACATGATGAACACCATTCAAACCAGCGTGCCGGGTTAGCGCTGTTCACTCGGCGCCGGGCGCACGATGGCGATCTTGGTCTCGTGGGCCATCAACGGATCGCGCAGCAGGTCGTTCTTGAATTCGACCGCCGTCAAGATCGACTGGACGGTGAGGATGAGCGCCGCCACCGCCAGCACGATCTGAAGTCGACCACGCCACGTCTGGGGTACACGTGCCCAGGCCATTGCCAGCAGCCCGCCGCCGAGCGCGGCCAGCAGCGGCAGCAGATGGAGCAAAAAGCGCGGATCGTAGCTGGCGAACAGCCACCAGATCAGGAAGTAGGGCACGATCCACCAGATGAGCAGGAGGAGGTGCTCGGTACTTAGTGCTCGGTGCTCGGTGCTCGGTATTCGGTGCTCAGCACGTGGAGATGAGGGCGGGGATCCCTTGGGAGCGAGTGCTGCGCGCGCGACCTGCCACAGGGCCATGATCAGCCCTCCGGTGATCACCCAGCCCATCAGTCCGTAGTCCTGCGGGCGAATGAGGAAGGGCACGAGATTGCCGAGCGTCCGCTGCGCCTGATCCGTCCAGGCGGTGTCCGGCATGAGGAAACCTGCGCCGATCAGGTTGCGCGCGTACCAGGGCGCAGCGACGACAGCGAACGCAATCAGGCTGAGTAGTGCAGTGGTCAGGCGAATGCGCTTGCGCCACACTGCCCAGGCCAGGGTTCCGACCAGCAGCGGCACGCCCGCCAGCGCCGCGTTTTTCGTCCAGGCGGCCAATCCCAGGCAAATGCCCGCCAGCAGCGCATCGACGGGCGCACCGCGCTCCAGGAGGCGCAGACAAAAGAGCACCGTCAGCGCCCAGAAGTAGGCCAGTGGCAGATCGACATAGCCGGATGACGCCCAGCGCACAAACGTCGGCGTGAACGCGATGATCAGCGCGCTCAGGATGCCCGCCAGCTTCTGCGCGCCCGTGCGTCCCGGCAGCAGCCGACGCCCGATCAGGTACGCCGCCGGCAGGCAGCCGATGCTCAGCAGCGCCGGGATGATGCGCGCCAGATACTCGTTCTCCCAGCCGGACAGAATGTAGGTGAAAGCATAGGCGAGCGGCAGCGCCATCGGGTAGGCGCGGTAGAGGCTGTCTGCGCCGGTCAGCGGCACGAGCGTGCGCGACTCGGCCAGCATCTGCGCGAACGGCTGGTAAATGCCGAGCGTATCGTCGCGTGAAAACGGCCAGTAGGCGGCGTTGAAGAGGATGGCGGCGGCGATCAGGATGGCAGGGATCAGGAAGAGCGGATAAGGAATGAGAATATGAGATGATGACGTATCAGGCGATGACTGGTTTGCTCTTGCCCAGAGCCAGAGGCCGAGCAAACACAGAGCGGCATACGGCAGGCCGATGCTGGCAGCGTTGAATCGAATGCCGAACAGCCCCAGCCAGAACATGATCAGCGTCAGCGCGCCGATTGTCAGGCCGGGTGTCAGCGTGTAGGCAAGCAGACGGGTGTCATCCTCTGCGCCGCGCGCCAGCAGCACGCGCGTCCAGGGATAGGCGGCGACGATCAGCAGCAGAACGGCGAACCAGGCAAACAGGGTCTGGAGCATGATGGTCAATCGTCCTGGCGGCGCGCTTTCACAGTGTTACGGCGTTCGGCAAGGGCTGGCCTGTCACCCCGGCGATCAGGTTGTCTGCCGCCATCAGCGCCATCTTCTCGCGCGTCTGCACGGTCGCGCTGCCCAGATGCGGGATGACGATCACGTTGGGCAGCAGCAAGAGCGGATCGTTGTCGGCCATCGGTTCGGGATCGGTCACGTCGAGCGCCGCGCCGCCGATCTCGCCACCACGCAGTGCGGCATACAGCGCTGCCTGATCGACGACCGGCCCGCGCGACGTATTGATCAGAATCGCGTTATTCTTCATCCGCTTGAGTGCATCCGCATCGATCAGGTGGCGCGTCTCTGGCGACAGCGGGCAGTGCAGCGAGACGAAGTCCGACTCACGCAGGATCGTGTTGATGTCGGCGCGCGTCACACCTGCGCTTTGGGCGTCGCTCTCTGACAGCGATGGGCTGTAGGCCAGGATCTGCATCCCGAAGGCTTGCGCCCGGCGCGCGACCGCCTGACCGATGCGCCCGAAGCCGATGATGCCGAGCGCCGCGCCGTTGAGATCGCGCCCCAGCAGCAAACTCGGATGCCACGTGCGCCATTCACCTGAGCGGATGTACTCGACGCCTTCAACAATGCGGCGCGCCGATGATAACAGCAGCGCCATCGTCAGATCGGCAGTGGCGTCCGTCAGCACGCCGGGCGTATTGCCCACGGCGATCCCGCGCGCCGCCGCTGCGGTGACGTCGACGTTGTTGTAGCCGACGGCCATGTTGCTAACGACCTTGAGCGCGCTGCCCGCCGCATCGTAGATTTCGCTGTCGATGCGATCGGTAATCAGCGAGAGAATGCCAGCGACGCCGCGCACACGGTCGCAGAGGATGCTGTGCGGCGGCGGCATTTCGCCATCCCACAGATCAACCTCGCACACAGCTTCGATCCGTTTCAGAGCGACGGGCGCAATTGCGCGGCTGATGAATACATGTGGCGGCACGGCGACCTTCTTTCTCTACACTTTGATAGTATCATATCGCCTGGAACTCGCCAGAGAATAGCGGATAGAACGCCGTTGACCACCACCGTTCACCATCCGATCACGAAGGCGCGCGCCCCCTGGCTGATTGGCGCGAGCGCGCTGCTGCTGCTGTTCTCCTTCATGCTGCTCAACATCGGCTGGCTGCACATGCACCCGGATGAGACGCTGTCATACGTTTCGACTGAAGGCAGCCTGGCCGATGTCATCCACTTTCAGATTAGCTTACAGGACAATCAAGCACCCGGCTGGTTCAGCGTCTTCTGGACGTGGCGGCAGCTCATGGGCGACGGCGAATTCGCAAGCCGTGTGCTGGGGCTGCTGACGGCGCTGCTCGCGCTGGCGGTCGCCTATCAAATCGGGCGACGGGCAGGCGGTGACGCCTGGGCAGCGAGCCTGGGGATTGTGTGTCTGATCGGCAATGCTTTTTTCTTTCAATACGCCTATGACATTCGCCCCTACCCGCTGGTGATGCTGACCACCATGCTGAGCTTGTGGGCGTTTCAGCGCTGGCTGGCGGAGCCGAGCCTGCGGCGCACGATCATCTACGGCGTCAGCGTCGCGGCGATGCTCTATGTTCACTATCTGCTGGCGCTGTTCGTCGTCGTCCATGCCATGTACCTGCTGACGCAGGTTCGACTCACGGTCAAGCGGATCGCGCGCTTTGTGCTGGCGGGCGTGGTCGCCGGTGTGCTCTTCGCGCCCTGGTTCCCGGTGTTCGTCGCGCATGTGCAGCATCTGCGCGCGGTCGAAGCGCAGTCAGGAACCGGGCGCGGCGTCGCGGGCATTGGCGTCAGTACATTCACGACCTCGGCGGACACCATTCTTGGGTTGATCGATCTGGCGACGAACGGCCTAGCCGTGGTGTACGCAATCATGCTGTTGGCAGGCGTGGCGCTGGTTGGGCGGCGGCGCGGCTGGCGGCTGCTCGTCGTCTGCGCCCTCGGCGTGCCCATCGTCTATCTGGCTGTCAATCTGGTCGCTGGAGCGTATGCGCCGCGCTTCATCTCCTACATGACGATCCCGCTGGCGCTGGCGCTGGGTGCCGTTCTGGCGGCACTGCCGGGGCGACTCGCCGGGATGCCGAGCGGCGCGTTCGTCGCAGTCGCGCTGGTCGCGGCGGAGATCGTGACGTTTGGCGCGCATATTCCTATCCGCACGCCCTACCGCAATATTTATCGCGCCGTCGCCGCCCAGGCGCAGCCAGGCGATACATGGCACATCGCGCCGGGCACAGGCGTCGATACGTTCGTCGGTCAGCAAATGCGGCTGTATCTGCCACCGGCGCTGGCAGCCCAGCACACCCCGGGCGAACTTATCGACGCTGCACAGCGGCGCATCTGGTTCGTCACCGATCGCTGGTTAGCAGACGACGTGCAGGCAGCGTTTCGCCAGCTTGAGCCGACGCACCCGCTGCAACTGGTGCTCGGCGACTGCAATATCCGTTGGTGTTACCTGGCGCAGTTGATGGAAGCGCCACCCAATCACGATCCGACCGTTTTCGGCGGCCAGCTCGGCTTTTATGGCATCGACATCGACCATCTGGACGCGGCGAATCTCCAGGTGCGGCTCTGGTGGCGCGTTGACGATACAGCGCCGCAGCTCGACTACTCGATTGGACTTCATCTGCTCGATAGCAGCGGCGTACTGGTCGCGCAGGCCGACGGGCCGATCAACCATTACGACGCGCAGATCTTTCCGACCTCGCAGATGCAGCCAGGGCAGATTTATATCGACCACCGCGACATCCGCCTGCCTGCGAATCTACCGTCGGGCGAGTACACACTTGAACTGGTAGTGTATCAGCCGTGGGATGGTGTGCGGCTGACTCTGCCCGACGGCGCGGACGGCCTGGCGCTCGACACGCTCACGTTGCTGTGATAACAGCGCTGTCTACTTAGCGTTGTCCGGATCGAGCTTGAGCGAGACCGAGTTGATGCAGTAACGCAGGCCGGTCTTGTCGCGCGGGCCGTCATCGAAGACGTGGCCGAGATGTGAGCCGCAGTTGGCGCACAACACTTCGACGCGCTTCATGCCGTAGCTCAAGTCCGTGCGCAGTTCGACGTGACCCTTTTCGACCACATCCCAGAAGCTCGGCCAGCCGCTGCCCGAGTCGAACTTGGTCTGCGACGAGAACAGCGGCTGCTCACAGGCGGCGCAGAGATAGGTGCCGTCGGTCTTGGTGTGGACGTAAGCGCCGGTGAAGGCGCGCTCGGTGCCGTGCTGGCGCAGGACGGCGTACTGCTCCGGCGTCAACTGCTTGCGCCACTCGGTTTCGCTCTTGGTGACTTTGTAGCTCATGCTTGTATTCTCCCTGATTTGCGACATCTAGCATAACGCACCAAGATTATCGGTAACTTAAGCGCGGATCAGAGACTTGTCTGACGCTTCCCCCGCGCCAGCCAATGTCGTTCGCGTTTCCGGTTTATACTGGCACTCGGTTGTCATCACCAAGGAGGTTAGTATGCGGCGATTCTGGTTGATCATGGTTTTGGGTCTTCTGATGCTGATGTTCGGTGTCACCCTGATGGCTGGCGCGCAAGATGAGGCGGCAGTGTCAGCCTATCTTTTCAACAGCGCCAACCCGCAGTTGGTGCGCGTGAATGCGGACGGCACACAGGTCACGTACGACCTGGGACTGCCGGCAGGCGTGTTCCTCAGCCCGTTCGACATGGCCTTCACCCGTGATGGCAGTCGCGTGGCGTATTGTATGCAGCTCCCGCCGAACGACGCGAACGGTGGACAGCCATTGAGCCAGGTCGTCATTCGCGATTTGCAAACGGCTGTTGATCTACACGTGATCGATCTTGGCCCGGTCATGGGCTGCCGCCTCAGTATGTTCAGCGCCGACGACACGCAGCTTGCTGCCGGGGTGATCAACTACTTCCCTGGCGCGCCCGATGTGCCTGCCGATGCACCCGTCTGGCAGGTGTTTGCCATCGACGCTGCCAGCGGCCAGATGATCAATGGTATCGGCAGCAACAGCAGCCCGCTCTTCCAAACAGAGCCGATCACGCGCGGGGGATTCCTGCCGGATGCGCGCTACTTCGACAACAACCAGATCGTGTTTTCACTGCTGCCCTATGGCACGGAAGGGCTGCCGGAATACCCCAGCTATGTCTGGAATTTGGCCGACGGCAGTATCAGCGAGATCGAGCATTGGGGCAAATCCAGCGTCGATTCGCTGCCGACCGGCGAGTTGATCTGGGTCGACTACGACAGTTCACTCCCGGCGGGGCAGCCGGGCGGCCCGATGCCAACCTTCAACATCGTCCGGCTGGCAGACAAGACCGGCCAGGCGCGCACAATTTTCAGCAGCCCGGACTGGATTCCCTTCCGCGCCATGTTCGTCAACGATGGACGCGAAATCCTCATCCAACTGCTGCAACCGTTTGATCCGAGCAATGAGATGATGCAGCAAGGGACACGCTTCGTCGCTCTGGAACGCAGCGGCAATGTGCGGGAACTGGACGCCTATATCTCGTTTGCGGAACCTGCGCCTGCGCCCGGCGGTTACTTCCTGCTGTGGTCAGAGGACACGGGCGGCACAGCGCCGCCGCCCATCCATTTCGATTACCACTCCGCGGATGAGCGCCGTGAAATCTGGTCGATCACGTCGGATAACATCGGCGTTTCCTGGTCGATTGTCTGGACGCCGCCCGCTACGGCGACCGTAGGTGACGCTTTACAGCCTTTCCCCGCCGTTCGGTAGCGACGGATCATGATGACCGGGGCTGCCTGAAACACGCCCCGGTCACATTTGTGGGCGTTGTTTGCATATAGAACTGTTCACATCCCTGATTTTTAGTCCGCTCTAGACCACTGTGGACTTTACAGGGTCAGTGCGCTTGGATTACCATAAGACACATTCCTGTTTCCCCGTCAGTGGTCAGGATTCCTTTCATGACGGCCGAATTCATCGCTCGCACACCGATCAAAACTGATCATCGTAACCCGCTGCGTTTTATCTTCTCGCACATCCGGCGTCATCCGATCTTCGCTTTCTTGATGGTTCTGGGCGCGTTCAGCAACGCTGCGCTGGCGGCAGCTATCCCTTACTTTGTCGGCCTGGGCTTCAACGCCATGCAAGCCGAACGTCCGGATCGGATGCAGTTCATCGGCATGGTCGCGCTGGCGACGATTGGCTCGCAACTGCTGCGCGCCGTGCTGCAACTGATGCGCAATTTTTCGGCGGAGGTGTTCGCGCAGCGCATCGAGCGTGACGTGCGCGACGAATTGTACGCCAGCCTGCTCGGCAAGAGCATGACCTTCCACGACCTCAAGCCGGTGGGCGAGATCATGGCGCGCGTGACCAATGACGTGCGCGAAATGAACCTGATGATGAACCCTGGCATGAACCTGATCGTTGGTTCTGGCTTCTTTCTGATCACACCCGTGATCGGCGCGCTGCAAATGCACCCCCTGCTGGCCGTGCCGCCGATCCTGTTTCTGATCGCTTATGTGATCGTGCAGTGGAATTATGTGCGCCGCCTGACGCCGCTCGGCCAGGAGCAGCGTAAAGCCTTTGGCGATATGAATGCACGGGTCGCGGAGGTGCTGGACGGGGTGCAGGTCGTCAAAGGCTCTGCGCAGGAAGAGCGTGAGAAGACGGCTTTTGGCGCGCTGGCCGACACGGTGCGTAAGACGGTCGAAACCTACAGTATGTTGGAGGCACGCTACATCCCGGTCCTGCTCCTGGGTCTGGTTTACGCCGGGGGACTGGTGATGGCGACCAGCCTCTATCGCGCAGGCGCGATTCCGATTGGCAGCATTGTGGCCTACCTCGGCCAGATCTCGCTCTTCGGCTTCCCGGTCTTTAGCTCTCTGGCTTCGTTCTCACAGGTGGCGCTCGGGTATGCCAGCACCGGGCGTATCCTCGACATTATCAAGGCCGAGAACGACCTTGATCAGAATGTCGATGGGTATGCGGGCAATTTGCGCGGGGAGATCGTCTTCGAGAACGTCGATTTCAGCTACGTCACCGGCGATAACGTGGTATTGCAAGATGTGTCGTTCCGGGTCACGCCAGGGCAGACCGTCGCTATCGTCGGGCAGACGGGCAGCGGCAAAAGCACGATCACCAAGCTGATCAACCGCACCTATGACGTGGATACAGGCAAAGTCTCTATCGATGGCGTGGACGTGCGCGACTGGAATCTGACGGCGCTGCGCTCGCAGATCAGCATCATCGAGCAGGACATCTTCCTGTTCAGCCGGTCGATTGCCGATAACATCGCCTTCGGCAAGCCAGACGCGACGCGCGAAGACGTCATCGAAGCAGCAACGAAAGCCCAGGCGCACGAGTTCATCCTGAGCTTTGACGACGGCTACGACACCATCGTTGGCCAGCGCGGCGTCACGCTCAGCGGCGGCCAGCGCCAGCGCATCGCCATCGCCCGCGCCTTCCTGACCGATCCGCCGGTGCTGATCCTGGACGACAGCACGAGCGCCATCGACAGCGCCACCGAGGACAAAATTCAGCAGGCGATTTACGCTGCGTCCGCCGGGCGCACGATGATCCTGATCACGCACCGGCTGTCGCAGATCCGCTGGGCCGATCACATCGTCGTGCTGCGCAAAGGCCGGGTCGCTGCGCAAGGCACCCATGAGGATCTCCTGCGCACATCCGAATCGTACCGCCGCATTTTCGCACGCTATGAAGCTGCGCCAAAAGATCAGCAGATGAGCGAATTAGCGGATTAGCACCTTAGCAAATTAGCATGAGCGGATGTGCGATCAAGGAGCGCCTCACGATGCCTGTCTCGCGGGATTTTTACAACATGAAAGTCTGGCAGAAGAGCCATCAGCTGGCGCTATCGGTCTATCAGATGACCCGGCTGTTTCCCAAAGAGGAGCAATACGGCCTGACCAATCAGATGCGGCGTGCAGCAGCATCGATTCCTATGAATATCGCTGAGGGCAGCGGGCGCGGCAGTCATGCCGAGTTTGCACGTTTTCTGCAAATGTCGATGGGATCTGCCGCCGAGTTGGCGTATCAATTGCTGTTTGCGCGCGATCTGTCCTACCTGCCAGATGAGCAGCATCAGGAATTACATGCGGTCGTGCTCGAAATTAAAATGATGCTCGGCGCGTTCATCAAACGGATTCAGCAATCTTGAGCATGTCATCGGGTTATCGTCTTGTCCGCCAATTAGCGTTCGTTGCGAGCTAGCCCTCCGGCTACTTCGCTAGGCTGCTAATTTACCAATTTGCTGAGGAACAAACGATATGGGCTTCTGGGGCGGCTTGGCAGCCGATAAGTATGACCGGCAGTATGGCGATGATTATCTGCTTCGTCGCCTCGCTACCTACTTCAAACCCCACGCAAAAAAGGTGCGCCTGATCGTCGGGCTGACGCTCGGCTTTGCCCTGAGCGGCTCGCTGTTCACGATCATCGCGGCGGAGGCGGTGCGGGAGTTGGAAGCCGGGGCGGCGGATCGCACGCTGATCTTCCTGGCAGTGGCGATCTTTGTCGTCGCGATTGTCGATTTCATGCTCTTCTGGCTGCGCCGTGTCACGATTGTGCGCGTGGTCGCGCCGGTGATCAGCCAACTGCGCAAGGATGCCTTCGCCGCCGCTGTTGACCGCGATCTGGCCTTCTATGACACCGAGAAGTCGGGCAAAGTCGTCAGTCGCATCACGAGCGACACGCAGGAACTCCAAACTGTGCTGGTTTTCTCAGCCGAGATCATCAGCCAGATCGTCGAGTTCTTGATCTTGCTCGTCGTTATGGTCAACATCGACTGGCGGCTGACTCTCCTGCTCCTGGGGATGCTGCCACTGGTCGTCGGCGTGTCGCTGATCTTCCGGCGGCTGGCGCGCATCGCCACGCGCCAGGGATCGCGCGCCATGGCAGCGGTCAACGACAACATCCAGGAGAGCGTGACCGGCATCAGCGTGGCCAAGAACTTCCGCCGTGAAGCGATGATTTACGACGAGTTTACCGATGTGAACAAGCAGTCGTACCGCATCAATCTGCGGCGCGGCGGCGTCTTCGCGCTCATCTTCCCGGTCATGAACGCCATGCTCGGCTTTGCCATTGCCGCTGTCGTCTACATCGGCGCGCAGGCCGTCGAAGGCGGCGCAATCGAACTCGGCGCGTGGTTCCTGTTCGTGCAGGGCATCGACCGTTTCTGGTTCCCGTTCATCAATGTCGCCGCTTTCTGGGGGCAGATCCAGACCGGCCTGACCGCTATCGAGCGCATCTTCGCGCTGGTTGACGCAGAGAACTTCGTCAAACAGACAGAGCCGCAGCCAGCGGGCGAGCTGCGCGGTGAGATCATCTTCGACAATGTCTCATTCGGCTATTCTGGCGCGCAGATGGTGCTGCAAGATTTCGACCTGACGATTGCCCCCGGCGAGAGTGTCGCCTTCGTCGGGCACACGGGCGCGGGCAAGAGCACGCTCGCCAAGCTGATCGCGCGCTTCTATGAATTCCAGGGCGGCCAGATTCGGGTCGATGGCCATGACATCCGCTCATTCGAGATCGATGGCTACCGGCAGCAGTTGGGCATTGTTCCGCAGCAGCCCTTTCTATTCAGCGGCACGGTCATCGACAACATGCGCTATGCCAACCCGGCGCTGACCGACGAGGAGATCGAGCAGATTGCCTACAGCGTGGGCGAAGGCGAATGGCTGGAGACGATGCCGGACGGCCTGCATACGGACGTGGGCGAGCGTGGCGCGCACCTGAGCATGGGCCAGCGCCAGCTCGTCAGCCTGATGCGCGTACTGGCACAGAGGCCGGCTATCTTCGTGCTGGATGAGGCGACCGCCAGTGTTGATCCGTTCACCGAGGCGCAGATTCAAGAGGCCATCGAACTGATCCTCAAGCGCTCGACCTCGATCCTGATCGCGCACCGCCTGAGCACCGTGCGCAGCGCCGACCGCATCATCGTGCTGCGCGAAGGCCGCATCATCGAGGTAGGCAACCACGAGCAGTTGATGGCGCAAGGCGGACATTACGCTGAACTCTACAACACCTACTTCCGCCACCAATCGCTTGAGTACGTCGAAAACGCCCGCTCGATGTTCGACTCGCAGTCCTTCCCGCGGACGCAGGCGGCCGGGAATTGACGGAGCGCCTCATCCTGTTTAAGTAGCGATTTCAGTCGCAAAGGTTATCTATGTCGACTCGCCACGTGCTCAACGCCGATCGCCGCACACTTCACGGTCACTTCTCACGCAATCTGGCACCCGTTTTGACCATCGACCCCGGCGACACGGTGCGCTTTCAGTGCCTGGATGTCGGCTGGGGACTGGAGCCGCACAATGGCGTCGATGACAAGCGGCGCGAGTTTCCGGGGCGCGTCCCTGGTCTGGATGACGGCCATGCGCTGACCGGCCCGGTCTTCATCCGTGGCGCGAAGCCGGGAGATACGTTGGTCGTGCGCGTCGATACGATCCAGGTCGGCCAGTGGGGCACGACGATGGCGGGCGGCTGGCCGAATGCGTGGAACGAGCGGCTCGGAGTGACCGACAAAGGCGTCTTCCATACCTGGACGTTCAATCACGAGGCGCAAACGGCGCGCAATCAATTCGGGCAGACGGTGGCTTTGCGCCCCTTCATGGGCATCTACGGGATGCCGCCCGCCGAACCCGGCGTCCATTCGACTAGCCCACCGCGCGTGACCGGCGGCAACATCGACTGCAAGGAGCTAATCGTCGGCAGCACGCTCTATCTGCCGATCGCGATCGAGGGCGGCCTGTTCAGCACGGGCGATGGACACGCCGCCCAGGGCGACGGCGAGATTTGCGTCACTGCCATCGAATGCCCTGTGGATCGCGTTGATCTGACTTTCGATCTGCTGGATTACATGCCGCTCACGACGCCGGTGGCGAACACACCTGCCGGTTGGATCACGCTCGGCTTCCACGAAGACCTGGACGAGGCGCTGGTGATCGCGTTGGAAGCGATGCTGGCGCTGCTCCAGCGATTGCACGGCCTGAGCCGGTTGGATGCCCTCGCACTCGCCAGCCTGACGGTGGACTTCCGGATTACGCAGGTCGTCAATCAGGTGCGCGGCGTCCACGCGGTGCTGCCCCACGGTGCGATTCGATAGAACCGCTGGCATCGGCTTCTCACGCGATCTGTCGCTGGTCTGGTGCAGGACGGGGAAAAGGAAAGACGGTCAGGGTGTGCCTGACACACCCCAACCGCAGCACGGGCACTATTCGCTTGTGCCCGCGCGGACGTAATCGAGCGTCCACGTGACCGTCCAGGTCGCGCCGCCGTCTTCTGTCTGCTCAAAGCGCCAATTGAAGCTGTTCTCGGTGATGTTATCGAAGACTTCGCGATAGGCGCGCTCGCCCGCGATTTCGAGATCGTCATTGAGAAAGCGGCGCGCGTAGCCGGTGAATGTGTTGGTCTCCGGGTCAAAGCTGCCGATCCAATCAGCGAAGCCGCCGGGCGAAGTATCGACCCAGCGCTGCTCCCAACGCTCGTTGTTCGGGTTGTATTTGCGCAGACTCCACGCCTCGAACGGATCGCCGCCGAGCGGGCCGAAGAAGTGCTCGAAGACCAGATTGCCGCCCAGTTCATAAGTGTGGATGGTGTGGAGATCTTCTTCCAGCCATTCGTTCGTCTCAGCATTCATCAACGTGCGCGAATGGACATCCCATTCGCCAATGAACCAGGCGAGCTGCTGCATGTGTTCATCCGGCGCGGGCAGCGCGTCGCTGGCGGCGTCGCCTTGTGCGGAAGCGATCAGGGTGAGGGACATCAGGCATACTCCTACCAAAGCGATCAAGAAAGGTTTCCAGATACGACGTGACATCGAACATACTCCTCATGCAAAACGGTTCAGGATGATCGCCGCTGAACGGGGAATTGCAGCTCAGTGACGGTCGCCGCCTGCTCATGCTCCCAGTCGATGTGATGGAAGACTTCGCGCCCCGCGCCCACGATCTCGTAGCCGTTCGCCACGATCCAGCGTCCGAGGTGAACGTAGCCATGCGAGAGCGTCAGCCAGGGACCGTGATGGATGGTCGTCGCCATCGCTTCAACACCGGGTAGCTCAGCCGGACGCATCTCACGGCCATCCGCGAGTGGGATGCCCGTGCGCCAGGCATGTTCGACCGGGAAACCGACCTCGACATCGATCTGCTGTGTTTCGTAGCCTTCGTCATGGAAGACGGTCAGCAGGTTGGTGCTGGTGCGCTGGCGCGCGAAGCCGTGCGTTTCGCGCAGCAGATCCACCAGCGCATCGAGCGTCGGCACAGCAGCGCGCACGGCGACGATCGGCTGCATAGGAACGGCCTTGAGCGCGACTTCGTAATCGGGCAGCCCGCCGCCGTGATCGATCTGACTCAGGCGCGTCTCGACGACGTTGAGCATGATGGCAGCATCCGCGATTTGCTGTTCAAGCTCGGCCCGCTTCAGCCGCAGCATCGCGCGGATGTCATCGGTCGTGGGATGCTCGTGCAGCAGCTGCGCGATCTGCGTTAGCCCAAGCCCCATGCTGCGAAACGCCAGGATGCGATTGACATCGCTGACCTGTTCGATGCTGTAATAGCGATAGCCCGTCTGCGGGTCGGTGACGGCAGGCGTCAGCAGCCCGACAGCATCCCAATGGCGCAGCGCCTTGACTGATACCTGGCAGATTTTGGAGAAATCGCCGATCTTGAGCATGGCGGTTCCCTGATAGGCGGTCTACGCCTGATTAAAGACTCTGCCGCTGCGGGAGAGTCAAATGAGAGTGGGGGTGTATTTCAAAGTCCTGACTCTACCTGCCTTTCCCAATAACTTGACATACACCCATTCGCGCTGGATATACTTGACTTAGAGTGTACTCTAAGTTGTAGACTCGGAAGTATGACTACGAACGACGACACCCTCACGATTCAGCAGGTGGCCGAGACCATCGGCTTGAGCGTCCACACGCTGCGCTACTACGAACGGATCGGCCTCATTCACCCGATCAACCGCGCCGCCAACACGCACCGGCGCTACACGCAGGACGATGTTGGCTGGCTCGACTTCCTGAACAAGCTGCGCGCGACCGGCATGTCAATCCGGCAGATGCAGGCGTATGCACAACTTCAGCGCCAGGGCGACGCGACGCTGCCAGAGCGGATCGAGATGCTCAAGGTACACCGGCGCGATGTCGAAGCGCACATGGATGTCCTGCGCGAGTTTCTCAAGCTCATCCACTACAAGATCGACTACTACGAAGGCCTCCTGGCAGAAGCAGAATCTGAAGCTGTGCTGGAAGGCTCGTAACGCGTCACCGCAGCGCCAGCATATTTGGGCGTGGCTTATTTTTGCGCGACACAACACGGAGGGCAGTTCCAATGCAAGCACCGTTGACACGGCGGTTAGGCCGATCAGGCATTGAAGTGAGCGCGGTCGGCATGGGGTGTTGGGCCATCGGCGGGCCGTATTTCTCCGGTGAGACGCCCATCGGTTGGGGCGACGTGGACGATGCCGAGTCGATCCGTGCCATTCAGCGAGCGCTCGATCTGGGCGCGACCTTCTTCGATACTGCCGACGTTTATGGCACGGGGCACAGCGAGCGCATCCTGGCACAGGCGTTGGCCGGACGGCGCGATCAGGTTGTCATCGCCACCAAGTTCGGCAACACCTTTGACGAAGCCACCCGGCAGAACACAGGTCCGAACGTAGCGCCGGATTACATCCGCCAGGCGTGCGAAGCCTCGCTCAAGCGCCTGAACACCGACTATATCGACCTCTATCAGTTCCACATCAACGCTTATGACCCGGAGCGCGGCGCAGAAGTCCGCGATACGCTGGAAACGCTGGTGCAGGCGGGCAAGATCCGCGCTTATGGCTGGAGCACCGACTTTCCGGATCGCGTGCGTGTCTTCGCCCAGGGAGAGCACTGCGCCACCATCCAGCACCAGAACAACGTCCTCGACGACAACGCCGAGGTGCTCGCGCTCTGTGAGGAATTCAATCTGGCAAGCATCAACCGCGGGCCGCTGGCGATGGGGCTGCTCACGGGCAAATACGCCGCCGGCTCCAGCCTGCCCGTCAACGATGTACGCGGCGTTCGCAGCCCCGACTGGATGAAATACTTCAAGGATGGCAAGCCGAATCCCGAATGGCTGAAGCAGCTCGAAACCATCCGCGAAATCCTGACCAGCGGCGGGCGAACGCTGGCGCAGGGGGCGCTGGCCTGGCTGTGGGCACGCAGCCCGATGACGATCCCCATCCCCGGCTTCAAGACGGTGGCGCAGGTGGAGGAAAACTGCGGCGCGATGCGGTTCGGGCCGCTGACCGCCGACCAGATGCAGGCCATCGACGCCGCATTGGGGCGCTGAGTCACGCCAGTCAGTCGGTATAATCTCACGCAGGCGGCGCAGCCTTGCCGCTACCATCAGGGAGAAAACCATGATTGCAAAACAACCATTTGGACGCACGGGACACATGAGCACGCGGACGATCTTCGGCGCGGCGTCATTCGGCTCGGTCACGCAGGAGGATGCCGACAGGACGCTTGACGTGCTGCTGGAATACGGCATCAACCACATCGACACCGCCGCCAGCTACGGCGAATCGGAACTGCGCATCGGACCGTGGATGGCGCGCCATCGCCAGGACTTCTTCCTCGCCACCAAGACCGGCCAGCGCACCTATCAGACAGCGCGCGACGAACTCCACCGTTCACTCGAACGCCTGCGCGTGTCCAACGTCGATCTGATCCAAATGCACTATCTGGTCGATCCGCAGGAATGGGAGACCGCGATGGGGCCGGGCGGCGCGCTCGAAGCCCTGATCGAGGCACGCGAGCAAGGGCTGACGCGCTACATCGGCGTGACCGGGCACGATATCACCGTCGCCGCGATGCACAAGCGCAGCCTGGAGCGTTTCGACTTCGACTCGGTGCTGCTGCCCTACAGCTACATCATGATGCAGAACCCGCAGTATGCGGCAGACTTCGAAGCGGTGGCGACGATGTGCAAGACTCGTAACGTCGCTATGCAAACGATGAAAAGCATCACGCTCTCGCCCTGGCAGGCGGGTCATACGCACACGGCGGCGACGTGGTACAAGCCGCTGACCGATCAGCCCGCCATCGACCGCGCTGTCTGGTGGGTGCTGGGCAATCCCGACGTGTTTCTGAACACCGTCGGTGACATTCACATGCTGCCGAAGGTCCTGGATGCCGCCAGCCGTTTCGAGCAGCGCCCGACCGACGCCGAGATGCAAGCGGACGTGACGACGTATCAGATGGCTCCGCTGTTCACGTAGGCCGCCGAAGTCGGAACCCGCGTCGCCGGGCGCGGGTTGCATAGCGCTTAACAGACTCAACGATCTTTCTTAGCCTTGGCATCACCCATTCGTCCTGGCTTGATCAGTACGATCGGAGGAGTGTTTCCGCGATGCAAAGGCATACAATAGAATGAATAACCTGGCGGGGCGCGCCGACTTACACATACACACCGATGTCAGCGACGGCGTTAACAGCGTGCAGCAGGTGCTCGATCACGTCGCGCGGCAGACCCATCTCGACGTGATCGCTATCACTGATCACGACCGGTTGGATGCGAGTTTGTGGGCGTATGACCAGCGCGCAAACTTCCCGTTCGAGATCGTGCCTGGAGTCGAGGTGACGAGCGCGGATGGGCACGTCCTGGCGCTCTGGGTGACACAATCCGTGCCCAAAGGGTTGTCGCTGCCAGAGACCACCACCGCAATTCATGAGCAGAATGGCATCGCCATTCTGGCGCATCCATTAGAGCCGACGATCGCGCCGCACACGTTCTTGCGTTACCTGACGCAGCCGTCGGTGTTATTGCAGGCGAATATCGATGCGGTCGAAGTGATGAACGCGGGTGCGTTCACGCCGGGCTGCAACTGGCTGGCACAGCGTGCGTATAGACATATAGGACTGCCGCACGTCGGCAACAGTGATGCGCACATGGTCGCCAGCATTGGCAGTGGTATCACCCGATTTGCCGGACGCACCGCTGCTGATTTGCGCATGGCGCTGAAACTGGGGCAGACGGCTGCCGAGGGAACACCATGGCCAATCACCACCTATTTGAAGCTCTTACGCATTTCGATCCTGCGGAAGCACAGCGAGTCTTTGGCGACGAAGTGGCCTTACGTCCCCCAAACCCGGCCATAGAACTCGCCCCGGTCAAACGAGTCGCCCTGTTCGCCGAGGCATTCCTGCCCAAAGTGGATGGGGTATCCAAGACGGCCTATCTCACCCTCAATTATTTGAAGCAGACAGGGCGCGAGGTCATCGTCTTCGCGCCAGACATCGCGCCACATTCCATCGACGGTACGCAGGTTGTGCCGCTGCCATCGCTTGGCCTGCCACAAGCGCCGGAGACGCGCATCGCCATCCCGCACCCGACCATCAACCAGTATCTCGATGACTTTCAGCCTGATCTGATTCACTTGTTCAGCCCCGCGCTGATGTCGGTCAGCGGCATGACGGCAGGGCGGCAGCGCCAGATCCCGGTCATCGCCAACTACCAGACCGATCTGCCCGGCTATGCCAATGCTTATGGTTTGCCGATCTTTAGCCAGATCATGCGCGACTGGCTGCGTTACATCCACAATGGCTGCCACCTCACGCTCGCACCCTCGCGCTGGACGCTGCGCGAACTGCAAACGTGGGGATTCCGCCGCCTGCGCCGCTGGGGGCGCGGTGTCAACAGCAATCGCTTTCACCCGCGCCATGCGCGAGCGGAATGGCGCGCACGGCTGCTCAATGGGCGTCCGCCGGATTCGCTGCTCTGCATTTACGTTGGGCGGCTGGCTGCCGAAAAGCGGGTTGATCTCCTGCTGGAAACAGCGCGCACGCCCGGCATCGCCCTCACTATCATCGGCGACGGCGCGATGCGCAGTGAGCTTGAACAGCTCTTCGACGGAACGGGCACGCACTTCACCGGCTATCTTTATGGCGACGATCTGGCGCACGCCTTCGCCAGCGCAGACGCCTTCATGTTCACCGGCGGTCACGAGACGTTCGGCCAGGTCGTGCAAGAAGCGATGGCCTCCGGCCTGCCGCCGATCATTATCAACCAGGGCGGCATCACCGATCTGGTCAGCGACGGCGTCAACGGCTTCCACTGCCCGCCCGATCCGCACGCTTTCGCACAGGCCGCGCGCCGGCTACTCGAAGATGAGACGCTGCGCCGCGCGATGTCTGCCGAGGCGCGGCGGATGGCCGAGGCACGTCCCTGGGAAGTGCTGATGGAAGAGCTTGAAGGCCACTACCGTGAGGCCTGGACGATGAACGACCGCTTCAAGCGCCGTTACGGACAACCCACCGCTCGCCCGCTTTGGTTCGGCTGGGGACGTTGACGCGCTAGCACTCAAAGGAACAGGTCGCACAGGTCTCAGATTCTCGGATACCGGTTGCATGGCCCATGCAGCCGGTATTTTTTGCCTACTTTGACATAAGTATCTGAAATAGGCCGATTGTCCCCCACCCAGGCCCCCATCTGGCCCATGTCACAATCCTAGGGCGCAGGTTAAGGTATGAAAATAGCCCTCACGCGACGCAATCCGAGAAATGCTGACGTCTACTGACGAAAGGAGCGACATGAATCACGAACAGAATTCGAGTTACCGCACCTTCGCAATGATGATCATCACGTCGATGGTGATCATGTTCGCGTTCATGTATCTGAATACGTATCAATTCTCACACGTGCGTTTTAGTGAGACGCGGCTGTACATGACGCTGATTATGGGCGCGGCGATGGCCGTGATCATGCTGACTTTCATGCGCGGCATGTACCGCAATGCAAAGCTCAATCTCGCCATCTACGTTGGCAGTGTGATTGTCTTTCTGGTCGCGCTTTTTCTCGTTCGCAGTCAGATTCTCGTCGGCGATTCAGCCTACATGAGCGCCATGATTCCGCATCACTCGATCGCGATTTTGACCAGCGAAAATGCTCAGATCGAGGACGTGCGCGTTCGGGAACTGGCTGATGAGATTATCGAGGCGCAGCGCCGGGAGATTCAGGAAATGGACTGGCTGCTTGCGGATATTGCCGAGAACGGCATTGCCTCGACCCAGGCTGAGGCAGATGCGCGCCCGGTGCCCGAATTCGAAGGCGAACAGCCGTAGGGCGTTGCCGACCTCAAACTCCTACTCGCCGATTTCAACGGCTCCAACCACTGCGTAATCCAGGCCGCTGGTGGGCGCAGTCACCGGCAGGCGCTGCTTTGACATTGTTTCGTAGATGCCGATGGCGATCTGATAATCGCCCGGCGGCAGATCCGGCGGGATCGCCAGCGCCGCCATTTCGACGATGATCTCGTCCGTGCGCCAGGTCGGAGGTGGGCTGCTGGGGCAGAGCGGCACGTCGGTCTGCGCCCACAAGTCACCGCCCTCGTAAGGTGTCGGATCACCGTAGAGATGCACGAACAGCGTGTAGTCGCGGTCAAGCGGCGCGCGCGCCCGCACGAGCAGATCGAGGGGGATCGTATCGCCTCCCTGTGCCACATCCGGCAGTGCGCCGCTGATGCCGACAGCCAGACGATCAGCGAACAGCAGGCTAGCCTCCCCGAACAGGCGGCGGTCAGGCTGCGCGCGGTAGATCGTATAGCGCCCGGCATCTTCCCGCGCTGTCCAGTCCAGCGACTCGACGGTCGCCCAGGGTGTCAGCGCCTCGGCAAAGTCCGGGTCGAAGAGCGTGAGCGCGAAATAGTAGGCTTCCGGCGCATCGGGCAGGCGCAGGCAGTCCGCGCGCTCAAAGGCGCTGATCGGGCGCGGAGCGAGCGTCCACTGGCGCAGGCGCAGCACCGGGTGCGCCGGTGTGAACGGTGAGAAATAGACCGGCGCGTCTGGCGGCGTGCGGGCAGCCAGCGTGTCGATGCCGCGATAGATGTGCTGCTCCATAGGCAAAAACAGATCCGGGCTGCGCACCCAGACGGCGAAATCGGTCGCCGTGTTCGCGCCCGCCCAGGCCAGCAGCGCCAGCGGTACGACCGCCGCCCAGCGCTGGACTCCGCCGGCAGCCGGTAGCTGCACGGTCGCAGCCTTGTGCAATTGCGCTGCGCCCAGGCCAGCGACCAGCCCCAGCGGTACGATCAGGCCAACCGCACGCAGCGGCTTGAGTGCGTCGGTCGTCAGCAGCGCCGGAGCCAGCGACGCCGCCGCCAGCAGCATGACGAAGATCGCTTGACCGCGCAGATCGCTTCGCCGCCACGTGTACCATATGAGCACAAACGCGCCGATTGCCGTCAGGATCAGCAGCGGCGGATCGAGCACCGGGCGTCCGGGCAGGTTGAAGGCCACGTCACGCGAGCCTTCGGCGATCAGCGCGCGCACCCAGGCGACGACATTGGCGAACAATTCACCCAGGCTGCCGATGATCACCTGCTCGCTGCGCTGCCCGGCAAGCTGCGGATTGGCCGCCAGATAGCCGATCAGCGGCAGCGCGACGACGCACGCGATCATGCCTGCCAGCAGCGCCCCACGCTTTCCGCCAGACACAGCCAGCGCGAGTACCCACACGACTGCCAGCGCCAGCCAGGCCCGCGCCGCGATGTAGGTGTAGGCCAGCGCGCCAAACGCCAGCCCGACCCAGATCCACGGCCTGAGCGATAGGCGCTCTCCAATGGCAGACAAACGCCATGCCCGCCACAGCAGTGCAAAAGCCAGCGTCCCGATCAGCGGATATAAATGCGCGCGAAAAGCCTGATGCCCGGCCAGCACCGCCCACAGCAAGACACTGAGCGCCGCTGCCGACCAGACGCCCACGCGCGCGCCGAACAACTCCCGCCCCAGCCGGTAGACAGCGGCAACCGTCAGCACGCCGACGAAGAAGGCCGGGATGCGCAGGGCGAAGGCACTGCCGCCGAAGATCGCCAGCGATGGCGCAAGCAGGTACATCCACAGGCTCTCGCGCCCGAAATTCTCCGGGAAGAACGGTGCCAGGCGCGGCTGAGCCACCAGCGACAGCGCATCGACGCCGTAGTAGGCTTCGTCGTAATGCGCCATGTCGAACATCCGGTGCAGGTCTTGCGCACGCAGCGCGGCGGCGAGCAAGAGAATAGCGATCAACGCCCAGAAGCGGTGGGCAATGGTCTTATTCGCAGGCGGAGAAGCTATGCTATCATGATCTGGCGGTCGGGGCATTGACATGGCTCTGGACTCTAGAAATGGCCGCGCCATTCTGCGCGTTCTCAATCGCACGAGAAGGATAAATGATGTTACCGCACGATTTTGTCAATACCGAAGAAACTCTCGATCCACAGGATTGGGAGGCGATGCGTACCCTCGGCCACCGGATGCTGGACGACATGCTCGACCTGCTGCAAACTGTGCGTGACCGTCCCATCTGGCAGCCGCTGCCGGACGACGTGAAAGCCCGGCTGCACGCTCCGTTGCCGCACAAACCGCAGTCGCCTGAATCGATCTACGAAGATTTCGTGCGCGACGTGGCGCAGTACCCGATGGGCAACATTCACCCGCGCTTCTGGGGCTGGGTGATCGGCACGGGCACACCGCTGGGCGTGCTGGCCGAGATGCTGGCGGCGACGATCAACCCGAACATGGGCGGCGGCGAACACGCGGCGGTCTATGTCGAGAACCAGGTCATCGAATGGTGCAAGGCGATGCTCGACTACGCGCCGGACGCCAGCGGCCTGCTCGTCAGTGGGGGATCGATGGCGAATCTCGTCGGGTTGACCGTGGCGCGCAACGTCAAGGCCGGGTACGACATCCGCGCCGAAGGCCTCCAGGCGAACGAGCGCCGGTTCACCGTCTATACGTCGGAAGAAGCGCACAGTTCGATCCAGCGCGCCGTCGAGATGTTGGGCCTGGGCGCAAACGCGCTGCGCAAGATCCCAGTCAACGCCAATCTGCAAATCGACATCGGCGCGCTGGAAGCGGCACTCGCCGAGGACAAAGCTGCCGGGATGCAGCCGATCTGCATCGTCGGCAATGCGGGGACGGTCAACACCGGGGCGTTCGACGATCTGAATGCGCTGGCCGACATCTGCGAGCGCGAAGACATCTGGTTTCACGCCGACGGCGCGTTTGGCGCGATGGCCGCGCTCGCACCCGCGCTGCGCCACCTCACCGCCGGGATGACCCGCGCCGACTCGATCGCCTTCGACATGCACAAATGGATGTACATGCCCTACGAGATCGGCTGTACGCTCGTCCGCAACCGTAAGCAGCATTACGACGCCTTTACCCTGACGCCGGACTATCTGGCCCACGGGACGCGCGGCGCGGCGGCGGGTGACATCTGGTTCAGCGATTATGGCATTCAGCTATCACGCGGCTTCCGAGCGCTCAAGGCCTGGATGTCGATCAAAGAGCACGGCATCGACAAGTATGGGCGGCTCATCCAGCAGAATGTCGAGCAGGCGCGCTACCTGGCCGCGCTGGTCGATGCCGAGCCGGAACTCGAACGCCTCGCGCCGGTTTCGCTCAACATCGTCTGCTTCCGCGTGCGCCCGCCGGGAATGCCGGACGATTCGCTCAACGCCTTCAACGAAGAACTCTTGATCCGCATTCACGAGGCCGGGCTGGCCGTACCGTCGTATACGCGGCTCGACGGAGCCTATGCTATCCGCGTCTGCATCACCAACCATCGCAGCCGCCGCGAGGATTTCGATCTGTTCGTGAGCGAAACGCTGCGGCTGGGGCATGAACTGGCCGCGGAATATCGATAGAGGCATCGGTCGTTCGGACGCCAAGAATGGCGTCCCTACGGACCCATTGACCCACATTCCGCACCGAAATCGAGCAAAAACCGAATTAATCTGATTTGGGCTCCGACTGGTGAGGAATGTGAGTGAAATCGTGATACCGATCCTGGTACAGCTCGTTTGGTTATCTGAACGGTATTTCGCATAGGCAGTCCGAGGTTCGACGACAAGTCTACGTGTTCCCCAAAACAGGGGCGAACTGCGGAAGAGACTCTTGGCGTTTCGATTGATGTGATCGGATGGCTGCGTCAACCACTTGTTGCACACGCCACCCCTGCTCAAATGAAGGTTCGATAGCGCTGTTATTCAAAATGGCGTCAATGAACAATCGTGTTCCGACAGAATTGCATGTGAACACACCAAAGCCAACATCTTTTTTCGCGTCACCATAGAAGTAATCTGGTATATCTAGGACTTGTGCACTCTCGTCACCCCTGCGGTATCCCATTATCTTCGCAGTGGGCGGCGAAGCCCAAGCATTACCATGAACTTCCAGCGTGCCGTCGTGCCCGTGTAGAACTACGACTTGATCTTGATGTCTGATGCCTGATGCTAGCCGACTGATAGTGCTGCAATGAATAGTGCCATGCGCGCCGTTAGCAAACTCGGCAAGAATGATCGCAGAATCATTTTCGTCTTGCGGCAGGTCTGATGCCTGGCTACGGTCAACAAACGTTGACAAGCTCGCGCTGATCGTTTGAATGTCACCCAAGAACCATTGCGCCAGGTCGATCATGTGTGATGCAACTTCACTGACCACACCATGCGCCCGTTCAGGGTCATAATACCACTGATATTCGTCTGCTGGATCGGCACTCCAACTATTAAGCCAATGAAAATGACCATGATAGGGCATGCCGATATAACCTTCATCGACGAGTTGTTTGAGGTAAGCGAAAACTGGAAACCACCGAGACGTATACATGATCATATGTTTGACGCCTTTCGCTTCTGCTTTTTCATACATTTCACGGCCTTGTTCGGCGGAAAGAGCCAGGGGTTTTTCGCAGATAACGTGTAGTCCTTGGTCCAGGGCAAGCATCGTCATAGGATAATGCAGATCTTCGGGAGTTGCGATGATAACGGCATCCAAGGCCTCGTTTCTGAGCATGACTTCGTAGTTCGCATACACTGCATTGCAGCCATATTTCTCAGCCACTTCTTCTGCGCGTTCTCGGTTACGACCACAGACAGCCCGCAATTGTGCATTGGGATGCGATTGAATAGCCGGAAGATGGAAAGAGTCCATCCAACCACTCGTTCCAATTACTCCAAACCGAACAGTTTCCATTGTGTTGTCCTCCTGTGAATCGATGTATCCAACAGGATATCAGTGAGGCGGTGGTACTCTAATCTACCAAAAGTGGTATTTTGGAATTTGATTGCAGAAATGGAAGGGAATTACAGAAGTAGCAAGTCGCGAGCGCGAGCGACAGCTTGCGTGCGGCTATTGACATTGAGCTTGCCGTAGATATTTCTAGTATGTACCTTGACCGTTCCGACTGTTATGGACAATTTTTCAGCCACTTCCCGATTGGATAAGCCATCATTGATGAGCTTTAAGACTTCTAGTTCACGGTCACTGAGTGGTTCAACAAGCGTCTCAATTGTGCTTTGTGTGTGTCTATCCTCATTGATACTGGTGGTTACTTCACAGATGTCGTCGAGGAATCTCGTCAAATAAGTTTCGAAATGTTGCAGGCTGCCGCGTTGTTTGCTGGCAAAAAATACCAGGGCAGGAACGGTGTCCTCCAAAGTGGCGAGAGCAATGTTCAACTGTTCATCCAGCCAATCAGGATGAGCCAGATTTCTGCGCTCAATTCTGCGATCATTCTGAAGCGATGCTGCCAATTCAACTGCTTGCTCCCAACGTTGATGCAAAAGAAGCAACTTCACAGCCAAAGTTCCGATTATGTGCTGCCACAACGTGAACGACATGGGGAGCGCAAGCCTAAGTGAGTTACAGACCGCTTGCTTGAGCGCAATCCCATCTCGTTGTAGGGTCGCGATCTCACCTAAACGCCAATATCTCCACAACACACCTTCCAGATCGCCAGTTTCCTCGCAGAGAGCCAGCGTTTCCTTGTTCATTGTTTTGGCTTGGTCCAAGAAACCCTCATCGCACAATAACCTTTCGATGGCTCCAAGTGGAAATGTGAGCCCCCATCGGCTCTTGATTTGTCTGAAACAAGTCACACTCTGGTCGAACAACAATTGTGCTTGGGATATCTGCTCTTGTTGATTGATAAGAGTTCCCAGGGTGAATTTAATCCAGGCTAAGTGCCAATCGTTACGGCGGGTTGTCGCCAATGTTTCCACTTCCTGACAGAGATGTTGAATTTCGTCTAGCAGTTCCGTTTCCGGCAACCATTGCGCCATTACGCCCAGCGATAATGCAGCATCAGGTGTGATGCCAAACTCAGCCCACAGACGCACAGCTTTTTGGGCGAGTTTGATGCTGATATTATGTTGACGCCCTACCTTTAGACGAGCCAAGAACATCAAGCCTTGCGCTGCAAATTGGGGGGCTAAGTTTTTGAGGAATTTCAGAATAGGCCTAATGGCATAATCGCCTTCTAGTCGGCGGCCACGCATCATGAAATACAACGACAAACATTGTAGATAAGCGTATAAGTGTGTGTGCGCAAGGTCGTGAAGTGCCCACTGCCAGCCCGTTGTAATATTATCAATGTCTGCCTCAATCTCATTCAGTGCCCGGACTTGATCGTGACCCTGAAGTTCACCATAAAGTATACTTGCTAAATTGCCATAGTAATTGACGTATCTTTGCTGAAGCTGCTTGTATTGATTCGGTTGTGTCGTCACTTTCTCCCGACCATATTGCCGCAACAACGCATGAATCACAAAGCGGCCTGGTTCAACCTTGCTCACAAAAGATTTGTCGACCAGCGCTGATAAACTAATTAAGGTTGCCTCTGTGACTTGCTGAGCCGCTTGCACTGTGCACCCACCACGGAAAACAGTGAGTTTCATAAATACGGCTTTTTCCTCTGGGGAGAGCATTGTCCAAGAGTGCGCAAAAACAGCTCGCATGCTCCGATGCCGTTCAGGGAAATCGCGCAAAGGCGTTACGAGGAAATCCCCATCTTGTTCGATCTGGGTCGCGATGGCCGCACATGACAGCGACTTCAGCCACGTTGCTGCTAATTCAAGCGCCAATGGCATACCTTCCACCAATTGACATATTTGGACGACATGAGACCAGTCGCGCTCAAGGGAAAAACTACCACTTATCTGTCGCGCACGACTATCAAACAATAGCACTGCATCATAGTGCTTCTCGCGTTGGGCATCATTGTTAGGAAATTTCAGTCCGCCAACGAAATAAATCCACTCTTCTTGAAGCTTAAGCGCTTCACGCGATGTAATGAGCATTTTTAAGTTGGCTGCGTTGTGCAGGATATCAGGCACAATATCCGCGCCTAGAAGCAAGTGCTCAAAATTGTCTAGAATTAGTAGCAAGTGTTTATCACGGAGATAATGGATAAGCTGTGTCGTTGGGTGACTCCCGTCATAAAACGTGAAACCAATTGCCCTGCCTATCATTGGGACGATGAAATCGGGCGACGCGACGGACTGCAGCTCAACAAAGGAGATACCATCGGGAAACTCGCCCACCTTTTGTGATGCTATCTCAATGGCCAGCCTTGTCTTGCCAATCCCCCCGGGCCCAACCAGTGTCAACAGCCGACAATTCGGGTCATTGAGCCGGTTAGCGACGTCGGCAATTTCATCGTGTCTGCCAACGAACGTCGTTGGTTGGGCGGGAAGATTATGCATAGTCATGTGGATGTCCCTGCTATAGGTGGCTTGTTCGGCCATGCCAGCAGCCTCCAGATGTTCCCTATCTGAAGGCTACCAGATTAAATCAAAATTTGCTCGATGCAGGTGCGGAATATGGGATTGAGATCCCTAGGAACGCGCAAACGAAGGCAGAGAAGGTAACGGCGCGACCACACCCTCCGCGTATTCGCGACCAGCGTCTAATACGCGTTCTCGTCGCGGCGCAGGATGATGTTGAACATCGTGCGGATGATGATGGTGATGTCGAGCCAGATCGACCAGTTTTCGACGTACCACAGATCGAAGGCGGTGCGCTCGGCGATGCTGGTATCACCGCGCAGGCCATTGACCTGCGCCCAACCGGTCATGCCCGCTTTCTCGCGGTGGCGCTCCATGTAGCGCGGGATGCTGGCGCGAAACTGCTGCACGTAGATCGGGCGTTCCGGACGGGGGCCGACCATGCTCATCTCGCCGAGCAGGACGTTGATCAACTGCGGCAGTTCATCCAGGCTGGTGCGGCGCATGAACTTGCCGATGCGTGTCACACGCGGGTCATCTTTGACCGTCCAGCCTGCACCGCCGGCCTCGGCATCCAGGCGCATACTCCGAAACTTGATCATCTCGAATGGATTGCCATCCAGCCCCATGCGCTCCTGGGTGTAAAAGACCGGGCCGGGTGATTCGAGCTTGATCAGGATCGCGGTCAGCATCAGCAGCGGCGAAACGAAGATCAGGCCGAGCGTCGCGCCGAGGATGTCCATCGACCGCTTCAGGCTCAGCCGCCAACCGCGCAGGGCAATGTCGCGCACGGTGATCAGCGGCATCCCATCGAGATCATCGACGCCCAGATCGCCCGCCATGTAGGCGAACATATCCGGGTAGACCTTGACATCGACACGCCCGCGCTGGCACAGCGTCACCCAATCGACCAACTGATCGCGCTGGGCTTCCGGCGCGGCGATGATCACCTGCTCGACCGCGTATGTGTCGATCAAGCGGGCCAGATCGTATTGATCGCCCAGCACCGGCACGCCGCCCCAATTCTCGCGCGGTTGCAGCGTGTCGCTGACGACGCCGACGATGTGGTAGCCGAGTTCGCTCTGGCCGCGCACCTTCTGGACGATGTCGTGAGCGACTCTGCCGGAGCCGACGACAAGCAGGTTATCGGCTGCCCAGCCGCGCCGCCGCGCTAGATTGTGAATGACACGGTGCAGCTCGCGACCGACGACCACCAGCACCACGCTCAAGCCCCAGACGTAGAAGAACATGCTGCGCGGGTAATCGACCGGATCGAACAGCGTGTTTCTGAACAGGATCGTCTGGATGCCGTTGACGATGAACGCGCCGACGGTGACGCGCGCGAGGACACTGCGCGCCTGGTCGATGCGGCTGAACCG
Organism: Anaerolineae bacterium; assembly: GCA_023382675.1. Taxonomy (GTDB): domain Bacteria; phylum Chloroflexota; class Anaerolineae; order Aggregatilineales; family Phototrophicaceae; genus Flexifilum. The sequence continues at coordinate 41,795 of JAHDWN010000009.1, forward strand.
GCGCGGCATGTGGTACATGCGCGTGAAGTAGAAGACAGAGACAATGATGGCGATGTGTAAGAACAGGGTCGGCGCGTAGCGGATGAACTCCGGCACTTCGTCCGGGGGCGGCGCTATCGGCAAAATCGGACGCAGGTAATAGCCGAAGACGAACGCCAGCGCCAGCATCGCGATATCGAGCGCGACGCGCAGCAGATCGATGGTGGCTTTGACGCGCGCGGTGCGCCGGTTGGCACGTTCGACTGCTAGCTGCTTGCGGCCTGCCGGACGGGCTGACGCAGCATCTGCCACATCCCACGCCCGCCCTTGAGGAGCAGCCCGGCCATCACCAGATTGTGAAGCCACCACGGTGTCGTCGATTGGTAATGTTTGCGATAGAAGATCAGCATGGCTTTCCAGAACTCGGCCTGCGCGCGCGGGCTTTGTCTGCTTGCCGCGCGTTTGACGTGTTTCACCCGCACCTGTGGGTGATACATGATCTTCCAGCCCGCCGTCTTGATTCGGTACGCCCAATCCAGATCCTCACCATACATAAAGAACGATTCGTCCAATAAGCCTGCCTGTGCGATTGCCTCGCGACGCACCTGCATGTAGGCCCCGACCACCGAGTCGACCTCGGTTTCGACCTCAGGATCGAGATACGTCATATTATACCGCCCAAATTGAGCGCTTTTCGGGAACAGCTTCGCCAGACCCATGTAGTGATAGGCGCTGACCTGCGGTGACGGGAACGAACGGCGGCAGGCTTTATCCAGGCTACCATCAGGCAGCACCAGCATCGGGCCGGCAGCGCCGACCTCCGGGTGCGCGTCCATGAAGGCCACCATCTGCTGCAAGGCGTCCGGCGGCACTTCCGTGTCGGGGTTGAGCAGCAAGGCATAGCGCGGCGCATCGTCAGCGACATCGCCCACGCCGAGATACCCCAGTGCGCGCAGGCCAAGATTGTTCCCCTTGGGATAGCCGACGTTTTCCGGGCTGGCGATCAGGCGCGCGCGCGGGAACTCGCGTTCGACCATGGCGGCACTGTCATCGGTCGAGGCGTTATCGACGACCACCACCATGTAACTGAAATTGCCCATGCTGGCATAGACCGTTTTCAGGCATTTGCGCAGCAGGTCGCGTGTATTCCAGTTGACGATGACGATCCCCAGGTCGAGCATAATCCATCCTTGTGCTTCGCCGGCATTTTACCACAGGCAGATCGCGCGGGGATGTTACGGTCACCCAACGAAACGCCACTGCTCAAAACAAAAAATGCCCGACCGGGCACAGGCTCAGTCGGGCACATCGATGTCAGGTGAACGGAGTCTCAGTGAATCATGAAAGGCGTGCCTTAGCCCTCATCCCCTGGCCCCTTCTCCCGACCGCTGCGCTGGGAGAAGGGGAGCAAGTCCCTCGCCCAGGCGCGCAGCGCCGTTCGGGAGAGGGAGGTAGGGTGAGGGCAAATACAGACTCGTGATCCACTGAGTTTAATCACTTCTTCGGGCGTCCGAAGCCACCGCGCGATTCGATATCCGGGTCGTCGTTGCTGGGGCGATTATCGGGGGCGGATTGGCTGGGGCTGCTCGCGCCAGATGACGGGAACAAGCCACTGCGCTTGCGCCCAGGGAAACCGCTGCTGTCGCCCGATTGACTCGAACCACCCGACGATGGGAACAAGCCGCCGCCGCGCCTGCCGGGGAAATTGGTTCTGTTCGGCTGTGCGGGTCGGCCCATACCGCCGCCGGATTCGATGTCTGGATCGTCCACCATCGGGCGATTCGGCCCGCGCTGCGGATAGCCGCCGGTGCCGGTATTACCACCGCCCATCCTGCCCAGCATCCGCGACATCAGCGCGAAGCCAACCAGGACAAAGACTGCCAGTAAACATAAAGTGGTGATATCGTCCACGAGATTCTCCTACCTGACTGTGAACGCAACGGAACCGGCGGAATTGCCGTTCACGAAGAATTCCGCTTCGTAGTTGCCGGGGTCAAAGCCCTGGCTGTTTTCAAAGACGAAGTTGATGCAGACGCGCATATCGCTGTCGGCGACAATCTCATCCGTATCTTCGCGCGACTGCCCTTCGTAGTACAGCCGGGCGAAAACCGCCGTCCCTTGAGGAACATCCGTTTCACGCGCGACGACGTAGATGCTGTCATCCGGCGCGAAGCGGGTCGTCACCTCGCCGGGGCATCCATCCCGGTCGACCGATGTTGCCGTCACGAGCTGGCCGAGCTGCACGGCGCTGGAGGCCGGCGCAGCCACGACCGGAGTGGGCGGCTGAGGCGTAGCGGTCGGCGTTGCTGGTGTCGACTGCCCTTGATTACGAAATAGCAGGAACAGAATGCCCAATGCTACAAGAATTAGAATGATCGTGCGGGTATTGAGCTTGAATCCGCCTGGCTGCTGTTGCATACCGTCAATTCTTTCTCCGGGTGCCGACCCCGATGTGTGATACCTTAGTCGAGTATAACAAATTTCACAGGTCATGCACGGGCCATGTGGCGGAGATTGCCTGCGCCACCCTTCCTAAACACCATCCTGCGTCAATGTGCGCAGCGCAGCCTCATCGCGTTCCAGATTGCGGCGGCGCAGCCAGAGCGTCAGCAGAAACAAGCCCATCAGCCCGAACGTAACCACCAGACCCAAGAGCAGATAGCTGCCGTTATCGGGCGTAACGAAGAAATCGCGCACAATCGTGAAGATGTCCTCGTTCGCCTCGGCCACGGAAGCACCTGGCCCGATGATGATGTCCGCCGTGGTCAGGCTGTCACGGTGGATGGACGCGGTGAAGGGCGCGCCGTCAATCGTTACGGTCGCGCTGAAGCTGTCGTTCGCCTCGGAATCGGCGCTCAGGGAGTCGATGATCGCATCCGACTGGCCGAGCGCCGTCAGGGCGCTGGTCAGCGCAGCGCTGGCGCTGGCGTCGTCAGCGAGCGGCGTTTCGGTGCGCACGATCAGCGGCTGGACGGCACTGGCGCTCACGTAAAGCAAGACGTAGCTCTTGCCGTCATGCTGCTGGACGAATGCCGTCGCGGTCGTGTCGTTGTCGAAGGCATACGTGCGCTGCTGCCACGGGCCAAATGCGAGTTGATCCGCGTCTGCGCCGGATGGCGCGGCAGCCTGCGGCAGGTCTGCCAGCGCCAGCGCCTGCGCGACGGCCTCGTCCACATTCGTCGTCGCCGCCGTCAGGCCGTATACCTGCGCGCCGATCGTATCGTTCCTGAGCAGCGCATAGCTCGAATTGACCACGTTCTGCCAGCCCGGCGGGATCAGGACATTGAAACGCTCGGTCGGGTGCGTGTAGAACGTGAGGATATTCGAGTCGGCTGCCGCTCCCGCTTCCTCGTCGCCGTGCGCCAGCGCGCCGCCTGCCAGCAGAAGCAGACTGCACAGCAGCAACAATGTGAGTGTAATGCGCGACGTGGTTGACATCATGACTCCATCATTCTGATTTTCATGGCGCGGATGCGCTCCGCGGTGTTCTCCAACCGAATACGATGCCAGATCAACGTGATCGGCACGAGCAGGGCCCAGATGAGCATGTTGAACCCAAGCGCCACGCCAACGCCGGGCGTCGCCGCCAGTTCGAACCCACCCTGAGCAGTCGTCTCGGCAGCGGTCTCGGCCTGGGCGATGACGACCGGGTGGATTGTGGCTTCGACAATGCGTGGGATCACCAACGTGATGACAGCGGTGGCAATCGCGAAGATGCCGAAGACGGCGGCGAAGCGGCGGCGCTGCTCGGCGTTCTCAATCCCCGTCCGCAGCATCAGGTAGGCGGCGTAGGTCAGCACCATGACGGCTTCAGCGGTCAGGCGCGGGTCCCAATTCCACCACGTATTCCAGATCGGGCGTGCCCAGATCGCGCCGGTAGTCAGGTTGATCAACGCCAGCACCAGGCCGACCTCGACGCCTGCCAACGCCAGCGTATCCCATTTCACGTTGTTGGTGCGCAAATAGAGAATACCGCCGATGGTCGTCGCGCTGAAGGCGACAAACGCGCCAAAAAATGCCGGCATATGGACGTAGAAAATGCGCTGCACATCGCCCTGCTCGATCTCCGTGCCGGCATACCCCAGCGCCAGATACAGGCCGACGATCACGCCGATGATCGTCAGGCTGGTGAGCAGGAGCAGCGCCCGTGGCATTCCAGACCTCTCACGTCCAGAGTCCGACGATGCTCCCATAGTATCGATTGATTTGACCGTCGCCATCCCGCATCCTCCATGACTGTTTTTGACTACCGCAGGTGGGCTGCAAGCGTAACATAGCCAGGCCAAATTTCAAGAATCTACAGAAATCTACAGTCCACTCTCTGAGGTGACGCTCTGCAACTTTAACGCCTTGCATGCGTATACACGGTTGTGTCATGCACATCGCAATCCAAAAGGGGGATTACCAACGATGGCCGTTGAAAGACGTAGATCCGGCCAATCGAACTCGACGTTTCTGGCGTTGATTCTGATTGGTGTAGGTGTAATCTGGCTGCTAGGGCAGTTCAACATTCTCAGTGGGGCGAGCTTCGCCGTTCTGGCCCGTTTCTGGCCGCTCATTCTGGTCGCAATCGGTGTCAATCTGCTGATTGGCCGTGGCCGCCCGCAGCTCTCGCTGTTGATCGGCATTGTGACGGTCGCCCTCTTCCTCGTGCTGATGCTGATCGGGCCGTCAGTTGGCCTGGCGCAGACGCCTGAAGTCGAGGAAGCCCAGTACAACTATCCGCTGACTGGTGTGGAAAGCGCGAACATCAATCTCGATCTGTCGGTCGCCGAGACGACGATCAGCGCGTCCACCGATTCGAATAATCTGATCGATGCCGATTTGCGCTATGTCGGCGACGTGCGCTTTGAGACCAGTGGTGAAGGCCGCCGGGACGTGCGCTTATGGACGGAAGGCTCACTCTCCACCACCGGCTTCTTCAACTTCTGGCCGTTCACGACTGAGGATCAGGACCTGCGCTGGGACATTCGTCTCAGCCCGAACGTACCCCTGACGCTCGACATCAATGGCGGCGTGGGCAACAACAACTTCGATCTGAGCGGTCTGAACATCACCAGCCTGGACATCAACGGCGGCGTCGGCGAAACACATATTGCCCTACCCGCGACTGACGCGGCCTACACCGCCAGCATCGACAACGGCGTCGGACGCACCGAAGTCATCGTTGCCAGTGGTGCCGCGCTCACATTGAACATCAAGGGCGGTGTCGGCGAAGTTATGATTGACATCCCTGAGGGCGCGCCGGTTCGTCTGGAAGCTACACAGGGATTGGGCGGAGTCGATCTGTCCGGCGCAGGGTTGAATCTCATCCGCCAGGGCGATGAGGACGGCGAGTGGGAAACTGAGAACTACGCCGATGCGAGCGAGGCAGAACGCATTCACATCACCTTCAACGGCGGGGTCGGCGGGCTGCGCGTCCGCTAGTTGGCGCGTTCGTTCAACTAGATGTCAATATCAACCGCATTACCTGTGAGTTACATGCACAAGTGAGGAAACACCATGCCAGAAGAGAAGAAATTCAAAACCGAGTGGTCGTTCTCGTTCGAGAAGCTCGGCAGTGATATCGGCGATTTCGTCAAGTCGCTCGGCATCGGCGATGAGGAATCCATCAAGCAGGGCGAGTTCAGCGCTCCTCTCGACGGCGCACAGTCAGCGCGCGTCCGGGTCGATTTCTCGGTCGGCAAATGCGTCGTCCACGCCCTGACCAATCTGGACAACCTGATCGAGGCCGATCTCACCTACGTCGGCGACATCAACTTTGTCGTCTCCGGCGAAGCGGAAAAGAACGTCACCCTCAGCCAGAAGGCCGTGGCAGCGGATTGGGTGCGCAACGTCGTCGGTTGGATCGGCAGCCGGGGTGAACTGCGCTGGGATGTCGGCCTCGCGACCGAAGTCCCGATGCAGCTTGAAGTCCATAGCGGCGTTGGCGAAGGCAAGTTCGACCTGAGCGAGCTTCAGGTGACGGACGGCAGCATTAACGCCGGGGCCGGCGAAATCGACCTGATTCTGCCGGCACGCAGTGAACATTACGCCATGCGCGTCAACTGCGGCGTGGGCGAAACCGATATTGTCGTGCCCGCAGGCGCGAATGTCGATCTCAAGGTTCACGGTGGTGCTGGCGCGGTCGAACTCGAAATCAACGAGGGCGCGCAGGTGACAGCGCAGATCGATGGCGGCGTCGGCGAGTGCAAGATCGAGCTTCCGGCGGGCGCGGCGGCGCGCTTCGAGGCGGAGAGCGGCGTCGGCGACCTGAAGTTCCCGGCGAACTTCACGCGCGTCAGCGGCAGCGACGAGTTCATCAGCAAGAAGGGCGTCTGGGAAACCCCCGGTTACGCCGAAGCTGCAACCAAGATCAACGTCCGCTACAAGGGCGGCGTTGGCCAACTGGTCGTCAAAGTCGGCTGAGCCTGATGCCCCGGCCACACACGCCGGGCACGTAAATCACACAACGTCCGGACGCCACTGCGCGCTGCGCAACTGACGCGCCGGACGTTTGTTTATATCTGTGATGCTTTTCATTTTGGCCGTCTCCACGTTAATATCGGGCCTCATTGGCTGCCCCTTGTTTCTGGCGCAGCATCATGAGCACACACAATCATCAGCGAGAGGACTCGCATGTCTGATTACGTCATCGGTGTCGATCTCGGCGGCACACGGCTGCGCAGCGCGCTGCTGAACCCGAAGCTCGAAATTCTCAGCCGCCACGAAGTCCCGACCCTGGCTGAACAGGGTGTGGAAAAGACGCTGCCGCGCGTGCTCGATGCCATCCGCGCGACGCTGCCACAGGATAAATCCCAGGTCAGCGGCATCGGCATCTCAATCCCTGGCCCGACCAACCCGTTCACCGGCATGGTCGAATTAGGCACCAACCTCAAGGGCTGGCACGGTATCGAACTGGCAAAGATCGTCGAGGATGAAATCGGCATCAAGACCTACCTCGGCAACGACGCCAACGTCGCTGCCCTGGCAGAAACGGCGCTCGGCGCAGCGCGCGGCTACCGTCACGTGATTTTCATTACCGTCAGCACCGGCATCGGCGGCGGTGTCATCGTCGATGGGCGAATGCTGCTCGGCAAGGAAGGCTACGCCGGTGAGGTCGGGCACATCCAAATGGTGGTGGACGAAAAAGTGACGACTCTGGAAAAAGAGGCTGCCGGGCCAGCCCTGGCGCGCCAGGCGCGTGACCGTGTTGCTGCTGGCGAAAGCTCGGCCATGCTCGATCTGGCGGGCGGCGACATCAGCGCCATCAGCGGCGCAACGCTGAGCGAGGCAGCCGGGCAGGGCGATTGGCTGGCGCTCAAGATTGTCGAGCGCGCCGGGCTGCTGCTCGGCCTGGGCGTCACCAGCCTGCTGCATATCTTCAACCCGGAGATCGTCGTCTTTGGCGGCAGCGTCAGCTTTGGCCTGGGCGAAATGCTGTTCGCGCCCATGCGCGAGGCCGTGCGCTCGCATGTTATCGACGACGGCTATTTCCGCAACGTGCGCTACGAGATGGCGGCGCTCGGCGAAAACGTCAGCATCATCGGCGCGGGCGCGCTCGTCGTCACCCACGGCGGCGTGGACGACGTGACCGAGGCGGCGGCCAAACTCACGGGGTAGACCCGGCGCTGAATTGCATACCTGCGACGACTCGCCTGCGCGCGCACGTCGGTCATCGTGCAGCCCTGTGCGAATGCCGTATCCCCCATACGCAATCAGCATTCTGATTGGATTCTTGCACGCGTTGCTCAGTTGTTATAATAAGCAACCAGATTCGATCTACTAGAATCGGATTCAGCTACACTAAAATGAGGCGCTGCCGCTGAGACAACTCAAACGCGCCGTGCAGTCTCGGGAGACAGAAACTTGGCCGGATCTGAGAACGTTCTCCAAGTCGTTACGCTTAACGTTGGTGGTAATCGCCATTTTCGAAATACTCCCCTGCATCCACCGCATCTGGCGCGGGAAATCCGTGAGATTATCCCGATTGACCCCACAAAACCGGCGCTTATTGCGTTACAGGAAGCCAGCCAGGTCTGGTATCAGCCCGATCAGCCGCTCGACACGGGCGGTTTGCTGGCAATGGAATTCGGCTTTGATTACAAGTCGTACTATGGCACTGTGATTGACAGCGAGACGCATCCCCATCGGCGAGCATGGAATCGAGTCACCTTTGCGGGCGCGGTGCGGGCGGCTGAGGGCAATGCCATCGTCACGAACCTGCCGCTGACGGAATGGCCCTGGCCGCTGCCGCCGGAGAATCATCCCGGCTATGCCAACCTGCGCGTGTTATCGACCGTCATCAGCCGGGCAACGCTCTACAGCACCGGAGACAGGAACACGCAGCCGAGAGGTGTACAGGTCGCCTCGGTCGAAACGCCGTTTGGGCCGGTTTTCTTCATGGCGACCCACCTGACAACCTTCTTCGACGACACCGAGCGCGCTGATCCGAGCCTGGAACGAACAAACGGTGCCTCTCAGTCCAGGCAACATGAAGTCGAACAGATCATCCATGTCATCAATGAACTCCGCGCAGCGGAGACCGAGAGCGGAGCAAGCCCGCGTCCCATTTTGCTGGCGGGCGATTTCAATGCGCAACCCTCCTCCAAGGAGATACGGCGACTCTTAGAGGTGTTCGAATTCATACAACCCACAAGCAAGAGTGGCAGCCTGGCGACTCACATCAAGCAGGACGTGCAGATCGATCACATTCTGCTGTCCGACCCGCTGAAAAAGCTGGGAACGTTGAAGGAATGCTTTATTTACGAGGACGCTCGCGTTAATGCCGTCACTGATCACCGGCCGGTCATCGCGACGTTTGCAGGAAGTGCGAGGAATTGACGTGCTTAAAGGCGCTAACCTCACGTTTTCGTTAGCAGGGTTACTGTTTATTGTCGTCGGCGTTCTCCTGCGCGTCCTCGCGAGCGGTGTCGATGGCTTTATTGAGGCGCTGCCTGAGACGAGTCTGAATATTGGCGTCTCGATTCTGGCGGTGAGCATCGTCAGCGTCTTGTGGCGACAGGTCGGCAATGACCCGATCCAGCAAAGTGTTGACGAGCTGACCCGCGTGATTGATCTGTTTGTCGACAGCCGCAAGACAGGCGTCATGCGCATTCATGAGAAGCGGCAAGATTTCGTCACGGAACATGGATATGAATTACTGCGCGAAAAGATGCGCTCGGCTAATAAGATCGATCTGATGGGGCGGGTACTCTACGACGGCTGGGCGAACAATACAGAGGTTGTTGATATCCTGAAAGAGGCCGCTGTCATTCGGAACTGCCAGATTCGCATCCTGGTCCTCGACCCTGATGGCATCGTCGCTAAGCGAAGAGATACGCAGGAAGCCAGGCTCAAAGGCGTGGAATTACAGGCTGTTCAAACCGGCAGAATGGCAGCGAGCATCAAGAGCAGCATTGCCCTGTTCAAAAAAGTGCGGCAAGAACTGCCGCCGGCGGCGCAAACTAACTTCACGGTCAAAGTCGTTCAAGATGTCGAAATGTATTCGCAGATCGTCCGCATCGACGATTATCTGTGGGTACACCTGTATTTGTATCACCTGACGGGCGGCAGTTCGCCATCGCTGGAGATTGAGGGGATAAATACATCGCTCTTCAAAAAGTACGCAGCCGAGTTTGAAGAACTCTGGCATGAAGCCAAGGAACCCCCTGGGTAAGCTGCCTATTTTGGATATACATTAAATCTAATTGCGCTTTATAGGCTTCTTTCTAGTTGCCCCTCTGATCAGGAGACGAAGGACAAGAACCATGCAATCACTCACGGAAAGCAAAATGGAACAATTACAATTTCTGACCTCTGCTCAGGTCGCCGACTGGTTAGCACAGCCCGACAGCGAATGGATGAGCCATCTGGTCCTCGGCAGCGTCTCCCTTCTTGAGCACCTGACGAACGATGTGGCCGCGACCAACGACGCGGCTTTTGCAGCGAATTACGGTCTGTGCGAGCGGTTTCTGGCGCGCCTCGACACCGCCGTGAGCAGCGGCGGCACCTCGGTGGAAAATCTCGCCAATATCCTGGGCATACTGACAACTTATTTCGTGGAAGCTGGCCCCTACCGATTTGAGACGAAACCATCGCCCAAAGACCAGGCGACCGCCGAACTCTTGAAAGCCTATCGCACCATCCGCGAACGGGTCGTGGCTGTTACGACGGCTCTGTTCGAGCTGCCCATCTTCGACCCCATTCGTGACGCGGTTGAGCGTGAAATCAAACCACTGCTCGAATCTGGCCTGGAAGAATTCGATGGGCGCGATGACCGCTACATGCCCTTCCGCGTGCTGCTGGTCAATGCGTTATCGGAGGCCATCCGCATTCTGCAACTGCGCGTCGACAAGCGCAAAGCGCCCGAATTGGCGCAGCTTCTGGACGACATGTACCAGCTGAAGTACATCCGCTTCGGCACGTCGGGCTTTCGCGGCGTCTGGAATCGTGATTTCACCGAGGAAAAGGTGCGCATCGTCACGCAGGCCATCTGTGATTACATGAACTCGGCCAACGTGCCGACCTACGCGGTGGGCACGACCGAAGACCTGAACGGGCGCGTGGTCGTGATTGGCTATGACGGGCGGCGCAGTTCGCCGTTTGTCGCCAGGATCGTGGCCGAAGTCTGCCTCGCCAATGGTTTCAAGGTGCATTATGCCAGCCGGCCATCCCCGACCCCCGCTTTGAACTTCTATGCCAGAGAGGTCATCGGTCGTGATCGCGTCGCGGCGCTCATCAACTGCACCGCCAGCCACAACCCGCCGGAGTGGCAGGGGATCAAATTCAATCCGCGTCAGGGCTATCCCGCGCCGACGAAGCTCACCGACGTGATTGCTTCGCGCGCGAGTTTCCGGCAGCTCATGAATACGCCAATCCCTCGGCAAGATACCGTCGCGGCGGAGGCGGCTGGCACCTTCCAGCAATTCGACCCCAGGAACCTGTACCTGGATTACGTCAGGAACTCAGGCAAGCCTGGGGCGAACAACCGGCGCTTATCGATCAACCTGGACAACATCAAGCAATACTTCTCCGGCAAGAAGATCATCCTGGATCCCATGTATGGCTCCGGGGAGGGCTACCTGACGAAAATCCTGGGCGAGTTGGGCATTCCGCATACGTCCATCCACGACGAACGCGACGAAGACCTGGGCAAACAGACAGAAACAGTGCGCGGGATTCCGCACCTGGAATATGCCAACCCTGAGCCGGATTTCATCCAGCCGCTGGTCGATGAGGTGGTTGCCCAGGGCGCTGACCTCGGCCTCGGCCTGGACACGGATGCGGATCGCTTCGGCGTCGTCGACCGCGGCGGGAAGTACATCCGACCCAATCAGATCCTCGCCATGCTGACGCGCTACCTGGGCATCGAACGCGGCGAAGAGGGGCGCGTGATCATTACGCAGACCGGCTTGCCGATGATCGATGCGCTGGCTGGGAAGATGGCTGGCAATGCCGCTTATCGCCCGCCAGCCGGGACGATCCCCGCGTACATTTCTCACCCGTTCTACTATCGCCGGTTGGGCAGCGAAAAATCAATCGCCTTCGCCAATACCTGGGTCGTCCCCGTTGGCATCAAGTACATCATCGATGTCGCGCGCGTGCCCGTGGGTGTGACCGACCCACGCAAGGCGTACGACACGCTGTCAGACGCGCAGATGCCCGCCGAATGGATGGACACGATCCTCATCGGCGGCGAGGAAAGCTCAGGTCTGACGACTCGCGGGCACGTCCCCGACAAAGACGGCATCTGGGCCGACCTGCTGATCCTGGATATGCTGGCCTACTACGGGCTGAAGAGTCCGTCTGGCGAGACATCCCTGAGTGACATCTGGCGTGAAACCACCGAGATGGAGGGTGCCTGGAAGACCAACGGCAACCGGATCGATCTGGATACGACGACCGAAGCCAAAGAGGGGCTGCTGAACCACTACCTCGATATCTTCAAGGACTGGCCGGAGGACAGTACGCTGCCCACGATCGCGGGGTTGGAAGTCTATTACCTGGGCGGAACCCGTTATGATTTCGTCGAGATCTTCCTCCAGGACGAGAAGTATGGCAAACGGCACTTCCTCCGCGTCCGTTCATCGGGCACGGAACCGATCACGCGTGTCTATGTCGAAAGCGCGGACGAGGCGATTGCCCAGCGGATGCTCGACGCCGTGCTGGCGCAGTTGGATGCGTTGAACGTCAACATCATCGGCGAGGCTTACAGCATCGACCGGCTGGCAGATGTCTTGAGCAATACCCACCCGTCACCGGCGGCCCACAAGGCAGCAGCCGAGATGATCGCGGCCAAGGGGTGGCAAAAGAGCGCCGTCGTCGAGGCGCTAAAGCTGCGCATCCCGCACGTCGAAAGCCGCAACGTCAAGGTCGTCCAGGAGTGGCTGCACTTCCTGGCGCAGTAGCAACCACGTTCAGAGCTGACAGATCAACTTGTGTGGGGGTGGCAACGCTGCCCCCCACTTGTAGCACCTCACTTGAGCGCCAGGAGGCTGAGTTACGGCGATTGGCGGATGATGTGCGCCGCTACTCCGCCGAATTGAAGGCGAGGATCAACGAGCGGCTGCGCAAAAGTGAGGCGGACGGGTGATATTGATAGCTACGTCCCAGATGGATAGGATTGGTATCAAATGTAGACACATGTCTAGTTCAATAGCCTCACTTGTCATCGCACGAGACTGCTTGATCGATCCCCCGAATCGTCCTCTCAAACGAAGCAAAGTCAACATCCTCATCCTCATCCCTGATAATTGTTGTGAGACTCAAGAGGCACGCGTTATATCTGCTCCAAAAAGCGCACATTTTAGTGGGGGCGATCTCATTTCCGATATGCGTAAGCTGACAATGCACTTCAAACTGATTGGCGCGAAGATTTGCGATTTCCCCTGGATAATCAACCCAATCTGTGACTGCGCCCGCGCCTGGATAATGAAATATCTGAGTTCGTCGATTGACAAACTCGACCTCCGCTCGAGCAGATGTTTCATACTTCACTATCCGTATGTGGGGCCAGTACCGGGTTTGGGGATCGAAAAAATTGATCTGATATGCACCTTCCCCACGCCAACCCCCTACTTCTTCAGTGCCGGATAATCTCCAACTGGCAGGAAAATCGATCTGTGACAGCGACAGGACATCTTGCCAGCGAAATGGAGTGCGATTTGTGATGCGATTGACAAGATCGAGGGCGGCGACAAAGACAATCAGCGCCAAGATGAGGATCAGTATCAAGAATAGTCTGTGCTTCTTCGTCATCTAGTGTCTTTGGCTCTTGAAGTATCTGCTCCTTTATACGCAATTATGAGGAGGATTCCTTGACGCATTGTGCGTCAAAGTCACGCTTCATGGCTAACTGCAGCAGCCCAAACGATAGCTTCGTCCATGTAGCGACTTTGAAAGTCACTTGATCCAATAAACCTGCCCTTCGACATCATCCATCGTATGGGCATTCGCAAATTCGGTCAGCTTGTCCACCATGCCACCAAAATCGTTATCCGCCCCTGTCCAACAGATTAGACCAGCATGGTCGGTACGCCGAGCGGTCATGCCAGCGAAGGGCGCATCACGGGTGAAAAGCATGGCCTCATGTTCTGTGGCGTAGGCCAGATGGTCGGGATCAGCTTTCCCGATCATCTCTACATCGACAGCCATGATGACTTCGTAGCCTCGTGCGGCAACTTGCTCTGCCACCCTGCGCGGCATCATTTCGTCAAAATAGAACTTAACTGCCATGCTGCCGTGTCATCTCGTCCAGCATCTGCTGATGCGCCGCTTCTGTCGCTTCGACCGCTTCTCGATGCTGCTCATAGTAGAGGAGCGCCGCCAGCACTTCCGTTTCGGTCAGGCTGAACTGGTAGGCCAGTTCAGACACATCCCAGTGCTGGCTGTGCGCGCTGTGCGCCAGCGTTGCTACCGGCACGCGATGTCCGCGCACATGTGGGCGCTGACCGAAGAACTCGGTCGCGATGTATTTGCGTAAATCGACGGTGGTGATCATCGTCTCATCCTTCCCGGCAGGGCGCAGCTTGCCGCCGCGCCCCGCATTCGCACTGTGAACCGTGTACCGTGTACTGTGAACCCAGAACTGAGCACCGAGTACCGAGCACCAAGTACTTCCTATTCCCCCGTCGGCAGCCAGACGTTCTTGACCTGCGTCGCCTCGCGCAGATACTCCTCGCCCGCGCCCTGGTGTGGATCGAGCCAGTCGCGCGGCTCGCCGTAGCCAACGAAGGTGCGCTTCATGTTGTAGGCCGAAAGCTCCTCGACCAGCGCGCAGCCCGCCGCGTCGCCGAAGTACCACATCGCGTCGACGTCGTCGTGCTCGACCAGCGTCTTGCTCAGGTGATCGCGGTCGCCGGTGACGATGTTGACCACGCCGCCGGGCACGTCGCTCGTCTCCAGCACCTGGTAGAAATCGGTCGCGCTCAGCGGATGCGCCGGGCTAGGGATGGCGACGACCGTGTTGCCGCGCGCGATGGCGGGCGCGACCGGCGCGATCAGGCCAAGCAGCGGGAACTCGTCCGGGCAAGCGATGCCGATCACGCCGATGGGTTCGGTGATACCGACGACCAGCCCGCGCAGCGGCGTCTCCTGGACTGTGCCGCCGAACTTGTCGCAGTAGGCGGCATAGGTGAACAGGCGCTCGATGCTGGCGTCGACTTCCTGCTGCGCGCTCTTGAGGCTGCGCCCGGTCTGCGCACGGATGCGCTCGGCGAATTCTTCCGCACGGGCGCTCAGGTTCTCGGCGATGTAGTAGAGGATCTGCGCGCGGGCATGGCCGTTCTTGCTGCCCCAGCCTGAGGCTTTGTGCGCTGCCTCAACTGCATCGCGGATGTCCTTGCGGTTGCCGTCCGCCGCCTGCCCGACCAGCGATCCATTCGGGGCAAGCACCGGGCGCGTGTAGTTGCCGTCGCTGCGTCGCTGCTTGCCACCGATGAAGAGCTTGGGCGTGCGGTCGAGCGTGCCGTTGGCCTTCGTCTTGCCGTTCATCGGCGCGGGGCGGCCATGGACGTAAGCACCCCACTTCTCCGGCCTGGTGAATTCGGGCTGCGGGCGCGGCTGCCAGGTCGGGCGCAGGTATTCGTACAGCCCTTCCTCGCCGCCCTCGCGACCGAAGCCGCTCTCACGATAGCCGCCGAAGCCGCTGGCCGCATCGAACATATTCGTGCAGTTGACCCAGACGCTGCCCGCCTTGATCTTGCCGGCCACGTCGAGCGCGAGGTTGATGTTCTCGCTCCAGACGCTCGCCGCCAGCCCATACTTGGTGTTGTTCGCCAGCGCGACCGCCTCGGACGGCGTGCGGAAGGTCATCGCCACAACAACCGGCCCGAAGATCTCCTCCTGGACGACGGTCGAGGCCGGGCTGACGTTAGTCATCAGCGTCGGCAGATACCAGCAGCCGCGATCCGGCAGATCGCAGGCGGGCTGGTAGATCTCCGCGCCTTCTTCGAGGCCGATCTTGACCCAGCCATCGATGGTGCGGTGCTGCATCGGATCGACAATCGCGCCGATGTCGATGCCCTTGTCGAGCGGACTGCCGACCCGCAGCGTATCCATGCGCCGCTTGACCTTGGTGATGAAGCGGTCGGCGATGCTCTCCTGCACCAACAGGCGCGATCCGGCACAGCAGACCTGCCCCTGGTTGAACCAGATCGCATCGACCAGTCCTTCAACCGCGCCGTCCTGATCGGCATCGTCAAAGACGACGAACGGGGACTTGCCGCCCAGTTCCAACGACAGGCGCTTGCCCGTGCCCGCCGTTACCCGGCGGATGATCTTGCCGACGTTGGTGCTGCCGGTGAAGGCGATCTTGTCGAACTCGACGTGCGACGTGATAGCCGCACCCGTCTCATCGCTGCCGGTGACAATGTTGATCACGCCGGGCGGCAGGCCTGCCTCGTGCAGGATTTCGGCGAACAGGAGCGCGGTCAGGCTGGTGTAGGGCGCGGGCTTGATCACAACCGTGTTGCCCATGGCAATCGCCGGGGCGAGCTTCCAGGCCATCATCAGCAGCGGGAAGTTCCACGGGATGATCTGGCCGACGACACCGACGGGGCCATAGCCTGCCAGTTCCGTCTCCATCAACTGCGCCCAACCCGCGTGATAGTAGAAATGACGCGCCACCAGCGGGATGTCGATGTCGCGCGTCTCGCGGATCGGCTTGCCGTTGTCCATCGCTTCCATAACGGCGAGCAGCCGCGCGTGCTTCTGGATGTCGCGGGCGATGGCGTACATGATGCGCGCGCGCTGGTGGCCGGGCGTCTTGCTCCATGACTCGAAGGCTTTGCGCGCGGCTTTGGCGGCAGCATCCACGTCCTCTTTGCCGCCGTCGGCGAATGCGCCGAGGAGCTCGCCATTCGAAGGATTGCGGCTCTCGATGTACTTGCCGCTCTTCGGCTCGACCCACTTGCCGTCGATGAACAGGTTGAGCTTGCGCCCGTGATCGTTGAGCCAGGCGATGACGGCGTCCGCCGCCTCTGGCGCAGGCCCGTAGCTCATGGTGTGAAAATATTCGGAGACTTTTGAACCGGCCATAGGGTTACCTTTTTCTGCATTCGTTCATCTTCAGAACATGAACATGGCGTCGCGAGCGGCCATTTCGGGCGCATCATGATGCGCCCCTACAACACCACAGATTTCGCGACGATTGATCAAAACTCATCGTTTCTCTACCAATTTATCTTTGCCAACATCTATTCCTGACGTAATCGCAATGGATGGTTCTCATCCTCCTGCCACCGTTCCGGATTCTGGATGATGTAGGCGCGAGTGGCGTTCAATTCCGCCTGGCTGCGAATGATCCGTTCATAATAGTTCCGCTGCCAGCCAAAATCCTCGTATCCGGCGTTTCGTGCTCGTTTCGTCACCGCCCCTTCGAAGAGACGCACTACAACTCCCAGCGCGCCGTTCATTGCGGTTGGATATGCGGATTCTGTCCGTAGGGCGCATCATGATGCGCCCCTACTACGGCAACGATCTCGGTCAAGACCAGAATCCCGTGTAGATGATTGGGCATGACGATCCATTCATCCAGTTCGACATGTGGAAAATGGCCCGGGATGTCCATCCAGCATCGTTCAGCAATTACCTTCAATGCCTCATCTTCAAATGACAGCACGCACTTTTGCGTGCAAATTGTGACGAAGTAAGCGCCCTCCTGCCGATAATCATAGTCGCGCAGTCGAATCGAGCGCCGGTGATGTTGTGCGTCCCACACGTTCTGGCCTCATCCTTACGCATTTCCACCCGCAGGGCATCTCGCGCTGTTTCTATTATCCTGCACAATCGAGCCGAAAGGCAAACAGGGTGCGGCGACATTACGGCACGGGAAACCCAGCGTTCTTGAGCTTGGTGTGCAGGATCTGCTGCCAGTTGCCGCTGGTGTCGAAATCGTCAAAGAGCACGCCGTTAAGATCCGACGGGCGCTCGAAACGTGGGATGGTTTGGGCGGCGGGCTTGTAGAGCACGAAGACCCGATCCCAGCCGAGCTTGCCGTAAAAGTAGCCAAGTTCAAGCACGACGTTCTGCCGGGCGCGATATTCCAGCGCACGATCACCGTACTGCTGGAACTCGGCATCCAGCCCACCGAGATCGTCGGACGAGATCAGCACGACCGCGAAATAGGTGTTGCCCGCGTAGAAAAGTAGCTTCTGGAACAGGCTGTTCTGGTTGGCGTTGGGCATCTTGCTCAGTACGACCGGCGTGACATTGATGCTTTGCAGGTAGGCTTCGATATCGGCCAGAAACTGCCGATCACGCCCATGCACCACGAACACCGAGTCAGGCGGCGCGGCGGTGGTCGACGCGGGCAGACTGCCGCCGCGTGCAGCATCCGCCGACTCGGTCGCTATCTGGGCGATCTCGTTGTCATGCAAGCCGGTGTGCATGGCCGTCGGTGCAGCCTCGCTGCGCTTGATCGCATCGGCGAGACGTGAAGCCTGTTCGCCGACACGACTCCAATCGCGCACGTCGAGATACAGGATCGTCTGCAAGCTCGCAGGAATGGCTTCCGCTGGCAGATCGTCAAGCAAGACGGGGAAGACGCTGGCGGCGCGGTCGATGATGGTAGACAGCTCCGAATGCACCCAGGTCGAATTCACACTCGCGCGTGAAAGAAAGACGATCAGCCCGGCGGCATTCTCCAATCCAACTTCGATGCTGTGGACCCAGTTTTCACCGGGGGCGAGGGCGTCGACATCGATCCACGTTCGGATGCCCTGCTCGTTCAAGCGGGCGACAAACTCACGCACACGTTCGATGTCGGCGCGGGCATAACTGACAAAATAATAGGGCTGCTGCAAGTCCACGGCGTAATTGCTCCCGCATAACTGCTTGGCATCCCTATTTGAGCACACTATTCAGTTGCTGCAAAATCTGGGAAAGCCAGCGCTGGCCGACGTTGGAGGGGGACGTTGCCGCCGGCTTTCCCTTCAAAACCTGATTATTCAGTTACGACCGGGAGTTCCGCCGCTTTCCAGGCGTTGATGCCGCCGGCCAGGTTACGAACGTTGGTGTAACCGAGCAGGCCAAGCTGAGTCGCCACAATGCCGCCGCGATAGGCGCTGGCGCAGTAAACGACGATGCTCGTGTCTTTATCTTCTGGCAGTTCGGACAGATTGGTGTAGAAGTTGTTGATCCACAGATGCTCTGCGCCTTCGATGTAGCCCTCTGCCCATTCATCGTCGCTGCGCACGTCCAGTAGTAGGTCGGGCATCGTCTCGAACATCTCTTCAAACAGATCGGTCGCCTTGACACCACCCCAGCCCTGCGGCAGGTTGGCGAGATATTCGCTGACGTATTCGACCAGCATCGGATCAATCGCTTCCGGAACCTCAGCCGGTTCGACTTCGGCGGGAGCCTCAACGACAGGCAGTTCTTCACCGACCCAGGCATCAAAACCGCCGGTCAACACTTTCACATCGGTGTAGCCGAGCGTTTGCAGTGCCGTCATGCCGATGGTCGCGCGGAAGCCCGCCTTGCAGACGACGACAATCGTTGCATCCACATCGGGCAGCAGGTCGAGGTTTTCACCCAGTGTGCGCAGAGGAATATGGACAGAACCTTCGATGATGCCCACTTCTTCGATCTCGGCATCTTCGCGCACGTCAAGGATGGTGACGTCCGGATTTTCCGCCAGCAGTTCGAGGAACCCCTCGACATTGATCGTGCCGTATTTTTCGGGGATGTTGTCGTAATACGCCTCAAGCTGCGGCATGAGCACGTCTTCGACCACATCGACTTCGGCGGTCGTCTGGGCACTCGCCACGCCCGGCAGCACCAGCAGCGATGCAAGGACGAGCAGGAACAGGAACCGGGTAAACTTAGCCATCAGGTCAATCCCTTTTCTATATGTCTGTAACGTTTTGCTTCTGCGCCTGCCCAAGGCAGACGTTATCCCTTACAGCTATGGCGCGCTCGCCTCATGGAATCGAGTCCAAATCGACGAGCACATCTTGATTGGCGCGCCGTTCTGCACGGTCAACCGTCCGGCGCGTCAGGAACAGTTCGTCATTGTCATGACAGCTATCGCACGTTTCCGTCTGCGGCGTGACGCGCTGGATGTTATGCGGCGTCGCGTACATCCAGGTAGGACGCTCGTCGAAATTCGGCAGCAGATCTTCACCGTAGAAGCTGAACGAATCGGGTGCGATTGGCACGTGGCGCACGGGCACATACTCGTAAGGCCGATCCTCGCTGCGATTCGTGTTCAGCCCGATGTAGAAGCCGAGATAGTGATCTTCAACGGTGTAGAACGGGACACCATCCTCGGTCTGTTCGACGTGACAGTTGACGCAGTTGGTGTAGGTCGTGCTGTGACAGACCTGACAGGCGAGATCGTACTCGTCGTGTGCGCTGTGCATCTCGATCTCGGTGTCAGCGTCCTCGCCCATCTCGATGTCGTCGTGACAGTCGAGGCAGCCCGGATCGGGCGCGCCATCATAGCGGCTGGTCTGCTCGCCCGCTGCGCCCATGCCATGCATGGCGTCCGCCGTATGGCATTCCATGCAATCCATACGCGCACGGAAGTGTACGTCGCTGGGGACGCCTTCGTTCGCGCCATAGTATTCATTCTTGACGCGGCTGCCATGGCAGGCCGTGCATTGGCGCGACATCGACGGCGACGCTTCAAAGTCATGACCGCTGACCAATCCACCACCGACAGAGGTGGGTTGGCTCACATGGCAGTCGCCACAAGTCGCGTGGCATTGGTTGCAATGATTGGCCTGCATCTCCTCCAGCGCAGGATGATTTTCCGGCGTACTTCTCTCGTAGAGCGCCGTGTCATATCCGGCAAGCGTGTTGTGCAAGCTGTCGTACTGAGTGGGGCCGACGTCAACGTGGCAGCGCCCGCAAACCTCCGGGCTGTTGACGACCCTCTCGACCTGCCCTTCATGCGCAAGCTCGAAATCGTCAACCGCTTCGCCGCCGTGACATTCGGTGCAATTGATGTATGAATGTATGTCCTGACCAAAAGCTTCGGCGTCAATCCAGACGCGCTCCCATGGCTCCATCGGAGTCACGGAGCCGCCTCAGCCAGGGCCAGAAGACAGAGCTTCCGGCGCTTCCTCCTCGACCGCCAGTTCGGATAACCGCTGTTGATCCGCATGGCATTCCAGGCAGGCGAAATCCTCGAACGGTTCGATCTCCAGGCGTGGACTTGCCAGCGAGACCGACACCCCCCCAACCGAACTCGATAACATCGCGATGCCTGCTGCCATCAGCAGCGCACCACCGGCGACCAGGGCCGAAATCAGCCGTGGACGCAGCACAATAGACCCCCTTCCTGCAACTATGAATGTGCAATATACATGAGATCCAGCGTGATGTGCTGGTCATGAACGGATAACCAGACGATGCTACGAGCGTAGCAAAGGTAGGCGTAATAAGTTAGTGATTATTGTCACAAATGCCGGGTGATCTTGCGCGACACGTATTGTTCAATTGTCATAGGGTTGTCGTGTTTAACGCACGACAACGTTATCCGCCCCAACGCGCCGCTGCAGCTCGGCGAGCAGCGCGTCACAAATGCCCGTCGTCAAATCGGGAAAGTCGAGCGCCTGGACACGCCCATTTTCGAGCAGTTCGACGATGAATCTGTCCGCGCCGGGATAGGAATTGAGCAGGTTGAGCAGGCGATTGAAACGGCGCACGTCCTTGTCCTGATCGCCAC
This sequence comes from Anaerolineae bacterium, assembly GCA_023382675.1. Classification (GTDB taxonomy): domain Bacteria; phylum Chloroflexota; class Anaerolineae; order Aggregatilineales; family Phototrophicaceae; genus Flexifilum. The sequence continues at coordinate 62,928 of JAHDWN010000009.1, forward strand.
AGCGTTCAAAGCGAATGACAAGCGTGCGCGCGGGCGGCTGCTCGGCATCGGCGGATGGCAGCGGCTCTGGCGCGACTTCGCCGAGCGGCTCATCCGCCATCCAGGGCAGGTTGTCATAGTCCGGCGGTTCGTCCGGGAGCGCGGGCGCGACAGGCGGCGTCGTCTCGACCGGCAGCGGCGCCGCGCCATTGCCATTCTTCGGCGCATCTTGCGGCGTCCATTCCGGCGTTTCTGGCTCGGCATCAAAAAGTACGTCGTCGGTCATCCATTCTGGCGGGGGCGCGGCATGATAAGCAGGCTGAAACCCACTGTCCGCAGTCACAGCCTGGAACTCGGTCGTCACAGCCTCACAGATCACCTGCGCATCGCCGCGTGAGAGATCGAGCTTGCCCATGAACTGGAGCACCATGCCTTCCAGCACGATGTCTTCGAATTTGCGCCACGTGCGTGGGAAAAGCACAACGTCAATCGTGCTGAAGTGATCTTCGAGCGTGACGATTGCCATCATTTCCTGATTCTTGGTCGGCATCCGGCGTATCCCGGCGACGAGGCCTATGATCGTGGCCGGGCGCTGATCGCGTTCTGGTGACGATTCTTTCAGGCTTTTGGTCGTGTCGAAGTTACTGGCCTGGATGATATGCAGCACCGGGTCAATCGGATGGCTGCTGACGTAGAAACCGAGCAGCGCCTTTTCCCAATCGAGCATCTCGCGCTGATCGACCTCGTCCGCCAGCGACAGATTGGCAAGCAGGTCGTCGGCAAAACCGCTCGCGCTCATGTCGCCGAACATGTTCATCTGCCCGACTTCTTTAGCCTTGTGATGCTCGGCGCTGAAGCTCATGATGCGGTCGAGCGCGCTGATGAGCTGGCCGCGATTGCCGAAACCGTCCAGCGCGCCGACTTTGATCAGGCTCTCGATGGTGCGCTTGCCGACCGGGCGCAGATCGACCCGCTCGCAGAACTCTTGCAGATCGCGGAAGGCGCCGCCGCTGTCACGCGCGGTGATGATGTGTGTCAGCGCGCCGACGCCCGCGTTCTTGACCGCGGCCAGGCCAAAGCGAATGCCGCGCCGGCCGTCTGCGCCGCGCTGGATGTCGAAATCGAGCTGGCTCGTGTTCACGTCCGGCGGCAGGATCGGGATGTTCAGGCGGCGGCATTCGGTCAGGAAGGTCGTCACCTTGTCCGAGTCGTCGAAATAGACCGAGAGCAGCGCCGCCATGTATTCTTCAGGGTAATGGCACTTGAGGAAGGCGCTCTGGCAGGTGATGACAGCGTAATCGGCGGCGTGCGAGTTGTGGACGATGATGTCGTTGGCGACGAAATTATGCGTACCGGGCACGGTCAGATCGTAAGTCATCTCCTCGCCGACGTACTCAATCGAGACCACCTTGTCCCAATAGATGTCATTATCGGCGTGTGTACGAAGCTCATCGCTGTCAAAGAATTGAGCTATTTTCGCTATCTTGTCATGCGTGAAGCCGTGCCTACCAGGAGGATCAGTTCGATACAAATCACTCACACCTATTTGCGCCTGCTCCCCCAGCTTTTGCCAGGTCATACCTCGCTGGCGTAGTTCCTTGCGGATGATCGACGTCACTGCAAATGGAACAACGTCCTTTGTTCCGAAACTGAGAGGTTCGCCAATGAACAGATTTTGGAGTTGTTCCCGTCGTCTCACACTGACAAAATGGCATCCGACAGTTCGCGCAAATTGCTGGATATTTTCATTGCCTGTCACAAACAGTTGGTAGCCAAAACGCCCATCTTTGTAGGCAAATCGAACGTGACGGATTCGACTGATAATGCCAAGGCGTAGCAACAGATGCTGCAATTGCCGCGCCAGTTTCTCAGACGAAGTAGCGTAATAAAGACTGCGCCCCTTTTCGTTGATGTGACCATCGCCTTCCCACATCCGTGCAATGAGAAGGGCAATTTGCCGATGATTGAGTTCGAAAACCTCGTCCGGAATATGCTTGGTGTATGAATTCTTGCCCCACAATCCTAAGCGCTTAATGAATTCGACGACCCCTTGAGGCTGACTTCGCTGACGACGTTTGCTGTAAACAGAATAGGTGGTTCGATGCATCGATACCGAAGCGACGGAATTGGGGAATTGCTCCAGATTGGATACGTAGTCGTTGAGTTGTTCGGTATCCGCTGTGTAGTAGTACACCCCTGTCGTGTGGCAGAGATTGCCTTCAGCAAGCAGATGGGCGAGGACGATGACCTCGTGATCTTCCCACGTCTTGCATCCCTCGATGGGAATAGTGCGTGGTACCGCAATAAGGTCATTAATCGATAGTTCGCCTAGCGTTCGCCATCCGTCAAACGTGTAAAACGGATGATTGTCCGTGGCGACAATCTGACGCCCCAGCTGCGTTGTCAGGCGGTAAACAGGCTTCACGCCATTTTCGTGAATCGCCGAAATCTCGGCAGGTACAAGTCTCATTGTCTGAGTATCAAGCGACAACGTGTGAGTAGTATCAACTTGACCTGTAAAGAGTTGGTCCACAGTGACCAATTTACCATTCGCACCATCGACTATTACTGTATTACCTAAAATACACTTATTAAAGCCGTAGTTAGCGAAGAATTCGATGTCATCGAAGATTTTCTCGGCCACCTCTGGCGAAACATCGTTCTCCGGCCCGCGGTCGATGAAGATTTGCTTATGCTTGAGCAGATCTTCCTTCTTCTTCTTCGAGACCGCGCGCCGCATCAGATCGGCGTCGCCGAGCGAGTAGCTGAACAAGCTGCTCGCGATCTGCATCAACTGCTCCTGGTAGACCATGATGCCGTAGGTCTCCTCCAGGATCGGCTTGAGCTTCTCGTGGTGATAGACGACTTCCTTGGTGCCGTGCATACGGGCGTTGAAGTCCGGGATGTAATCCATCGGTCCGGGGCGGTAGAGCGAGACGGCAGCGACGATGTGCTCGAAGCGCGTCGGGCGCATCCCGCGCAGCATTTCCTGCATCCCCGTGCTTTCGATCTGGAACACACCGATCGTCTCGCCGCGGCTGATCATCTCGAAGGCTTCGCGCAGCTTGCGGCTAACCTCCTCGTCGTCGCTGGGCCGGTAGGGGATGTTGCCCATGTCGTAGTGGAGGCCGTGATGCCGCTCGATCAATTCGCAGGTGCGGCGCAGTTGCGTCAGCGTCGATAGACCAAGGAAATCGATCTTGAGCAGGCCGATGCCCTCGCAGGTCTCCATCGGGAACTGCGTCACCTGCTTGATCGGGCTGTCCTCTTCGCTGCCTTTGCTTTCGTTGGTCAGCCGGTGCAGCGGCAGATATTCCACCAGCGGCGCGTCCGCCACGATCACGCCAGCGGCATGGGTGCTGGCGTGACGGCTGACTCCCTGAAGCTCCGCCGCTGTATCGACGATGCGCTTAATCTCCGGGATCGTCTCGTACATCTGCTTCAGGTCAGGGTTGGCCTCGACGTAGGTATGCACTGGCTTCGGCTTCGGCTCGGTTGGGATCAGCTTGGCCGCCTGATTGACGAGTTCGAGCGGCACATCGAGTGCGCGCCCCACGTCACGGACGGCGGCCTTCGCGCCCAGCGTTCCAAACGTGATGATCGCGGCGACCTTGTCCTCGCCATATTTGCGCGTGCAGTAGGCGATCATTTCGGCGCGGCGGTCATCCGGGTAGTCGAGATCGATGTCGGGCATCGACACACGCCCTGGATTGAGGAAGCGCTCGAACAGCAGATTATTCTGGATCGGGTCGATGTTGGTGATGCCCAGACAGTAGGCGACCAGACTGCCCGCGCCGGAGCCGCGCACGTTCCACCAGATGTCCGCGTGGCGCGCGAACTCGCACAGATCCCACACGATCAAGAAGTATGTCTCGAAGCCCATGTCGCCGATGATCGTGAGTTCGCGTTCCATCCGCTCGCGCAGTTCCGGCGCATCTTCGCGGCCAGGGAAGCGCCAGCGCAGCCCCTTCTCCGCCAGATAGCGCAGGTACGTGCCCGCCGTGTGCCCTTCCGGCGTCGGGAAGTTCGGCAGGTGATAGCCTTTGCGATCCAGGTCGATGTCGCACATCTCGGCGATCAGCAGGCTGTTGGTGAGCGGCGAGCCAGCGTCGATGTGCCCGAAGGCCGCCCACATCTCCGCCTGATCGGTCAGGTAGTACGACGGATCGGTCATGCGCATCCGCTTGGCGTCGGCCTTGAGCGAGCCGGTCTGGATGCAGAGCAGCGTATCGTGCGGGTCGTGATCTTCAGCGCGCACGTAATGCACGTCGTTGGTCGCAACCAGCCGCAGGTTATCGCGTTTGGCGATGTCGATCAGCCAGTTATTGACCGTTCTCAGTTCGTCGATTTCGTGGTTTTGCAGTTCGAGATAGAAGTTCTCACGCCCAAAAATATCGACATGTTCGTGGATCAGCGTCCGCGCCTGTTCGTCCTGCCCATCCATGATCAAACTGGGAACCTGCGCAGCCAGACAGCCGGTGGTCGTGATCAATCCGTCACGGTGCGCTTCCAGGAAGGGGCGGTCGATGCGTGGGCGGTAGTAATAACCTTCGAGCTGGGCGGCGCTGGCGATCTTGAGCAGGTTCTTATAGCCGGTTTCGTTACGCGCCAGCATCAGCAGGTGATAGGGCCGCCCATCGAGCTTGGAGTCGCGGTCTTGCATGGTCCGGCGGGCAAGATAGCCCTCCATGCCGATGATCGGCTTGATCTCCGCCGCCTTGCACGCGTTGTAGAAGTCAATCACGCCAAACATGACGCCATGATCGGTGATGGCGAGCGACTTCATGTCCAGTTCTTTCGCCCGGGCGACGAGCTTCTTGATCTTGCTCAGGCCGTCGAGCAGCGAGAACTCGGTATGAACGTGCAGATGAACGAAATCCTGGTCGGTCATAGCGTCTCGCCATAAGAACAGATGAGCGGTGTCAGGCTGCATTATAGCATCACCTGAGCGCTGTTTGTGCAAAGTTGGAGAAGTCTAATGGACTATTTTTCGCGCGCGTGCCGCCGCTGCCGTGCCGCCTCGAACAGGATGACTGCCGCCGCCGCCGCCGCGTTGATCGACTCGGTTTCCGCCGCCATCGGGATGCGGATGATCCGTGTCGCCAGGGCGCGCGCCGGCTCGCTCGCGCCGTGCGCCTCGCTGCCGATGATCAACACCCACACCGACCAGTCGACGCTGTCGTAAGCGGTGTCGCCGTCACCTGCTGCCAGGTAGACCGGCAGCCCTTCGCAGTATTGCGCGATCTCCTGCCAAGAAGCTTCGACAACCGGCACGCGGAAGTGCGCGCCCATGCCACCGCGCAACGCCTTCGGATTGTACGGATCGACACAGTCGGGCGACAGCACGACGATCTGAACACCTGCCGCCGCCGCTGTGCGCAGGATCGTGCCCATGTTGCCGGGGTCGCGCACGCCGTCAAGGATGAGGATGCGGCGCGGCTGGCGCGGCAGATCTGGCATCGGGATCGGCAGCACGGCGATGATGCCCTGCGAATGTTCGGTGGTGCTCAGGCGTTGGATGATATCCGGCGCGGCGGCGTAGAGGTTGCCCGCGCCGATGCGATTCTGCCAGTCGGCGATCAGCCCGTAATCAACCGCCTGCGCATCATAGAGAATGAACTCCGGCTTGCGCCCGCGCGCGATGGCATCGCCGACCAGCCGCACGCCCTCCAGCGCGATCTTGCGCTCCCGGCGGCGGACTTTGGCCTGCGTTTGCAGCGCATACGCCAGTTTGACTTTGTCGTTCTGCGGGCTGCTGATCATGGGGAGAGCCTATGGCGATTGGGTATTGGCCTCTAGCCTTCAACAAATGCGACCGCAATCTTATCACATGCGCAGAGAATTTAACTGGCAGATAAACTAACCGCCGGGGCATACACTTTCGCATGGCACACCATCGCGATCACGGTCAAGACTCCTGTTGCCCGCCGCAACACACGCATATGCCTGGTCGCACGTAAGTTGTGAGCAGGTAAAACTTGTGCTTGGGCAGCCTGCACTTTGATTCGGCTGACTTGGCTGGCTGCCTGACGAAAACGCCTGTATCGGAGCGGTTGTCGGCGGAGCACTGGCCGACACGAGCGATACGTGGACATAAACGACCTCGCCCGTCGTCCACTGAGTTCGATACCAGTTGGCATTGCCACTCACACGGCCACCGATAGCAACACCATCAACCCGGATGCGCGCGCCAGCCTGAAACAAGCCAATGATGTCACAGGACGTGTCTGGGCATCGGCGTGCTCGCGCATCGGCTGTGATGTAGTAGAGGGTTGTGTTTGTCACAGGTGTGAGTATGACGGTCGGCGTCAGTTGTGCGGACTGTGTGCCAGCGATCTCCGCCGCCCTGGCTTCTGCTGTCATCATCCTATAGGGCGTTGGGTTGATGGTCGGTTCAGGTGCAGGTGTCTTCGTGACCGTTGGGCGCGGCGTTGCTGTGGGTTGGGATGTAGGGGATTCTGTAGCGACGACAGCGACAATCTCGACGGTTGCCGATGGGGATGACGTAACGGTAGGAGTAGGTTCAGGCGGTGGCGTTCTTGTAGCAACAGGTTGGAATGCGGCATGGGTAGCCGGAGGCGGAGTCAGCGTAGGTGTACGTGTTGGCTCGAGATTGCGCCCCAGGGTAGCGATGGCTAGATAAGGGATAATGCATCCGCCCACGAGCACGATCAGGAATCCACGTGTCAGGCGTTTCAACCAAGGGGTTTTTGGGGATGAAGGCGCGATTTCATCTACGAAGAAGAGCCATTCTTTGGCGGTCGGATCGTCAATGTCTTGCAGGATACGTCGGGCCGCCGAATAGCGCTGGGCTTTGATAAGCTTTTGCGCCCGCTCGAGTCGCTTGTCGGCCATTGCTAATCCAATGGTTTATGCGACCCCAGTATATACGATCTTATTCTGTTTGAAACCAGATTTTGGAGGGAAGGCTTAATTGGCGGATTAAACTACAAAAAGTGATCGGTGTGGAAACCGATCACTCCTTGAAGCAAATTGCCGAAAACAATCGCTCTTGGCGACTGATGGAACTCTAGAAGTTAACGGCTAAGAGCCAATAGCCAAAAGCCAATAGCTATTGATTCTGCGCGCTGAGCGCGGCCAGCTTGCGGAAGCTCTCGGCGTCGCGCACAGCGATGTCCGACAGCATCTTGCGGTCGAGTTCGACGCCCGCCTTCTTGAGGCCATACATGAAGCGGCTGTAGTTCAGGCCGTTCAGGTGCGCCCCGGCGTTGATGCGGATGATCCACAGGCGGCGCAGATCGCGGCGGCGGTTGCGGCGGTCGCGATAGGCATACCAGAGGCTCTTGAGCATCGCCTCATTCGAACGGCGGAACAGACGACCGCGCGTGCCCCACTGGCCCTTGGTCAGCTTGAGCACCTTCTTATGACGGCGGCGGCGGGTGAAGCCGGTTTTAACTCTTGCCATGTCACATCACTCCTGACAACAAAGACCCAGAGCCACCGCCCTGGGCTGTAAAGGTCTTGCGAATCGACGCGGCACGCCTTACTTGGAGCGCGCTGCGGTCTTGTAATACTTCAGGTACGGCGCAAGGCGGCGCACCCGCTTCAGATCGACCTGGGCCACCGGCTGCATCTTGCTGAGCTGGTTCAGCGTGCGCTGCGCCCGACGACGGCGAAAGTGCGTCTTGCCGCCCTTGGTGCGCAGGATTTTGCCGGTCGCCGTCATCTTGAAACGTTTGACGGTGGCCTTGTGCGTTTTGAGTTTGTATTTCTTCAGCTTGCCCACGATTATGCTCCGCTCATGCTGCGCGACGCCGCGCGCATAAGCGGCGTCGAAACTGCCTAAGATTTCTTCTTACTCTCGCCTGCCGGTGCCAACAGCATCATCAGCGAGCGGCCTTCCATGTTGGGGGCCTGCTCAACGACGGCAACGTCTTTGAGCTGCTCGGCAATAGCCTGCAAGCGTGCGTGCCCGATTTCCGGATGAGCAATTTCACGTCCCTTGAACTTGACCCGCACCCGCACTTTCATGCCGTCAGCGATCCAGCGCCGCGCATCGCGCATCTTGAAACCGAGATGATGGTCGTCCGTCTTCGGTTGAAGCTGGATCTCCTTGATCTCGATCACCTTCTGCTGCTTGCGCGCCTTGCGTTCGCGCCGCTGCTTGTCATACTGATACTTGCCGAAATCCATGATCCGGCACACCGGCGGGTCAGCGTTGGGCGAAACTTCGACCAGGTCGAGGCCACGCTCCTCTGCCATCTCCAGCGCCATGGACAGCGAAACGATGGTGTTTTCGCCGCCTTCAGTGATGACACGCACCTCTCGCGCACGAATCTCACGGTTAATCCGGGTTTCGTCTTGGGAACTTATGTTGCCCTATCCTCTCTGCATCAAGCACAAATACTGCGACTCGCCAATCAACGATTTCACCTCCCTCATTGACTGAGGAACTCGCCCTACACATACCAGACTGGGATGGGTGTAAACGCAGCAAAATGTCGTCAGCAAGACGCTTGTGAAGGATTATAACATAGCCAAAAGCCATTTCAAGCGTGGGACACGCCAGAAAAAGCGCAAAAATGGGGCATTTCGGACGCGATCTTGAGACTATTCGCCCTCTTCGCTGTATTGTTGGATGTGATTCATTCTGATCGGCGTACCTATCCCGCGTTCATCATCGCAGGACAAAGTAAGTATGCAATCAAGACTAAGCAGACGATTCGTGGCCTTCATATTGGCGCTCGTGAACGTATATGTGCTGCTGGTGCTGGGTTACTGGCTGCTGCGCTGGCTCGCCGGCGACCGCTGGTGGTGGCTGGCATTCATGAACAACTTCGCCATCTGGTATTTTCTGCCGCTGTTCGTATTCCTGCCGTTAGTGCTGCTGCTGCGTTCACGGCGTGGGCTGCTGCTCCTCCTGCCGGTGCTGCTGATCGCCGCCATCTGGATCACACCTTATTATCTGCCGACTGCGCGTGCGGCGGCACCCAACCCGTCATTGAGCGTAGTCACGTTCAACATCTGGGGCGGAAACGAGTCGCTGCCGGCCAATCATTTCGACCAGATTGCTGCCTGGCTGCGTGAAATGGACGCCGATGTTGTCGTCATGCAGGAAGTCCCCTTGAGCCAGCGCATCCGCGCGGATGGCTTCCTCGGTCTGGGTGATATGTATACGGGGCAGATCGCGCCGGAAACAGACAACTGGACGAACGTCACGCTCACGCGCCTGCCGGTCATCGCGTATGAGAGCTTCGACATGACCGAGACGCAGCCGCGCTACCAGCGAGTCGTCGTCGAATTCGCGGGCGAGCAGATCGCCATCTACAATGTACACACTGTGCTGCCGGTGAGACGCCTGCCGCACATCGATTTCCCCGTGCGGTCGATCTACGAAAGCATCTTGCTGCGCTATGACGAAACCATGCGCAACGCACAGCTCGATTTCCTGGTGGATCGGCTGGCGGAAGAAAGGCTGCCCTACATTGTGGCAGGGGACTTCAACATGAGCGACCAGACCCTGGCCTACACGCGGGTGGCCGCCCACATGCATGACAGTTTCCGCGAGGTCGGCGCGGGCTACAGCGCAACCTGGCCGCTGGCGGTGGTGCGCGGCGATGCCTGGGCCTGGGTGCCGCCGCTCGTGCGCATCGACTACATCTGGCACAGCGAAGACTGGGTGGCGCAGGCCGTAGCACGCGGGCCGATTTTAGGCTCGGATCATCTGCCGATGACGGGGACGCTGGCGCGTGTGACTCCGTGAGCACCAGCGCAACGTGCGAGGCATGAAGTTCGACCCCATACGTCACAAGGAAAGGGGCCAACTCCGATGGCATCGTACGCTTGTACCAAGCAGACTCAGCGCATACGGGCGCGGAAATAGCCACTGACGAAGCGATAGAGTTCGAGCGTCGATTCGGGCTTGCGCTGGTTGGCACTCAGCTTGCGGCCAGTCCGGTCGTCTTCGCGCAGCACACGCGGGTTGCCTCGGTTCGCGATGTAGAAGATCAGGATCGACAGCCGCTGGAAATCCTGCGCCAGGTCTTGTGCCAGGTCGCGGCGGCGGTCGATTGGAATCTCGTCCCAAAGGCTTTCTAACTCGGCATGAAGCACCTTTGTGCTGTAGACGCGCTCGCCCTGGGCCGGGAACATCTTGAGCAGCGTGCGCAGCAGCCCGGCCGCGACTCGCGTGTGCCGCACGAGATCGGGCGCAGAGCGCGTGCCTAGAGGATGCGCGCTCACCGATTGCTCCACGTGATATTGAACCCGTTTGCCCTGTGAGAAATAGCCGCCAATTGCGAACAGGAGATCGAGCGCGGTTTTCGCATCTTCATTACCCGCGACGAGTGCATCGCGCTCCAGATCCGCATCCTTGGCGGACGCGACCTCTTTGCGTTGTGCCAGCGCGACGAGCGTGCGCCCCAGCTCGACAATGTGGCGGGCCAGCGCCTCGCGATCATCATCCGTCAGCCCACCATTGAGCGCATCCAGATCGCCGGTCAACACCTTGATGCCGGGCACGCGCTCCCGATCAACGTAGGCAACCGCCGTTTCGCGCAGCAGTTCGGTCGTTTGATGCAGGTGGATGGCGTAATCTTCGATGCTCATGCCGCCGAACAGCCGCTTGATGGCGACCGTCGCTTCAAGCATCTGCTTAATCTTGCCGCCAAGGCGCTGGCCGATGCGCGCGGCAGCCAGGCGGTCGGTTTTTTCCGGCAGTCGCCGGATGTAATGCCGCAGCAGATCGATTGCGCCCGCGCGCAGCTTTGCATCATCCCGCAGCAAGTAGCACAAGCGCAACATCGATGTGATGCCGTTTTCGCCTTCGCGCAGGGCAATCTCCGGCACCAATTCCGCCACGCGCAGCGCCTGATTCGGATCATGTTGGCCGACGTGATATTTGACCAGCCCCAGAAGCAGTGTCATCGGTGCCTGCGCCGCCGTGACCGGGTTGCCGATCACGAGTGTACTCAAATCCATGACTGACGCGTTCAGTGTGGTCGCCCACGCGTGCTGCTGCAACGCGCCGTAATGCCCCATCATGAGCGGCAGCGGCTTGATCCCGCTGGGCGGCAGGCTGCGCAGCGCAGTCGTGATCTCCGCCGGTGGGAGCGCCGTCTCGTGGAAAATCTGGCGCACGAATTCGGCAAACTCCATCTGATCCAGGTCGCCGTAGAGGATCTTGCCAATCATGAGCAGGATCGCCGCAAAATCCGGGTAGGCGCGCCGCACCAGCAGGATGTGTACCAGATGCCGCGCGCCGGCTTCACTCAGGCGGGGCACATCGGTCTCATTGGCGAGGTTGCGCACGATCCAGCGCAGGGTCTGATCGTATTGATCCGCCCAGGGTTCATCCGCCGCCTGTGCCAGCAGCGCGAGGGTTTGCTCATCAACCAGGGCCGGATGATTCTTGAGTAGCGCGAGTTCCGCCACGCGCAGGGCGAAGCGCTGGCGCGTCTCTTTATCGTCGAAGACCTCTGCCGCATGAATCATCAGCCCGGCACGCGGCGTATCACCGCCATTGAAAAGCTGCGTTTGCAGACGGACGACGCTTGACGGGAGTTGGGACAGCAGTGCCTCATCCTGAATCAGCCGTTCGAAGCGGTCGTTGCTGAATCCGTACACTGCCTGGCTGAGGATCGTCAGCGCCAGTTCGGAATCGTGCTGCGCCAGCGCCAGAGTCTTGTCCAGCACCTCTGACATGATTGTGCCGATGTGGGTGCCCTTGGGGGCCTCACCCACGCGCTGAATGAAACGATTCAGCGCTGCCGTTTCACCCTTCTCTGCCAACGCGTTGATCGTTTGCATGGCAGCCTGTTGTGCCAGTTCCGTCCAGAACATGCCCGTGAAGTTCTCGCTGCGATCCATCCACGAGATGACGGTATCGAAAACTTCTTCCGCGAGGGTATCGGTCGAGGCCAGTGTTGCACTCAACTGCCGCAGCAGCGCCATTTCCATCTCTGGCCTGCCGCGCACAACATCCGCGACCTGCAACGCATACGCTTCCTCGCCCATGGGCAGCGCCATCTTGAGGATATGGCGCGCATACGAGATCTGGAGATCTTCCGTCAGCGTCGGATCTTCGGTCAATGTTCGGGCAACGTCGTCGATTTCCGCCGGCAGATTGTTATGCACCGCATTATCCAGCTTAAGCCGATGCGACGCATAGCGCAGCGACTCGGCCAGGTCATCGCCCAGTTTGATGCGCCAGGCAGCGACCGGCGTCAGCGCCGAGGTCTGTTCGAACACGAGCGCCGTATCCAGCCGCAACTGGCTGGTGATGAAGCGGGCATAATCGTTGTTCGGGTGTGCACCGCTGATGTGGTCAGCCTGCCAGCGGTAGACCAGCGCGTTATCCGGCGGCTCATCGTCATTATAGAAGTTGATGACAGCGTCCAGATGACGTTTGCGCGTGGCGTAGGACGTGAAGGTAACGCCGGGACGCGCAGGCGGGGGCAGCAGCGCTTGCAAGCCTTCGACAAAATGTACGCGCTGTTCGAGTTCCTGCGGCGCGCCCTGAATCATGACCGGGAGCCCGCCAATGACGCCCGCCAGCAGCGCCTCAATCGTCTGGATACGGTCGCGCGTGGCCGACATCAGCGCCAGCATGGCGGTCGTCTGCTGCGCCGCATCCGGTGGCGGCGGCTCATCCAGATCAATCGGCAGCAGTCGTTCCTGCGCGCGCGCATATGTCGGCGGCTGATCATTCAGCAGCGTCATTAACAGGCGGAGATTCCCGCTGTAGGCGCGTACCACGTCCGCCGACATCAGAATGAAGTGGGCGACCACCTGGCCTGCCCCGCCAACCTGCGTCTGAACAAAGAGATAGGGGACGAATTTGGCGCGCAGGATCGCCCACGTGCCCCGCGGATGTTGAGGCATCGGTGACGCGAGCGCCGTCTGCGTACACTCGGCGACGTGCTCCGCCTTCACCCCTGGCGAAGCCGCGAGCACACGAGCATCGCGCGTCGTTTTGCCATCCTCAACAAGCTGGCCGAAGTAAAAGTGTTCGAGCCGGAACGATGCTGGCGTAGTCACTGAGCACAGCCTTAGGCGACACTAGATGGTATTTGTTGCGCACATGGTATCTCTTTTGTTATACGATGACAACCATCCTCACGCAACAGGGTGATATGACTTTGTCCCACGGTTCTGTCAGATGTACAACCGAGATGAATCGAGTCTAGTGCCTCTGTTGCGCTATAGGCCGCCCAGACTGAGGGTGTCGATGGCGGCGCGGATCGCGCTGGTGAGTTCGGGGTGATCATCGCCGAAGAGGATGATGGCACGCTCTAGCTCTTCGCGCAGCGTGGGGTGATAGTCAGCGTCATCCATGCCGCGCTCGACGCTGGTTTTCAACTGCGCGATGTTCTCGCTGTGCTGATCGTCACCGGCTTCGCTTTCAAGCTGATCCTTGAGTTGTTCGAGGGCATTTTTGGACATAGTGCCTGTTCCTTTGGGATGCCTCTGTGTGTTCTGCTCTTGACGCGCCAGGCGTTGGATCAATCGAATGCAGCATCCCTACGATCTCGCTGCCGATTGTACAACTTCGCCCGCTTCAGGACAAAAGCTGCACCTATCCAGAACGGGCTTCGCCGCCAGAAGCCAATACCGAAGTAGCTCGCAATCATCGCTTGCATTTGGCGCGTGAAACCAAGTACAATCAGCGCATTGAATTGACCGGCTTGCAGACAAGGACACAAGCAATGTTGATCAAGCGTCTGATCGTGTGGGTGGTATCGATGGCGATTGGCTTTGCGCTGACCGCTGCCTTCGTCACCTTGATCCTGCCCTGGATGGGACCGAACAACGGCAACCCGATCAGTCTTCAGAAATTCGGCTATATCTACTTCCTGGTCACTGCTGTGCCGATTGGCTTGATCTTCGTCGTCTGGCTGGACAAATTCATGGGTACGCGCATTCTGCCCGACTAACCGACGCCGATATTCCGCGAATCAAAAGCGCGCTCGATAGACCAGAGCGCGCTTTTTGTTTGGACGCGCGTCACGGGAGGATTTGCGCCTCCCGCGCCAGCGCAACCGCCTGGGTGCGGCTGGTGACGTTGAGCTTGCCGTAGATCTGGTTGATGTACCACTTGACCGTGCCCAGGGCGAGATACAGCCGGGCGGCGATCTCGCGATTCGAGAGGCCGTTCGCGATCAACTGCAAGATCTCCAATTCGCGCTCATTCAACAGGTCGGCGCTCGTCCCGTTGGGACTCTTGGGCGGCGCAGCCGCCGCCAGTTCATTTTCCAGCAAGCGTCTTGCCACCTGTTCCAATCGCGGCAGTTCCGGCGGGGCATCCGGCAGCGGTTCATGCGTTGCCGCCAATTGATCGAGCAGTGCTGTGGCACGCTCGCGTGTCTCTTCACGACTGATCGGATGTCTGCGCGCGATATCCAGTAGCCTCGCCGCCGGTGCAAGCTGTTTCTTTGCCGCCAGAACCTCCGCCGCGATCACAAACGCCTGGAGGGTCAGTTCTGGTGGAAAATGCGCCGCCACAGCAAAGTGGAACGTATCGTACAAACACGCTAATGCCTCATCGAGGGCGCCACTGCGGAAGCTCGTCTCGGCCAAACCGGAAAGTGCGCGCATGATGCCCATTTCATAGCCGATGTCGCGCGATACTTGCAGGGCAGACTCAAAGGCATGACGCGCTTCCTGGCCCAAATGCAGCACCAGGTTGATGCTGCCCAGGCCATTCCAGGCATCTGCCGCCCCGATTTGGGTGCCGCCTTCGAGCGCAATCTCCAGCGACTCGAGGCCGAGCCTTTTCGCTTCGGCATAGTCGCCGGTCAAATATGCGATCTGTGCCAGATTAGCCAGGGTTAAGGTCCGCGACCAGCCGTAGACGTGGATGGGGCTGTCATTCACTTGCGCTGATCGTTCGCCATACTGTTTGGCCTCGGCGTAATTTCCCAGCGCACGCTCAGTTTCACTCAGCCACATGTAGTATTGTTCGAGCATACCGTCATCTGGGTAGCTGGTCGCTATCGGCAAGATTTCCCGATAGATCGCGCGCGCTTCCTCGAAGTGCCCCTGGAACTGCGCACTGCGCGCCTGAAAACAGCGCAGGAGTGCCAGCACAATCTCCGGTTTGCCTGCCAGGGCGCGCACAGCGCTTTTCATTTGCGCTTCGACCTCAGCATAAAGGCCGCGCCCAAACTGATGATGTGTGAAGACACCGGCTACATCGACCAGACGGTCCAGCTTCTCCTGTTCGACCATCCACTGCCAGGCCAGCCGGATGTTCTCCTGTTCCGAATCCATGGCGACAAAGGCGCTCTTGAGGTTGGTGCGGACGATGCCGTCCTCATGGTCGCACATATACGCATCGTAGTAGCGACAGTGCAGTTCACGAATTTCGGCCACTTCCTCCGGCGTTTCGTTGACGCGTTCCTCGCCATATTGGCGCAGCAGTTCGTGAATGGTATAGCGCCCGGAAATTTCATGGCGCAGGAATGACTTATCGACCAGGGTCGCCAGTGTGCGCAACGATGCCCCGGCGACGGCCTCCGCTGCGTCGCGGGTGAAGCCGCCGCGAAAGATCGACAGCCGTTTGAACAGGGTCTGCTCCGGTTCAGAGAGCAGCGTCCACGAGCCGTCGAGGACGACGCGCATACTGCGGTGGCGCGACGAGACATTGCGCGTCGAGGCTTCCAGGATGTCCAGCCCATGCCCGATTTCGTCGGCAATCGCCGCGCACGACAGGCTGCGCACCCAGGCTGCCGCCAGTTCGATTCCGAGGGGAATCCCATCCAGCGCCCGGCAAATGCGGATGATGCCACCGCCTTCTTCCTCGACAGAGAAATCGGTGCGCGCGCGCCGGGCGCATTGGATGAACAGTCGCACAGCGCTGTAATCTTCCAGGCTGCTCTCGGCATCGTCGGTCGGAAAGCGCATCCCGTTGACGGTATAGATCCATTCTTCCTGCAGATTAAGCGCGACGCGCGAAGTGACGATGACCTTGATAGCAGGTGATCTGGCCAGCATGTCTGCGACCAGGACTGCGCCCTCGACGACATGCTCGAAATTGTCCAGTACCAGCAGGAGTGCCTTGTAGCAGCACAGACTATCCAGAAGCTGATGCTTGATGTCATCGCCGGGGTAAAAGCGCACGCCCATCGCCTCGGCGATCGTGGGCACGATGTGATCCGGCGAGCTGATCGACTGCAAGGCGACGAAATAGACGCCGTCGGGGTAGGCTTGCAGGTGCGTAGCGGCGGTTTCCAGCGCGAGGCGTGTTTTGCCGATGCCACCGGGGCCGAGCAGCGTGACCAGGCGGCAGGCCGGATCATCAAATAGAGTGGCAATTTCGGCCAATTCTTGTGACCGGCCAACGAAAGGTGTGGATTGCGCAGGTAAATTATGGATGCTCACCGTCGTTTCCTTTCTCTCAGACGTTCACCACCTGAGACACAGTGAGATCGTGTGGGAAACTCTGCCGTCTCATCATGAGCAGCCGCATGGACTCGATAATACAGTTGAATTGTACCGGTATCAGTCTTGGTTGCCAGACTCGCTGTTATAAGACTTTGGCTGATCGTCGCGCCAACGCGGGTCTTTCAGATGTTTCATTATAGAACAAATGAGCGTAACACACAAGGACTATCCGACATGGGTGCTTTCGAGCGTGCGTCCGTGACCGGGGCGCTGCGTTGTCATGAGATGTTCTGGACTTGTCGAATACCGGCTCTGTCCTTAGAATGACAGCATATCTTCAAACGTCTGATTGCGGGGAATCATGGTCAAAAAACTCATCGTGACAGGTTCGAGCGGCTTGATCGGCTCGGAGGTGGTTACGTATTTTGACACGCTCGGCTGGCAGGTCTACGGCGTGGACAACAACATGCGCCGCGATTTCTTCGGCGAAAAGGGCGATACGCGCTGGAACCAGCAGCGGCTGCAAAGCACGTGCAAGAACTTCACCCATCACGAGTTGGATATCCGCGACCGCCAGGGCGTGCTCGCCTACGTCGAGCAGATCAAGCCGGACATGATCGCCCATACGGCGGCGCAGCCGAGCCATGACCTGGCCGCCTCGCGCCCATTCGACGATTTCGATGTCAACGCTGTTGGCACGCTCAATCTGCTGGAGGCGGCTCGCCGCCACGTGCCGGATGTGACCTTCGCCCACCTATCCACCAACAAAGTCTACGGCGACCGCCCGAATACAATCCCGATGGTCGAGCTGGAAACCCGCTGGGATTATGCCGACCCGGCCTATGCAGATGGCATCGACGAGACCATGAGCATCGACCAGTCGATGCACTCGCTGTTTGGCGCATCCAAGGTGGCCGGGGACGTGCTTGTGCAGGAATATGGCCGTTATTTCCAGATGAAGACCTGCTGCCTGCGCGGCGGCTGCCTGACTGGCCCCAATCATTCCGGCGTCGAGCTACACGGCTTCCTCAGCTATCTGGTACGCTGCAATGTCGAAGAGCGCCCTTACACCATCTTCGGCTACAAGGGCAAGCAGGTGCGCGATAACATCCACGCCTATGATGTGGCGCGCTTCATCGAGATGTTCTACGAGCATCCGCAGATTGGGGCGGTCTTCAACCTGGGCGGTGGACGCAATAACTCCGTTTCGATCCTGGAAGCGTTCGAGCGTGCCGAACAGTTGACCGGCAAGAAGATGCAGTACAGCTACAGCGACCAGGCGCGCGCGGGCGATCACATCTGCTACATCTCGAATCTCGATCATATGCGCGCGAGCGTGCCCGGTTGGGACATCACGCGCTCGCTCGACGACATCTTCGAGGAGATCGTCGCCGCCTGGCACACACGCCTGAACACCGGTTGAGCGAGATACAGGCTGAATGACGGTCACTGCTCGCTTCTTGAGTCCGTTCTCCATCGGGCATTATTCGATTGACGTGCCGCTGACGCTCGCGCCGATGGCAGGCCAGACCAACCACGCTTTTCGCCGCCTCTGCCGCGAAACAGGCGCGTGCGGGCTGGTCTGCACGGAACTACTCAGCTCCCAGGCGATCCACTATCGCAACCACAAGACGCCCGCCATGCTCGATTGGACGCCGGACGAAAGCCCGTTCGCCGTTCAGCTTTTCGGCAGCAACGTGATAATGATGGCCGAGTCCGCGCGCATCGTCGCCGACCTGGGCGCAGACATCATCGACATCAACATGGGCTGCTGGGTGCCCAAGGTCGCCAAGCAGGGCGCGGGCGCAGCGCTCCTGCGCGACGTGTGCACGGCGACGGCGGTGGTCGAGGCGGTTGTCAAGGCGGTGGACATTCCGGTGACGGTCAAAGTGCGTGCAGGTTGGGAAGAAGACAACCCGACCTGTGTGCCCTTCGCCCGTGCTGCCGAGCAGGCCGGAGTCAAGGCCATCGCCGTTCACGCGCGCTTCGCCACCCAGGGCTTCCAGGGTGTCGCCGATTGGTCGTGGATCAAGCGTGTCAAAGAGGCGGTCAGCATCCCGGTGATCGGCAACGGTGACGTCAACACACCGGAAGATGCCGTGCGCATGTTGCAGGAAACAGGCTGCGACGGCGTGATGATCGGACGGGCGGCGCTCGGCAACCCGTGGATCTTTGCGCAGACGTATCACTATCTGGCAACGGGCAGCCACCTGGCCCCGCCAACGGTGCAGGAGCGCGCGGCCCTGGCGCTGCGCCAGGCGCGCCTCACCCTGGAGACGACCAAGCTGCCGCCGCGGAATGCCATCTACGAGCTGCGCGGGCAACTGCTCAAGTACGTGACCGGGATGCCGGATGCGTCTCGTCTGCGCGATCAGTTGGTGCGTGCAGAGAGTCTGGACGAGCTCGAGGCGGCGCTGCTGCCCGTGATCGAAACAGACGACGAAGACGAGGTCGAAGAAGCCGTCGCCTGAGCGGCAGCCAAGCTAATCAGCGAACGTCAGCGCATCGAGCGCAGGCTTGGCGGAGTAATCAGTCCGCCAGATGCCGAAATAATGCTCGGCATTGTCCGGGCTGAGACAGGGCGACGGGTAACACGAGCGGTCGGTCGGGAAGTCGAAAGCCGTCCAGATCAACCAGCCGAGCAGCCCTTCTCGCTCGGCCAGCGTCGTCACCTCACGCAGCGTCCGCGCCTGATCGTCATCGTTCATGCGCTGCGTGCTGTAGCCGACTTCCTCCAACAGCAGCGGCTTATCGGTCGCTGCCTGCAGTGCCTGGATCCGTTCGAGCAGCCCTGCCGCGTCATACCAGTGGTGAAAGCTGACGAAATCGACGTAGGGCGCAGTCGCCTCGGCATCGAGATACCAGCCCGCCGTGATCAGGTGATTCGAATCAAGCGCGCGCACCTGTTCGGCGGCGGCTGCCAACCAGCCAAGCACCTGCTCGCGCGGGAAGACGTTCAGCTTGACCGTCTGGTTCGAGCCGTAGTCGATGTCCCCTTCGTTGCGCACATCCCAGGCCAGAATCGCAGGCTCGGCGCGATAACGTTCGACGATGAAGGCCGTTTGAGCGCGCGCGTGAGCCGGATCGGAATAGAGCGGGTAGTTCTCCAGGTCGGTTAGATCGTTGAGGGTGACGATCAGGCGCAGGTCGCGTTCGGCTGCCGCGCGGATGAATTCGTCCAGCCGTTCGAATGAGGCCGCAACCGGCACTGCGCCGCTGCCCGGACACTGAAACAGCGCCTCATGCCACAGAAAGATGCGCAGGGTGTTCGCTCCAACGGAGCGCAGCAAATCGAGTTCGACGCTCACAGAATCGCCGTCTGTCTCGGTCAGGAAGCGCCGCCATGGATAGCGTGAGGGATAGTAGTTGAAACCGCGCGCCGTGAAAGGCTGTCCACCGGCGCTGAAACGCCCGTCTTCCAGCGTGACGAAACCACCGTCCGCCGTTGTCGCATAAGGGGCGAGCGCTGCCAACGCAGCGGCCTGTTCGGCTTCTGTACAGGTGGGGAGCGGTTCACGTGTCGCCGATTGGCCGCCAGCAAACATACCGATCAGCGTCAACGACAACACCAACAGCGACAGCGCCGCCTGGCGGATCACAGCCAGCCTTTGCCCCGGCACAGGTTCGCCAGCTTCGCCCCGGTCAACTCGACGTAAGCATCGATCTCCGCCTGCGACAGGTAATGATACGGACGCTGAAGATCGAACTGCGGGAGGCGATAAAACGCCTGAATCTTCAGCACGGTCGCTGTCAGCAGCCCAGTGGGCAGATAGTCGAGATAATCCGGCACGGTATCGACAAACAGAAAGCGCTCGTAATACATGCAGGTCGGGTGGGCTTTCAGATACAGGAAGTCCAGCCCGTACCAATCGCGCTTAATCTCGTGGACGGCCTCGTTCATGTCGGCCAGCGCTTTCTGGTAGAGTGGTGTCCGCTTCTTCGGCTGCCAGATCAGCGTGTCCCATTCGTTGTCGGCGACCAGATGCAGATAATAGCCGGCGTGGAAGGCGCGCGCGCTGTCATCCAGCGGCGGGGCAGCCAGATAGCGGCGGTAATAGGCTTCCGGGTCGATATTGCCCTGCCCATTGTGCCAGTGCGTCACACGCTTGGGCGGCTCAAAGCCGGTCAAATTGGCATTCGGCAGCCCGGCATCCGGCGCGACACTGCCCACCAGCAGTGAGTCCACGTCCAGCGTCATGCCCAGCCCGACAAGTTGTTCGGCCAGCCGAAGATGCGTGATCCAGGTCGCCAACTGCTTCTATCTCCGCTGCCTGTTACACACGCTCATTTTAGCGCCAGGAGACATGGCAGCCTGAACGCCAATGCAACGCGCAGGCTGCGCTTGACCTGCGCTAGCCGCCAAGCTGGCCGAGCAGCCGCTGGTAATCTTCAATGTTGGGTGGATTAAAGGAGATGATCTGCTTGATCGTGGCGGCTGCTTCCTGGTGCAGGCCGGCCTCAAGCTGGATCTCGCCCAGCGCATCAAGTTGCGTGATGGCATCCTTAATGCGCCCCAGTTGTTTGTAGATGGCCGCCAGCCGCGAACGCGCGCCGGTATCGTTGGGGTAGGTTCGAACCAACTCCTCCAACACCCGCATAATCTTGGGGATGTCTTTGTTGCGCGCGTAAATCCGCAGCAGATCGTCGAGGCGGCGCGTCGCTTCCAGGCGATTGCCCTGGCGATGCTGCAAGTCGATCAATTGGCGATAAGCGCGCTCGTCGTTCGGCGCGAGCTGGATGATTTCCTCGTAGACCTTCTGGGCGCGCTTGAATTCCAGGCGCAGCTGTTCCAGATCGGCAACCTTGTGCTTGATATCTACGGCGACTTCCGGGGCAGCGCCAATTTGCGCCGCTGTGCGCTCAGCCAGGGAGTATGTTTCCCGCGCCTGATCGGAGTCGCCAAGCTGGTTGTACGTATCCGCCAGCCCAACATACTGCCCGACCAGTTCCTGCCAGTTTTCCTGATCTTCGAGCAGGTCGATCAGGTTCTTGCGCACCGTCAGATCGAGCGGGGCCATTTCCAGAATATTGTTCAAGATGCGCGCCGCACGACTATTATCACCACGCGCCATATAGACACTGGCGATGACGTTGTACTTGGCAATCGCCTGGCGCACCCGCCCTTCGCTGAGCAAAATCTCCGCCATCCGTTCGTGAATCGGCAGGTAGAGCGGGGAATACTCGACAGCAAAATGCGCCTCATCCATGGCCATTGTGAGCATATTCTGGCGCATGTAACGATTGATGTGTTCCAGGGCGGTGGTCAGGCGGTCGCCATGCTGAGCGACGATGATGTCGATCACGCCCTGTTCGCCCTGGTCACGGAGCGTCTCTTCAAACTGGCGGCGTGTTTCCGGCACACGATGCTTCCAATCCGTGCCTTCAAGGAGAAGCTTGAAGCGTTCGCTGGCCGCCGTCAGCACCTCTTCATTCTGACGTTCCAACGCCGCGCCGATGCGCTCGTAGATCAACGTCAGGTTGACGGTATCCTCGTCGGTCAGGGCCTGGGCAGAATCGACCGCCTGAAGACATTGGATCAGCCATTTGACCGACTGGCGATACTTGCCTTGCAGCTTGTAGGCCAGGCCGAGCGCCTGATAGGCCCCGACCGCCAGCGCCGGTTGATTGATCGCCTCACTGAGATGCCTGGTCGCTTCTTCCGGCTTATCTTTCAGCACCAGCAGCACCCCAAGATTGAGCTTGAGCGCCGGATGTTTGAGTCTCGGCTCGGCCTTCAAATAAGCATCAATCGCCTCTTCAACCATATCCTGGCGCTGCGCCTCCAGGGCCTGAAGCGCGCTCGCGCCGGTCATATCCATCAGGCCGGCCTCGACAACGTGGGTTGCGAGCATACTCATGGCCTCGGTCATCGCCTCGCCCATCGGGCCAAGCGGGTTGTTTTCAACGAGGACTGCTTCAGCCTGGCCCGTTTGCGTCTTCGTCGGTGGCGGCAGATTGTTGCCGCGCCCAGCGCCACGGTCATCATCGTCCGGCGGCATGGTGATCGGGTTGCCAGCCTCGAGCGCGCGCAGGGTATTGAGCACGAGGGGACTGTTCTTATCGAGACGCAGCGCCCGCTGGCACGCCCGGATCGCTTTGTCCGTTTCCTCAACCCGCTGAAAGTTATAAGCAAGTATCAAATAGTGGCGAATGGCCTGGCGCTTATCGCCAATGCGCTCGTACGCCTGCGCCAGTTTGATATGAATATTGATCAGACCCGGCGATAGCCGCGTCGCCCGCTCCCAGTTATCAATCGCTTTATTGAGATCACGCTGCGCCAGGTAGAGGTCGGCCACGTTGATGTACTGATCGGCTGCCTCACGCAGCCGGCCAAGCCGCTCCAGAATGTCAGCGCTTTTCTCCAACGGGATCGGGTCGGCTTCCACCAGTTGATGCGCCCGCGTGTAGACGCGGAGTGCATCCTCCAGGCGACCCGCTTCGAGCAGCCCAAAGCCGAGGGCCAGGTGCGCTTCTACGTCACTCGGAAACTCTTGGATGGCGCGTCCATACGAAGCAACAGCCGTTACCCAATCTTGCTCCCACGCGGCATTGTGCCCCGCATTCATCGCCTGATCGTATGCTTCACGATTGCCAGCCATTCGTCGTCATCGCCTTGCTGTGTGTATGGTTCTATTCAGTCTACCATTAACTGTACCAGGATTGCCTTTTGTGCATGTAGGCGATTTTCTGCCTGTTGAAAGATGATCGACCGTTCGCCATCCGCCAGTTCATCGGTAATCTCCTGGCCGCGGTGCGCCGGGAGGCAGTGCATAATCATCGCGTGGGCAGGCGCTGAGGCAAGCAGCGTCGCATTCACCTGGTACGGCGTCAAGTCCTGAATCCGGCGCGCGGTATCGGCTTCCTGACCCATGCTCACCCAGGTATCGGTGTAGATAACATCGGCATTGCGCACCGCTTCCAGCGGGTCGTGATAGACCTCGACCGTGCCGCCCTGCGGCTCGGCCAGGGTAGCAATCTGTTCCAGAATTTCCTCAGACATCGTGTAGCCGGCTGGCGCAGCCAGCGTGAAATGTGCGCCGGTGTGCGCCGCAGCCTGCCCCAGCGATGCCGCCACGTTGTTGCCATCGCCAACAAACACGATCCGCAGACCACGAAGCTGCCCGAAATGCTCGTAGATCGTCAGCAGGTCGGCGATGGCCTGGCACGGGTGATGTGAATCGCTCAGGCCGTTGATGACCGGCACACGCGACCAGCGCGCCATCTCGGTCACGTGATCGTGATCGAAGACACGCGCCATGATCGCCTGCGTATACCCGGCCAGGACGCGCGTCACATCGGCGATGCTTTCGCGCTTCCCCAGGCCGATCTCGTCCGGGCCGAGCATGATGGCGTTGCCACCAAGATGCTGCATCGCAATCTCGAACGAAACACGGGTGCGCAGCGACGGCTTCTGAAAGACCATTGCCAGGGTCTGCCCGCGCAGCAACGGCGGATTGCCGCCGTTCTTCCACTCGGCTTTCAGGCGCGCCGCGTTGTGGATAAGATGCTGTATAGAGTCACTTGGCCAGTCGCCGAGGTCCAGGAAGTGTTTCATCAGTTTTTGTGTTGTGCCGGAGAGGTTGGACTACGAATAGTCGGCAACTATAACACAGATGAAATGATTCGGGTACGTAGAGAAGCTGGCGTACTCCAGCAGAATTTGTTTTGTCAGTTGCGCTGGTTTGTGGTTGAATCATGCTATACCCTGTCGTTAAAAGTGACCGGCCATGACCTACCGTTCCCTCGAACTCGGCATCAGCGCGATCCAGGCGGGCAACCTCAGCGAAGGCGCGCGGCTGCTGCGTATCGCCGTCAAAAGCAATGAACTCACGCCGCAACTGCGCGCGACAGCCTACTTGTGGCTGGCCGAGACACAATCAGACCCGCAGCACAAACGCGCCTGTTATAACGAAGCGCTCCTCGCTGATCCCGGCAACGCTGACGCGGAGCGACGCTTGTCGCGTCTGCTGGCGTCACAGCTCCCGCCCATGCCCGATAGCTTGCCCGAACAGACACCGCCCGAACCGGCGGTCTACAAACCGCCGCCAGCGACCATCTCGCCGCCGCCTTACACACCTCAAGCAGCGGCACCCTATACCACCAATATCGCCGAGCACATCGTCGGTGTCTTCAATGGGCCAAATGGCCCCGGCACAGGTTTCTTCGTGGTGCCGCAGGCCGGTCTGCTGGCGACAACACGCTTTGTCGTTGGTGGCTCGGAGCGATTGACCGTGGAAACGCAGCCCGGACGCCAGATTCCGGGCTACGTCGTGCGCGCATTTCCGGATATTGACCTGGCACTCCTGCGCGTGGAGTATGGGCCGGGCACAACCCTGCCGGTCACGCCGCTGCCACGGGTGCCGGATGGCGCAGCCCTGCTCGTCGCGCCTTACCAGCGGGCCATCGCCCGCGGGTCACAGCGCCCGACCAAGCGCGTGCTGGCGGCGCACTGGATACCGACCGACTTCGCCGCGTGGGACGATGCGGGCGGCGCGCCGTTGTTCGACTCGAATTACTATCTGGTCGGCATGGCGACGCGCGACACCGCGCGCAACAGCGGGCACTACTTCGGTCTGCACATCGCGACTATCCGTGCCCGCGCCGATGCCTACCTGGAGGAAGCGCAGGTCGAAAACCGGGCCTACTGCGCGTCCTGCGGCGCGGGCAGCAAGGCGGGGGTCATGGGCTTCTTCTACTGTGAAACCTGCGGATCGGTCATGTCCACGGCGCGCCACGTCCAGCGCTACCCTGTGCCCCAGGCTGAGGCGCTGTATGAGACCAGCCGCATCCGCTGCACCCGCTGTGGCGCGCAGGCGGGCTTTCACGGAGGGCGCTGTCTGCGCTGCGGTCAGCCGCCAGATACGCGCCCACTGTAGCGCGATCGAGAACGCATATCACTCATAACAAACGGCAAGGCGCACTTTCAGCCTTGCCCAGATAACCACTGATCACAAGAATTGTGGGATAATGTTCGATTCTTCACATGATTTTGGGTTATCATTGTGGCAGACATTGTCTATCAGGTTGGGGTATGACGACACCGCGAACGCGACAGGATCGCCGTACCGCGCGCGCAGCCATCTGGCGCGCCGGCACAGCGGCCGTTCCTCTGGAAGCTGAGACGGTTCAGCATGGTGTGCGCGAACGCGGCTTGGGTGGCGCACGTCTTGTAAGCGGCATCATCGCGCTCAGTATGATCGTCGTCCTGGTGATTTTCTTCACCGCCGATCTGTTCTACCTGCGCGGCGCGGCCATCGGTGGGACGGAGTATCTGACCGTTTCGGATGTGTACACCGTCGCCGGTGTCGATAGCTGGCATCTCTTCTGGATCGACCCCGCCGACGTGCGGGCGCGCCTGATGGATTACCCGACGATTGCCGACGCGGCGGTTCAAACCGGCTGGCCGCCGAACATGGTGCAGATCGTTATCGAGGAACGTGAACCGGCACTCGTCTGGGAGCAGGCAGGCGTCGCTGTCTGGATCGATTTGCAGGGGCGGGTGATGAGCAAACGTGCAGATATTGATGGCCTGCCGCGTGTGGTCGCCGACTCCATCGAAGCCGATCCGCTTGGCCCGAACATGCGGCTGCCGGTCGATGTCGTCAGTGGCGCGCTGCAATTACACCTCCTGAAGCCGGAGATTCCATTCCTGCGCTATCACCCGAACAAAGGCCTGGGTTACAATGATCCTGGGGGATGGGAAGCCTGGTTTGGCAGCGGCGCGAATATGTCGGAGAAGCTGCTGATCTATAATGCAATCGTGGCACGCGCACAACCGGAACTGGGCGCGCAGCTCAGTGAGGTCAATGTCGGTTCGCCCGATGCCCCGGTTTATTGTTGCAAGGTGAGGTAATCAGTCGTCGTGAGCGCACATCTCGTCGTCGGAATTGATGTTGGCACGACCAAAGTCTGCACAATCGTGGGCGAAGTGCGCGCCGATGATATTTTCGTCGTTGGCGTGGGCATCGAACCCAGCCACGGCATGAAAAAAGGCGTCGTCACGGATCTGTCTGCGCTGGCGGCGTCCATTTCCGCGTCGGTGCATCAGGCCGAGCGAGCGAGCGGCTTCGAAATCAATCGCGCCTTTGTCAGCCTGGCAGGTGGGCAGATTGCACCCCGGAACAGTCGCGGCGCGGTCGGGCTGGTGGGCAACCGCGGCGTGCGCGAAGAAGATGTTGATAAAGCTATCGAAAACGCCCGCATGATCGCGATCCCGCACAACCGCGAAGTACTGCACGTCATCCCGCGCAGTTACGCGCTTGACGGTGTGCATACCGTGCGCAGCCCCATCGGGATGCACGGCTTCCGGCTGGAGGTCGAAGTTCACATCATCACCGCCCCGGCCACGGTCGTCGCTAATCTGGAGCAGGCTCTGCGCGCGTCGCTGATCGAGCCGGATCGCTTCATCCTCAACCCGCTGGCGAGCGGCGACGCTGTGCTCACCGACGAGGAACGCGAAATGGGCGTCGTCGTCATCGATATTGGCGGCGGCACAACCGACCTGGCTGTCTTCATCGAAGGCAGTGTCTGGCATTCGGCGGTCATCCCGATTGGCGGCGACCTGATCACCAGCGATCTGACGCACTGGATGCGTGTCCCCTTCGACGTGGCAGAAACCGTCAAGCTCCAGTACGGACACGCGCGCCAGAAGTCCATCGGCCCACTGGAGACGTTCGCCGTTCAAACTTTCGGCGCGGATGGCCCGGACGAATTCAGCCGCGCAGACATCGCCATGGTCATTGAAGCGCGCACAGCAGAAATCTTCGAGAAAGTCCTCGAAGAGATCAAACACAGCGGCTACGACGGCCTGCTGCGCGCGGGCGCAGTCGTCACCGGCGGCTGTGCGCAGCTCCCCGGCATTCGCGATCTGGCGAGCGACGTGCTGGGAATGCCGGTGCGCCTGGCCAAGCCCGAACGGCTGACCGGTATGGCGGATGTCCTGCGCAGCCCGGCTTTCAGCACCAGCGTCGGACTGCTGCGCCTGGGGCTGCAGATGGAAAGCGCCGCACCACTCAACGTCAATGGCAACGGCACACCAAATATCAAGCTGGGCAAATGGCTGGGCGGTTTGTTCCGTGGCCTGCTGCCCGATGAAGAAACGTAGACTGGAGAATCGTTTGCGGAAAATTTCATAAGCACAGGAATAAAATGAGATAGAGGCGGCTTCTTGTGGTGCGGCTGCCCACAACGATAGCGTTTAGAATGAAACTTAAGTACGCCTTTCATTGCATGGTCTGGCAATTCATATACAATAGTAATGTTAAGTCTGTAAATATGCCTGTTCAATTCGTTCAGTCCGCCGCCAAAGGTTAGATGCGCGCTGAGAATCAGGGGAAGGATATGTCGATGGATGAGTTGCTCGCTCCCAGTGAGGGTTTTGCTCAAATTAAGGTGGTTGGCGTGGGCGGCGGTGGCGGCAATGCAGTCAACCGCATGATCGCCGAGGGGCTGGGCGGCGTCGAATTTATCGCCGTCAATACCGATAACCAGGCGCTCACCCTGTCGCGGGCGAAAACCCGCGTGCGCATTGGCGACAAACTCACGCGCGGACTGGGCGCGGGGGGCAATCCCGAGATCGGGCGTAAGGCGGCGGAAGAGAGCGCCGATGAACTCTACGAAGTGCTGCGCGGCGCGGATATGATCTTCATCGCCAGCGGCATGGGCGGCGGCACCGGCACGGGCGCGGCCCCAATCGTAGCCCAGATCGCCAAGGAACTCGGCTCGCTGACCATCGGTGTCGTCACGCGGCCATTCACGTTTGAAGGCGCGAAGCGGATGCAGTCCGCCGACCAGGGTATCGAGGCACTCAAGAGCCAGGTCGATACGCTGATCGTCATCCCCAACGACCGCTTGCTCCAGATCGCGAGCAAGAATTCGACCCTTCAGCAGGCGTTCTCACTGGCAGATGATGTGCTGCGCCAGGGTATCCAGGGCATTTCCGAGCTGATCACCGTGCCCGCACTGATCAACCTCGACTTTGCTGACGTGCGCACGATCATGAGCGAAGGCGGCGCGGCCTTGATGGCGGTTGGCCGTGCGACTGGCGACGACCGGGCGCAAAAAGCAGCCGAAGCTGCCATCAGCAGCGCTCTGCTCGACGTGACCATCGACGGCGCGCGCGGCATCCTGTTCAACATCACCGGCGGCGGCGACCTGAGTCTGTTCGAGGTCAGCGCGGCGGCTGGTGTCATTAAGGAAAGCGCCCATCCAGAAGCGAACGTCATCTTCGGCGCACAAATCGACGAGAGCCTGGGCGATGAAATCCGCGTGACGGTCATCGCGACGGGTTTTGAAGGCAGCCGGGTGGCCCGGAAGATCGAACAACCGGCCTACCGCCCGATGCAGCGCCCGGCACAGCAGCAGTATGAATACAGCCAGCCAACTCCGCAACAGCGCCCGGCACAGCAGTACAGCGCGCCGCAGCCGCCGCAGCAGCAAGATGCGGAGACACTGCCGCCGCCCGCAGCGCCGCCGCAGCCGCCCGCGCAGCGCCCACAACAAGATGCTTCGTTTGGCGCGCGCGTTTACGACGAGGATAACATCGACATCCCGACGTTCTTGCGCAAGCGAAAATAGACGAACATCGAGCGCTTTTTGCACCTCGACATTGCTGATCAAAAGTCACATAGGGCGGGTTTGTAGACCCGCTCTTATGTTTTCGCATTAAGGTGCTGAAAGACTTTTGCCGCCGCTCGCCAGGTCGCATCAACACCGTGACTGCGGCGATGTTGGATGTTGTGGTATATGTGGGAAAAACGTTACACAGACAAACCCATTTCTAACGAAATCCCCCCAGATTTTTAGTAGACAAAGGCAGGGCAACATGCTACATTAGGAGGTACAAGCTAGAACAAATTATCGTTGCTTCTGAAACTTTCTCCCCCCAAATAACCTTTGGGGTTTTATATCCCGGCGCTGCCACGCCAGGAATTTTGACAGCACCTCGTTCCACAACACCGTCACCTTTTTGACGGCTTGTTCGCTTAATGTACAGGCCTTCAGATTCGTGTTGTCTTGTGCCGAGGGCGTCACCAACTAGGTTGATTGTGATGGGCGTTGAGAAAAGGGTTCGTCATGGCGCAGTCGGTCTCTAAGCAGAAGAATTCTCTCCACGAACTGGGTTACAAAATATTTCTGGATCGTTATGCTCTTAAGGACATGACCCGCGCGACGCTGGCAGTCGGCGATCTGGTCATCGTCGTCGTCAATGCGCAGACCGGCCAGCGCGAGATCGGCAAGGTGATCGGGCTCAGCCTGCCCGAAGTGACAATTGAACTGCTCGACGGCGAGGTCGTGCATCGCGATGTCGAGCACGTCGATAAGCCGCTGGAGACCGACCCCGGCCAGATGATGGATCGCGTGGCGAAGGGCATCGCGGCGGTCGAGAAATCGGCCAAGCTGCGTAAACAATGGGCGGAGCGTTTCCGCTGGCTGCTCGAAGATTGGAAGTTCGTTCCTGCCGGACGCATCCTGAGCGCCGCGGGCACGGATCAGCTATTAACTTACTACAACTGCTATGTTATCCCGTCCCCCCATGATTCCCGCTCCGGCATTATCAATACGCTGAGCGAAATGACCGAGATCATGTCGCGCGGCGGCGGCGTCGGCATCAACATCTCGTCACTGCGCCCGCGGCATGCCTACGTCAAAGGCGTCAACGGTCGTTCGAGCGGTTCCGTCTCCTGGGGTGCGCTCTACAGCTTCGTCACCGGGTTGATCGAGCAGGGAGGCTGCTTCGGCCCAGACGAGCGCATCCTGACGAGTGTGGGGCTGATCCCCGCTCGCGAACTGGCCGAGCGCATCGAAGAGGGCGAGATATTCTACGCCCATACCCACAAAGGGCTGCGGCGGATCACAGCGCGCTTCCGCAACGGAGTCAAGCCGCTGGTCGAGGTGACGACCCGGCGCGGCTACAAGGTGCGCGTCACGCCGGAGCACAAGATGGCAGTTCTGCGCGGCGGTCACATCACCACCATTCCGCTACACGAGTTGCGCGAAGGTGATGAAGTCCTGCTCCTGCTCGGCCACGGTGTCGAGACCGACTACGTTCGCCTGAAGCCAGTCGATTACGAGCGTTCTGTCATGAGCACACGACTCAACGAAGACGTGCGACTGCCGGAAGTGCTTGACGAAGACCTCGCCTACTTGCTCGGCTACATGCACGGCGATGGCTACGTCCACACGGGTAAGAAAGTCACCTGGCAAGCGCCAAAAGCGATCAAGATGGCGACGGCGGATGCGCACCCGCAGATTCGCGCGCGCATCGTCGAAACCGTCGAGAAGGTGTTCGGCATCGCCCCGGTGATTGAAGACCGGGTGGAGGCCTCGGCCAACGTCGCGGTCTATTCGCGTCTCCTGATCGAGTGGTTGATCACCAACGGCCTGCTCAAAGCCAAGGCCGACAAGATCCGCGTGCCGGAAGCGATTTTCCGCTCGCCGTCGTCGGTGATGGCGGCGTTCATTGCCGGCTACTTCGACGCCGATGGCTGCTTCCGCAGTGGCAAGGGCGGCTACGGCATCGATAGTATCAGCCGCGCCATGCTGGAGGACGTTCAGCAGTTGCTCGCCGTCAATGGCATCGTTGCGCATATCAGCGCCACGGATCGCAGCGCGCAGGGCTGGCAGACGATCTATCGCTTGAGCGTCACCGGAAGCACATTCAAACGGCGCTTCGCGGCCTTGGTCGATACGGCTAAAGCGAGTGATGAGAACGGCCATCGTGATATGTATCAGACATATCCGGCGGAAGTCTTCACCAGCCTGAATGCGCGCGCGAAATATCGCCAGCGCATTTATGACGGCGTGAGCGAGCGTATTTCCGTCGGCCAGTTATCGCGCATCGGCGAGCGTCTCGCCGACGACGGGCAGATTGCCCTGGCCGAGCACATCGACGAGACTCTGCGCACGCTGCCGGACACGATTACGTCGCTGCAACCACTCGGCGACTCCGAGGTGTTCGATTTTGAGGTCGATGACGTACACTTGCTCAGCGGTGCGGGGTTGTACACGAGTAACTCGCGACGCGGCGCGCTCATGCTCATCCTGGATGATTGGCACCCGGATGTGTTCGACTTCATCGACAGCAAGCGAACGATGGGTCAGATCACCAACGCCAACATCAGCGTCAACGTCAGCGACCGGCTGATGGAAGCCGTCAAAGCCGATACCGACTGGGAGTTGTGCTTCCCGGATACGAGCGACCCGAAATATGATACCGAGTGGCACGGCAGCCTCGACGACTGGCGCGCGCTGGGCGGCAAGGTCATTTGCTACCGCACGGTCAAGGCGCGCGAGGTCTGGAACGCGATCATCGAGAGCGCCTGGGCCAGCGCTGAGCCGGGCGTCTGGTTCGGCGAACGCTCGAACAAGATGAGCAACAGCCACTACTTCAATCCGCTGGTCTGCACCAACCCGTGCGTTACGGGCGATACGCGCATCCACACCGATCAAGGTCTGGTGCGCGCGGATGATTTGTTCGACAGTGAAAGCCCGGTCAATGTCGTCGTCGATGGACGCTTCGGTACTGAGGTGGCGATTACCCGCGCCTCGCGCGTGATCCTGACGGGCGTCAAGCCTGTCTATCGCCTGCAGACGCGCGAGGGCTACTATGTGCGCGCGACCGCCGATCACCGCATCATGACGGCGCGCGGCTGGGTCGAACTGCAAGATCTGCGTCCTGGCGAACGGATTCACATCCTCAATCGCAAGGGCAGCTTCGGCACGCAGGGATCGCTGGAAATGGGTCGTGTGCTGGGCTACGCTCTGGGTGAGCAGTGCGCGCTGACTTCGGCTGTCGCCGGTCGGGTCAATATGCAGGTCGCCCCCCCTGCATCCGCTGCCATTGCCTACGGCTTTGTCGAAGTCAAACCGTCTGTGTCAGAAGAACTCTTCCAGGGCACAGAGGACATGCAGCGCGGCTTTTTGCAGGCGCTGTTCACAGCCAACGGCAGCCTGAACGACAGCAGCCTTCAGCTGTATGCGAACAGCCTCGAACTGTTGGAAGATGTGCAGCAGCTTCTCACCAACTTCGGCATTGCAGCACGCATCGAACGTGATCACGCTGCGCTGACCATTGCAGAGTACAGCCTGGATACCTTCGCGCGCGAGATCGGGCTGCTTTCTGCCGCTGATCAGGCCGAACTACAAGTGTATCTCTCGCAGGCACAACGCGATTCCGACACTGAGCACTTCACTGCGACGGTCGAGTCGATCACCGAGGATGGCGTTGAAAGAGTCTTCGATCTGACCGAGCCGCTGACGCATTCGTTCACGGCCAACGGTATCGTCGTCCACAACTGCGGCGAGCAATCGCTTGGCGCGTACTCGGTCTGCAATCTGGGTGCGATCAACCTGTCGCGCTTCTACGACGCCGACAAGCACGATATCGCCTGGGACGAACTCGATACCTGTGTCCGCTATGCCACGCGCTTCCTGGATAACGTGATCGATTCGACGCCGTACTTCTTCGAGGACAACGAGCGCGTCCAGAAGGGCGAGCGCCGCGTCGGGCTGAACAACATGGGGCTGGCGGAACTGCTCATCCGCCTGGAAATGCGCTACGGCAGCCCGGAGAGCATCGAACTGATCGATAAGCTCTACAGCTTCATCACGCGCGCGGCCTACGAAACTTCCGTCGAACTGGCAAAAGAAAAGGGCGCATTCCCACAGTTCACGGGTGACGCTTTCGTCCAGAGCGGCTTCATGCAGTCGATGCCAGAAGATATTCGCGAGCGCGTGCGCACCGAGGGCATCCGCAACGTCACGCTGCTGACGCAGGCCCCGACCGGCTGCGTCGCGCCGGACACGCTCGTCAGTACGAAGTCGGCGCTGCGCCCCATCGTCAGCCTGGGCGACCCGAACGGCCAGCAGTGGCAAATCTTGACGACCGAGGTGCATACCGATGTCGGCCTGCGCCCCAGCTCGCACTTCTACGTCAACGGTCACCAGCCGGTCAAGACGATCACGACGCAGCGCGGTTACAGCCTGACCGCCACCCACAATCACCGTGTCCGTGTCATCAATCAGGACGGCGATTATGTCTGGCGACGCATGGATGAGATGCGTCCGGGCGACCGCGTGGTGCTCAAGAAGAATACGATGGGCGACGGTGAGCGCGTGGCGCTCAAGCAGGTCGAACGTGCCAGCAATGCCAAGAGCGATCTGCCGCGCAGGATGACGCCCGAATTCGCCGAACTGCTCGGTCTGTATATGGGCGATGGCTATCTCAAGGAGCGCGGCGGGCTGCACATCGTCGTTAGCCAGCGCGATGCCGATCTGCTCGACTATGTCGGCGATCTGCTGCGGCGGGTTTGGGGCAGCGACCGCCAGACACCGGTCGAGACGCGCCAGGGCGCGTGGGTCATCAACCTGACGGGTTACTATATTGCGCGCTTCTTCCATGCCAACGACCTCGCCAAACCGCGCGGCAATCATGGCGAAGGTGCGGCGGGCGCGTTCATCCCGGATGCCGTGCTGCGGGCAGGCCGCGCCTGTGTCGCTGCCTTCCTGCGCGGATTGTTCGAGGCCGATGGCTGTGTTACGCGCGGCAATATCACGCTGAATTCGACTTCGCACAGGCTGATCAGGCAGGTACAGACAGCGCTGCTGGGTCTGGGCGTCGTCACCACGATCCGCACCATGCCTGAACAAGAAGACCGCTATGGCGAACGCGCCATCTACGAACTGCGCATCCTCAACCGCAAAGAAGCGGCAACCTTCGTGCGTGAAGTCGGCTTCCTCAGCCAACGTAAGCGCGATCAGGCGGCGCATCTCGGCGCGAGCGACGGGCGTGGCGATACCATCGAAGTCCCGGCGCTGTGCGCAGATTTCTACGCCAGTTCGCAGGGGCTGCCCAACACTGCGCGCCAGCAGATTATCCACCGGCTGAGGAACGGTGCTCTCAACCAGGATTTTGTACGCGGGATGATCGCGACGTACCCTGCGCTGCAAGAGAGCCGTCTCGGCCAGCTCGTAGCGATGAATGTCTTCCTGGACGAAGTGGCGCAGATCGAAGACGGCCACTGCGATACGTTCGATCTATCCGTGCCGGACAATCACACGTATATCGCCAACGGTTTTGTCTCGCATAACACGACCGGAACCATGGTCAACACCTCGACCGGGATCGAGCCGTTCTTCTCCTGGGTCTATTACCGCAAGAGCCGCCTGGGGCTGCACGAAGAGCAGGTCTCGCTGGTCAAAGATTGGTACGCCAGCCATCCGGACGAAACGGAACTGCCCGACTACTTCGTCACGGCCATGGATCTCGCGCCGGAAGCGCATGTCCGCGTGCAGGCAGCGATCCAGCGTTGGGTCGATAGCTCGATCTCGAAGACGGCCAATCTGCCCAACAATTACACTGTCGAGCAAACGCGCGAGTTGTACGAGTTGATGTATGAACTGGGCTGCAAGGGCGGCACGATCTATCGCGATGGCAGCCGTGACGAGCAGGTGCTCATGCTCAAGGGCGATGAACGCGCCGAAAGCGAGGCCAAGGCGAAGGAGTCCGAAGAACCCGTCGCCACACCCCATCGCGTTTACCCGCGCCCGAAGAAGCTCTCCGGCTTCACGATCAACACGATCACGCCCTACGGCACGGCCTATATCACCATGAACAGCGACGAGCACGGCTATCCGTTCGAGGTCTTTATCACCGCGCCGGGCAAGGCCGGCAGCGATCTCCAGGCGGACGCGGAAGGGCTGGGACGCATGATCTCGCTGCAACTGCGCACGACCGCGCCGCAAAATCGTATGACGATGCTGCGGCTGGTCATCGATCAACTGCAGGGCATCGGCGGGTCGCGCTCGGCCGGCTTCGGCCCCAACCGCGTGCTCTCGCTGCCGGATGCGGTCGCGAATGCGCTCCTGGAACAGTATTTCCCGCAGGAAAAGATCGAGCAGTTGAACCTGTTCATGCCGGATGAACCGGCGGATACCAGCGTTGCCAGCAATGGCGGGCACGAACAGCACGAGGCTGACGCGCCCTACGCCAATGGCAACGGCAATCACAACCACAACGGCGCGATCTCAGGCGCGGCGCTGTGCCCGGAATGCCGGACGGTGTCGCTCATCCGCGCGGAGGGCTGCCGCAAGTGCCTCACCTGCGGCTACAGCGAGTGCTAATCGGTAGCTGAGCACGACGAGTCAATTATTGAGGGCGGCGTTTACGTCGCCCTCGACGAATCGGCCTACTTCTGTCTGTGTCAGGCAAGCTGATGGCAAAACAGAACAAAGTTACTTACTACAAGGATTTATCTCCCGAAGAAGAGCGTGAGTTGAATCTTTGGCTGAGATTCCTTTTAGAATCTGTCGAAAATGCTTGCACTCAAATTACCCGCTGGAAGAGAAATAGAAACGGTTGGGATCTTCAAATGTTCTTCGTTGCCGTTGGATGCATTGACGAGGCAATAGTTGGATTAGGCAATCTGGGTTTCTTTGCAGGAGCCGAACCAGAATTTTGGGATGTGCTCGATAAATTTCGGAGGGGTTGCACAGAACTCAAGCTGATTGATTTAAGAAACAATATTCATAGAGATAGACTTTACAACCGGAAGAACAAAAGACGGAGAGCTCTGCCGGAAGGCCCAATCTTTATCCTTGGAGGCTACAACCTTACAACTGACGAATATACGTTTTCGACAATCACCATTAATGTCTCGGATGCCTTTGCCCTGGTGCAAACCCTGCGCAGTGATATCGGGAAGATTTTTAGAAAGAAACTGACCAAATTCTACAAAACGCAGGAATATGAAAAAGGAATGATCCCCTGGACATTGCTCCACAGCTTTGAGACGAGCCGATAAAACCAGAATTCGCTCCATTACGGCCCCATCACGCCGCAGACGGGCGCGGCCCAATCGAGGGCGGCGTCGCGTTCGATGCGCGCGTCGATCCGGGCGGCGATCTCCGGCGGGTAGGGCGCGGTGCGGCGCACGGTCATGTCGGCGAAGGCATTGACGCACTCGAAGATCGACGCCAGCGTGCCGCGGGTCTCGTTGACCATGAACATCAGGTAGTGGATGCGTTTCTGCGAGCGCCCCAGGATGCGGCTGTAGATCGCCACCGTGTCGCCGATGTGGACTTCGCGCAGATAGTGGACGTGATGCTCCAGGTCGAAGCCGCCGGTGCCATGCGCCGCATGATAGTCCAGCGTGACGCCGTAGCTTGCCGCCATCGGGTAGCCTGCGTCGTCAAAGAGCTGCATATACCAGCGCACGTTCATGTGCCCGTTCTCATCGCGATATTCAGGCGGGATGACCGTGCGCAGTTGCAGTGGCAGCGCCGTGACCTTCTCCAGGGGAATGGCGGGTGGCTTCATGATCGGGCGGCGGCGACCTGCGCCATGTACTTGCCGCTGTCTTTGACGATGCGCTGCTGCGTCGCGAAATCGACGTAGACCATGCCGAAGCGCAGGCTGTAGCCGAACGCCCACTCGAAATTGTCGATCAGGCTCCAGACGAAATAACCCTTGAGCGGTACACCATCACGGACAGCATGGGCGGCGGCGGCGAAATGGCGCTGCAAATAGGACGTGCGCTCGGCATCGTGAATTTGCCCATCCTCGGTGAGAACGTCATCGTAGGGCGCACCGTTCTCGGTCACGTAGATGGCGCGCGGCGCGTAATCGGCGTGGACGCGCTTGAGGATCGCGTACAGGCCATCGGGATAGACCTCCCAGCCCATCGCGCAGTGCTCGCCTGCCTGCGGCACGGTCATGATTTCGGTGTAGTGGCCACCGGGCGCATCGGCGACGACGTGGCGCGAGTAGTAGTTGACGCCGAGGAAATCGGTCGGCACGGAAATCTGCTCCATATCGCCCGGCATGATGTCCGGCAGATCCGCCTGCCAGAGTTCGACCATGTCCGATGGATAGTGCCCGCGGAAAAGCGGATCGAGATACCAGCGGTTCAGATGGCCGTCGTGGCGCGCCGCCGCTTCCAGGTCTGCCGGGCGGTTGGTCGCCGGATCGACGTGGTACAGGTTGAGCGTGATGCCGACCTGCGCGTCCGGCACGGCGGAACGCAGTGCCTTGACCGCCGCCCCGTGCGCCAGCAGCGCATTGTGAGTCGTCACTAGCGCGGGTTTGACGCTCTCGCTGGTGAAACCCGGCGCGTGCTCGCCCATGACGTAGCCGAGCCAGGTGAAGACCCATGGCTCGTTCTGGGTGATGAAGAACTTGACCCGGTCGCCGAGTGCCCGCGCCACCACGTCGGTGTAGGCGACGAAATCGTCGATGATGCCGCGCCTCAGCCAGCCGCCTTCGTCTTGCAGCGGCTGTGGCAAGTCCCAGTGATAGAGCGTCAGGCTGGGGGTGATCCCGGCTTCGAGCAAGCCATCGACTAACCGGCTGTAGAAGTCGATGCCCGCCTGGTTGACCGGGCCACGGCCATTCGGCAGGATGCGCGACCAGGCGACCGAGAAGCGATACGAATTCAGATTGAGGCGTTTGAGCAGGCCGATGTCTTCCTGCCAGCGGTGATAATGATCGCAGGCGACATCGCCGGTATCGCCGTTACAAATTTTGCTCGGCGTGTGGCTGAAGCGATCCCAGATCGTTTCGCCGCGCCCGTCTTCGGCAACCGCGCCTTCGATTTGATAACTGGCGGTGGAGGCCCCCCAGAGAAAATCGGCGGCAAAGTGCGGGGTCTCACTGCTCATACGCTGCTCCTTGGTCGTAGCGGTGTCTCAGGGCGCATATTGTCGCACAGACCAGGGCTAACCCGCCAGCGTGTCACGAGTTCGCCACAACTCATCGCACTTTTCGCAAAGGTGCTATAATGATGCGCGAACGAGGAAAGTGAGGCACATAAATGAACCTTGGACCGACCGAACTTCTGATTATTCTTGTCATCGTGCTGGTTCTGTTTGGCGTCGGGCGCATCTCGCGTATTGGCGGCGAACTGGGCAGCGCCGTCGCCAACTTCCGCAAAGGGCTGAACGATGGCAGTAAACAAGAAGCTGAGAAGAAAGCTGGCGACGAAACGCAGGCCTGATGCCTACGTGTCGTCTTCTGCTTCATTATTGCTCTTGAGGGCGGGTGTCTCTTCATCGAAGACATCCGCCAGCATCTCGGTCATCACCGATGAGATGTAGCGGACAGTGCTCACCGCCCGTCCGTAATTGATGTGTGTCGGTCCCAGGACACCGATCGCGCCGCTGACCTGCCCGCGCAGACCATAGCGACTGATGATCATCGTCAGGTGGCTGAGTTCTTCCCAGCGACCGTTGCCGGCGATGATGATTTTGACTTCGTTCGGCTGCGGCGCGAGCAAATCCTTCAGGATCAGGTTTAAGAACGCACGCTCCTCGAAGACGCGCAGCGCTTGCTGTGCGCCCTCGGCATTCTGCTGGAATGCGCCGAGCATCTCGCTCAAGCCATCGCGATAGACCACGACCAACTGGTTGTTGTCTGCGCGTTCCATGAGATCCGCGATCAGTTCGACAATCTCGCGTTCCAGCATCCCCGTCTGCAAGCCCTTGATCCGCACTTTGTCGGCATCCAGGTCATAGCACAGCCCGTTGATGAGTGCTGCGACCTCGCTCAGGCGCGTCTGCGTCACCGGCTCGGCCAGCGTCAGCATCTGCTGGTGAACCGCGCCGCCCTGGAGCACCATGACCATCAACACCAGACGCCCCTGCACAGAGATCAATTCCACGTGTTTATAGCGGCTGGCTTCGGCCATCGGCGGCGTGACGAGTGCGCCCGTCTGCGCGGTGCGCGCCAGCAGCGTCGCCGTCTGGCGCATCCACTGCTCGGTCGCCAGCGGCAGGCTCAGGAGCTTCTGGTTGATGAGCGTCTGCTCGGCCTCGTCCAGCTCGACGATGTTGAGCAGCTGGCGTACAAAGTAGCGGTAGCCATCCTGCGTCGGCACGCGCCCGGCGGAGGTGTGCGGCGCAGCGACGTAGCCAAGCTGTTCGAGCACCTGCATGTCGTTGCGGATGGTGGCGGAACTGACATCGAGCTTCTCGACGAGCGACTTGGAGCTGACCGGCTCCGGCGATTCTGTGTAAGCGCGGACGATCAGCGCAAGAATTGCTTCTTGTCTGCGGGTAAGTTCGGGTAACTGTACATCGTCAGTAGTCATGTCGTGAGTTTAGTCTGGTAAATCGTGATACCGGCAATTATCCTGGTGGCACCAATTGTAGCACACGTGGCTGCCGGGCAGATGACCAAGGGAGTGTAGAAGAAGATGGGAATGCATACGTTCGAAGTCACCACTGGTAATTTCCAGAAAGAAGTTCTGGAGAGCAATGAACCAGTCTTGATCGACTTCTGGGCGGAATGGTGCGGGCCGTGCAAGATGATCGCGCCGATTGTCGACCAGATCGCCCAGGAATACGATGGCAAGCTGCGTGTCGGCAAGCTCGATACGGATACACATGGCGAAGTCGCCATGAAATACGGCATCATGGGCATCCCGACCCTGCTCCTGTTCAAGGGCGGGCACGTCGCCGCGCGCATCACCGGCTACCAGCCGAAAGAGCGCATCGTCGGCCAGATCAAGCCGCACCTCAGCTAAATCGCGCACGACAACCGAGTCACATTCAGCGCCCGCCTGTTTTCTACGCCGGGCGCTTTTGTTGCCTGTTGTCCTCTGAGTGCTTGTCGATCAACGGATAGTCGCGTATAGTGAACCCTTAGAACGCGCGTGCTGTATATTGATCGAGACAGCAACTGGAGGGATCGTGATGAGCCAGTATCTTTACCTGCTGCGCACGACGCGCCTGGAGATGCTCACCGACGGCGGCACAGCGGACGAGGTACGCATCGTCGGCGACCACTTCAACTATCTCAAAGCGCAGATCGAAGCAGGAGTCGCCATCCTCTTAGGGCGCACGCAAACCGACGACGAGCGCACGTTTGGCATCGTCATCTTCAACGCCGACGATGAAGACTCGGCGCGCGTCATCATGGATAACGATCCGGCGGTCAAACATGGCGTCATGACGGCGGAACTGTTCCCCTACCGCATCGCCCTCATCCGCGAAGCCAATGTGATCGCGCCCTGAGCGCGCGGAGGTACACCAACGATGAACGACCAACCTGCCTCGCTGCCCGATTTCGACGCGCTCTGGGATTATGACCATCCCGCCGCCACGGAGCAGCAGTTCAGGGCACTGCTGCCAGGTGCCGAAGCCAGCGGCGATCTCGCCTACCTGCTCGAACTGCAAACCCAGATCGCGCGCACACTCTCACTCCAGCGTCGTTTTGACGCGGCGCACGCACTGCTCGATCAGGTCGAGCGCAAGCTGGATGGCGCACCGGCCCGCCCGCAGATTCGCTACTGGCTTGAACGCGGGCGTACCTATAACTCCGCCGGGCAGCGCGATCAGGCCCGCCATTGCTTCGAATCCGCCTGGGAGCAGGCGCAGGCGGCGCGTGAAGATGGCTATGCCGTTGATGCCGCACA
Organism: Anaerolineae bacterium; assembly: GCA_023382675.1. Lineage (GTDB taxonomy): Bacteria > Chloroflexota > Anaerolineae > Aggregatilineales > Phototrophicaceae > Flexifilum. The sequence goes on from JAHDWN010000009.1 coordinate 103,661, forward strand.
CATGCTCGCGATTGTGGAGAGCGGTCAGGCTGCCCTCGACTGGAATCTCAAGGCGCTCGCCCTGGCCGAGAACAGCCCGCAGGAACGCGCGCGCAAATGGCGCGGCTCGCTCTACAACAACATTGGCTGGACGTATCACGACCATGGCGACTACCTGGCAGCGCTGGAGATGTTCCGCAAAGCGCTCGATCTCCGCCTCGCGGACGGCAAGCCAGGGCCGATCCAGATCGCCCGATGGTGCGTCGCCCGGACACTGCGCTCATTGGGGCGCGTCGAGGAGGCGCTCGCCATCCAGCAGGCGCTCCTGAACGAACACGATCCGAACGACGATCCGCCGGGTTACACCTACGAAGAGGTCGGTGAGTGCTTGCTGCTGCTGGGGCGCGAGGCCGAAGCCAAGCCATATTTCGCGCGTGCCTACGCTGTGCTCGCGCAGGATGCCTGGCTCGTCGCCAACGAACCCGCACGCCTGGTACGCCTGCGCACGCTGGGGCAATGACTCGCACTTGCGCTGCCTACCCCAAGATCACGGCCAATCTGGAAATTCGCTTTGAACTTCAAAGATGCTGTAAAGTCTCTGTAGCGAGGATACTACTTATAAAACTTACCCAATGAATGCGAGACAGAGACCATGAATATCCCTACAATCGGTGGAGCGCAAGGAATCTTCGAAATATTCGTGCCCGGAATGTTTCTCCTTCTCAATCTTGTTGCCGTTGTATATTTGTTTCCCTTTACAGATAGCGAGACTAAACGGCTTCTCAGCGCCAGTGTTTCCAATGCACCACTTCTACTCGTAATTGCGATTACATTTGGCTACCTTATCGGCATACTCCTTCGATTGTTCAGTCCGGATCGACCTGACAATTGGTCAGCTGCGTGGCAGCGAAGATTCAACCGTAACGCGCGTGCGAAAGACAGAAGCTTCAAACTCTATGCATCTGAGCGTTTCCCATACATCGGTTGGCTCGGCGAAATCTGTAGCAAATATCTTCCGCCAGAGGCTAAAGATTTCTACGATAAGGTATGGTTGAGCAGGAAACTTGAAGAGCGAAACAAGCCTTTTTTCAACTATTGCAAAGCCTTGATAAACACCCACGACCAACGCTCATCCGCCGAAATCTACACTGCTGAATCACTTACACGTTATATCTCGGGGATGTTCTACGCTCTTGTTCTTTCTAGCATCGGCATCCTCCTCACGGTTATTCTCCAAAGGGTTCTATATGGTCAGGCGATGGCAGGGCTTATCTTGCTGCTCTTGGCATATCTGTTCTCGATCATAGTAATAGTCAGGCGCTTCAGAAATATCAGGTTAAAAGAAGTGGAGACGGTCTTCGCGGCAAGCCTAAAGAATCGGGAGATCTTCTTGAAGGAAGACCAGGAGTTACAGGGCGCACCCGGCCGACCAACCTGATTCTTCCAGGCGTCGCTCCCCCGATGGGTACATCAAGCAGTGTGCTGTACTGGTGTATGCGCCTCATGCCACCTAATCTGGATTATTCTTTGCGTCCATTGACCTGTTTCAGTGCGTGTCAGCTTGATGTTATGCGCGTGTGCTCTCTTTACCCGTTGCCAGACAGACCTGTTACAATCTGCCGCCGATCCGAATTATGGCAAAGGTTATAGTGTTATGTTGCGTCTGGTGATCGATACGGATGCCGGGGTGGATGATGCGCAGGCCATCATGTTGGCGCTGGCGCATCCGGACGTTCAGGTGGAAGCCATCACGACCGTGACCGGCAACACCCATGTCGATAATGTGGTGCCGAATGTCTTCACCACGCTTGCCGTCATGGACAAGCAGGTGCCCGTTTTTCGCGGTGCGGAACGCCCGTTGATCGCGCCCTGGGGCGCTGAGGCGGATTTCCATGGCAGCGACGGCCTGGGCGACGTGCCCAATCGCCCGTCGGTGACACAGAAACCGGAGAGCGAACACGGGGCATTGGCATTGATCCGGCTCGCCAACACCTACCCTGGCGAGCTGACGCTGGTGACGCTCGGTCCGCTGACGAACGTCGCCCTGGCGCTGCGCCTCGATCCGACGCTGCCATCGAAGATCAAGCAGCTCGTCTGGATGGGCGGCACGATCCGCGCGCAGGGCAACACGGCCATGGTCACTGCCGAGTGGAACATCTACTGCGATCCAGAGGCGGCCTACGTGGTGCTCGACGCCTTCCCGATGAGCACCATGCTCTCGTGGGAGACGACGCTCGATTTCCCCTTCACCTGGGCACAGTTCGATACACTCTGCCAGATAGACACGCGCGCCGGCCGCTTCTTCCGCGATATTTCGCAGAAGACGGCGGTCTTCCTGCGCCAGATCCGTCCCGATTTCGGCTATTTGCTGCCCGACCCGCTGGCGATGGCACTGACGCTGGAGCCGGACATCGTCCAGGCCAGCCAGACGCACCACGTCACCGTCGAACTGACCGGCACGGCGACGCGCGGACAGACCGTCATCGACTACATGCAGCTCACGCAAAAACCGGCCAACGTGCGCATCGTCACCGGGCTGGCGCTTGAGCGCGTGTATGCGCTGTTCGAGCGGATGCTGAAAGCCTGATATGCCCACAGACGCCAACGCCCACACGTTTTCGCCGCTGCTGCGCACCTTGAGCAGCATCCCCGGCCTCTCCGGCCATGAAGACGTGATTGCGCGCCACATGGCCGACGCGCTGGCCGTGACCGCCGACGAGGTGACGGTTGATGCGCTCGGCAATGTGATCGCGCGCTTTGGCGCTGCCGGGCAAACGAGCATCGCCCTGCTCGCGCACATGGACACCATCGGCTTTCTGGTCAACCGTATCTTGGGTGATGGGCTGCTCGGCGTCGTGCCGGTCGGCGGCGTGAATCTCAAGGCGCTGCCCGGCGCGCCCGTCCGCGTCGGTGACCTGCCCGGCGTGATCGGCGTCCGCTCAGAGCACCAGGCGCGCGAGTCCGATACGCTCGCCACGGCCAGCAGCCTGTACATCGATCTCGGCCAGCCGGGCGCGGTCGAGATGACGACGCCGGTCGTCTATGCTTCGGCGCCCGTTGATCTGCCGGGCGGTTACTTCAGCGGCCCGTACCTGGATAACCGGGCGGGCTGCGCGGTGCTGCTGGAAGTCGCCCGCCGTCTGACGCGACCGCCTGACATGACGATTTACCTGATCGGCACGGTGCAGGAAGAGACCAACTGCCTGGGCGCATATCACGCGCTGCAAGCTACCCAGCCGAGCGCCACCATCTTCATCGACGGCACCGTCAGCCACGATACGCCGGACACGGCAGCGCTCGGACAGGTGGCGCTTGGCGGCGGCCCGGTGCTGACCGCCTACCTCTACACACGCGGCGGCAATAGCTGGCACGTACACCCCGGCCTGCGCACCCATCTCAAGCAAATCGCACGTGACAACAGCCTGCCCTATCAGCAGGACGCCGTCGAAGGCCTGATGAGCGATGCCAAAACCGCCGTCCTGCTGGGCCTGCCGAGCGCCATCGTCGGCATTCCTATGCGCGGCAAGCACTCGCCACTCGAAATCGTCTGCCTCGACGATCTCGAACACACCGTTCAACTGCTACTGCACGCCATCAGCCGCCCTTTGCCTGACCTGCGGCGCGGGCACCCCCGAAACTGAGGATTGGAGAACTCGCGATGCTCAACCAACTCTATCGTGACCTGCCGGGGCTGGACGCCGCTCTCGAAGGGAACGTCTTCCTGCAAGATTTCGACCGCCTGTGGCACGCGCTGGAACAGCTTCTGCTGGCGAACGCGCCTTCCGGCGGCGCGTGGCTGCCTGATGCCATCGTCGACGACATCGAAGCCCTGGCGGCGGGACTTGGCCTGGCACGGCGCTTCATCCCGCATCTGGGGCGAACGGGCAACGCCGGCATCGCCCTCGGCGCGGACAAAGCGCAAGCCGATCTGATCGTCATCGCCCACATGGATCGCCCCAGCTTCCGCGTGCGCAGTGCGCAAACGGGCGAACTCTACGCCATGTGTTCGATCCGCATTCCGGGCGAGCGCTACGAGGCGCGCGCCAAAGCCCTGCGCTTTGCCAACGGCACCATTCAGATCAGCGCGCGCGGCACACTGGTGGTCGAAAATCAGGGCGGCGCGAATCAGATCCACTTTCATGCCGAAGAAGGCGCGCTGGCCTGGCACGACACCGTCGTCATGGATGCTCCACCCAGACTGGAAGATGGCACGATCCACGGCACCGGCCTGGATAACTGCCTGGGTGTCATCACGGCGCTCGGCGCGGCGGCAGCGCTCGCGCGCGTGGAAGCGGCGCTCATCAGCCACAAGCGGCGGGTGCTGTTCGTCTTCAGCGATCTCGAAGAAGGCATCCCCGACGCTTATTTCGGCCACGGTGCAGCGCGTCTCGCTGGCATGATGCCCGCGCCCACATATGGCGCCATCAGCGTGGACGCGCAGACGGCGGGCGCGGATGGTGTGCCTGCCGTCGGCAAAGGCGCTTGCTTCGGGACGGTCTCCGCGTGGAGCCGCGGCTCGTTCGTCGCGCCCAACTACATCGCGCTTGGCGCTGACCTGGCCGCCGAACTCAACAACCTGACGCCCGGCGCAGTCCAGCTCAACACCGGCTATCTCTCGCGCAGTGACGACATGCCGCTTGGCCGCTGGACGCAGGTCCTGGGTATGATCGGCCCGCCGATGACCAGCCCGCACACGACCGAAGAATCCGCCTACCTGCCAGACGTACAGCACGCCATCACCTGGCTGACAGTCTACACAGCAGCGGCGCTCGCGCTCGCACCGGAAATGAGCCGCCAGTATGCGCTTGCGCGGTGAAATCGCGCTGAATGAGAGCGCCCGGCGGTTTCGTTGACAAGGGTTGACATACTATGTAATCTTACTGCCGCTGGACACTGAAGACCCCTATCGGGAGGAATTTTCCATGAGCCGGAAGACTTTGTTCCTTGTATTAATGACACTTGCACTGTTGATGGTTGTATCGCTCAGCGCTGTCAGCGCCCAGGAAGATGTGCGCATCACCCTGGTCGTCAACGGCGTCCTCGGCGACAAATCATTCTTTGACTCGGCGCAGCGCGGCGTCGATCGTATCGCTGATGAATATGGCGTGGAAACCAACACGGTCGAACTGGGCATCGACCCGCAGAACTGGGAGAGCGGCCTGGCAGATGTGATGTCCGACAGCGAGAGCTATGACATCCTCATCACCGGCACCTTCCAGATGATCGATTTCCTGGCCGCACGCGCACACCAGTACCCGGACAAGACGTTCATCTTCTTCGACGCGTCAATGCCCTATGACAACGCAGACCTCTGCGTCGAAGGCTGCGCCAACGTCTACTCGATCACCTACAACCAGAATGAAGGTTCGTTCCTCGCCGGTGTTTACGCGGCAGCGATGACTACGTCGGGCATTGAAGGCTTCAATGACGATGCATTCATCGGCGCGGTCGGCGGCCAGGACATCCCGGTCATCAACGACTTCATCGTTGGTTACGAGCAGGGCGCTTGCCTCGTCAACCCGGACAGCCAGGTGCTTGTCCAGTATGCTGGCGGTTGGAATGACCCAGCGCGCGGCAAAGAGATCGCGCTGGCGATGTTCGAGCAGAACGCCGACATCATCTTCCAGATCGCGGGCGGCACGGGCGTGGGTGTCTTCGAAGCGGCTGAAGAACAGAGCCACTATGCTATCGGTGTCGATAGCGATCAGGCCAGCATCATCCTCGACACGAATCCCGATCAGGCAGAGCGCATTCTGACGAGTATGCAGAAGAATGTCGATAACTCGCTCTTCCGTGCGTTCGAACTCTATCTTGCGGGCGAACTGCCGCTGGGTCAGGCCGAAGGTCTGGGCCTTGCCGAGGGTGGCGTCGGACTGTCGATCAATGACATTTACACAGCCGCGACACCTGAAAACGTTCAGGAACTCGTGGCTGCGGCTTCAGAAGCCGTCGTGAACGGTGACATTTCCGTCATTACTGTCTTTGGCGCAGAAGACGAAGTTGCGACCGTAGGCACGCCGTGCTCGGAAATGCCGGCGACCGACTTCGACGCTTCGATGTACCTGGGCATGTAGCCTGCACTGTTCGAAAATTCTGCCGGGGTGGGCCATGCTTGCCCCGGCGCTTTCTTAAGTGGACAAAGTTAGTATTTGACCGCGCCGTGCGAATTTCCTGTGGGACAGGAGATTTGCGTCACGAGTAGCCAGGAAGCATGGATATGGCTTTATTAGAAGCGCGCGACATCGTCAAAGTTTATCCCAACGGTGTGCGCGCGAATGAGAATGTCTCGCTCTCGGTCGAAAAAGGGGAGATTCACGCCATCGTTGGCGAAAACGGCGCGGGCAAATCCACCCTGATGAAAATCCTCTATGGTCTTGAACAGCCCACCTCCGGCGACATCTTCTTGAAGGAGAAGCAGGTCGAAATCGAATCGCCGCACAAGGCAATTGAGCTGGGCATCGGCATGGTACACCAGAATTTCATGCTGGTAGATTCGTTCACGATTGCCGAGAACATCGCTCTGGGCATGGAACCGCAGCACGGCGTCACCATCGACCGCCAGAAGGCGATCCGCGATGTCGAACAATTGTCGTCCACCTATGGCCTGCACGTCGAGCCGAACCAGCGCATCGAAACCGTCCCGGTCGGGATGCGCCAGCGCGTCGAAATCCTCAAAGCGCTTTACCGGGGCGCGGAGATCCTGATCCTCGATGAGCCGACAGCGGTGCTGACGCCGCGCGAGACGAACGACCTGTTCGCCGCCATCCGCAACCTGATCACCGAGGGCAAGACGGTCATCTTCATCACCCACAAACTGCGCGAGGTCATGGAAATCTCCGACCGGGTCACGGTCATGCGCGACGCGCGCGTGGTCGGCACGGTCAACACACGCGACACATCCGTCCCGGAGCTGGCGCGCATGATGGTCGGGCGCGAAGTCTTCATGGTCGTCGATAAACCGCCGGTCAAGCATGGCAAGTCAGTGCTCGAAGTCCGTGGGCTGACCTATGCCAACGAAGCCGGGCGCAAACTGCTGGATCACGCGACCTTCAACGTCTACGAGTCGGAAATCCTCGGCGTCGCCGGTGTCGAAGGCAACGGACAGACCGAACTGGTCGAAGTCCTCACCGGCCTGCGCGACGCCACCGCCGGTGATGCGTTCGTCGATGGCAATTCGATCCTCAATCATGGGCCGCGCCGCGTGCGCGAGGCTCACGTCACCCACATCCCGGAAGATCGCCTGACCAACGGCATCGCCGCCGATGCCAGCATCGCCGATAACCTGATCGTTGACCGCTACTACCGGCCGCCGTTTACCAAGGGCTTGCTGCTCCAGCCAAACGCGATCAGCGACAACAGCCAGGCGCTCATCGATCAGTTTGGCATCCTGACGCAGAGCGGCGAGCAGCCCGTCATGTCCCTGTCCGGCGGCAACATGCAAAAAGTGATCGTGGCGCGCGAGTTTTCCAGCGATCCGCGCCTGTTGATCGCCGCTCAGCCCACACGCGGTGTTGACATCGGCGCCATCGAGTTCATTCACCAGCAGCTTGTCGATAAGCGCACGGAAGGGCTGGCAATTCTGCTCGTCTCGGCGGACTTGCAGGAGGTGATGAAGCTGGCTGACCGGATCATGGTCATGTATAACGGCGAGATCGTCTGTATGCTGCCCAACGGCCCGGATCTCACGGAAGAGAAATTGGGGATGTATATGCTCGGCGCGGTCCGTCAAACAGCGGAAGAAATGGAGGCTGGCGGATCATGAACGGCAAAGCAAGTCGCAACATCAGCTACGTCATCGCCATCATCGTCGGCCTGATCATCTTTCTCGCCACCAGCTATCGCGTGTTCGGCGCGGGCACGCTGGATGAATGGGTCGAGAAATTCAACACCACGGCAGGCGCAGGCGGCATCTTGTTCGTCAATGCGTTGGTCGGCGTCAGCGTGGCCCTGTTCGTGGCCCAGTTGAAGTGGAACGCGCTGCGCGTCACAATCACCGTGATCGCCGCGCTGATCTTCGGCTACGTCGTCACCAGCCTGTTCAATCTGGATACGGCCAACAAATACACCCAGGGTGAATTCATCGTCGCGCTGGTCTCCGACGCTGCCCCGGTCGAGCAGGACGACGTCGATCTGCAATATGGACGCCAGCGCGGCGGCGAACTCAACAAGCCCGGCGTGCGCGACCCGCTGACCGAAGCCAGCTTCACCTTTGCCGGCAACGAGGGTGACGTGATCACTATCCTGGCTGCCGCCGCCAACCGGCGCTCGGAAGTCGATTTGCAGGTGGCGCTGCTCGGCCCGGATGGGCAGACATTGGCGTCGAGCACGAGCGCCGCCGCCGAACAGCTCGAACAATTCGAAGACCTGCGCAGCGAGAAAGACGCGGTCATCGCCGATTTCACTCTGCCCGCCAGCGGCGTCTACACGATCACGACACAGCCCGAACCCTTGAGCACCGGCACGATCCTCTCGGAGGCAATCAGCGCCACCAACACGGCCTATGAAGCCTTCCTGCTCGGCCCGCTCGGACGCCCCAATCGCTGGGCGGTCTGGATTCAGGACGCGCTGACGCTGATTCTGATCGGCCTCGCCATCGCCGTCGTCTTTCGCGCGCGCCAATTCAGCCTCGGCGCGGAAGGCCAACTCTATTTCGGCGCGCTCGTTTCCGGCGCAATCTGTCTGGCATGGACGAACCTGCCACCGTTAATCGTCGTGCCGGTAGCAATCCTGGCCTCGATGACGGCGGGTTTTCTCTGGGGGCTGCTACCAGGCGTGCTCAAAGCCTACCTGGGCGCGAACGAACTCGTCGCCACGCTCATGCTCAACGCGGTCGCAACGCGCTTCTATGAGCTGGTTCTGACGTTCCAGATCAAACCGCCGACGGCAGGCTACACCGCCTCCGCGCCCTTCCCGGAAGGCAATGTCCTCGCGCCCATCATCCCGGATACGCAGGTGACGATTGCCGTCTTCATCGTCATCATAGCGGTGATCGCGACCTGGCTCCTGATCTCGCGCACGCCGCTCGGCTACGAAATCCGCATGGTCGGCTCGAATCGCAAGTTCGCGGACTACGGCGGCATCAATTCGAAACGCGTCATCATGCTGTCGATGGCCGTCAGCGGCGTTCTGGCCGGGCTGGCCGGGGCGCACCTGGCTATGGGCATCCACCGCATGTTGATCCTGAATATCTCGCTGGGGCTGGCGTTCGAGGGTGTCGTCGTGTCGCTGCTCGCGCGCAACAACCCGCTCGTCATCCCGTTCACCGGCCTGCTCTATGCCTATCTGCGGGCGGGCGCGCAGTTCATGGAGCGCGATGCCAACGTCAGCTTCGAGGTTGTGCGCATCATCCAGGCGGTCATCATTCTGCTGATCACCGCCGAAGCGCTCATAACACTCTATCGCTATCGCCGCACCGACCGGGCATCGACACCCGATCAGAAACCGGAAGCCACCGCAGCCATCGAGGGTACCGCCCATGTTTGATAATGTGATTCAGGGCATTTTCAGCGCGGCTTTCCTCGCGTCGATCCTGCGCGTCACGACGCCAATCCTGCTGCCGTCGCTCGGCGCGCTCGTCTCGGATCGCGCGGGTGTGATCAACATCGGCCTCGAAGGCTTGATGCTCGTGTCGGCCTTCATTGGCGTGGTCATCAGTGCCTACTCGCAGCAGTGGTTCGGCGTCGATGTCGGGCGCGTGGTTGGCCCGTGGTTGGGGCTGGTCGCAGGCGTCTTCGGCTCGGTCTTGCTCGCGCTGCTGCTCGGCTTCTTTCACTTGCGGCTCAAAGCCGATCTGATCCTGGCAGGCATCGCGCTCAATATCCTCGGTTCGGCGGGGACGGTCGCCGTCATGTACGAGCTGACCGGCGACCGTGGCAACACGAGCACCCTCGCCAGCTTGCAGGTACCGTTCATCCAACTGCCGGAGTTCATCAACCAGATCCCGGTGATTGGCCCGTTCATTTTCAACGTCTTCGATAACCAGAGCGCGATGACCTGGATCGCTTTCCTGTCGGTGATCTTCGTCTGGTTCCTGCTCTACCGTACGCCGTTCGGCTTCCATCTCCGTGCGACGGGCGAAAACCCCGCCGCCGCCGAATCGGTCGGCATCCCTGTGGTGCGGACGCGCTACATGGCGCTTCTCCTCAGCGGCGTCTTCGCCGGGCTGGGCGGCATCCATCTGAGCATGGGCTACCTGACGCTCTTCCAGCGCGACATGTCCTCCGGGCGCGGCTTCATCGCGCTGGCGACACCGCTGCTGGGCGGCAACCGCCCTGTGGGCACGGCCATCGCCTCGCTCGTTTTCGGCTTCTTCGACGCGCTGGCGATCCGCATCGGCACGCTGCAAATTCCGTCGCAACTGCCGCAGATGATCCCGTTCGTTGCCACGATCATGGCGCTGGTCATCTACGCGCTCCAGGCACGCCAGGTGCAGATCATCCGGGCGCAGCGGGCGGCGCAGGGCGCGGGCTTCGACCCGACCTACTGGCGCGTGCTCCAACGCTTGAGCGTTTTGCACGTCGTCCTCGGCATGATCGCGATAATCGGCGTGATTATCAGCATTTCGATGTTTGCCGCGCCGAAAGGTTTCGGCGGCGAAGAAACGGCATTTCCGCTCGGCCTGGTGATCGCCGTGACCTCCGTGATCTTAATCGCGCTCAATATGCCGTTCATCGCGCGGGTCGAGCGTATTCGGCAGCAGACACTGTTCAGTGGCGCGGCGACGCTCGTCACGCTGGGCGTCTATCTGGCGCTGTTCTTATCGCTGTTTCGCCCGCCGCTCATCGTGGCAATCGGCGGCGGACTGGTGCTCGCTGCACTCGTCTGGGTGGTGCTCGGTGGCTTGAATCTGGTGCGGTCTGCGCCGATGAGCGCGCAGCCAACTTAGTCTGCGAGAATTTCATGTTGAAACACAAAATCCTTGGCGGTTTATACGGTCAGGCGCTGGGCGATGCCTGGGGAATGCCAGCCTATTTCGACCCGGATCAGACCTGGAAGGCCTACGGCTGGATCGAAGATTTCCTGCCCGGCCCCGACGATCACGAAGTCCATGCCGGGCTGCCGGCTGCCCGTATCACCGATGACTCCGAGCAGGCGTTCTCGCTGGCGCGGGCTTATGTCAAGCGCGGCGGAGTTACGCTTGACGCAACCATCGAAGCGATTGTCGATTGGTACGACCGCACCGGCGGCGATCAATCGCGCTACGTCGGCCCCAGCACGCGGCGCGGCGTCCAGGCGCTCAAACGCGGCGAAGATCCCTATACGACCGGTCATTTCGGCGATACCAACGGCGCAGCCATGCGTGTCTCGGTCGTCGGTCTGCTGCATCCCAATGATCCGATGGGCGCGATTGACGAAGCGCATATCTCCTGCATCCCGACGCACAACACCAGCGTCGCCATCTCTGGGGCGTGCGCGGTCGCGGCGGCAGTGGCCGTCGCCATGCGCGAGGATGCGACGCTCGATGCGATCATCGCTGCCGGGATGCTCGGTGCAGAGTTGGGCAGGCAGAAGGGCAATCCCTGGCTGGGGCCATCGGTCGCGCGCCGCATCGACATGGCCGTGGACATCGCCCGCAAAGGCAGTGACCCACGAGCACGCCTGCGCGAGCTTTACGACGTGGTCGGCACGTCGCTTTCGATTGTCGAGACGGTCGGCGCGGCCTTCGGCGTGCTGGTGATGGCCGACGCTGACCCGCGCCAGACGGCCATCTACGCCGCCAACCTGAGCGGCGACGCCGATACGGTTGGCGCGATTGCCTGCGCCATCGCCGGGGCGTATGGCGGCATCGACGCCATCCCGCAAGCGATCCAGGCGCGGCTCGACGCCGACCCGATCTTTGCCGGTTATCACGTGCCTCAGCTTGCCGATCAGATCGAGCAGTTGGTGGCGAGACGCTCATGAGCGGGCGGGTCGTATCTATCGGCGATCTGGTCGCCGATCTGATCACGCCGGTGCATTTGCCGGTGCGCCCGTTCGATCACCAGGAGACACGCGGCGCGTATCTCGAAGCCGGGGGGGCTTGCAACTTCAACATTATGGCGCGCCGCCTCGGTCTGGATGTACTGGCGCTCGGTGCCATCGGCGATGACATGTTCGGGGCCGAACTACGCCGCATCCTATCTGCCGAGGGGATTGACCTGCGGGGCGCGATCACGCACCCCGGCTCGCGGAGCTGCCTCGTCTTAGACCTGATCGACCAGCGTACACACGAGCACGTCTTCATCGGCAACCTGGCGACCGGGCCGGTAGTCGAATACACGCCCGAACTGGACTCATTGGTGACTTCGGCGGGCGCTGTATTCGCCCAGGGCTACAACCTCCACGAGGAGCAGCTTCCCCTGCTCATGGATGGCGCGATGACAAGCGCACGGGCGCATAACATCCCGGTCTTTTGCGATACCGGCCCGACCTTGCGCACCATCGACCCCGCGCGGGTGCGCCGGATGGCCGAACTGACTGACATCGCTATGATGACGGCGGACGAAGTGCCACTGGTCGCCGAAGGACACAACGGCGAGGTGGCCTATCGCTATCTGTTCGACCTGGGCGTACAGACGATTGTGATCAAGCGCGGCGCGGATGGCTGCACCGTTATCCAGCCGGATGCGCGGTTCGACAGCCCCGGCTTTGCCGTCGAGGTTGTCGATACGGTTGGCGCGGGCGACTGCTTCAACGCCGGTCTGATCTATGCGCGGCTCAACGGCCTGGATTGGGCAGACGCGGCGCGCATCGCCAACGCCTGCGGCGCGGCCTCCGTCCAGAAATCAGGCGGCGGGCGGAATGCACCCACCCGCGCCGAAGTCGAAACACTCTTGAGCCGTCACCATCTGCGCCTGCCTACCTGAAACGAGACCACCGATGCTGAATCAGATCCAACTCCAGACCGAGAATGGCGAATCGCTGATCGACATCACGGCGCAAGTGCGCGCAGCCATCACCGCGTCCGGTGTGCAGGATGGCCTGTGCGTGCTCTTCGTGCCGCATACCACTGCCGCCATCACCGTCAATTCCGCGCTCGAC
>JAHDWN010000009.1:116669-175177 GCA_023382675.1 Anaerolineae bacterium
GCCACGCCGACCGACATTGTCGAAGAACTCCAGCGGCTCGTGCCCAAGCGCGTCGATTTCCACCACCAATACGACACGCCCGCCGATGCCGCCGGTCATGTCAAAGCCGCCTTGATCGGCCACAGCCTGACGCTGATCGTGGCCGGTGGCAAGCCGCTGTTGGGCGGCTCACAGAGCATCCTGTTTTGCGAATTCGATGGGCCGCGTGGGCGCAAGGTCGCGGTCAAGGTCATCGCCGGTTAAACGTCTTAGAGGAAGAAAGGGCTGCTGATGGCGCGCAAAATCATTATCGATACCGACCCCGGCGTTGACGACACAATGGCGATCTTTTTCGCCCTCAAGTCGCCAGAGTTGGACGTGATCGGGCTGACGACGATCTTCGGCAACGTCCACACGGCGCTGGCATCGACCAATGCCGTCCGCCTGATGGAGATCGCGGATCGGCGGGAGATCCCGGTCGCGAGCGGCGTCGCCGACCCACTGACGCGCGCTTTTGGCGGCCCCGTGCCCTATGTTCATGGCGAAGACGGCCAGGGTAATCTCTTCCTGCCGCCGCCGCAGGGGCAGCCTATCGATCAGTCCGCTGCTGACTTTATCATCGAGCAGGTCATGCGTCATCCGGGCGAGATCACGCTCGTGCCGGTTGGCCCGCTGACGAACATCGCCCTCGCTCTGCGCCTGGAGCCGCGCATCGCTGAGAACGTCCGCGAGGTTGTGCTCATGGGCGGCAACGCCATCGTGCCCGGCAACGCCAGCCCGGCAGCCGAAGCCAACATTCGCAATGACCCGGAAGCCGCCGATCTCGTCTTCGGCGCGCCCTGGCAGGTAACGATGGTCGGCCTGGACGTGACGCATAAAGTCAACATGAAACGCAAGCATCTCGAACACTACAGCACGATCAATAGCCCGCTGGCACAGCATATTGCCCGGATCGTGCCGCATTACCGTGATTTCTTCGAGCGCACCTACGAAGTTGACGGCATCTTCGTCCACGACTCGTCGGCCATCGCTTACGTAATCGATCCGTCGCTGTTCAAGACCGAGCACTGGCCGATCCGCGTCGAAACCGAGGGCTTGAGCCGGGGCAAGACCTGGCCGAATCTGGGCGACCGCCTCCGCCCGGAGTGGGAGAATCGCCCGCGCGTCAACGTGTGCGTCGAAGTCGATAGCCAGCGCCTGATCGACCTGGAGATGGCCCGCATGGAGGCGTGAGAATCTGAAGATCAGGCCGCCGACGGGTCAACCCGTCGGCTAGGAGAAATCAAGCGCACTGAAGGCGCTGGAAAAAGGGCGAGAGAGCATGGATCATGTTAACCAAATCTGTGCCCTCCATTGAATCAAGAACTGAGGAAACATCGATGACGCGAAAAATGATTATCGACACCGACACCGCCTCCGACGATGCCGTTGCGATCCTGATGGCGCTGCAAACGCCGGAGATCGACGTGATCGGCATCACGATTGTCGCGGGCAACATGCCGGTCGCGCAGGCCAGCATCAATGCGCGCTACACGGTCGAAATCTGCGGCAAGCAGACGCCTGTCTACGACGGCATCGATGCGCCGCTGACACGTGAGATTTACCGCGCTTACTTCTTCCACGGCCCGGACGGCATGGGCAACATGAACTATCCCGCGCCGAAACTCCAGCCGCAGCCCAAGCACGGCGTCCAGGCGCTCATCGATCTGATCCGTGAGAATCCCGGCGTTGAGTTGGTAACGCTCGGCCCGCTGACCAACGTGGCAGCGGCGGTCGTGCAAGCGCCGGACATTGTGGCGAACGTCAGCCGCTGCGTTGTCATGGGCGGCGCGGCCTGCACCGTCGGTAACATCACCCCGGCGGCGGAGTACAACATCTGGTGCGACCCGGAAGCGGCGCGCGTCGTCTTCCGCTCCGGCCTGCCCATCGAGATGGCGGGCTGGGAGACCTGCCGCGGCGAGGCCAACCTGACCGAAGACGAAATGCACTACTGCAAAGACGTCATCAACACGCCGCTGGCGCATTTCGCCATCGACTGCAATGCCTCGGCGCTGGCGGCCAACCGTGATTGGCTCGGCGACCCTGGCCTCGGCCTGCCCGACCCGGTCGCCATGGCCATCGCCATCGATCCGACCATCTGCACGCGCAAGAGCAAGCACTATGTCGAGGTGGAATGCGACGGCACGTACACGCGCGGCATGACCGTCGTCGATCAGCTCAACGTCGCACCCTACGACACGGCCAACGTCGCGATGTGGGCACCGCTGGTCGCCAAAGGTGAGCCACACATCACTGTCTGTTGGGAAATCGACGCCAAACGCTGGAAAGAACTGCTCTATAAGACCATCAGCGCCTGACGTTCCATAGGCGAGAAGAGAGGAACCACGATGACACAACGCTCACCCATGCACCAACAGATCGACACACTGCCGGAACTGATCCGCCAGGTCACCCAGCCATTTGACGAGTCGGCGCGGCACACCTTCGACTTCGAACTCTGCACCTCGGTCAAGCGCGTCTATCTCGTCGGCTGCGGCGACAGCTACCATGCTTCATATGGCGCCGAACTCGCCTTCCACCAGCTGGCCGGGATCAGCGCCCAGGCGCTCAGTTCGCTGACCTTCAGCCGCTACACCGCCGGGTTTCTGCCGCCAACCGGCCCGAACACCAACCTCGTCATCGCCGTGTCTGTCTCCGGCGTCGTCTCGCGCACAATTGAGGCGGCAGCGCTGGCACGCAAGGCGGGCGCAACCGCCGTCGCCCTGACCGGCACGGCTGGCTCGCCGCTGGCAAAGACCGCCGAGCGCATCTTCCTGACGACCGTGCCGCCGCTGCCGGACGAACTGGCGGGCATGGTCGTGCCCGGTGTGCGCTCCTATCTCGCGTCGCAGATGGCGCTCTACAGCGCGGCCATTCGCATCGGCGAGGTGCGCGGGCATCTGACGACCGCCGGGGCGGACGCCCTGCGCGCCGAACTGCGCGATCTGGCACGCATCTTGGAAGAGACCATCGCCGTCTGCGAGCCAGTGAGCAAAGCGCTGGTCGCCGAGTGGCGGGATGCGCGGGAATACGTGTTCGTCGCGGGCGGCCCGCTCTACGGTGCGGCCATGTTCAGCGCGGCCAAGCTGCTCGAAGCCAGCGGCGACTCGGCCATGGCGCAGGAAACGGAAGAATGGACGCACCTGCAATACTTCGTCGGCCATCCCGTGCCGACGATCCTGATGGATACGGGCGGATTCGACGCCAGCCGGATGGCGGAACTGGCGAAGGCCGCCCAGAGCATCAACCAGCCGCTGGCTGCCGTGCTCCCGGAAGGCGAGACCGAGATCAACCAGTACGTGCAGACGGTGCTGCCGGTGCGCGGCGAGGTGCGTGAGTGCTTCGCGCCGATCATCTACAGCCTGGCGGGTGAACTGCTGTCGGCGGAACGCGCGGAGCTGCTCGGCACAAAGTATTTCCGCGATTTCGGCGGCGGGCGCACCGTCGATTGGGCAGCGGAGGGCGCATCGCGCATCCGCGACAGCCATATCATCGACGAGCTACAGCGTTAGGTTGAGGAGCGCCCATGTCGCCCATTGAGTTTGTCTGCGTCGGCAGCATCATCATCGACGACATCGTTTATCCCGATGGCCGGACGGATATGGCTGTGCTCGGCGGCGGAGTCACGCACTGCGCCGCCGGGGTGGCTGTCTGGGACGTGCGCCCGACTGTGCTCGCCAGCATCGGCACCGGCCTGCCGCCCGAAATCCAGGCGCGCCTCGAACGCGATTTCGATCTCACCTACGTCCGGTATCTTGATCTGCCGCAGATCCGCGCCTGGCAGGTGTTCGAGTGGGACGGGAAGCGCAGCGAGATTTTCCGTGTCGAGGATTATCATTCGTTTCTGATCGATCCGCTGCCGGATGACGTACCGCTGGCCGTTCGCGATGCGCGCGCCGTCACTGTCTTGCGCTATGCCGATGATTTCCTGCGCTTCCGCGAGGTCTTCGGCGCGGCGACGATTCTCTGGGAACCGGATCAGTATTTCATGGTGCCGGAGAATCTCGCCGCGCTGCAGGCAGCACTGCCGAAGGCCGACATCGTCTCGCCCAACCTGCTCGAAGCCGGGCTGACCTATGGCGAAAAAGAGCCGGAAACGATCCTGCGCCGTATGCTGGATGATGGCGCGAAAGTCGTCGCGCTGCGCATGGGCGAGTTGGGGTCGCTGGTCGCGCAGCAGGGCGTGCCCGGCTTCCTGCACATCCCCGCCGTGCCTGTGCCCAAGGTGATCGATGTGACCGGCGCGGGCAATGCCTACTGTGGCGGCTTCCTGGTCGGCTGGCAGCGAACGCATGATCTGCGCCTGGCGAGCTTCTACGGTGCGGTGTCCGCATCCTTCGCCATCGAATTTGTCGGCGTGCTTGACGCGACGATCCAGAACTTCGCGCACATCCGCGATCAACGCCTCGCCTGGCTGCAATCGCAGGTGCCCGGCTGAACCTCGCCCTACTGCGGTTTGCTCAAGAGCCAGAGACCAGCGAGCGGATTGCGTCTGTGCGAGACGAACTCAACCAGCAGCGCAGCAATGACGTAGATGACGATTGCCAGCCCCCATTCGAGGCGACTCGGCGGCACGAACTCTAGTAGATCCGGTAGGAAATAGGGTACAGCGATGGTCAGCGCTGTGATGGCGATGCCGCCCAGGAACAGTCGTGGGCGTGGCAAGACGGTGCTGAAGCGGGTGATGTACAGCCCGTGGACATTCCACAAGACCTGTAGGCCGTAGAAGGTGATGAAGATCATGATCGTGCTGCGCGAACGCCAGACATCGCCGTCGTTGGTCAGGTAGGTGAGAGCGTAGAGCAGCGACAGGGCCGCCGCGCCAACCGCCCCCGCGATCAGCACATAATCGAGCACATCATCGCGGAAGCGTTTCATGTACGACGGCTTGAGCACGCGGATGGCGACTAAGCCTGCCGGGATATTGATGATGCCGAACGTCACCCAACTGATCTGAATCGGGCTGATGGGGAACGGCATGCGCATGAAACCGGCGAAGATGAAAAAGAGCGTGCTGTAGATGTTCTTGACCAGGAAGATCTTGACCGTAGCGAAGATCGATTGGGTGATGGCACGGCCTTCGTGGAACGCGCGCGGCAGCGTCGACATAGCGTTGTTGAGGAGCACGATGTCGGCCACGTCCTTGGCGATCTGCGCGCCATCGTTCATGACCACGGCCAGGTTGGCTTTCTTGAGCGCGGGCACGTCATTAACGCCGTCGCCGACCATAGCGACGTATTCGCCGCGCTGCTGAAGTGTATCGACGATCTTGCGCTTGGTTTCCGGCTCGATGCGGGCGAAGAGCGTGCCGTGAACCACCGCCGACTCGAACTCCTCGGCGGGCATCGCCTCGAGTTGATCGCCGGTGTAGGCGTGCTCGGTCGGCAGACCCGCTTCGCTCGAAATCGCCTTGACTGTCTCAAGGTTATCGCCGGAGATGACCTTGAGCTGGACATTCTGCTCGCGGAAGGCGTCGAGCGTCATCTGGATGTCTTCGCGCACCTGATCGTTGAGGACGACCAGCGCCAGCGGTTCGCGCGTGCCGTCGAGCCGGCCATCCTTGAGCGCGTAGGGCACACGTGCGAAGGCCAGCACACGATAACCATTGCGGGCAAGTTCGCGCGCACGGGCGGCCACCTTTTCGTGCGTCGCCAGCACCCGCTCCGGTGCGCCCAGGACCAGCGTTTCATGCTCGAAGACGATTGCGCCCCACTTGCGTGCGGAATTGAACGGTACTTCGCGCTGTTTGACGATGGCGGGCGGCAGCGTCTCTTCAACATCGTTGGTATAGAGAGCGACAGCGGCAGCCGTGCGGTTGAGATGCCCCAGGTTATTGACGTAGAGCGACAGCAGCGAATGCATATCTTCGACACGCTCGCCGCTCAGCGGCTCGATGTCGATGACGCGGAGTTGGTTGCGCGTGAGCGTGCCGGTCTTATCGAAACAGAGCGTGGTGACGTTTGCCATCGACTCGACGGCGTTGACGCGCTGGACGAGCGTCTGGTGGCGACTGATCGAGAGCGCGCCAATCGTCAGTGCCAGGATCGCCGTCAGCACCAACCCTTGTGGCACGAGGCTGGTAACAAAGACGACGGCGTTGCGGAACGTCTCCAGACCTGGCACGAGCTGGTTGGTATCGAGATAGCCGTTGACAAAGATCATCGGCGCGCAAATTATCATGACTATGACCGAAATCTGGACGACAGAAGCAAGCTTCTGCTGCGTCGGGGTGAGCACACGGCGATAGGTCTTGGCCACGGTCGAGAGCTTGTTGATGGCACTGTCTTTGCCGACGCGGGTGGCGACCATCACCCCTGTACCCGCAATACAGAACGAGCCGGAATGAATGGTATCGCCCGCGTCTTTGAGCACGGCGTCGCTTTCGCCCGTGAGCTGCGATTCGTCCATTTCGAGGGCGTCGCTGGAGAGCAGCGTGCCATCGACAACCATACGGTCGCCCGGCTCGATAGGCAGCACGTCGTCTTTGACAATCTCGGCGATCTTGATGTGGGTCAGCGCGCCATCACGCCAGACCGAGACGTCATGAGCCGCCAGCGCCGCCAGTTGATCCAGCTTGCGCTTGGCGTTGATCTCCTGGAACATGCCGAGCACGGAGTTCCAGAAGACGCTGAACCCGGCGAAGATGACCGTCGGGTAATCGCCCTGGAGGAGCACCACCACCAACAGGGCGGAGAGCACGATGTTGAACAGATTGAACACGTTCTCACGAATGATCTGAGAATACGTGCGGCCACCACGGGCCTTGAAGCGATTTGTTTCACCGCGCTTAATGCGCTCGGCGACTTCGGCAGCCGTCAAACCGCGCTGCGCAGTGGGATTTTCTGCCAAACGATGCCACTCCAGTATTCGGCTGGTTTCTTCCTAGTGTAACAAAACTGCGCCAGCGCCAATATGGTGAAATGACGCAGAACCAAAGCTTCTAATCCTCCACCACAAAACACCATGCTTGACTCTCCCCCGGCTGGAGGGTGGACAGTAGAGCTATAAGCAGAGGCTTTCGAGCAACGAGGTTGACCATGACACTCCAGGCATTTCCCGGCTTTGTCCATTTCGAGACGCATCACTGCGTGACCGGCTCAGTGCGCCACATCTACGCCGCCAACGGCTTCAGGATCAGCGAGGAGATGTTGTTTGGCCTGGGCGAGGGCACGGGCTACATCTACTGGCAGCAGAAGGGCGCACCGCCATTCATGGGCGGGCGAGCGACACCAGAGCCGAGCCTCGAAGAACTGGCGGGCAGGCGCACAGGCGTCGAAGTCGTCCCACACACCACGTCGAGCGCGCGCAAGGCCGAGGCGGCGCTGCTGGAGATGCTCGAAGCGGGCATCCCGGCGCTGCTCCAGGTCGACATGGGCTATCTGCCCTACTTCGATTTCGGCGGCCAGGAGTATCACTTCGGCGGGCACGTTGTCGTCGCCTGTGGCTACGACCCGGCGACACGCGAGGTCTTGATCGCCGACCGCGACGCGGCACTGCATTCGGTGTCGTGGGCGGCGCTGGCGCAAGCGCGTGGCTTTGTCCACAAGCCGTTCCCGCCCAAGCACCGCTGGTGTACTTTCGATTTCACCCACCGCCATCCACCGCAGCCGCACGCCATCTTCGCGGCAATTGAGCGCCAGGCCGATGTCATGCTGCGCCCGCCGATCAGCAACATCGGTGTGAGCGGCATCCGCAAGACGGCGCAGCTCGTCCCGCGCTGGCACGAGACGCTCGCCCCGGACGCGCTCAAGTGGGCACTCTTTAACAGCTACATTTTCATCAGCCCGGTCGGCGGCAGCGGCGGCGGCATGTTCCGCTGCATGTTCAGCCGCTTCTTGCACGAGGCCGCCGCGATCACAGGCTGTGACGAACTGGCCGACTCCGGGCGCGCTTTCGAGCGGATTGGCGACGCCTGGGCGCAGGTCGGCGACTGGTTCAAGGCCGTCTCCGAGGCGGATGATCCGGCGGCGCGGCTGGCGGAGTGCAAGCTGCCGCTAGAGGAGATCGCCGCGCTGGAAGGCGATGCCTGGGCACGCCTGGACGAGATCGTGCAGGCCGAGGGAATGGCGATGTGAGGCGGCGGATCGCCTACCCTCACGTCAGGCCGTACATTTCCCATGAGTACGCCGGTGTATAGCCGAGGACGCGCGCCGCTTTCGAATAATCGAACAGCGAGCGATTGCCGTCGAAGCCGGGTCGGATCTCGGCGTCGGGATAGTATGCGCGCACCAGCGGCATCGTGTCCTGGTTCATGAACGAATTGACGGCGCTGGCGAAGAATGCTTCATGCCCGTCAATCGGCGCGGTGAGGGCGAGGCGGCAGATCTGCGCCACGTCGCGCGTGTCGATGTAGCTCCACAGGTTGGTCGCGCCGAAGGCCGGGTCGTCCCAGTGCGGCCAGAGCTGCGCCCTGAACGTCTCCGGCGTGTGAATCCAGGGGAAGCGCAGGCTGACGACGCTCAGCGCCCCGGCACAGCGGCGCACAAAAGCAGCGGCCAGTTCCTCGCCGACATACTTGGAGATGGCGTAGGCATCCACCGGCGTTTTCGGATGCGCCTCGTCAATCGGCACGTAGCGCGGCGTGAACGACGTGTAGAAGAAAGGCACGCCGAGCACCGACATGCTGCTGACGTAGACGACGCGCGGGATGCCGAGCGTCGCCGCCACCTCGAAGACGTTGAAGGCCGCCATGACGTTGGTGCGGAAGACCTGCTCCGGCGTGTGATAGGTCGGGCGCGGGATGGCGGCGAGATGAATCACAGCGTCCGCCCCGGCCAGCGCGCCGTAAACCTGGCCGATGTCCTCGCAATCGACCAGCTTGTAGGGCGCGATGGCTTGCGGCAGCGGCGTCCGGTCGATGCTGACGACTTCCACGCCGTGCGCGACCAGATCCTGTACGACCGCAAAGCCGGTTAATCCGCTGCCGCCCGTGACCACGACTTTCATGCGTGCCTATCCTGCGTGTGCTGATCAATGCTGGCGCAGATTGAACCGCAAAGGCAGGCAGGATGCAAAGGGGCGGTCGGCGCTCGGCTTTTGGGTTGTGAAGAAGATTGAACCACAGAGGCACAGAGGGCACGGAGAGGGAATTTCAATGAGGATGACTCTTTGCGTCCATTGAGACTTTGCGCTTCAAACCATATCTCTAATGCCCATGCTGATTTTGCTGTGGCGCTTTAAGTGGCGATGACAGCCATTGCACAAGCTATCCCTTTGCGCTTAAATGAGGTAAAAGCTGACAGCCAACCGCCGAAAGCCAATAGCCAAAACCCAACCGCCAATACCCAATACCCAAGAGCCACCATCATGACTGACGAACTGACCCATCTCGACGCTGAAGGCAAAGCGCGCATGGTTGACGTGGGCGCGAAGCCCGACAGCGAGCGCGTCGCCATCGCCGCGGGCACGGTGACGATGCAGCCGGAAACGCTGCGCCTGATCCGCGACGGCGCGATCAAAAAAGGCGACGTGTTGACGATTGCGCGCATCGCCGGGATCATGGCGGCCAAACGCACCGCCGAGATCATCCCACTCTGCCACCCGATCGCGCTGACGCATCTTGACGTGGAGATCACGCTGGACGAAACGGCCAGCGCCGCGCGCATCACGGCGACGGCGCGCACGATCGGCAAGACAGGCGTCGAAATGGAAGCACTGACGGCGGTGAGCGCCGCCGCCCTGACGATCTACGACATGGCGAAGGCGGTTGATCGGGCGATGCGGATCGGCGACATTCGTCTGCTGGAGAAGCGCGGCGGTGTTCACGGCGATTACCAGGCGGAAGACTGACGCTTGTAGCGTGGCGCGGCGAAGATTTTTAGGCAGGCTTTCCCGGTTCGGGGTATAGTATGGCTGTCGGAAAAGCACACGATGTTGGAAGCGGCATGAGATTCTTGACTCATCGATGGCGAATTTACCTGACACTCGGAATAGCGGGTCTGTTGTGGAATACTGGCGTGGCGCTGGCGCAGGATGTCGGCCTGACGCTGGAAGTCATGAACAACATCGTGACGACGATGGTTCTCGTCATTATCGTGATGGCGCTGCTGATCCTGGTCGGCGGTCTGATCATGTTCATGCGCCTGCGCCAACTCGACAAACTCGTGCGTGAGCAGCGGTCGAAATTAGCAGAAGTCTATGCGCGCTACCAGGAGCTGCAAGGGGCGCGCAAACGGACTGAAAATGCTCTGTCCGCCATCAGCAGCAAGACCGAATCAGACGTCACTCCGACCGCCGGTGACACCATGAAACTGGAATTCGTCGCGCACATGACACAGGCGGTCGCGCTGATGACATTGGGAGAGAGACAGTACGCCGCGCAGGATTATGGCGGCGCGCTGGCAAGCTATCAGCAGGCAGCCGAACTCGACGAGGACAATCCGCTCATTCGTTATCGCGCTGGTTATACCCACGTCCAGGTCAATCAACTCGACCGCGCCATGTCTCATCTCAATGCAGCGCTCGAAATCGACCAGCACTACCTGCCAGCGCGGGCGGCGCTCGGTTATCTCTACCGGCGGCTGTCGGAACGACCGGACATGGACGACCGGGTGCAGGATCAGATGCTCGAAGAAGCTGAGCATCATTTGAGCAATGCGCTCATGAATGCGCCGCGGCTGCTGGATGAGGACGGAGAGGCATGGATGGCGACCCTGGCGGGTGTCTATCGCCGCCGCCGTGAATATGACCGCGCGATCACGGTCTATGCCGATGCATCAAAAATCACGCCGTTTTCGTCATATCCCTACGCCGGAGTGGCGCTGGTGTACGCGGACAAGAACAATCACGTACAGATGTTCCGCAATTATGAGCGGGTCGAGTGGCGTGCGCGCAAGGAAATCGGCGCGCACCCGACCAATCCCTGGGGGCATATCAATCTGCTGCTGGCGCGGGTCGCCCTGGGGCGCGACGACAAGCTGATCGAAGAAGAATTCACACTGACGTTTCTCAGTTTGCCCAAGGATGCTGCCTTCGTTCTGCCTTCTCTGCTCAGTTCGCTGCGCCGTCTGGAATGGGCCTTAGCCGACGCCAAACATCCAGCAAGGGCCGAGCGCGCCGCTTTTCTCGTCCGCCGCATCGAGCATCTGGGAAACAACGCCGAGGAGCACTCCACACAGTTCCTGAGCGCGATGCCTGAGGATCTCAAACGGCGCACGACAGATGCCCTGCGCGTTGCCGACAACGGCGATCCGCGCAAGGGCACAGACAATCTGCCTGACACGCGGGAGTTCACAGAGAGCACTGCTGAGTGGCCGGATATTGATTGAGCCAGGCAACACCCATCGCGATCGACATGGACTGGACTCGCGCTGGCCGTCGGGGACAACGACGACCAGCATTCATTGGCGCGTTCCATCACAGGTGAGAGCAGCTTGAAGGCGCTGAATAATGTCTACTGCGCAGACTCTGACGTCAGGGCAGTGTCGCCTCAGGCGAGACTGGTGGTGACTTCAAGCTGAATGTCGGGGCTGAGCGCGCGGCTGATGATGCAGGTTTTCTTGGCGTCTTCGGCGTAATTGGCAAACGCTGCGGCATCCACGCCATCGACGCTGCCAACAACGTTGAGCACAATCCGCGTAATCGCCAGCGCCTCGCCGACCTTTTCGAGGTAGATTTGAGCGTCGGTCGTGATGGTGTTGACGGTGAAACCCTCGCGGCCCAGACGCGAGCCAAGCGCCATGGTGAAGCAGCCCGCGTGTGCAGCGCCGAGCATTTCTTCCGGGTTAGTGCCCGCGCCGTCTTCGAAGCGCGACAAGTAGGTGTACGGGCCTTCGTAGCCGCTGCCAAGTTTGAGTGTGCCGTTGCCTTCCTTCAATGTGCCACGCCAGATGGCCGTAACTTTGCGTGCCGGCATGATGTGCTTTCTCCTGTGTAAATATGGATTGACGCGCCGATTCTAGCACGGCTTATAGAGGCCCGCGCACACGTTCATCCGTTACTCATGCGCATGGGTTGGGGAATTGTGCGGCGCGCTCGTCTTCAGTTCGGCCAGCTCCAGCCCGTGCCCACGTCGTAATCGTCCCGTTCGGCGACGGCATCGTCCTTGTAATCTGTGGTCAGCCAGAGCAGCGCCTTGTACGCCCCACGCCGCAAGCCAGGATTGGCATCGTGCAGATGATCGAGGACGCGCAAAAAGCCCGGCTCTTCCAGCGCCCAGAGCGCCTCGGCGCTGGCATTCCATACGTGCGCATTGCGCGTGTGCAGCGCCCAGAGCAGGGCGGGAATCGCCTCGATGTCAGCGATCTCACCGAGCGCACGGGCAGCGGCGTAGCGCACGTAGGCGTTCTCGTCGTAGAGCAGCGCCTCTTCCAGCGCATCCAGCGCCGAGGCGTCACCTAATTCGCCGAGCGTTTCGGCAGCGGCATAACGCACGTAGCTGTTTTGATCCGCCACGAGTGCCTCGACCAATGCCGGAAGCGCGCGTGAATCGCCCAGCAACTGGAGCGCGCGGGCGGCTTCCCAGCGCACATAGCTGTCACTATCGCCGAGCAGTGTGCCAACCAGCGGTGGCAGCGCTGCCGACCCGCCGACGCGACCCAATGCCAGCGCGGCGGCGCGGCGTACGTCGCGCGTGGTATCGTCGAGCGCCGTCAGCAGATAGGGGATCGTGTCGTCGTCCCCCACGCTACCGAGCGCCTGCACGGCCAGCGCACGGATGCTCTTGTCCGGGTCCTGGAGCTTTTCCAGGATGGCCGGGAGTGCGCGTGAATCTCGGATCTGCGCTAATTTTTGCAGCGCCAGTCGCTGCTTAAATTTGTCGGTTCCGCGCAGGTCATCAATCAAGCGCGACACCTGCGGATGATCGTTCATGGCCTGCTCCTCATGTCTTACTCAATTTATCAGTGTACGCCTGTTCGCCTTTCTGAGCAATGGGTTGAGAACAAGACATTCGTCCTCGAAGCGAATCATGGCTGGCGGTGTGAGAGGAACAGGTGCAGCGCATGGGTCTGTGCTGAGGCAGGAAGGATGTGCCGGTATAAGCGATGAGAGGTCGCTTATGAATCTAGCGGCTGTCCAATGGGCAGGCTCGATCAAAAAGCCGCAGCGGTGGGGTCGTATTCTCCCTCCGGGATCTGGCTGGGAAAAGCTACGGCAGTCAGTGTGTAGGTGGCTTTTTCGCCTTCATCGGCGATACTGAGGCGGCTCGCTTCGACAACAATCTCTTGCAGGCGCTCCTGCAACCAGCAGGCGCGCTCCGGTGTCATCTCAAGAATCTGGCGCGACCAGAAAAAGGCATTGGCGGCGGGCGGTTCCTTTTCCAGATCGATAGTGCCCTCGCGCAGGCTGCGCATGAGATCCGCCTCGGTATCAGCAAAGAGCGCCGCGCAAATGAACGAAATCAGCCTGGGGCGCTGGGGGTTCGTCGGTGCGAACAGCCAGGGCGCAAAACGAAACCGATAGGCACGCAAGCGAAACTTCGGCTCACCCTCTTCGTCGCCAGGCAAGGACACAATCAGATTTTGAAACTTCAGCCAGTGAACATAGCGCTGAACACGGTCAGCCGGGAGCGAAAGCAGCGCCGCTAATTCTTGCACCGAACGCGCCACTGCCGTAAGCGCAGCCAGCACCCGGACATACAATGGATTTCGCCAGATCTGGAATATGTCGATATTATAGACAAACGCTACGTCTTGCGGTTCGAATTCCGCCTGTTCATCGTGATCCATGTGTCTTTGTCTCCTTGGGGCGCTCGGATGGCGGCACTATCGACTATGGTTGCTGCGCTGCGCCGGTGCCCGGAATTGCGGCCTGGTTCTGCACCCCCTATCTAGACTACGTGCAAATCATAAATGTTTCGCCATAAAGATGTCCGGTTTGCCTGCGCCGTTAGCGTCCGGCAGCACACCGACGATGCGGTAGCCGAGCGTTTCGTAGAATTGATAGGGATGGCGCTTGAGATTGCGGATCGCGTGGATAGACGTCCAGGGATCGCGCCACAGATCGACGCCGGAGAGAGTCGTCATGCCATCGGTGTCGTCCGTACCCAGATAGACGATCACGCCGCCGCGTGCCTGTATCTGCGCCTCGAGATCATGGACGAGCGCACGGCCAATGCCCTGCCCCTGCCGCGCCGGATCGACCGCCAGTGGGTGCAGCTCCCAGACGCGCCCGTCGTAGCCCATTTCCATGCCGCCGATCCAGCCGATCACAGCGCCGGAGGCATCCAGCGCCGCCCGGCAGATTCGATCCGGCGTACACATCGCGGCGACTTCTTCGCGCGCGTCATCGAGAGTCGGCCAGGCTTCGCGCCAATGCTCGCGGAACGCCGCGTAGAGAATGTGGGCGGCTTGTTCGCAGGCCTCGGCCTGGGCAGGGGTCAGATCGACGATGCGTATCGCGGGCTGAGCCGAAGTTGTGAGTGAGGACATAGGCTAGATTGCAGACCTGGTTAAGACTGCGCCGCAGCGCTGTTCTTCTCGGTTAATCAAGCTTGAAAGTCTCATCGTAATAATTCTTTGGTCGGATTGATTTGTGACCATCGAGACTTTAACCTGAAGATTCGTGTCAGCAAAGTATGTGCAGAGAGTGCGATGAAAGGCAAATCGACCATCGTTGGCGGGTTATTACTGTTGGCGCTCACCGCCTGCACCTTGACGGCGGTAGCACCGGCAACTGTCGCCATCAACCCAACGCAGAGTGTGCCGGCAGAGGCGGTTTTCGATCCCACGCGCTGTGTCAGCGACAACCCCGGCCCGAACGTGGTCGGCGTCAGCCCGGTCATCGACGGCGACGGCAGGTGTTACCGGCTGCCGACGGGGACAGAGATCACAGTATCTCAGCCGCCGGACATACCCTTTATGCCGGTCATGGTCGAGTTCTATTACCTGGGCGTTGGCCTGGAGCCGGATGTCATTGGCGTCGATCACGATGCCACCGATGGGATTAGCATCGTCTGGCAGACGCCGCCGTTTCCTTTTCAGGGGCAGCTTTACGTCATCATCTATAGTGACGACAAAGGCCCTGTCGATGTAAACACTCTGGCGGTTTATGGTGAGTGACTGCCGCTGGTTGCTTATCGCCCGATTTTCCAGGACAACCCTAACGTCGGGGTTATCGCTGCTAGTTGCTTGCCATCGCTGCGCGCAGATCCGGCAGCGCCATGAGCACGCAAATGGCGGCGACGATCAAGAAAACCACGCCGGCAACGTAGGGCGACGATGCGCCGATCTCTGCGTAGGCATAGCCGCCGACGGTGGGGCCGATGACACGGGCGAAGGCCTGTACAGACTGGCTGCCACCCTGAACCCGGCCCTGCTCGCGCGGCCCGACCGCCTGCGAGGTCAGGCTGGCGATGGTCGGCGTGATAAGCGCATTCCCGACCGGAAGGGTGAGCACGGCGGCCAGCAACGTGACATTGCTGCGTGTGCTGGGGATGAGCGCGTAGAAGCAGAAGCCAATCGCGAACAACACCATGCCTGCCAGCGTCAGCCGCGCTTCGCTGAAGCTGCGCAGCAGTGGGCGGATCAGGCCCCCTTGAACGACGACAATGATCAGGCCGATGATGGTGAACACGAACGCAATATCCTGTTCGCGCGCGCCGAGCCAGTCGCTGCCGAGCACCGCCAGATTCGATTGCAGCATCGCAAACGGTGTCATCCAGAGGAAGGTGGCGAGCAGCAGCCAGCGAAGCTGAGGGATGCGGAAGACATCGCGCAACTGCCAGAACGGATTGAGCTTGACCAGACTGATTTGCTCCATTTTCTGTTCGGGGCGCAGGCTTTCCGGCATGGTGAAATAACCGCCGACGACGTTGAGGAACGTGACCAGCGCCGCGAATAACACAGGCGCAGCCGTTCCACCGACGGACACGAGCAGGCCACCGATGGCCGGGCCGACGACGAAACCCAACCCGCCGATGGCACCAATCGTGCCGAAATAGCGGGTGCGTTCTTTCGGCGTTGTCAAGTCGGCAATGTAGGCATAGATGATGCCGATGTTGCCGCCGGTAACGCCGTCGATAATGCGCCCCAGAAAGAGCACCCAGAGCGCACCGCCGATGCCGAAGATCAGGTAGCCGACGGCGGAACCGAACAGACATAGAAGCAAAATCGGGCGGCGTCCGTAGCGGTCGCTCAATGCGCCGAGAGTCGGCACGGCCAGGAATTGGAAGAACGAGTAGCTGGTGAAGAGCAGGCCGGTGGCGATGGCGATGTGCCCTGGATCGCTGACATAGCGTTCGACCAGAAACTTGATCACCGGGGCGAGCAGGCCGATGCCCGCCTGATTGAGGAAGGCCGTGATCAGGATGAAGATGAGTGATTTTCGGTCGATAGGCGCAGACTCGGCAGGCGCAGCTTGCATAGTGACCTTCTAGCGCAGTGGTGAGTATGGAAGCACAATTCAACCACAAGAACAGCAGAAGCTGCAAGCCAGACGTTATCGCGGATGGCTATGGATGCCGGTTGTAGGTTCAGGTGTTTGAATACGTCGCAAAAACCAATTTCGTAAAAAATCCTTCAATAAGTTATGAAAACCATGAAATCTGATTGCGACTCACTATAATCGAATACGCATTCGATAGGAAAAGGTTCGGTTTTCCTGCTGGATGTTTTGACCGTAATTTGAGGGAGTCATAGCGATGAAGCGAATAGTTCTTTTGTTGGCCTTGCTTGTCCTGGTCGTGAGCGTAGGCGGCGTGAGTGCCCAGAGCAGCGTGCGCTCGTATCTTATTCTGTCAAATGGCAACAGTTTACCGAGTAATCTGGCCCAGCAGGTCGCGAGTGCGGGCGGTACCGTCACGAGCGTGATGCCACAAATCGGTTTAGCGGTGGCTGAATCAGCCAATCCGAATTTCTCGCGACTCGTGCGCGGGGTGCGCTCCGTGGTTCCGAATCTGTCGGTCGATTGGCTGCCGGGTGAAACGGTCGGCGAAGCTGTGACTGCCGACTTCGGCAATCCCCCAACCAGTGGCGATGACGACTTCTTCTTTGACTTGCAGTGGGGGCATGATGCCGTCAACGCGCCTGAGGCCTGGAACGCCAGTCAGCGTGGTGCGGGGGTGGTCGTGGCTGTGCTCGACACGGGCTTTGACCTCGATCATCCGGATCTGGCTCCGCAGATCCTCGAGGCAGTCAGCTTTGTCCCCGGTGAGCCTGCCAGCTACGGCCTTCCAAGCACCTTCAGCCACGGCACGCACACGTCGGGCACGATTGCCGCGGCTGACAATGGCTTCGGCACGATCGGCATCGCGCCGGATGCGAAACTGGTGCTGGTCAAGGTGCTGGGCGATGCGGGCAGCGGCGATTTCGATTGGGCCATCGAAGGCATCCTCTACGCAGTCGATCGTGGTGACGTGGATATCATCAACATGAGCCTCGGTGCTGTGATCGCCAAGAACGGTGATCCGAATGATCCGGATGGACCCTACACGGCACGGGAGGCCGCCGAACTGCGCGTCGCCATCAGCCGCGCAACGACCTATGCTTACCAGCATGGTGTCACCATTTTTGCTTCCGAGGGCAACAGTGGTATCGACAAAGATCACACCGGCCCGATCATCACCCTGCCTGCCGACGCCAGCCACGTGATTTCAATTGCGGCAACCGCTCCGTGGGGCTGGGTGTCCGAGAATTGGGACGGCAGCTTCGATCATCCGGCGAGCTACACGAACTTTGGCCGCTCAGCCGTTGATTTCGCTGCGCCCGGCGGTGATGCTGCCTACCCCGGCAACGAGAACTGCACCGTCGCCGGTCTGCTCCGTCCCTGCTGGGTGTTCGATCTCGTTTTCAGCACCGGCAATAATGGCTGGTATTGGTCAGGCGGCACGAGCATGGCGGCCCCGCACGCAGCAGGCGTTGCAGCGATTATCCTCGGTGAGAACGGCGGTGCGATGACCCCGGCGCAGCTGCGGACTGAAATGCAGCGCCGCGCCAGCTATGGCGGCAACACGCCGTACTATGGCAAGGGTGTGGTCAACACCGGCTACTAGTCGGCAACGTTTTTACAGCCTGATAGGCATTCAGAGCGGGCGGCGCGGGCAACTGCGCCGTCCGTTTTTGTATCACGGCGTCAGGCGCTGCCGGTCGATTTATCGCCAGCTTCCGGCAGATAGCCGCCCTCGACCCAGGCGCTGCCGTCCGGACGCACTTCTTTTTTCCACACGGGCACGATCTCCTTGAGCCGGTCGATGCCATAGTGCGCGCCTTCGAAGCAGCCGCTGTCGCGGTGACCGCTGGCGCAGGCGATCAGGATCGTGTTCTGCCCGACCTCGAGCTTGCCGACGCGCTGGACGATGGCGATGCCCTGCACGCCGGGGAACTGCGCGCGGATCTCCGCCGCGACCTGGCGCATCTTGGCGATTGCCATCGGCGCGTAGGCTTCGTACTCCAGGTGTTCGGTTCGCTGCGGGCCGTCAGTGGAGGCGGTCTCGCCGCGCACCATGCCGCTGAAGACGCAGACCGCACCCGTCTCCGGGACGGTGATCGCCGCCAACAGCGCATCGAGATCGAGCGGTTCGTCAGCCAGCTTGCAGATCTCCGGGAAGTCCGCGCCGCCGCTCACGGGCGGGAAGAAGGCCACCTCGTCGCCATCGTGGACGGTATCCTCAGCGAAAGCGAACTCCTGATTGACCGCCGCTACCGCATTCGGCAGATGCCGCTCCAGCGCCGGGTGCTGCGCCGCCAGCGCCTCACGCACCTGGGCGACCGTCGCCTCCGCCGCGGGAATAAACAGCGCCGTCTCGCCGCGCCCGATAGCATCCTTCAATGTCGCAAACAGCAGCACCCGCACGTTCATTGCGATCCCTTGAATTATGGAACCACAGAGGCACGGAGATCACAGACGGGAATTTCCTCTCTGTGTCCTCTGCGTCTCTGTGGTTCAAACCGTCTTAGAAATAGCGCCGCCCGCGCCGCGCCGTGATGATCTCCGTGTTCATGCCGACCCAGTGCAGCGAGCCGTTGTAACGCCCGTGCTCGATCTTGACACAGCGATCCATGATCACGTTCAAACCGGCTGCCTCGGCGATGTGCGCCGCCTCCAGGCTGACCACGCGCAGTTGCAGCCAGAGCGTCTTCGCGCCGATCTGCACTGCCTGCTGCGCGATCTCCGGGCACTCGTCCGGGTGGCGGAAGACGTTGACCATATCGATCTTGTCGGGCACGCTCAGCAAGTCCGGGTAGGATTTCTCGCCCAGCACTTCCTTCGCCATCGGGTTGACCGGGATGACGCGGTAACCCTCATACTGCAAATACGTCGCGACGAAATGGCTGGGGCGCTCGCTCTTAGGCGACAGGCCAACCATGGCGATGGTCTTGGTTGTGCTCAGGATCGTGCGGATGACGCCGGGATCCTGATATTTGATGCGCGCGTCCTCATCGAGGACGGTGTTCATGCTGACGTCGCTTGCAAGGCTTGATCCAGATCCCACAGTAAATCCTCCAGAGTTTCCAATCCGATTGAGAGACGTATCATCCCGGCGTCCACGCCGCCCGCCGCCAGCTCTTCATCCGAAAGCTGCTGGTGCGTTGTCGAAGCGGGATGAATGACCAGGCTGCGCGCATCGCCTACGTTGGCGAGATGTGAGAATAGATGCAGCGATTCGATGAATTCCTTACCTGCCGCGCGCGGATTGCTCGCCTTGATGCCGAAGGTGAAGATCGCGCCCGGTCCTTTTGGCGTGTACTTCTGCGCCAGCGCGTGATACGGGTTATCCGCCAGCCCGGCGTAGGCGACCCAATCGACCTTCGGGTGATCGTACAGGAACTGCGCGATGGCCTGCGCATTCTGGACGTGGCGCTCCATGCGCAGTGACAGCGTCTCCAGGCCCTGGATCAGCAGGAAGGCATTGAAGGGCGAGAGCGCCGCGCCGGTATCGCGGACGGTGACGGCGCGCGCCTTCATCAGGAAGCCGTAATGCCCGAACGTTTCGTAGAACTTGAGTCCGTGGTAGGCCGGGTCGGGGTTGGCGATGGTGGCATAGCTGCTGAAATCAAACTTGCCGGAGTCGAGCAGCACGCCCGCAATCGAGTTGCCGTGCCCGCCGAGGAATTTGGTCGCCGAATGCACGACCAGATCCGCGCCCCAGTCAATCGGGCGGCACAGATACGGCGTCGCGAACGTGCTGTCCACGATCAGCGGCATCTTGTGCGCGTGTGCCAGGTCGGCCAGCGCTTCGATATCGAGGATGCTGCCCTTCGGGTTGCCGATGGTTTCGCCATAGAGCGCGCGTGTCTTGGGGGTGATCGCCGCCGCCCAGTCGTCGATGTTGGTTGGATCGACAAAATGGACCGTGATGCCGAGCTTCCTGAACGTGTGCGTGAACTGCGTGACCGTCCCGCCGTAAAGATGCGCCGACGACAGGATCTCGTCGCCCGGTTCGAGCAGCGTCATCATCGTCGTCATCTGCGCCGCCATGCCGCTCGCCGTCGCCACCGCGCCGGTTGCGTTTTCGAGCGAGGCGATCCGTTCCTCGAACGTCGCCGTCGTCGGGTTGTTGATGCGCGTGTAGATGTTGCCGTACTGCTTGAGTTCGAATAACTGCGCCGCTTTGTCCGTATCTTCGAAGACATACGAGGTCGTCTGGTAGATCGGCACGGCGCGCGCGCCTGTCACCGGGTCGGGGATATGCCCGGCGTGGAGCATCCGCGTTTCAAAGCCGA
This sequence comes from Anaerolineae bacterium, assembly GCA_023382675.1. Lineage (GTDB taxonomy): Bacteria > Chloroflexota > Anaerolineae > Aggregatilineales > Phototrophicaceae > Flexifilum. The sequence goes on from JAHDWN010000009.1 coordinate 137,288, forward strand.
ATTTGCGTTTTTCCTGCGCCATATGTTTTCTGCCCAATCATCAACAGGGATAATGCTGTGGCATCATTCTAACGGGCAGACTCGCATTAGCCAACGACCATATGAGTCAAAGAGCAGGTTCGTTCAATGATCCATCTTTGATTTCGTCGCCGACGGCTCAAGCCGGTCGGCTAAGGGGCATCAAGCCGTCTGAAGCGGCTAAAGACGGTCGAGCAGAACAATAGAGGCAGTGTACTCAATCGCGACGGTATTTAGCCTCTTTAGCAGGCTGGATTTAGCTAGCCGATGGGTTGACCCGTCGGCGGCTGCAAACTGGCTCACTACTCCACGCGGTAATCGCCGTGGACGCCGCCGCGCTTCTGCAGCAGGTGGATGTCGCCGATGCGCAGCGTTGGCCGCTTCATCGGGCATATATGAGGCTCAAGCGACGCAAAGAGCAGGTTCGTTCAATGACTTCCCTCTTGGCGCTTTTGTGGTTCATAGTTGCCATTTAGCGTCGCATCAAGGCATTTGATGCAATTGCGCTGGCTTCGCCGAGCAGGTCACTTGTCCCAGTTGCGATCACGATTGTGATCGAGCTTGTCCAGCACGGCGCGCCCCAGATCGATGTCGTTCAGGCTGGCGATCTGGAGCAGGTAGAGCATGACATCGGCCAGTTCTCCGGCCAGCGCGCTTCGGTCTGCGCTCTCGCTCCATTGATAGAGCTGCAAGACTTCGCTGGCTTCGAGCACCAGCGAAATCGCCAGATTCTTCGAGGTTTGTGGATGCGCCGAATCCGGGTGATACCAGCCCTTGCTTTCGACAAAGGCGTGCATGGCCGCCTCAAGCGTCTTCAGATCGTGTTCGTCCATGCTGCGCTTTCATTCACAGGGGATGGCCTGCAAGCGTATCCCGGCAAATCTGCCCTGCGCGCCCTGCTCGACCCGGAAGATCACGTCATTGTCTTCGAGGCTGACAAAGGCTGTCACGTCCAGCACACACGGCGCAGCGACCGCGCCGAGGCTGTGACCATTCACGCTTATCTGTGTGCCAGCGGGCGCGCTGTCGATAGTGAGCATGTAGCTGACACAAGCGTCGGTCGGGTAGAGGATGAATCGTCGTTTCAGGCTTGCGGCAGATCCGTCACCATGTGCTGGGCTGAAACGCCAATCCTCCAGCCGCGCGACCTGTTCGACTTCCGCTTCAAAGTAGCTACACGTCCAGCCGGTATCGAGATTAAGCGTCCGCATCGGTCGTGCCGTCAGCTTGTTCCACCGCGCCAAAATTGATGAAGCCGTAGCCCGGAATCGCCTCATGAAACAGATCATCCAGTTTCTGAATGGCCGAGCCGGTGCCGTTGACCTCCAGCGGTTCTGTCATGTCGATGAAAAACCAGGGGCCAATCCACTCAGGATACTCAAGGCGGCGCACGTAGAGCGGTTGCCGGGCGAAGCGGATTTGGGCCGTCGATTTGATGACGCCGGTTTGCGTGGTTTCGGCGGGCTGCCACTCCTCCTCCAGCGCCGTGCTCTCGACTTGCCCCATCACCCGGAGGATCGTGTCGAAATCGCCGTCGCGAAACGTGAACTGCACCCGCCAGATCTTCTGCTTGTTCGGCGTGCGCGCATCAATCGTCTTCAACGCATTGCGGACAATCTCGCTCAGCCAGCCGGAGAAGGTCATCTCGGTCGCCTGGGCTTCCGGGATATCCTGGCGCAATAACAAGATGTCGGCGTCCTCACCGCCGGAAGCCAGCAGCGCAAACACATTGCCCGCGCCGTCATACCCGAACGGCAGCAGTTTCATGTCGACTTCGCCGTACAGCCCATCGAGAAGATCGCGGCGCGCGGCCACATATTCCGGGATTGTCTCAAAGACGATGATGCGGTTGTTTTCGACATAGGTCAGATCTTGAAACATGCCGACATGTTCAAGGTATACGCGCAGGCAGTCCGGAAGCGACAGGCCGACCCCCTGTTCCAGGCGAGCCAGGCTCTGTGCCGTCAGTGGGCGACGAGCGATGCGATCCCAGTACGGATCAAGCGGCGCTAAAGCACGGCGAACAAGCATACTCATCGCAGTTCCTCGGAGCGAATGTTGGTATCTTCTTAATAGTAGCACACATGCTTTTCATCAGCCATCGACCAGGAAATTCGCACGCGATTTGACGCGCACGGCGACGACTTCCGCGCGCACCGTCACCAGATCACCGGCCAGCACTTCTGTTTCGAGCAGCGCCTTGCGCTCGGTCAGTGACTTTATGCGCGCATTGATGATGAGTTCTACACCCATCGGCGTTGGGTGCAGATACGTCACATTCAGATTGCCGGTCACGCAGGTGATCTCCGGCGCAGTGCCAGGGGCGCGGCCTTCCGCGTCATACATGGCCGCAATCGCCGTGCCAATCGAGTGGCAGTCGATGACGCTCGCCAGCAGCCCGCCATAGACGACGCCGGGAAACGCCGTGTGATAATCACGCGGCATGAAGTGGGCGACGCCCACCTCGCCATCCCAGAATGTCTGCACATGCAGGCCGTGCTCGTTGTGCCGTCCACAGCCGTAGCAGATGGCGATCTTGTCGTCGTAGAAATTCTGGATCGGCTGCGGGGTCATTTACGGCGTCTCCTCTGGCGTTTGGGCGCGCGGGCAAGCTGCTCGACCAGTTCGATGCTCTGCGCGACCCAGGGTTCGAGCAGGGCCGGGTCATCGATAAACTCAGGCGGTGTCTCCACGTACCACTGCGACCACGTCGGGGCGGCACCGGGCAGCGCCAGCAGCGCTTCGGCGGCGTCCGGTGGCAGCTTGAGCGCCAGTTCGTTGCCGAACCAGGCCGCAAACATCTGCCCATTCGCCCACCAGCCGCGCCCGCCAAACATATTCTTTGACGTGACGTGAACATCCGGGCGCAAATTCTCGACCGCGATCCGCAGCGCGCGATCCATGTGTTCCAGTTGGCTCTCGCTCATGCTTTCAGCGCACTCAATATGTCGACGGCATGATTATCGCCCGCTTCATTCAGCGGAGCAAATGGTGCCTGCGTCCTACTTCCGCCGACAGCCAATCGGATCGTCGCGATCAGCGCGCATTTGTAACAGATAGGCAAAATCAGCGGGGGTGAAGCGTCCCAACAAGATCGATCTCTGCTAAAATGAGTGATGAGATTGCACGTCTAGAGAAGAAAGCCAGCGCGATGATCGCCACGCCGCCTACGATCACGATTCCCCTGCGCACCGATGAAGATGGCACTATCCGTGTCAGCGGCACGCGGGTGACGCTGGATACGTTGATCGCGCGTCACAACCAGGGCGATACCCCCGAAGCCATTCATGAAGGCTTCTCGTCTGTATCCTTGACGGACATCTATGCGGTCGTCGCCTACTATCTGGCCCATCGCGATGAAGTCGACGCCTACCTGAAACAACGCGAAGACGAGGCGCAGCGCATCCGGCGGGAGTGGGAGGCGGAATACCCACCACGCATCACACTAGCCGAACTGCTGGCACGCTTGGAGGAGAAGAAGCCACGGGAAAGCCGGAGGACTTGAGAATCTAGGGCGCGCCGGACGTTGAAACGCCCGGCTATAGCCCATCAAGCACACTAAAGGCGCTTTATGATCGTTTGTGACCTTGTCTAGCCCCTTCAGTGGGTTTGATTTGACCTAGCCGTGCTCAGGGGGTCGGCATAGCCGACCGAAGGCAGCATCGCTGCCCCCGCGCGGCTTCAGCCAACGGCGGCGCAAAACGAATCCACCGCAAACGCTACATCCCAGCGCCTATTCGCTGGTCATTCTCATCTTGTTGAAGTAATGGTGACATTTATCCCCATACAGTGATGGCTGATCGGCGATACTTTCGGTGGTCGCTCACGGCGTCGGCAGCCAGTGCGCAATCAGCGCGCCGCCCGGCATCGCCTCGATCAGCCGTCGCAGCAGTGCCCAATCGTCGGCGTGGAGCACCCGCAGCACCAACACCGCGACGGCATAGATCAGCAGCCCGCCCGCGCTGCCGAGGATGAAGTGAAGACTGCCCAACGCCAGCATCGCCGCCGCCGCCAGCCCACCGGCGATCAAAAGGCGCGCGATCTGCCCGGCGCGGATGACAGGCGCAGCGCCGCGCCCCAGCCGCCAGAATAGCCACACCAGCGCCAGCAGCACCAGCGCCTCGGCGCTCGCCGTCGCCAGCGGCGCGCCGCGCACGCCGAACCTCGGCAGCAGGAACAGCAGCAGCCCCAGGTTGATCGTCAATCCAGCGGCGCGCACGCCGAGCGTGATCCGCTGCTGGTTCTGCACCAGCAGCGCCTGTGCGAACACGTTCGCCACCATCGCCAGCAGCGCGTACCAGACCAGCACGCGCAGGATGTCGGCAGTCGGCAGGAAGTCCGCGCCGAAGACGAGCGTGAACGTATGCGCAAAGATCGAGAGCACCAGCGTGATCGGCAGCACGATCAGCAGCGTGTAAAACGCCAGCCGGGACACCAGCGCGCGGAAGACTGCCGGGTTCTCGCTGTACGTTCGCGACATGATCGGGAAGACGGCGATCAGCACGGTCGTGCTCAGGAGTTCGACCATGCCGACGATGATGATGAAGGCCGCGCCCAGATAGGCGACGCCTTCTGGGATGAAGCGCCCGGTCACCAGCCGGTCAAGCTGAGTGTAGGCCTGGTTGACAAAGGCGGCCAGCGCCAGCGGCGTCGCATCGGCAAAGAGATTGCGCACCAGCGCCCGGTCGAGCGGGAATTCCGGACGCACTCCATCCGCCAGCAGCGCCCGCCAGAGCACCAGCGCGCGCGCCAGCCCGCTCAGGATCGTCGCCGCATACACCCCGACCAGCCCCCACCCGGCCACGAGCGCCAGCGCCGTCAGCACAATGCGCACGATGACCGTGCCGATCTCGACCAGCGAGGTCGTCACCATCTGCTCGCGCGCCAGGAGCTGCTCGTAGACCATCGTCCCCAGTTGATCGACGAACAGGCTCAGCCCGGCCAGCGCCACGAACCCCCGCACCTCCGGCGTGTAATCGCCGAGCGCTGCCACGGCATTGATGCCCAGGTAGGCCACCAGCGCCAGGATCGTCTGGTAAAAGAGCGTCGCGCCCAGGTATTTGCCAGCCAGCGACGTTCGCCGCGCCACCTCGCGGATGACAATGTTGCCCATGCCGAAGCTCGCCACCGCCACGCCGACCAGGAAGAAGGCCGTCACCGTCGTGTAGATGCCGTAGGCGGACTTCCCCAGCAGCGGGATCAACACCAACTGCCAGACGAACAGCGCGCCCTTACTGACGATCTGCGCCAGCGCAATTGCGCCGATATTCCGCGCGGTGCGTCGTGCGGCGTCGGTAGAGATGGAAGAAGAGGATGACTCGGACAATCGGGGCCGATCCTGATGGGTATCTTGTACGAATAGCGGCTGAATTGTACACCCTGACCAGCATTTGGTTGCTGACAGTGGGCCAAAAACGGCATAATCTTGCATAATGGTAATAATGGTGCAGCTACGATCCATGGGGAGTGATCAGTCAGCATCCGTGATCTGGCGATTATTCGCGGCAACGCCCATCACCCGATGAAGGAGCACTGAGCACTCTAACATTCTAGAATCGCTGTCTCAGGAAAGGGGCGCCCACATGTTCAAGCGACACACTCCCGACGCACGCCCGGCACAGCAGCTCGTCGTCGATCATGCGACGTGCCTTGCCTGTGGTGCTTGTGTAGCCGTCTGTCCGCCGCGCGCGCTCTCGCTCGATCATTTGCACCTGCACGTGATCCAGCCAGCCTGCACGGCCTGTGATCGCTGCACGGCCATGTGCCCGGTTCATGCGCTCGCTTTCGTCCCTGCGGTTCAGAGGCCAACATCATGAAAACTGCATACGATCTGATCGTTGTCGGCGCAGGACCGGCCGGATCGGCTGCGGCCATGCGTGCCGCCCAGGCCGGCCTCGATGTCCTGCTCGTGGAAAAGCGCCAGGAGATCGGCGTCCCCGTTCGCTGCGGCGAAGCCACCGACATCGAAACCACCCTCCGCTTCATCGATCTCGATCAGCGCTGGATCGCCAATCACGTCGAAACCTACGCCATTTACAACGCCGAGGGCGATTTCGTTAGCGTGCCGCCCAGTGGTGACACCATCATCCTCGACCGCAAAGTCTTCGACGAAGCCCTGGCCGCGCAAGCCGTGCGGGCAGGCGCGGATGTGCGCGTCAACACCGCCGCCGTCGATCTGATTCGCGAGGGTGATGCGGTCGTCGGCGTGCGTCTGCAATCGTTCGGCAAGTCGTTCAACGTCCGCGCCCGGCTCGTGGTCGCCGCCGATGGCGTCGAATCGCTGGTCGCGCGTTGGGCTGGGCTGAAGACCGTGCCCGCGATGAGCGATTTCTTCGTCGGCGCGCAGTACACGCTTGCAGGGCTGGAAGGCCGAATCGACCCGACACGCTGCGAGTATCACGTCGGCCAGGAGACGATTGCGCCCGGCGGCTACGTCTGGGTCTTCCCCAAGAGCGATGAAAAAGCCAATGTCGGCATTGTCGTCCCGGCCTCCCGCAACCGCGACGTTTCCGCCCGCGAATGGCTGGATCGCTTCGTCGCACACCATTTCCGCGGCGCATCCATCCTCAGCGTCGTCTCTGGCGGCATCCCTGTCACCGGCGCAGTCAAGCAGATGGTCGCCGATGGCCTTGTCATCGTCGGCGACGCGGCGCATCAGGCCGATCCACTGACAGCCGGGGGCATCAGCCTGGGGATGATCGGCGCGGAGCTGGCTATCGAAGCGGCTGTCCCTGCGCTGGCGCGGGGCGATGTCTCGGCGCGAGCGCTGCGCCCCTACGAGGAAGCCTGGCGTGAACGCTTCGGCAAGATGCACGCCGCGCTGCTCGCCGTCCGCAAGATCATCACGCGCATGTCGCAGCGCGACTTTGATGCGCTCGTGCGCACCGCCGCCGGGCTGCCATTGGCGTCGATGTCGCTGGGCGAAATCCTGATCGCGGTGCTTTCGCGTCATCCGGCGCTTCTCTTGGAGGCGCGCACATTGATCACGACCGGGCTGGTGATGAAATAACCTGCCCGGCAAACTGTAGGTGGAGCACAATCACCATGCCGGTCGTACTTCTGGTCATCTGGGCAGTGCTGCTCTTTGGCGGCTTTCTGGTGGGCAAACTCGATAGCGAGCGTGTCCACAGAATGCCGACCGTGACGCGCATCGCGTCTTCGCTGGTGCTGGTCGTCCTCGCCTGGATGTACTACCTCACTAACCAGGCGCACGCCGCAGCCCTATACATGCTCCTCATCGCCCTCGGCGTGACATTGGGTTTTATCGGTGACCTGTTCATGGCCCGCCTCATCTTCAAGGAAAACAACGTGCTCGCCGGGATTGCCGCTTTCGGCCTGGGGCACATTGCCTACATCGCCGCGCTGATCTGGGTCGGCGACACGTTTGGCTACAACGCCTTCACGCCGCGCGTCGGCGCATGGGCTGTCTGGCTGGCAATTGGCGCGGCGGGTTGGTATCTTGTCGTCTACAGCCGTGCGCCCGTGCGCTCGACTATGCATGTGGCCGCGCTGCCGTATGCGCTCCTGCTCGCCAGCACCGCGGGTTTCGCCACCGGTCTCGCCTTGCAGCAGACTGCATTCATCCCGCTGGCGCTGGGGGCGGCGCTCTTCCTGATCAGCGATCTAATCCTGGCAGCGCAATTATTCGCCGGGCTGCATTTCACGTCAATTGGCGATATGATCTGGCTGACCTATGGGCCGGCGCAGATGCTGATCGTGACGTCGGTTGCGGCGCTAATGGAGATCATCTAAACACTATATGGCTAAGCTTCAGGTTGCGCTTGATGGCACACTCGTTCAAGCGATGGCGGTCCTGGAACAGGTCGCACCCATCGTCGCCATTGCCGAAATCGGCACCTTACTGGTTTATCGCGAAGGCATCCACGCGGCCCGCCATCTGAACAATCGGTTCCCCGGACTGCAATTGCTGGCAGATTTCAAGATCATCGACGCCGGTGATGAAGAAGCCTCCATCGCTTTCGAGGCAGGCTGTGCCTATGTTACGGTCATGGGCGTCGCGAGCGACCGCACCATCGAAGGGGTGATCAATGCTGCCCGTCGGTATGGACGCCAGGTGGTCGCAGATATGATGCAAGCTGCCGATCCGGTGGCGCGTGGCCGCGAGCTTCTCGCCCTCGGCAGTGACATTCTCTGTGTGCATACGGCGTTCGATGATCGGGAGTCGGCGACGCCGCTCGAATCACTGCGCCAACTCCGCCAGGCGTTCCCAGAGGCGTGTCTGGCTGTTGCTGGCGGTATCACGCTTGAAAACGTCGCTTCGTTGATGGAATGGCAGCCGGACATCATCGTGGTTGGCGGCGCGATCACGCGCGCTGCTGATCCCGCACGGGTGGCGCGGGCGCTGCGTGAACGGATGTAAACAGCCATGATGACTGAATACCCTGAACTGGTGCATAAGGCGCTGGCAGAGCTGGGCACGGCGCTGCGTGCGGTTCCAGCGGATGAAGTGGCGCGCTGTCGCCAGGTGATCCTTGCTGCGCGCCGGATTTTCGTGGCGGGCAAAGGGCGCTCTGGCCTGATCATGCGTGCCCACTCCATGCGTCTGATGCACCTCGGCCTCGCCGTCCACGTCGTCGATGACGTGACGACCCCGGCCATCGGCGCGAGCGACTTACTCTTCCTGGCCTCCGGTTCGGGCAGCACACCCACCATCGTTCAGTATGCGCAGAAAGCCCGCTCAATCGGGTCGGACATCGCCCTCATCACCGCCCATGCAAACTCGACGGCAGCGCAGTTGGCGGATGTGGTGGTCATCATTCCCGCGCCCAGTCCAAAGGTCGTCAGCACCCAGACTTCTACCCAGCCCATGGCGACGTTGTTCGAACTCTCGCTGGCAATCCTGCTCGACATCATCGTCGTGCAGTTGATGACCGAACTGGAGCAAACGTCGGATCAGATGTTCTCGCGGCATACCAATCTGGAATGAGTGCCGCCACCAGGGGAAGCATCAGAGCAACGGCACACTTGTAAACGGCAGGTGGAGCAGGTTCTTGACTGCCTGCCATTGCAACGCTGCCACTTCACGCGCGACGGCTGTCACCAGGGTGCTCAGTCGGGGACGCAGCGGCGTCGGGCTGCGCACGATGTCGATGCCATAATCCCGGAAGATCCACTGCGCACGCAGCATGTGATAACCGTCGCTGACGAGCAAGGCCGTTTGCCAGCCACGCTCATACATGATCTCACGAGAGTAAATGGCGTTTTCCTCGGTGCTGCGGCTGCGTTCCTCCAGGATGATCGCGTCCCGTGGTACGCCGTTGGTCTCCAGGATCTGGCGGCAAGCGTCGGCCTCGCTGCGTGATCGCCCCGGCGCGAAACCGCCGGCGCAGATGACGAACGGCGCGAAACCCGCGTTATAGAGGGCCGCGCCCTGTTCGCTGCGGCGGATCAGCGCGAGGTTTGGCTGGTCGTCACGCCGCAACCCTGCGCCCAACACCACGATCACGTCCGACGGCTGGCGTTCATCCACCCGCCCGTAGACAAGCACCGCCAACGCCAATCCGACGCTGATAACGGCCCATACAGCAGCCACGATCAGAAAGAAACGCAGGGCGCGCCTGCGTGAAGGCACAAATCGACGCATGATGTGATCTGTTTACTGGGTGAAACGGTCGCCATGAAATGGCGGTTCAAAATCGCCGCCAGTGCGATCAATGACGTTGACACGTCCTGGCAGCCAACCATCGACTTCGGTCAAACGGAGGCGCAGAATTGGCAGTGGGCTTTCTGTAAACGACATCGCCGCTCCCGGATAGAGGATATACGGGTCACGCAGGTGCAAATAGCGGATTGGCGGGAAAGCCATCTCCTCATCTGACTCATCATCTTCATCGCGCGTGTAAACGTCTTCGGCCATATCCTCAAAACCGAAAGCTTCTTCCAGCGCGCCGAGATCTTCGTCGCTTGGATCGATCAACGAACTGCGCGCGATGGTTTTGAATAACTCGTTCATTCGCCCCAGATACGCGTGCTCGCTCACGAGCGTGCCGGTCATCACCGTGCCGCGCACCATCAACGTGATCCCGAATTCGGCATTCAGCTTGTTGGCGAGAAATGAGACGAGCAGCCCAAGCAAGAAGTCCGGTTCATTCCAATACTGCGCATCGTCCAGGCCGAAAAAATCATCCACTGTAGAGCGTTTCCTTGTGCGGCATTCAACTACCGCTATCAGATTGACGCTCGAATTTTAGCAAGGTTGCCCAAGTCGTCAACCGGGATACATGCCTGATCGACCCGCAGATACGGTTCACCGTTGGCTTCAATCAGGTGTACCTCGCCATTAAATTGCCACTTGCCGCGCTGACGATTAGCAATGATGAAGCGCTTGCCCTTGCCCAACGCCCGGATCAGTTGTTCGCGCGTATACAGGCGCATACCGTCCACAGTCCGATCAGCATTCTCCGGCGGAATGCCGACAAATACGTATGCCAGTCGGTCTCCCGCGGAGTTGAATTGCACAGCCGTGATAATCAGTTCATCCATAATCCGGTACTCACCACGGGCGCTTGCCCAGCGCCATCGACCATCTGGTTTCACTACACATAGCTAACAATGTATTTACTTCGCCTAACGACGTAATAAAATTCTCACCAATCTTCCTGTCTCATAACAAAGCAGCGTGCAGGCTTAACGCACACGTAATCAAATAACAAATATCGGCGCTTGACGACTGTGATACACTGATCACACTTTTCAGAGCTTAATGTCGGATAAGATTCCCGGCGCAAATGTCCGATCAAGCGGGTGAAGTCGCCTGCCTGATGACACAACAGAGGACTGTATATCAAACACGGATGGCAATCATGAAGGACGAACGACCGCTCATTCTCTTCACCAACGATGATGGTTTTCAATCACCCGGCCTATGGGCAGCGGTCGAAGCTTTTGCGGAGTTGGGCGACGTGCTCGTCTGCGCGCCGCGCGAACAACAGAGCGGCATGTCGCGCAGCCTGCCTGTTTTCAGCACCGGGCGCATTCAGGCCGAAAAACGCCTTATCAATGGGGTCGAGACGACCGTTTATGCCGTTGATGGCACTCCTGCGCAGGCAGTGCAGCACGGCATTCTCGAGCTAGCGGAGCGTCCGGTCAGCCTCGTCGTCAGCGGCATCAATTACGGCGAAAACTGCGGCAATGGTGTCACGATCTCCGGTACGGTCGGCGCGGCGCTGGAAGCATCCAGCTTTGGCATCCCGGCGATTGCCGCTTCCCAGCAAACCCGCCACGATTTGCACCTCACCTATTCCAACGAGGTCGATTTCACGGCTGCGGCGCACTTCACCCGCATGTTCGGCGAGTGGCTCATCAACAGCCGCCGTCCTGACGATGTTGAAGTGCTCAAGCTCGACGTGCCCTTCGGCGCGACTGCTGCGACGCCCTGGAAGGTGACGCGCCTATCCCGCCGCCGTGTCTACTGGCCGACCCGCCCGGAGCGCGTGGCACTCTCCGAAATGGGCAAGCTCGGCTATCATTTTGATGGCGACCCCGCCAGGGCCGAACCAAACTCCGATATCTACGTCGTCCTTCACGAAGGTCATGTTTCGGTCACACCGATCAGCCTCGATCTCACGTCGCGCACCGATCTCTACCGTCTCCAGCAATTTCTTCAGGGGGAGGAGCAGATTGTCGAGCCGGTCAAACGTACACGCACGCAAGACATGCACGCCGTGACTCTCAACGGCAAAGCCTGACGCCCCACACAGCACCGGCGATCGCTTCCTCAAGCGAAGGATCGCCGTCTTCATTTTTATCCCAACATATCCCAACATATCCCAAAGTCAACGATGCCACCGGGTTGGCCGTCATTTCAGCACGCGAATCGCGCTGTTGGAAACGTGTCACCTAAGGGTTAGAAAAAATGGCCTTTTCGTTTAGCGTTTGTAATCCGTATCCTGATATATACTAGGTCAGGAGAATTGTTGTCACGAATCGCTCGTTAAAGGTTGGAAGTCGCCATTCTGTGTCCCGTTTTGCCCGCGACTCTTACTTTCGCCTTTAACCGTCATCTATCGAGTTCAAGAGGCACTCATGAGCAAAGGTCGCATTCTGGTTGTCGAGGACGATTTCGATATTTCAAACATGCTGCGCATCTATTTCGGCGCACAGGGCTATGAAGTGCAGGTAGCCCAGCGCGGCACCGATGCGCTGACGATGACCCGCAAACAGCTTCCCAATCTGATCATGCTCGACATCATGCTGCCGGACATGAATGGTTATGACGTGTGCCGTGAACTACGCACGACGACGCGTACCAGCCACATCCCGATCATCTTCCTGACGCAGCGCGACGAGCGCAGCGACAAGATTCAGGGTCTGGAATTGGGCGCGGACGACTACATCACCAAGCCGTTCGACATCGAAGAACTCAAGCTGCGCGTTCAGAACGCAATTTCTGCTGCGCAGCGGCAAACGCAGATCGACTCGCGTTCGAATCTGCCGACGGGACGGTTAATCGAAGATCAACTGCGCGTGCTCATGCGCGGGGGTGGTCAGTGGGCCTATCTTGATCTCAAAGTCAACGACTTCGACACGTTTACCGATATCTACGGCTTTGTCGCCGGCGATGAAGTCGTGCGCTTCATGGCGCTGCTGATCGGTGAAGTCATTGATGAACTCGGCACGCAAGAAGATTATGCCGGGCATCCTGGGCGCGACAATTTCGTTATCATTACCCATGCGCAGGATGCTGAGGTGCTGCGCCAGCGGCTGATCGCACGCTTCAACGCCGAGGTGCTCCAACACTACTCGTTTATCGACCGTGAACGCGGTTACGTCCTTGTGCCGGACCCGATGTATGGTGAGCGGCAGGTGCCGCTCATGTCGCTGGCCGTCGGCATGGTATCGACGCGCACGCACCAGTTCTCGGACATTCGTGAGATCACCGAGTTGGCTGCGGATGATCGCCGGCGTGGCGCGGCAGGCGAAGATGGCGACAGCGCAGGCATTTTGACATCCTGGTAACGAGCGAATGATGACGCACAGCCTGTTACTCATACCGGCACTATACTCGATTGGCGGTTGCGTCGGGCACGTCAGGTTCCCGTTGTACGCAGTTGGGTGAGAATATAAAGCCATGAGTTCGCTGCTTACATTTTTTCTTCTTGTCGGTGCCTTGGCGCTGCTGGGCTGGTTGTACACCATGCTCCGCCAGCGCGCACCGCTGGCGCGCCCATCGGACGATGAGGCGCTGCTGGACATTCTGGGGCTGAACACCGCCGACGAAGCGCTGCTCGTCGCCAGCGAACACGGCCGGCTGCTGCACATCAACGAAATGGCACGGCAGTGGCTCAATCTTGGCGAGGGCGAGCCGAATGTCGAGTTTCTGGCTGGACTGGCAGAACCGAGCGACAGCTTCCTCGATCTGCTGGGCAGCGAAGGCCAGGCCTCATTCCGGATCGCCGGGCGCTGGGTCGATGCCACGTCGCATCGCATCCCTGCGGGCAACGAGATCCGCATGGTGATCGTTATGCGCCCGGTCAGCAGCGCACGTGAAAGCTATGATCTTTCCAGCGCGATCAATATCGTCTCTTCGGTGGGCGAAGCAGTTCAGATCGGCATGAGCGTCGAGCAGGTCTTGCAAGCCCTGCTCACCATCGTCATGCGCGAACTCCCTGCCCGCGCTGGCGAAATCTGCCTCTACGATCCATCAGCGGATTTGCTGGTTCCGCGCGGTTGGGTCGGTGAGTCGAACTACGTGCTTGCGCTCGCGGAAGCGGGCAGCGTCTACCAGATGGGTGAAGGCATCACCGGTTGGCTTGCCAAACATCGTAAGCCCGTGCTGGTTACGGATATCCACGACCCACAATCGCTGCAACCGAAGCTGGCGAACGCACCATTTCGCAGCTACGTCGGTGTGCCGCTGGTGTTCAACGAAACGCTGGTCGGCACCTTCGAACTGGCACACACACAGCCCAACGGCTTCAATCAGGCGCACATGGCGCTGCTCCAGGCAGTGGCGCGCCCGCTGGCGACTACCATTCACACCGCTCAGCAATACACCGAACAAGTCAACCGCATCGAGGCGCTGGCGACCCTGCCCGTACATGATCAGCTCACGCTAGGCAGCCAGGAAGGGATGCTGCGGACACTGACCGAGCGCACCGCCCAGTTGATGGGTGTGGATATGGCGGGCGTGCTGCTCTATGACGAACGGCAGGCCGCGCTCATCGCTCAGGAGCCGTTCTATGGGCTGCCGTCGCCTGTCGTCCGCATCTACAACGTGCCCCTGCCTTTGCACAGCGAAGCCCGCGCCATTTTCGAGCGCGCCTCCATCTGGAAATCCGCCGATCTCGCCGATGAGCCGCTCGCTGAAGAGATGGGGCTGGATACGCTGGTCAACGCTGCCGGCGTACGCGATATCATGCTCATGCCAATGCAGATTGGCAGCCGGCGCATCGGGATGCTCCAGGTGAGCAACCGGCGTGCGCCGGGCGGCTTCAGCCTGCGCGACGAACAGAATTTGCGCCTGCTGGCCGCGCAAGCTGCCATCGTCGTCGAAGAACTGCGCCTTTACGAACAGGACATCTTGCGCGAGAGCGAAATGATGAGCCTGCAAGAGATCACGCAGGCTTTCGGCGCGCTGGCGCATGACGGCGACGTGCTGGAGGATGCCAACGCGCGAATCGCCCGGCTGATGAACGTTGAAAAATGCGGTGTGCTACTTTACGACGAAGAAGGGTCAACGCTCAAGCCGCAGTTGCCGATCTTCGGTCTGGATGATGACGTTGCCCAGCATTACCGGATTCCGCTGGAAGCCAACAGCGTCGTCTGGCATATGTGGCAGCAGCAGGACTTCTGGTACAGCAACGATGTCAGCGTCGATAAAATCGCCGTTGGCGTCGGCCTGGCCGATTTCGCAGAGATGGTCAGCGTGCGCAAGACGATGATTGTGCCGCTGCTCTCCGGCGGGCGCCGCTTCGGCGTCATTCAGGTGTCGAACAAGATCACCGGCGAGGACTTCAACGACAAAGATGCGCGCGTCCTGACGATCTTCGCCGCGCAGGTCGCCGCCCATCTCGAAAACACGCGCCTGTTCCGCGAAGCACGCCGCCGTGCCAACGAAGCTGAAACGCTGCGCCGCATCTCGGATCTCGCGGGCAAAATTTTGACGGTCGAGGATTCATTCGCGCCCGCGTTGGCCGAACTCGCCCACCTGCTGGACAGCGCCCTCGCCTTCATCACTGTCATCGACAATCAAACGGGTAATCTCGTCACCTACCCGCGTAACGTTTATGGCAGCCATGCCATCCATGAACCCATCGTTCAAGATGCGTTCAGCCCCAGCTACGAGCGCAGTGTCTTCATATCACGCCGCTCCTTCCTGAGCAACGATGTCGACAACGACTCGCGTATCCTGCCCGTCTATCGGGAAGGCATCGAAAAAGGCGCGATGAAGCGGATCATGCTCGTGCCGCTGGCCGTCGGCAAAACGAGTCTGGGCGAATTGGGTGTCGCCAACCGCGCTCGCCCTTATGAAGACGCCGACCTGCGCCTGCTGGAGACGATTGCGCCGCAAATCGCTGCCGCGCTCGACCGCCTGCGTCTCTACGACGCGACCGGCCAGAACTTGAGCCGGCGCATTCGTGAGTTGGATGCCATCAGTCGGGTCACGAATGAACTGACGCAGACGCTTGACATCGACCACGTGCTCGAAATCATCTGCGCGGAAACACACCGCGTCACCGAAGCCGACGGTGTGACAGTCGCGCTGTTCGAATTGGCCGATGATACGACGACCTCGCTCAAGCTGGCGCGGCGCATCGGCGAAGATTTGAGCACGAACGTGACCCCCATCGAGGAAGAAGCGGCCCTGCGCGGCACTGATTCCCTCGTCGTGGGCGATTACGCCGAACCCGGCGATCTCGTGCTCAAGCCACAGCCAGAGACGGCGCGTTCGGCAGCAGCAGCGGCCATCATCCACGAAGATCGGGTCGTCGGCGTGCTCCACATCTACCATGAGCAGCCGCGCCGGTTCGACTCGCAGGTGGGCGGTTTCTTGCAGACGATGGCGACCAAAGCCGCCCTCGGTTATGGCAACAACCTGCGCTACATCGAAAATCAGGAACGCAGTTCGCACCTGCGCCGCCGCGTCGATCAGCTCAATCGTATTTTCGAAATCGGCCAGATCTTCCAGCACAACGCCGATGTCGGCACACTGCTAGAAGCCATTGCTTTCAGCATCCAGCAGAGCGTTGGTTTCGACATCGTCCTGCTGGCCTTGAGCGAGCCGGGGCACAACAAACTGCGCCGGGTCGCCCAGGCAGGGATGCCGATTGATGCGTTCGAGCGTTCGGGCGATGACATCGTTACGATAGAGACACTTGAAGCGCATCTGCAAAGCAAATATCAGGTCAGCGAGTCGTATTTCCTGCCCTTCGAGCGGGTCGCCGATTGGGGCTTCCGCGAGCTATCCGCGTTGAGCATGACCTACGACGGCAAACGCACTATGCACCCGCGCGGCAAAGATGATTGGCGCGATGGCGACATGCTGCTCGTGCCGCTGCGTGGCGTGGCCGGTGAGATGGTCGGCATGATCAGCCTGGATCGCCCGTTCAACGGCAAGCGTCCTGACCGCTCGACCATCGAAATCCTGGAGATCTTCGCCCACCAGACGACGACTTCGCTTGAGAATGCCCGGCTGTTCGCGGAAAGCGAACACAATGCCCAACAGCAGGGCTGGCTGAACGAAATCCTTGAGGCCATCGCCGGGTCACTCAATCCGAATGAAATATTGCACGCAATCGCGCGCGGTGTTTATCGCCTGCTGCCCTTCCAGCGCATCATCTTTGCGCTGCAAGACTCGGACGCGGGCGGCTTCGCTATCGCCCGGTTCGCTCCAGGCGACGACACACTGACTCTCAAACGGGAGCGGCGCGCGGATCTGGCTCGCACTGCCCTGGGGCAGGCCTTCCAGACGCACCAGGACACACTCTATCCGGCGGACAGCAGCGCGAACAGCGAATTCGAAGATATCCGCACCTGGAGTGCCGGTACTGAAACGGTATCGCTGGTGGTGCCGCTGCTCTCGGCAGGCCAGACCATCGGTGCAGTCTATCTCGGCGCAGATGTTGGCCGGGCCAGCAGCCTGGAAACTCTGCGCCCCGTCATCCGGCGTATCGGCAATCTGGCAGCGGTCGCCCTGCAAAACGCGCGCCTCTTCACCCAGGCGGTCAATTTACGCTCGTTCAACGAGTCGGTCGTGCAATCGATCCAGCAGGGTATCGTGGTGCTGGATAAGTCCGGCTTGATCATGACGGTCAACGACTACATGCGCCGGCGTTACGGCTGGGACGACGAGGCGCTGCGCCAGGACTTGTTCGCCTTTCGCCCAGAGCTTCAGCCGATCCTCGCCGAACCGGTGAGCCGTGTCATCGAGTCGGCTGAACCGCAGGAGCTGCTGGAACAGGAAATCCTCGAAGGCACGGACTCGCGCATCCAGAACCTCTATCTCTACCCGCTGCTGGTCGGCGAAGGGGTGCGCGGTGTCGTCCTCCTGGTCGAAGACATCACCGAGCGCTATCAGCTTGAGCGCGACCTGGCGACACGCGCGCGCCAACTCACAGCCCTCACCGATGCTTCCAGCCAGCTTGTCGCCTCGCTCGACCGCGAGGCTGTCATCGGCGTCATGTTCGATGCTATGCAGCAGGTACTGCCCTACGACACCATGGCGCTCTGGCAGCGCGATGGCGAGGCGTTCTATCTGGAAGCGACTCGCGGAACGTTCCCGCACGAGCCGGGCGCGCGTCTGGACATCAAAGATGATGGGCGCTTACAGGCGATCGTCGAGACACATCGTACGCTGGCCGACAATGCGGACGATGGCGCGCAGCCAACACCCGCAGGTAGCGGCAAAAGCTGGCTGGGCGTGCCGATGGTGCAGCAGGGCGTCGTCACCGGCGTGATCACGCTCGCAAAAGATCAGCCGCATTATTACGACTCGATGGCAGAGCAGGCGGGCCTCGCCTTCGCTAACCAGGTCGTGGTCGCGCTTCAAAACGCGAATCTGTTCGATGAAACGACGACGCAGATGGAGCGCTTGAGCCTGATCAACCGCGTCTCGATGGCGCTGGCACAATCGCTCGATACCGAAAACATTCTGGAGATCGCCCTGCGCGAGATCGCGCTCTTGCTCGGCGGCGATAAAGGCCACGCCTACGTCTTCGAGCGCGAGTTGAATCTCGCGCGCGCTATTGTCGATTATCCGCGTGGTGAAGAGCAGCCGTCGCAGACGTATCACGTCAACGATAACGCTGCCCTGCGTCACGCCTTCAGCAGTCCCGCGCCGCTGATCATCAATGACGTGCGCGAGCTGCCACACGAACATCCGCTGTTCGCGGAAATGACGGAGCGCGGCCTGGCTGCCTACATGCTCGTGCCGCTGCTCGTCGGCGGGCAGACGGGCGGCATGTTCGAGATCGAATACTACAACGTGCCGCACAACGTCGATTCGGTCAAAATCGACCTGGCGCTCCTGATCGCTAACCAGGCGTCGTTTGCGCTGTTGAACGCCAACCTGCTCGAACAGACCATGATCCGCACCCGCGAGTTGGAGACGCTGCTGGAAGCCGCGCACGCCACCTCGTTCACGCTCGATCTCGACGAAGTCTTCCAGAGTGTCGTCCGGCTGACTGTCCAGGCGCTCGACATGGACGACTGCCTGCTGCTGCTCTACGACAACATCGAAGAAGAACTCGAAGTCATGGTCGATTTCAATCGCAGCGGCACGCGCGACGAGCTGGCCCAGCCGAAGACCACTTTCAGCCTGTTCGAGTACCCGACCAAGCGCCGCGCAATGCAGGAACTGCAAGTAGCCATCCTGCGCTACGACGCCACGCATGATCCGATAGAAACTGAAGACATGCGTGCACGTGGCGTCATCACGCGCATGTTCGTACCACTCAAGGCGCGCGATGAAGGCATCGGCCTGCTCCAGGTCGATAGCACCGTCCCACACCGCCTGTTCACCCATCGCGAGAGCCGCATGGCGCAGGCGCTCGGCGCGCAGGCCGCCATCGCCATCGAGAACGCGCGCCTGTCTACAGAAACAGCGAATCAGGTTGCGCAATCGCTTGTCATCAACGATCTGAGCCGCGCGATTTCGTCGACGATGGATATCTCGGTCATGATCCGCATCATTCGCGAACAGGTGCCGTATCTGACCGATGCGCAGGATGTGTATGTGGCGCTCTATGACGCCAAGACCAACGTCATCACCTTCCCGATGGCGGCGCGCAGAGGCGTCGAGTATGCCATCGATCAGCGCGTACTCGGCGTGGATGAAGTCTCGTTCGTGATCAAGAATCGCAGGCCGCTCCCGCTCGGCGGCGAGCACCCCAGCATCGACGAAGTCCGCCGCAATCTTGGGATCATCAATGGCGAAGGCAATGCCAAGCGCTATCTCGGCGTCCCCTTGATCGCCGGTGATAAGGTCGTCGGTGTGCTCGCGGTGCGTGATGAAGTCGAGTCACGCCCATTCGGCCTCAACGACCAGCGTATTCTCACCACCATCGGCACTCAGCTTGGTGCGACTATCCAGAACGCGCAGCTTTTCGCCGAGATTAATGAGCGCGTCCGTGACCGCACCTATGAGCTACAGCAAGAGCGTGACCGCCTGGATACGCTCTACCGCGTCACCTCGGAATTGGTCAGCACGCAGCAAGACATGAGTGCCGCACTCAATCGGGCGCTCGCCTTCATCGCCGAGACGGTTGATGCGGATGAGGGTGTGCTCTTGCTCTACGACGTAAACATCGAACGGCTCTACTGCCATGCCTCCGCCTATGCCCCGGTCGAGCCGGACGCGCGGGTCAAGCATCCCGCCGATATGTTCGGCGAATGGCTGATGCACCAGCGCCAGGCCGTCCTGGTCGAAAATCTGCACCGCGTGCCCTATTGGAACGAAAATCTATCGACCACGGACGACTGGCGCAGCGCAGTCGGCGCACCGTTAGGCACACCCGAAGATGAGAAGGGCGTCGCCATCTTCCTGAGCCGCAAGCTGGCGAACTTTGGTGATGCACAGCTCAAGCTCGTCAGCGCCGCCGCCTATCAGATTGGCTCCGCGCTGAAAGATGCGGAACTGGTCACGCTCATCAAAGATCAGAACGAGCAGTTGAACACGCTGCTCCGCTCTGAGCGCGAGGAGCGCGGCAAGAGCGCGGCCATCCTCCAGAGTATTGCCGACGGCGTGGTCGTGGTTGATGCTGAAAATCACATCATGCTCCTCAACGCCGCCGCCGAACGCATCCTCGACACGTCCCGTCAGAATGTCGAGAACAAGACGCTGATGCGGGCGACGGCCACTCTCGACCGCAAGCCTCAATGGACTGAATCGCTGTATCGCTGGGTGGATGAGGCACGCGCGCATAACGGCAAGCTCTCGATTGAGCGCTTCACGCTCGGCGATCGTGTCATCAATGTGCAGCTTTCGCCGGTCATGATCGGCGAATCGATGGGAACGGTCGCGGTCTTCCGCGATATTACGCGCGATGTCGAAGTCGAACGCATGAAGGGCGAGTTCATCGCCAACGTGTCGCATGAACTGCGCACGCCGCTGACCAGCATCAAGGGCTATGCCGACCTGATGTCGATGGGCGTCGGCGGCTCGATGAACGACCAGCAATCGCGTTTCGTCACCACCATTCGCGAGAACACCGAGCGCATGGTCGGCCTGGTCAACGACCTGCTGCTGATCTCCACCATCGATTCTGGCGGTGAGACGCTGACGCTGGAATCCGTCAGTCTGCCGGAGATCATCACGGAGATCCTGGCGACGGCTGCGGCTGCGTCGGATTATGCGGTCAAACAGATCACAGTTCAGACGGATGTCGATCCAAAGCTGCCTGCTATCCGTGCGGATCGCGATAAGCTGCGGCAAGTCTTTGCCAACGTCATCGACAATGCTTACAGCTACACACGGAGCCACGGCAAAATCGATGTGCAGGCGGCGCAGCAAGCGGATGGCGAACACGTGCTCATCACCGTCAAAGATAATGGCATCGGTATCCCGAAGGAATTCCAGGATCGCGTCTGGAATCGCTTCGAGCGTTACGAGCAGAACGCCCTGGTCATGGCAGTTTCGGGCACTGGCCTCGGCTTACCGATTGCGCGCCAATATGTGGAAATGCACGGTGGCCGCATCTGGTTCGAATCGACGCCAGATACAGGTACGACCTTTTATATCGAGCTGCCCATCCACTTCGGTGAACAGGGGCAGCCAGACTCTATCGAGAAACCCATAACAGAGAGTAAATGATGGCAAACATCCTGGTTGCAGAAGACGAACGTGACATTCGCGAGCTGATCCAGTTCACCCTGTCGTATGCGGGGCATACCGTGACCGCTGTCGGCGACGGCGCATCAGCGGTCGATGAAGCGAAGAAGGTGAACCCGGACCTGATCTTGATGGACGTGCGCATGCCGCGCCTGACCGGTTATCAGGCGTGCGAACAGATGAAACAGATCGACTCGCTCAAGTCAGTGCCCATCGTCTTCCTGTCAGCGAAAGGCCAGGATGAGGAGATTCAGCAGGGAATCAACGTTGGCGCAGCGGCCTACATCTTGAAGCCGTTTGCGCCTCAGGATTTGATCGAGCGCGTGAGCGAAATCCTGCAAAACGGTGTGCAATAACCAACCGGGCAGGCAAGCACACCGGCGACCACGGTACACATCTGTGTTCAGCGTACGCCACGTTGGTGCGCCTGCGTCCAGCAGAATATCTTGATGGCGGCACAGGATAGACGATGAGTGCAATAACGATTGACGGCGAGTTGGTACATTACGAAGTGCTTGGGCGTGGGCGTCCGGTCGTGCTCGTGCATGGCTGGATCGGCGGCTGGCGCTACTGGGTACCGGCAATGCAGTTTTTGCAGTCGAAGTTCCGTGTCTACGCGCTGGATCTGTTCGGCTTTGGCGATTCCGGCAAGAATCCGGCTAAGTATTCGGTCGAGCATCAAATCGATATGCTGGCCGACTTCACGCAGTCGCTCGGCTTGACGAAAACTGCCGTCGTCGGCCATGGCCTGGGCGCGCTGCTGACCGCGGAATTCGCCCGGCGCTACCCAGACCGTGTGCCGCGTCTCATGCTCGTGAGCGCGCCGCTCTACGACACGGGCGATCTGGATCAGCGTTCGCCCGCCGCCCGCAAAATCATGCAGCAGACGGCGAGCCGCAACCATGCGGACGCGATGGGTTCCGACGCGCCGACCATCCTCAGCCCTGGTTCAGCGATGCGCGCGGCGCTGGCCGCCTACGCCGCGCAGGGGCGCGTGGCCGAGCAAGCGCCCGCCGCGCCGACGCTGCGCCGGTTCGAAGCGCCGGTCTTCAACCCGCTGGCGGAGATGCTGGAGACGACATCGCTGGACGTGCTGCTGGGGCGCTGCTTCCGGCGCGGCGAGCAGAACTACGAAAAGCTCAGCCTCGATGTCGCCAAGACCGACCAGCGCGCGCTCCATGCGTCCGCATCGACGTTCGACGCCGGGCCGATGCTCGACACGCTCTGGCTGCTGACGATGCCGACGATGGTGCTCCACGGCGCGGCGGACAAGGTGATCGAGCCGCCTAATGAGGAGATCTTGCGCTACGTCACCCAGGAAAAAGACAACCTGCTCATGCCGCCGCCGATCCCCAACATCGGCCATTTCCCGATGCTGGAAGATGAGCGTTTCCCCCGGCTGGTAGCGGATTTCCTGGAAGCGAGCGACTTTACCGGCCAGGTCGTCTCGATCAAGGAGCGCTGGCGCAGGCGCACTCGTTGATCCCACATCCTTTTGCTGTGCTATAATCTGGGTCGCGACAGGTGTCGCTAGAAAGCAGTTGTCTCATGCACCATCAGCGCTATTTCGCTCGCCCGCCCTGCTAATTCTCACATTGGCGTCCAAGCCACGCTAAACCCCCGGCCCGCTTCTGGGTCTGTTTCGTTTATTTTCATTTCCAGCTAAAGCCAACACCCGATGATCTCGACGGTGCCTGACGCTGCTGCCTCGCACGCGGCACCCGCGGCTATGCCCGCGCGCCTCCAACCCGTTTTGTCTCTGTCCTTTCCCACAACGACACGACAAAACGGAGGAGGTTATGGAAATCATTCAAGGCAAACAAGCCCTGTACATCGACGCGCCGGCCCTGGACGAGCGGCTGGCCGGTTACGACGCCGTTCACATGGACATCGGCACGGGCGATGGTCGCTACGTGCGGCACGTCGCGCAGACGCGCCCGCATTGCTTCGCCGTCGGCGTCGATGCCTGCCGGGAGAACCTGCGCGAGGTCTCGCGCGGTGCGCCGGAGAACGCTCTGTTCGTCATCGCCAACGCGCAGCGGCTGCCGTCCGAGCTGTATGGCCTGGCCGCGCAGGTCACGATCAACTTCCCGTGGGGCAGCCTGCTCGAGGGTCTGCTCACAGGCGACACGTCGCTGCTGGCAAGCCTGGCGGCAGTCGCTGCCCCGCACACGGAACTCGAAGTCCGCTTGAACGGCGGGGCGCTGGCTGAGGCGGGCTGGTCGCTTGAGGCCGGCGCAGACCGGGTGCGTGACGTGCTGATAGCAAACGGTTTCGCCATGCGTGCGCCAGTTATGCTGGCGGCGCATGAGCTGCGGTCGCTGCCGACGACGTGGGCCAGACGGCTGGCTTTCGGACGCGATCCGCGCGCGGTCTATCTGCACGGGACGCGGAAGGTGAATAGCATCGTCCACGCCGCACCGGCGCTGGAAGGCGCAATCTTAGCCTGATGGATCATCCAGTCATGAATGATAGGATGTGTGGCTTGGACAGTAGCTGGGCTGGATTGCTTTCGTCGCCGACCGATCAATCGGTCGGCTAGGTGGCATCCAGCACACTCAAGGTGCTGTCAGGAGTTGCCGCACGCTTGAGGTATGTGTAAAAGCATCTTCAGTGTGCTTGATTACCCTAGCCGTGCTTAGGGGGTCGGCTTACGCCGACTGGAGTCAGCGAAGCTGCCCCCGTGCAGGTTGACCCGTCGGCGGCCAGCGTGCCAACGCCGCCAATCAATCTGATCCTTTCAAGCCTGATTGGATCATCCCTTAGAAGATCGTGAACCGGGGAGTGCCCAGGCCAATTCTTCACGGCCTGGGCACTCCCCGCCGCTGCGTGCCCTACACCCCACGGCGCGCGCCTCGTATACTATGCTGATAACGCCGCATATTCCTGGTTGCTCATGGCTCGAATCTGGTGCATGTCCGCCCCGCTCTATTCGCACACCGATTGGGGCGGCTTCTTGAAGACCGCGAAAGCGCTGCAGGCCCGTGGGCACAGCGTCACCTGGGTCAGCCAGGCAGGCCTGCGTCCGGCGGTCGAGCGCGCGGGGCTGCCCTTCCTGAGCGTTGAGCAAAGCGGCTGGCTCTGGCCGCCACCGCCCGCACCGGATCTATCAACGCTCGCGCCTGCCGAGGCTGTCATGCTGCGCTATCGGCGCGCGCTCGACACGTGGCTGAGTGAAGACCTGGTCGGCGCGGCGGTCGATGCCATCCTGGCACTGGCAAATGACGCAGGCAAGCCGGATCTCATGCTGACCGATCCGTTCCTGACCGCCGCCGCACTCGCCGCCGAAGCGCTCGACGTGCCGCTGGCCGTCTGCGGCTGGATCGCCCAGCGCGATCTAGATGACGAGTTTCTCTTCCCCGTGCAGAAGGTACTCGGCGATGAGAGTCGCCAGCGCCTTGACCGGCTGTGCCGCCGCTTCGGCCTGACGAGCCGCTACTTCTCGCCCGGCCCGACGCCATCGATCCTCAGCCCACATCTGCATGTCAGCTATTTCTCGCGCCGCTGGTATGTGGCGGAAGAAGCTCACATCCTGCCACAGACGCTGTTCGTCGGCGGCAGGCCGGACACGCCTCAGGATGATCCGCCCGCCTGGCTGACAGCTATCCCGGCGGATGCGCCGATCGCGCTCGTCACGCTGGGCACTACCTTCGCCGGGGAGCTAGGCTTCTTCAGTTGGGCGGCGCAGGCAGCGGCGCGCGCCGGCTTCCTGCCGGTCGTCGTCATCGGCTATCACCCGTACACACCGGACGAAAAGGCCCAGCTCAAAGCCGCGCTGCCGCCGGGGACGCGCCTGCTCAACTGGGCACCGTTCAATCATCTGCTGCCGCGCACGCGCCTGATCTTCCATCACGGCGGCATGGGCACGACGCACGCGGCGCTGCTCCACGGCGTCCCGCAGATCGTGGTCCCCCACGCGGCGGATCAGCGTGGGCAGGCGCGGCGGGCAGCCCAGGCGAAAGTCGGCCTCAATCTGAGCGCTCACGACGTGCGCCAGGGGATGCTGGCGCAGGCAGCGCTCGCCCTGCGCGACGATGCAGCCGTGCAGACCAACGCGCGCGCGCTGGCGTCAGAACTGGCCGCCCTGGGTGGGCCGGAGCGGGCGGCGGAAGCAGTCGAACAGCTACTCACTGCGCTATAATCGCGTTGATCAGCATCCACCAGGAGGACGAGTTTTGCCCCGGTTCAGCATCCGCCCGGCTATCGTGACCGATGCGCTGGGCTACATCGACCTGATCCGTGACGTGTTGGCGGAACAGCCGCCGGTCGATACACCCTACACCAGCGACGAATTCAACCCACCGGTCGAACGGATCGGCGCGCGTATCCTCGACGTGGTCGAGTCGGACAACTCGTGCTTCCTGATCGCCGAAGCCGAGGGCGTCCTCATCGGCGCGCTGACCTGCGCGGGCGGCACGCTGGCGGCGGATCATCACGTCACCAGCCTGGGGATGTACGTCGCGAAGGAATGGCGCGATCAGGGCGTCGGCCGGACATTGATGGAGCACTGCATCGCCTGGGCAGAAGCCTCGCCCGCCGTCGAGCGCATCGAGCTGGAGGTCTACGCGGGCAACGCGCGCGCGATTCATCTCTACGAGCAGTTCGGCTTCGACCATGAAGGCCGCAAACGCCGCATGATTTACCAGAACGGCGCGTACATCGACAACCTGATTATGGCGCGCCTGTTGGAGAAACCCCGCCGATGAAGACCTTGATCAAACGCCTCGCCGCTGCCGAAGACGCGCCGCCATGGTCGCTTACCAGCGCCCTGCTGACGATTGTTATCGCCTTCGTCTTCATCGTCATTGGCACGCTGGTTGGGGCTGCCTGGCTGGCCGACCCGGCTGACCCGCTGGCGATCAGCGCGCGCAGCCAGCTTGTGGGCTGGCTGGTCGGCTGCCTGCTGATAGCGATCTACATCCTGCAAACCCGCCGTCGCCCGGATCAGCGTGCCGTGCTGCGCCTGGGATCTGAGGGCACACCGCTGCCGTTCGTGATGTTCATCACCCTCGGCGCAGCCATCGCGCTCGATCTGCTCGGCCTGGTGCTGACGCAGGTGTTCGCGCCTGCGCCGGAACTGGCTGCCTTCCAACCGGCGACGGCGAGCCCGCTCGATTGGCTGCTGGCCTTCGTCTTCATGGTCGGATTTCAGCCTGTGGCGGAAGAACTGGTCTTCCGCGGCGTGGCCTGGCCGTCGCTGCGGTCGGTCGCGGGCGGCTGGCTCGGCTGGCTGTTGAGCGCGGTCGTTTACGGCGCGTTCCATTATCTCGCCTACGCGCCTGCCTACGCCGAGGGCGGCCTCACCCCGCTCTGGTACGGGCTGCTTGCGCCGGTGCTGGCCGGACTGATCATCGGCAGCGTGCGCGCCTACACGGGCAGCACGCGCGCGGCCATCTTCGCGCACGTCGCCTTCGGGCTGTTCGCCGTCATCAAGCTGCTGGTGATCGCATGATGGCCGAGATCGTCGTCGCTTCGACCAATCCCGTTAAAATCGAGTCAGTGCGCCAGGGGTTCGCGCACATGTTCCCCGGCGAGATGTTCAACGTGCGCGGCGTCGGCGCAGACTCCGGCGTCAGCGATCAGCCGATGGGCGACGCCGAGACGATGCAGGGCGCACACAACCGCGCAGCGAACGCACGCAAATTCGCGCCGGACGCTGATTACTGGGTGGGCATCGAGGGCGGTTGTGCCGACGTGGACGGCGAGATGCAAACCTTCGCCTGGGTGGTGGTGCTTGGCCAAGCGCGCGAAGGCAAGAGCCGCACGGGCATGTTCTATCTGCCGCAGGAAGTGGCGGCGCTCGTGCGCCAGGGGATGGAACTCGGCCACGCCGACGACGCCGTCTTCGGGCGCTCGAACAGCAAGCAGCAGAACGGCTCGGTCGGGCTGCTAACCGGCGATGCCATCGACCGCGTCGCCTACTACGCCCATGCCGTCGTGCTGGCGCTGATCCCGTTCAAGCACACGAACCTGCGTTTCGGCAGTCTTGATGGCGGCGAATGAGCCGAGCATTGACAGCATCGGGCCGGCAGCCGAACGCTGATTGCCAATCGCCAACTCTTAGTCACCGGTCTGGTAGAACATCGCTTTCTTGAGATTGGGCGTGTTGAAGTCGAAACCGCACGAACGGAAGAATTCCTCCGACGCGGTGATCGCCATGACTTCGAGGATGTTGCGCTGCTGTGCCAATTCGACGCAGGCATTGACGAGCGCCTTGCCGACGCCGAGCCCCTGCGCATCCTTTGAAACGGCCAGCGAGCGAATCTCGGCCAGCTTGCGCGAGTAAATCTCCAGCGCCGCGCAGCCGATGATCTTGCCGTCCGCCTCAGCGATGAAAGACGTGCCCAGCCATTCCGCCAGTTCTTCGAACGTGCGTTCTAGCAATAATCCCTGCTCGACAAACGGCGTGATCAACTCCGCCATTGCAGCCAGATCGGCTTCAGTCGCCTTGCGGATGATTACCCGGGTTGTAGTTTGCGTCGCCATATGAAGAAGTTACCTATTTGCGTCTCGCGCTCGTAATTATAGATCAGCCAGTTGTTCAGTTCAGTATACGATTGGAGCAGCGTGTTCGAGTCGTCCTCGCTGCCCGTCACCCAGGGCATGTAATCGACCTGCAAGATCAGCACGTAGGGGGGCAGCGCCGCCCACAGAAGATCGGCATTTTCCTCGCGCCACGCGGGCGGATACCAATTCGCCACCAGCGGGAACTGGAAGATGAAGCGTGTCGGCGGATTCAGCCCACTGATATAGTAGACCTCTGGCCGGAAACCCCAGATGTAGAGCGAGTCGCCCGGCACGCTGCGCGCGCGCAGGTAATCCGCCACGCGCTCCGATTCCCCGGCGATAAATTCCCCGGCGACGAAGCGATCCCCATAGGCGAAGCGGTCTTCCTGGCCGGTCAGGTACGCCCAGGCGCGCGGATAGATGCCGTTGATGAGGATGGCGAGCAAGACGAGCGCGGCGAGCAGATTTGTCCAGCGCCAGCGCGCCGCCAGGTCGAGCATTCGCGTCAGGCCAAGTGCGCCGAGCAGGGCGAGCGGCGGCAGCATCGGCAGCCAGTGGTAATCATAGCCACGCAGCTGCACAAGCATGATGACGAAGGCGATCAGAAGCCAGGCGAGTGTAAATGTCCGCTGGCGAGTGGAGAGCGTGCCGAGCAGGCTGAGAACCGCCAACACGAACAGCAGTCCCCAATGTGACCAGCGAAAGCCCAACGCCGTGAGCAGCGCTTCTGCCAGCGCGTCGGGCTGCGCGCCGAGCGCGGTGTAAGAGGCGGTGACGCGCACACTCTCGACGAAGGCATCCCACGCGCCCGCCTGCACCAGCCAGAGCACACCCGCGCCGATGACGATCAGGCCGCCGAGAGCAGCGGCGATGATGAAGCGGAACCACACAGAAAGAGAGGGCTGTTCAGCTCGGCGGCGCAGTTCGAACCCATAGACCAGCACGAGGACTAGCGCGAACAGCGCGAATGGGTATTTGAACCAGATGACGACGCCCATCAGTGCGCCGGAGGCCAATGCCCAGGCAGGCGCGCGCGGCGTCAGATCGGCTGCCTTGAGCGCGCAGACGAGCGCCAGGCACATCGGCAGCACGGCGATGCCATCGTTCTGCGTCAGCGTCCAGAACGTCTCGGTGCAATAGAAAACGGCGAACAACAGCGCCGCCCACAGGCCGACCCGC
The DNA here is from genome assembly GCA_023382675.1 of Anaerolineae bacterium. GTDB lineage: Bacteria > Chloroflexota > Anaerolineae > Aggregatilineales > Phototrophicaceae > Flexifilum. The sequence continues at coordinate 166,281 of JAHDWN010000009.1, forward strand.
CGCGAGAACAGGCGCGCGCCGATCCAGGCGATCGACACCAGCAGCGGCGGCATCAGCAGCAGATCGATGGCGCGCAGAGCGGTCGCCGTCTGCCCGAAGACTTGCATGGCCAGCGCATAGACGAAAAAGACGGCGGGCGGCTTGGGATTCCAGAGATCGATATACGGGACTTTGCCTTGTAGCAGCCCGCGCCCGATGACCGCGAACTCGCCTTGATCGCGCCCCAGTGGGTAGGTCAGCAGCGGCAGCGCGATCAGGCACGTCAGCGCGATCACAGCGATCAGCATCCAGACAAAGCGCGCGCCGTCGCCGTTGTTCTCCAGACGTGCCTGCATCAGAGCCAGCCCACAATGCGCGCGATCATCAGGGCAATCGCAATCGACAGCGCCAGCAGCGTCAGCGCGACCATGCGCCCGGCATCCTGCGCTGGGCTGATGGGACTGCGCTTGATCTCGACATTGCCCAGCAGATCAACGTAGAAATCGACATTGACACGTCCGCGCGTCAGGCGCGCCATGTAGTCGTGCATACTGATGATCATCCAGCCGTCGTCCTCGTCGCGCCAATCATCGCCCAGCGTTTCGGCGATGGCGCGCTCCAGGACAGCGCGGGCAGCCTCCGGGGCAATCGGTTCGATCTCGTCTGTCATAGCTGTCCCTCCACAATCTGCCCGACTCTACATCGTCGCCGGGCGCAGATCGAGGGCAAAGCGCTGGCGATAGGGCAGACGGCGATCAACCGTGGGTTGAATGTGCCGGGGCATCGGCTAGAATGCTTGGAATCGATTAGCAGCAGGCGAGGCATATGTGGGCGAGACGGATCATCATTGTTGGGTTGGCGCTGGTGTTAGCGACCCTTGGACTGGCGGCGTCCGCTCAAGATGCGTCCCCCACACTGCCGCCAGATACGACCGGCGCCGGCTGTGAGGCGCCAATGCTGGACTTGTGGACGGCAGCGAGCGATGCCTGCGTGAATGGCCCCGAAGGCTTCATCTGCAATGGTGGCACTGCCCCCGCCGCCGAACCGGCTGGCCCGGTGGCAAATGCGCTCGCGCCCTCCGGCGCACTCGTCGAAAGCGCGCTTGTCGATGTTGTTCACACGCCGCCGATCAGCCCGGAAACCGGCAGCGTCGGTGTCGCCTGGCTGCGCAGCGGCGTGCCCGTGCGCTTCTCTGCGTTGATGATCGGCGATGTCAGCTTGCGCGATATGTCGCCGCCGGAGTTCCCCGCCTGGCAGTCGATGCTGGTACAAACCGCGACCGAAGGATCAAGCTGCCTGTCGGCACCGCTGAACGCGCTCATCCTGCAAAGCCCGGTCGATCTCCCGGCGCGGATCGTCGTCAACGGCATTTCGCTGTATTTGAACGGAACCGTGCTCGTGCGCGCCGCTTTCGACCAGACTTTACTGGTCAGTCTCGCTGGCGCGGCGACAGTGACGGCCAACGGCCAGCAGCAGGACATGTTCGCCGGGCAGCAAGTCGTGCTCGCGCACCCGCCGGGGGACTACACCCGCCCGGCCAGCCCGCCGTCGCCACCCGCGCCCTATGAACCTGCCGTCGCTCGCAATCTGCCGGTGGCACTCTTCGACCGGCCATTCGTGCTGCCACAGCCCGGCTTCGTAACCACGCGCGGCGCGATCAACCTGCGCGTCTATCCCTCCACCGACGCCGGTATCATTCGCGAAGTCTCCGCCGGGCAGGTCGCGACGGTGCTCGGCAAGAACCCGGCGGGTGATTGGTACAACGTGCGTATCAACACTGGCGAAACCGGCTGGATGAAAGCGGATCTACTGCTTTCGAGTGTGGGATCAATCGAGGCGGTGTTCGAGGCGACGCCGTCGATTCCGCAGCGCTATGGGCTGCTCGGCAGCACCGGCGTCGTGATTTCGCCCGCGGGTGTCAATCTGCGCGTCGGCCCGGATGGTGGTTTCCCGGCGATGGCCGCGCTCAACGGCGGCACTATCGTCCGGCTGTTGGCGCGCAGTCCCTACAGCCCATGGGTGAAGGTCGAGGTCAACGGCATTACCGGCTGGCTGGCGTTGGTGGTGCTGGATACACGCGCATACCTGGACGCGATCCCGGTCGATTTTGCGGCACCACCACAGCCGACTCCAACGCGCATTCCCGGATCGTTCGGCAACGCATTTCCCGACCCGAATGGCAATGATTGACGGCGATTGTAGCGGCCTGGCGCTGGCAAACCAGCATCAGGAAGCGTAGCTGTGTTCGCCATCCTCGGCGGTCACGAGCGCTGGCTCAAGGATGGGGATCACCATCGTGAAGGTGCTGCCGCGGCCGGTCTGACTTTCGAGTTCGACGTGCCCGCCGTGTACCTGCGCAATCCCCTTAACGATTGCCAGCCCGGACCCCGCCCCTTGATCTTCATAGTAGGCGCGGTTGATCTGATAGAACATATCCCAGATCTTCTCTTGCTCCTCGGGGGTAACACCGCGTCCGGTGTCTGCCACGGAGAGATAGATGTGACCGTCTCGGCTCCGGGCAGTGATTTTGATCGGTGCGCCGACTCTGGAGAACTTGATGGCGTTATCAAGCAGCTGGGCGACGGCGACGCGCAGCAATTCGGCATCGGCAATGAACGGCGGCAGACCGGGATCAACGTCGATCTGGAAGACATTCGGGCTGCGTTCGGCGTAGTTACTGCTGGCCTGCTGCTGCGCCAGATTGATGATTTCGCGGACGTTATCGATCTGTGCCCGGCGCGAAAGATAGGTGCGCTCGGTTTCGCCGCTCTGTAATTCGACCAACTGGATGAAATTCTCGACCAGACGGCGCAGGCGGACTGCGCCGGAATTCACGCCGTGCAAGAACGAGAGAATCTCGTCGTGACTGAGCGCTTCCGGCTGATTGAGCATGTCGGCGTAGGCGACGATGTAGGTGAGCGGCGTGCGGAACTCGTGATTGAGCACATTCAGAATATTGTGCTTGACGGCAGCAATCGCATTTGTCTGGACGGCCTGGAGCGCTTCATGGCGACGCAGGCGTGATTCGACGGCGATCAACAGATCGTCGGTGTCAAACGGCTTGACGATGTAATCGTCAACGCCCATGCGCTTGCCGCGGTGAATATCCGATTTCTCACCTCGTGCAGTCAAGAATATAAAGGGAATTGCCGTAAAACGCGGGTCTTTGCGGACTTCGTGCAAGAATTGCAGGCCATCCATTTGCGGCATCATGATGTCCGAGATAATCAGATCGGGCGTACCCTCTTCGGCGTACAACCATTGAAGCGCGTATGCTCCGTTGACGGCGGTCGTCACGAAATAGCCTTCGAGTTCAAGTACCGACTGCACACCCTCCAGCAAATTCGTGTCGTCTTCGACCACCAGCAGGTGGGGTTTCACTTGCGCTTGCATAAGCCTGCCCTGTTCGTATCCCTAATGCTGCCGAGACCGTGTATCGGTAACTCTATAACAATTACCATTGCTGTTTGTAGTATAGAGTAATCTCTCGCCATGAAGCATGAATTTTTTCTGAAGGAGTTCTCACATATGGGTAGCGTCACAATAGATCGAGCACGTCGGCAAGGAGAGCGAACCCCGTTTGTCGTCGACCTGCACCCGGACCGACCAGGGTGACGTCGCCCAGGAGATCGGTGGTGAAAGTGACGGCGTTGGTGGCTCCACCGACCGCTGCCAGCGGATGCGTGTTCGGAACGCGCTGCGGGCGCACTGAGCCGCCTGCCGGCGTCACATGCGCGATCAGCTTCCAGCGTTCCCCGGCGGCCTGGGCTGCGGCGACATCAGCGCCGGTGATGCTGGCGATGCCCTGCACGTCGAGATCGGCGAGCGTGAACGTGCGGTCAAAGAGCGCCGCTGCCAGGATGAGCGCCTTACCCGCCGCGTCCCAGCCATCGACATCTGCCGTCGGGTCAGCCTCGGCATAACCCAGCGCCTGCGCCTGACGCAGCGCCTCAGCGTAGCTCATGCCACCTTCTATTTGCGTCAGGATATAGTTGGTCGTGCCGTTGAGGATGCCGCGCGCTGCCTGAATCGTGCAGCCTGCCAGCGCCTGCTGTGCCAGCCGCAGCGACGGCGTCCCGGCCATGACCGTGCCTTCGAAGAGTACGCGCTTGCCAGCCGCGCGCGCACGCGCCTGCAAATCGGTATACGCGACGGCGACCGGCCCTTTGTTGGCGAGCACCACGTGCATCCCCTGGTCGAGCGCCGCGTAGCAGTAATCGAGTGCTGGCTGTGCTGTCTGCAAATTGGTCGGGCCAGCTTCCAGCAGCACGTCCGCGCCGCTGGCACGGATCAGCGCCGGCACATCGAGATCGCGTACCAAACCGGGCGCATCGGGGTAATGGTGCAAATGACCGGCCTCAATCGCTGTCAGGAGCCGGGCAGGATCGAGACCATCGGGCAGGAGCAGCGTGCCCCGGCTGCGGGTGGCGACGGCGACCAACTGCGGTGTAAACCCATAGCGCGTCTTGAGGTCGGTGCTTTTGTCGCGCAAAATCTCGACAAAACCCTGCCCGACAGTGCCAAAACCGATCAGTGCAAGTTTCATTCCCGCTCCCCCAGACTGAGTGACAACCACGCATGAACGTAAGCATACCGCGTTCGGGCAGATGCTTCACGGGGCGATTGCTGCCAGCGCCATCGTTGCCACTCGTCTGCCAGGGTTGCGATGCACGCACAGGCGACAGAGTAGCGCTGTCGGGCTGGTAACGGATTACGAATGCATGGTTTTCGACTTCTGTGAGCGCGCCAATGCGAAAGCTGTAAATTTCCTGCGCGCGGGCTGAGTCTCTACGTTCCTCTATCCTTTCTTAACCTTACAATGCGAATCACAGGGGATAGCTAAGGTCAACTGATGTCCAGGTATTCCCCCTCCGCCGTCCATTTAATTCATTCTTCATTCAGGAGTACATCATGCGTCGGTCTTCGCTTTTTGTGACAGCGATTGGCGCACTGCTGGCGCTGATTCTGCTTCTGCCTGTATTCCCGGCTGATGCAGTCGTCTTCAACAGCCTGACCGTCACCGGCGGCAGCGGTTCATGTGATGGCAGCGGTGGGCAGATCAACTGGGCGCTCGAAGTGAGCGGCACTGTCGGCGAAACCCCTGGCAACATGGATGTCTATGGCGTGCGCATGGAGGACTATTACGGTACCGTCCTCGACACGTTCTCCGGCTTCATGGTGGGCAACGGCGGCTCGCAAACGCTGAACAGCTTCAACTACATCAACGCCGCGCCCGCCGCGCGCCCATTTCGTATCGTTGCGTTCGAGGTCGGCGGCGGCGGTGGTTCGCCTATGACCTTCACCTTTGATCCCGCTCTGTATCTGCCTGCATGCGGATCGCTGCCGAACCTGGCACCATCCGCCAGCATCACCCTGACGGAAAGCGGCGGCTCGACCGCAGTCACAGAAGGCGGGCCGAATGACACGTTTACCTTGAATGCTGCCACAAACCCAACGGCGGCTGTCACCATTCCGATCTCGGCATCGGTGCAGTGCGAGGTGAGCACGGATGGCACCAACTTTTTTATCAGCACCAACGTTATCCTGCCCGCTGGATCGATGGCACCACAGACAGTCACCGTGCGCGCTGTTGACGATAACGTCGTCGAAGCATCACAGAGCTGCACGATCACGACCGACGACCCAACCAGCGGTGACAGCAGCTACAACGCGCTGACGGCAGGCGCGGTGGCCGATGTCTCCGTCAGCATCACTGAGAACGATGTGGCCGGTTACAATTTCAGCAGCACGCCCCCGGCAGAGATGTCTGAAAACGGCGGCTCATACACGATTCTCATGACTCTGACAGGCGGCCCGCTGGCGAACGTGACGATCAACTTCAGCGCCGGGCCAGCCAGCGCCTGTACGCTGGCATCAGCCGCCAGCCACACTTTTGATGCGGGCACATTCTGGGTGCCGTTCCCGATCACCGTCAATGGTGTAGACGACATACTGATCGATGGCGACCAGACGTGTACCATCACCATGACCAAATCGTCGTCTGCCCCCGGCTACAGCTCGCTGGGCAATCCACCGAGTCAGACGGTCACCGTCAAAGATGATGATACGCCCGGTTATGCCATCACCGGGCCGACACCTGCCAGCACGTCGGAAAACGGTGGCACATCGACGGTGACGCTGGCACTGATGAGCATTCCCAGCGCCGACGTGAACTTCACCTTCAGCGCCAGTCCGGCCAGCGCCTGCACGCTGGCGACAGCGGCGACGCATACGTTCAATGCCGGGAACTACAACACGCCCTTCCCGATCACCGTCAACGGCGTCAATGATGCAGTGGCTGACGGCAATCAGACGTGTACGATCACGCTGGCGAAGACGAGTACGGCTGCGGGCTACGATGTGCTGGCGAACCCGGCAGATCAGACTGTCACCGTCACTGACGATGAGGTAGCTGGCTACAGCATCACCGGGCCGACACCCGCCAGCATGTCTGAGAACGGCGGCTCATCCACCGTGACGCTGGCACTGACAGGCGCGCCAACCGCTGACGTAAACTTCACCTTCAGCGCCAACCCGGCCAGCGCCTGCACGCTGGCGACAGCGGCAACGCATACGTTCAATGCCGGGAACTACAACACGCCGTTCGCGATTACTGTCAACGGCGTCGATGATGTTGTCACGGATGGCAGCCAGACCTGCACGATCGCGCTGACGAAGACGACAACCGCTTACGGCTATGATGTCCTGGCAAACCCGGCAGATCAGACCGTCACCGTCACCGACGATGAGGTAGCTGGCTACAGCATTACCGGGCCGACGCCCGCCAGCATGTCCGAGAACGGCGGCTCAGCGACGGTGACGCTCGCACTCAACAGCGCCCCCAACGCCGATGTGAACTTCACCTTCAACGCCAGCCCGGCCAGCGCCTGTACCCTGGCGACGGCGGCAAATTACACCTTCAACGCCGGGAACTACAGCACGCCGTTCGCCATCACCGTCAATGGCGTCGATGATGTCGTCACGGATGGTAATCAGACGTGTACGATCACGCTGACGAAGACGACGACCGCTTACGGTTACGACGTCCTGGCGAATCCGGCCAACCAGACTGTCACCGTCACCGACGACGACGTAGCCAGTTTCGCGCTCACCGGGCCGACGCCCGCCAGCATGTCGGAAAACGGCGGCTCAGCCACGGTCACACTGGCATTGACCAGCGCGCCCAACGCCGATGTGAACTTCACCTTCAGCGCCAGCCCGGCCAGCGCCTGCACGCTGGCGACGGCGGCAACGTATACCTTCAACGCCGGGAATTACAACACGCCGTTCGCCATCACTGTCAATGGTGTCGATGATGTTGTCACGGATGGTAATCAGACCTGCACGATCACCCTCGCAAAGACGACGACCGCGCTTGGCTATGACGTGCTGGCAAACCCGGCGAACCAGACAATCACAGTCACAGATGACGACGTGGCAGGTTTCTCACTGACAGGGCCAACACCCGCCAGCATGTCGGAAAACGGTGGTTCATCAACGGTGACGCTGGCATTGACCAGCGCACCCGACGCCGACGTGAACTTCACCTTCAGCGCCGGCCCGGCCAGCGCCTGTACACTGGCGACAGCGGCGACGTACACCTTCAACGTTGGGAACTACAGCACGCCGTTCGCCATCACTGTCAATGGCGTCGATGATGTTGTCACGGATGGTAATCAGACGTGTACGATCACGCTGACGAAGACGACGACCGCTTACGGTTACGACGTCCTGGCGAATCCGGCCAACCAGACTGTCACCGTCACCGACGACGACGTAGCCAGTTTCGCGCTCACCGGGCCGACGCCCGCCAGCATGTCGGAAAACGGCGGCTCAGCCACGGTCACACTGGCATTGACCAGCGCGCCCAACGCCGATGTGAACTTCACCTTCAGCGCCAGCCCGGCCAGCGCCTGCACGCTGGCGACGGCGGCAACGTATACCTTCAACGCCGGGAATTACAACACGCCGTTCGCCATCACCGTCACTGGTGTCGATGATGTGCTGGTTGATGGCAGCCAAACCTGTACGATCACGCTGGGAAAGACGACGACGGCGCTCAGCTATGATGTACTGGCCGATCCGGCGAACCAGGCCGTCACGGTCACGGATGACGACGTGGCGGGGTTCGCACTCAGCGGGCCGACGCCCGCCAGTATGTCAGAGAACGGCGGCTCAGCGACGGTGACACTGGCGCTGACGGGCGCGCCGAACGCCGACGTGAATTTCACCTTCAGCGCCGGCCCGGCCAGCGCCTGCACGCTGGCGACGGCGGCGACGTATACCTTCAACGCCGGGAACTACAACACGCCATTCGCGATTACTGTCAATGGCGTCGACGATGTGCTGACCGATGGCAGCGAGACCTGTACGATCACATTGACGAAGACGACGACGGCGCTTGGCTACGACGTGCTGGCTGATCCGGCCAATCAGACGGTCACGGTCACGGATGACGACGTAGCGGGGTTCGCATTCAACGGGCCGACGCCCGCCAGCATGTCGGAAAACGGCGGCTCATCGACACTGACGCTGGCATTGACGACCGCGCCGAATGCGGACGTGAACTTCACCTTCAGTGCCGGGCCAGCCGGTGCCTGTACGTTGGCAACGGCGGCGACGTATACCTTCAACGCCGGGAACTACAACGCACCCTTCGCCATCACCGTCAATGGTGTGGATGATGCGCTCACCGATGGCAGTGAGGCCTGCACGATCACGCTGGCGAAGACGACGACTGCGCTCGGTTACGATGTGCTGGCGAACCCTGCCAACCAGACGGTCACAGTCGCCGATGATGACGTGCCCGGCTACAACCTCACCGGGCCGACGCCCGCCAGTATGTCAGAAAACGGCGGCACATCCACAGTGACGCTGGCGCTGACGACCGCGCCCAGCGCCGACGTGAACTTCACCTT
>JAHDWN010000010.1:0-41107 GCA_023382675.1 Anaerolineae bacterium
GCTCGATTTGCCCCAACCGCCCAGCGCCGTCTTCACCTTTCACGATCTGATGGCGGTCGATGCACTGCGCGCAGCGAGCGACCGCCATCTGTCGGTGCCGGGCGACATCGCGCTTGTCGGATTTGATGGGCTGCGCTCGTCCGAAATCACCAATCCACGCCTGACGACCGTGAAGCAGCCCCTGGCAGCGATGGGGCAGCGAGCCGTCGAGATTCTGCTGACCCAGATCAAGAATCCAGACCTGCCCCCTCAGCAGCCCGTTTTCCCCGTTGAGTTGATGATTCGCGAATCTTCCTGACCAACAAACAAGTGCCCGATCCACAGCCACAGCGTGCCTGACTACGGCGTAGGTTGCACCACTTCAGAAATTGTAATACAATTACCTAAATCGTTTTCGAAAAACAAAGTAAACAGAGAATCCGGGTCACATTATGGTCTGGTTGTGCCTGTCGGGGTTCTTGATCAGGCTTAAAGACGATTATGGGAAAGAAGCAGATTGATTTGGATCAGGAAGACGGCGTTGAGCGCCCAACGCTGGCTTCAAAAGGCGATATTGCCCGCATCCTCCATGAGACGAACACCCATGTGGGCGGGATGACAGGCTTCGACGCTGAGTTCAAAGACATCGTTGATTACATCATCAAAATCACCCATCGCATCTGGGAAGAAAAAGCCATTGGCGATATTTATCGCTACTACCTGCACAACGCCATCATCCACACCAACAGCGGGGATATCTACGGGCGGGAGCAGGTGGTTGTTAGCACCATCCAATCGCTGGCCGCCTTCCCGGATCGCCGCCTGTATGGCGACGACGTCATCTGGATGCGGCAGGATGACGAAACCTACTTCTCGTCGCACAGGATCACACACGAAGGCAGTAATCTAGGCCATACGATCTACGGTGATCCGACCGGGCGCAAAGTTCGCTATCGTGCCATCGCCGACTGTATCATGCGGGAAAATCGCATCGTCGAAGAGTGGCTGGTACGGGATGAACTTCTGCTCATCACGCAGCTTGGATTAGACCCGCATCTGTTGGCACGACAATTCGCCGAGATGGAATCGCTCGGCGCGAACCGCAGCGGCGCACTGGGCGAAGTCAATCGCCTGCGTGGGCAACTCCCCCCAAGAGACATTGAACCTTCCGACCCTGCCGAAAATCTGGAGGCCTGGCTGCACAACCTCTTCCACGAGATCTGGAACTGGCGGATGCTCAACCGGGTCGATGCGTACTTCGATGAGCGCATCCTGGCGGAATCGGCCTCTGGCCGTTCGCTGCACGGCTGGGGCGATTACAAAGCCTACATCCTGTCTCTGCTGGCACCGCTGCCTGATCTGGCAATTCAGGTGCAGCACTGCTGTGTGATGGCGGACGGCGAAAACACCTTTCGTGCAGCCACACGCTGGGAGATGCAGGGGACACACACCGGGCCGGGCATCTATGGCAAGCCCACGGGTAAACGCATCAACGTCTTTGGCATTTCCCACCATTTGATTCAGAACGGCAAGATTGTTCGCGAGTGGACTCTCTTTGACGAGTTCGCTGTCTTGAAGCAGCTATACGCGCCCGGCTGAGGGGTGATATAGACCGTGCATGACTCCGCGCACGGGGCAGAGTGTAGGCAAAGTGAGGCGTTTCTAACAGATTGACCGAAGGAGAGCTTCAAAATGCGCAAACTAGTTTTCTCATTGTTGGTATTCGCCATCATCACGAGCATGGGCATCGTGGCGATGGCGCAGGACGCGGGTGCCTGCAACGTCGCAGCGCCAGCGGAATCCACCACCGTCACGATGATTGGCTGGACATTCCCAATTCTCGACTTCTACGCCGCAGAGCTTGAGAAATGCAATCAGGTCGATAATCTCACGGTGAATACGCAGCTCTTGCAGAGCGCAGACGCCCAATCAGAAATGCGCCTGGCTGCATCCAGCGCTGGCGACTCGCCCTACGACATTATTCACGGCAGCAACAACTTCATTGGCGAGCTGATCGCTCAGGACTGGCTGATGCCGCTGAATGATCTGATTGACAAGTACAGTGAAGAATACAACCTGGGAGATATTGACCCCAGCCTCTTCAATGCGGCGACTGTCGACGGCAACATTTACGGCATCCCGATTGTCGTCAACACTCAGATCTTCATGTACAACAAGGATATTCTGGCTGAAGCTGGTGTTGAACCGCCGCAAACCTACGACGACGTTATTGGCATGTGCCAGTCGATGGATACCGATGCACTCGGCATTGACTTCCCGTTTGCGATCGTCGTCTCCGCGGGTTGGGCCTGGCGCGGCGAGTTCTACAACATGCTGGGCGGCTATGATGGCAACATCCTCGACGAAAACAACATGCCCATCTTCAATGGGCCGGAAGGTGTCGCCGCTCTAGAAAAGCTGATGGAAGTGGTCAACGGCTGTCTGGGTGAAGAAGGCATTCTCCTGTCAACCGATGACGTGCAGGCGGGTCTGGCCAATGGCAGTATTGCGATGGCGCATCTGTGGGCGAGCCGTGCCGCCGCGATGGATGATCCGGAAATCTCCAGCGTCGTCGGCTCAATCGAATTCGCACCGGCACTCTACCCGACTGCTGATGCGCCCAAGCGTGGTGGTATGCCGTGGGCGGATTATCTGGCGATGCCGGCGGGCAGTTCGGTCGATCATGACTTGGTCTTCCAGATTCTCATGCAGGCTGCCGACCTCGAGTCGCAGACCGGCGCGGTCGAGTTCGGGTTGGTATCCCGCAATGCCGCGGGTGAGTTTGCACCGCGCTATTCGGCGGCTTCGCTCCAGACCATCGCCGAGGGTGGCTTTGGCATCAATAACCCCGCCGTCGGCCTGGTCAACGCTGCGGTCGAGCAGTACATCCCGATGGTGGCCACGGGCGAAATGACCGCCCAGGAAGCTCTGGACGCAGCGGCGGCGCTCTACATCGACGAGGCGACCGCGCAAGGGTACATCGACTGATTTCACGACATTTCCGTTCAGGGTGGGCTGCTCCAACAGCCCACTCTTGTTTGCTGATTGAACCGTGCTCGCCGGAGTGCTGTCTCCAACCAAATCCGCTGAGTAGATAGTGATCGCTCATGGAAAGAAGGACGTTCTTTTATTTCGTCGGCCCCAGCGTTGTGATCATGCTTTTGTTGATGGTCGCGCCATTGATCGCGGCGATCATCCTGGGTTTCCACTTTATAACCCTGCGCAACGTCACGGAACCATCGTGGGTGGGGTTTGAAAATTACGCCTATATGCTCACTGATCCCGGGTTCTGGAAAGCGCTTCAGTTCACGTTGATTTATATTGCCGTCACCGTGCCGATCCAGATCGTGCTGGGGCTGTTTGTCGCGCTGCTCCTGGATCAGGTGCGCTCTTTCCGCGGCATCTACATCGCAGCGACACTGTTGCCGTTTATCGTCACGCCGATTGTCGGCACGCTAGTCTTCCGCCAGACGTTTGATCGCTATGGCATTTATCCGTATTTCCTGGATCAGGTTCTTGGCCTCGACATCAATTTCTTCACCAAAGGCAATATTCCCTTTCTTGTCTTTTTGCACGCGATCTGGTATGTGACACCGTTTGCGGTCGTCACCTTTTTTGCAGGCCTGCAAACCATTGCCGAAGAACCGCTCGAGGCAGCGCTGGTCGACGGCGCAAACTGGTTCCAGCGCCTCTGGTACGTTGTTATCCCCGGTCTGCGCAGTTTGTTTGTGTTCGTTGCCCTGATCAACATCATGGACGCCTACCGCGTCTTCGACAGTATTTTTGTGATCACGAAACAGAACCCGATTTACGACAACATCGAGACGCTGATGTACTACAACTACAAAGTCGCCGTCTCGTTTCAGCAGTTAGGACGCGCCAACGCCATGAGCGTCCTGACCGTGATCGGGATTTTCCTCATCCTCATCCCGTTTCTGTACATGACCTATAAACAGCAGAGGGAGAGCCGCTGATGCAGCAGATTAGAAGTCCTTACATCCGCGTCGGGATCCATCTGCTGCTGATCGGCTGGGTGCTCTACAGTGTGACGCCGTTCGTATGGGCGATCATTGGCTCGTTTCAGCGCACGGTCGACGCGGTGGCGCGCGAACCTCGCTTTCTGCCCCAGGTCGTGGTCGATAACAACGTCGCTATCGCCGTTTTTCTGGCCGTCGCTGTGCTGACCGCTTACCTGGCAACGGCGCGTTCGAACGCCGTTGCGCTGACGACGCGCAATAATCTGCTTACCGGTCTGGTGGCGGTCATTCTCGCTGGCGGATTCCTCTACGTCACTGCCAGTGCTACTGAGGATCAAATCTTCCCCGGACGCTGGGAAAACTACCGGGAATTGTGGCTGAACATCAGCGCCGAAGAATTCGCCCCGGTGGCTATCGGACTGATCGCCTTGATTGTGGTGCTGATCATCATCGGGATTGCTGCTCGTCGTTTGCCAAAATACAAGACCTATATTTACCTTGGCATCGCGGTGACCATCGTCGGTGTGATTCTCTGGCTGCCGAACGTCGTGAACTTCGCCGAGTTCTACGGCTTCTTTCTCAACAGCGTCATTGTCACGGTCGGCACCGTCGTCATTTCCATCAGCATTGGCTGCCTTGCCGGGTACGGATTGTCGCGTTATTCGGGCATCGCGGGCGTGATTATCCTGTTTGCGGCGCTGGCTTTTCGTGCCTTGCCGCGTATGGCGTTCATTTTGCCTTACTACTATTTTGCCCAGGTATCTGGGCTATATGACACCTATCCACTCCTGATCATCACGTTCGTTGCCATCAATCAGCCTTTCACGATCTGGATGCTGCGCAGCTTTTTCATGGAGATTCCCCGCGAATTGGAAGAGGCGGCAATGATCGACGGCTGTAATCGTCTTACGGCGTTTGTCCGTGTCATCGTCCCGATTGTCTGGCCGGGAATCATCACGACATCGCTGTTTACAATGCTGCTGGCGTATAACGAATTTCTGCTTGTCCGCCTGCTCACCTCAACCCTGTGGACGCTGCCGGTCGGTATCTCGCGCTTCACCAGCGGCGAAGACACGCGCTTGATCCCGCTCTCAAACGCGAGCGCGGTGTCAATCACGATTCCGCTCGTCCTGGTCATCATCTTCTTCCAGCGCTACCTGATCAAAGGGTTGGCAGGCGGCGCAGTGAAGGGCTAAACGCAAAATTCGCGGCGTTTTCGGATCACCGGCAAGTGTGACAAAGGGTACAGATTGTGAGCGACGAATCCGACAAGAACAAGCAGCTTGTAGATGACATGTACGCAGCCTTGAACAAGAACGTGTTGGGGCTGATGCAGCAGTACTGGTTCGAGGATATGGTCTGGCAGGGGCCGGCTGGCGTCGGCACGATGAACGGGTTGGAAGAATTCGAATACACCTATCGCCAGCCGTTCATCAATGCGTTCCCGGACAAGAATGCCAAAGACGTCGTGCGCATCGCAGAGGGGGATTGGGTTGCGGGGACGGGCTATCAAACCACAACCTTTGCCGAGGACTGGCTGGGCATTCGGGCGACGGGCAAGCCGATCAAGATCCGCTACATGGACTTCTGGCGCATTGAAAAGCGCGACGGCGAACGCAAGCTCGCCGAAAACCTGGTTCTAATCGACATCCTGGATGTGCTGGAGCAGGCGGGTTATGACGTGGCGAAGGTGCTGAAGTTCGTCGGCTCTAAGCCGCCGCAGTTTTTCGATGATCAAGAGGTTTGATCCCATCCGGCAAAGCAAACAGGTATGGTCACTGACGTTCACCAGCACAACAAAGCATTGATCGGCGCATTTCGCCGTGCTCTTTATGACTGTGACGTGAGCATGTTGAAAGCTCAGCTTCGCAAAGTCTTCGCGCCCGACGCCCAGATTCATCTGGCGACGCCGCTGGAAGACATGATCGGGGCCGATGGGCTGTTCGAGCAGGCCTACCAGCCGCTGCTGGCCGCCATCCCGGATCTGGAACGGCGCGATTTCATCGTCATGGCGGGCGCGAGCCGTGGCGACAACTGGATCGGCTGCGCCGGGCACTACATCGGCGTTTTCGAGCAGCCCTGGCTGGATATTCCGCCGACGCAGCACGCGATCGCCATGCGCTACCACGAGTTTTTCCGTATCGTGGACGATCAGATCGTGGAAATGCAGGCGCTGTGGGATATTCCGCAGGTGATGATGCAGGCACATGCCTGGCCGATGTCGCCGAGTCTGGGCGCAGAATGGCTCGTGCCGGGGCCTGCGACACAGGGTGGCCTGATCTCCGCGCCTTATGATAACGCGCGATCAGACGCCAGCCTGAAACTCGTCGGCGCTATGCTCGCCGGGTTGAAACGTTCGCCGGAGGGCATGGAAGCTATGCAGCTTGATCGCTACTGGCATCCCAAGATGCTCTGGTATGGCCCCGCAGGCATCGGCGTTGCGCGGCGCATCTCCGGCTTTCGTAACTGGCATCAGATTCCGTTTCTGAACGGCATGCCGGATCGTCAGGCGATCCTTGATGCGGGCGCTTTCTTCGCTGATGGTGATTACGTCGGCTTCACTGCCTGGCCCGGCATGAAGATGACGATCTCCGGCGATGGCTGGTTGGGCATTGCGCCATCGAATCAGGCGATCACCATGCGCAGCCTGGATTTCTGGCGCTGTGAGAACGGCCTGATCCGTGAAAATTGGGTGCTGGTCGATCTGCTGCATGCCTATCGTCAGATCGGCGTGGATGTGTTCGCCCGTATGCGTGAGTTGACGTATGCGCGACAACCGCGCTGACGTTCTGGTCGTGGGGATTTTATCCGGCACAGTCATGTGCGTGGGAGACAACTTAAGATGAGTGACGCCCAAGACAAATATCGCACCTCAACGTTTCAATATGCGCCTATCGACCAGGCGCTGAATATCGCCAACAAGCGGTGTGTTATTGCGATTATGAACTCGTTGGTGAGCGCGCCGCTTGCCGCCCTCGACGACGCCGTGCGCGCTGGCTACCACGCCGACGCACAGGTGAATGTGACCCACCCGATCAACCAACTCAGCGGTGTGGAGGCGATTGCTCAACAGGTGTGGCAGCCGCTGCGCCACGCTATGCCGGATGTGGAACGGCGTGACGACATCGTGGCCGGAGGGCGCTATCGTGACGCCAACTGGATCGGCTGCACCGGCCATTACGTCGGCACTTTTGAGCGCGACTGGCTCGGCATCCCAGCGACACGAGGCGTCGTGGCTGTGCGCTATGCCGAAGGGCACGAACTCCGTGACGGCAAAATCGCCGTCAGCTACCTGTTCATCGACTTTCTCGACCTGATGCGGCAGGCGGGCTACTGGCCGATTGCCCCCAGCCTGGGCAGCGAAATGCGCTGGCTGCCGCCCGCCACGCACGATGGCGTCGTTCTCAGGCCGCAAGATGAGGCGGTTTCCCGGCGCACGATTGAGTCAATCCTCAGAATGCACGCGGCGCTCGGCTACTACAATGGCAAGCTGCCCACGCGCGCCGTCCTGGATCAGATGGAGATGATCAAGCACTGGCATCCGAATTTCATGTGGTACGGGCCGGCGGGCATTGGCACGACGCGCGGGCTGAAGGGATTTGAGGATTATCACCAGATCCCGTTCCTGGTGGCCTTTCCAGATCGCGGCGGCACGGACATCGGCCATTTCATCCGCATCGGTGACGGCTACTATGCAGTCACGGGCGGCTGGGGCTACTTGCAGGCGACGCACACCGGGCATGATTTCCTGGGGATGCCGCCGACGGG
The DNA here is from genome assembly GCA_023382675.1 of Anaerolineae bacterium. Lineage (GTDB taxonomy): Bacteria > Chloroflexota > Anaerolineae > Aggregatilineales > Phototrophicaceae > Flexifilum. Next base: position 7,725 of record JAHDWN010000010.1, read on the forward strand.
CAAGCGCATCAAGATGCGAGTGATGGATTTCTACCGCTGCGACGCTGAGACGATTGTCGAGAACTGGATTCCCATCGACGTGCCTCACATTCTCATGCAAATGGGCGTGGATATCTTCGGGCGTATGCGCCACCAGTTCCGCCAGCACCAGCCTATCCCGGTCAGCGACTGGTTGGTGCAAGAACGCTGAATCTCAGCGCTGAGCAGTCTGCCGGTGTCCACCAAGAGAAATGCCCGCAGTTGCGGGCCGAATGTTCGAGTTGAGACCTATATATCCCTAAAATAGGTCAAATTACGGACCTGTGGGTCTCAGGTACGTTAGCTAGAGATTGCACGAGTGGTCGGTCTGCACTGGAAGCGAGTACAGCAGATTGTCAAAAGTGCGGAATAAGTTCTGGGTTTACCCCGCTGAAGTGATATGCTGTAAACAGTTACGCACTGTGTGAGTCTGCCAAAGAAGTTGTGTAACGCATTCAAACAAGTGATTCTGGAAGATACCTTACGATGACCAAGCGAAGGAAAACACCGATTGAATTAACTGAAATCGAACCTCAAATCTGTACCATCCATGTGAGGCTAAAAATACTCCGTCAGCTTCCATTTTTCAAAGGGCTGACAGATGAAGCAATCAGCGAGATCAACACGCGCTTCCGAGCGGAAGGATACACGGCGGATGAATTCATTTACTTCGCGGGTGAGTCTTCGACAAAATTGTATGTGGTAGCAGAAGGCAAAGTGAAGCTTTTGCGCCATGCCCCCACCGGGCAGGAAGTCATCCTGGATGTATTGCTCCCTGGTGAGTTCTTCGGCGGTTTGCCTATATTGGGCGAAAACACACACACAGACACTGCACAGGCGTATACACCAGGGTGCGTGTTAACCATTACTGGCAACGAATTTCAGAAAATCCTGGAGCAGTACCCCAGTGTCAGCCTGACCCTGCTGGAAATCGTCAGCGCCCGACTACTGGAAGCACGCGAAGCAATTCATCAGCTTAGTGCCTCCCCTGTCGAGAGCCGTCTGGCGATCACATTGCTGAAACTTGCAGACAAACTAGGCAAAGAACAGGACAACGCACTCCTGATCCAGCTTCCCCTATCACGGCGGGACCTGGCTGACATGACCGGCGCAACCGTCGAAACCATCAGCCGTTTGATGAGCCAGTTCCGAAAACAAAAGCTCCTTGACTCCGGGCGGCGCTGGGTTGCCATTACAGATCGTGACCGCCTCAAAGAAATTGCAGCGCTATAAGGCTGTAAAACACAGTTATCCTTCCTGCTATTCTATCAAAATCAGGCAAATGCAGTAAATTGCGCCAGATCATTCAAGTGTTCTGGCGCTTTTGCTATTGTGAGTACATAGCAATTGATCAAACAGACAGACGTGAGGAGAACATCATGACAAAAACTACACTAAGAAGCAATGAACTATCGTGCCCATCGTGTATTGCGAAGATCGAAAAATCCCTGAAGGGGGTCGATGGGGTCGAAGCGGCAAAGGTACATTTCACCACTGGACGGATTGAAGTTCGCCACGACGAAAGTCGTGTCAGTGTCAGTGATCTGGTAGAAACGGTTCGCTCTGCTGGCTACGAAGCGAAACCATCAGCTTTTTAGCTCAACCATAAACACACGAGTTAGAGAGGTGGCATCTGACACGATGCTACCTCTCTAAGTAAATGGAGGAATGAAGATGAAACAGTTCAGAACATGGATTGAACAACCCGCCCAGCGCCGGAAGATAATCACCCTCGTGAGCGGTAGTCTGATTGCCCTGTCTCTGATTTTAGGGGAACTGTTCGGGCAAACCGGATTGCGTCACATCCTGATGATTATCGCCGCACTGAACGCTGGGAGTGACATCGCATGGCGGGCGTGGCAGGCACTGAGAAATCGCCATATCAGCATTGAGCTGCTGGTGACCATTGCGACAGTCGGCGCGCTATTGATTGGCGAATACTGGGAAGCGGCAGCAGTGACGTTCCTGTTTATGCTGGGCGCTTATCTCGAAGCGCGTACCCTCAATCAAACCCGGCAGGCGCTTCAGGACCTACTTGATCTCGCACCAGTCAACGCCATTGTGTTGCGCGATGGACAGCAGATCGAAGTGCTGGCGCATGAAGTCAAACAGAGCGAGCTTGTGCTGGTCAAGCCGGGGGCGAAAGTTCCGGTTGACGGTGAGGTTGTGGGCGGATACGGTGCCATAGACGAAAGTGCAATTACTGGCGAATCGATTCCGATGGAAAAAACCACTGGCGATAACGTGTTTGCCGGTACGATCAATCAGGATGGACTGCTACAGGTCAAGGCGCTCGGTATCGGTGCGGATACGACATTAGCGCGGATAATCCGCCGCGTGGAGGAAGCGCAGGAAGAAAAAGCGCCAACCCAACGATTCATTGAATGGTTTGGGAGCTGGTATACACCGGCGATTATCGTGCTGAGTGCGGTTGCGTGGATACTTTCACGCGACATCCATCTTGCCCTCACGCTGCTGGTGATTGGCTGTCCCGGAGCGCTGGTCATTTCCACACCGGTATCTATCGTAGCGGGTATCGGTCAGGCCGCAAAACGCGGTATTCTGATCAAAGGTGGCGAATACCTGGAAAATGCAGGCAAAATCTCGGCGCTTGCCCTTGATAAGACAGGAACCATCACACAGGGGAGACCGCAGCTCACCGATATTATTGCTCTGATTCCAGCGATGGCGGGACCAGCGGAAAAGTCCCAAGTTTCCGGCGCAGATACCGCGATAACGAGCCGGTGGACTGCTGCGCAACAGGATGTGCTGTACTGGGCGGCCATCGCAGAATCGGGGTCTGGTCATCCGCTGGCAAGGCCGATTATGGCGGAGGCCAGTGCCCTGCGCGAAACGCCCATCGCTGATGACTTTGTGAACCATACAGGCAGAGGGATTCAGGTCAGCTATCAGGGGCACGATATCCGGGTTGGCTCGCGTGATCTGATGCAAAGCGCTGGCATAGAAGCACATCCTGATACAAATAATCATTTTGAACGGCTGAGCAGGGATGGTAAAACGGCGGTTATTGTGGCTGTGGATGGAATCGAACTGGGCATTCTCGGCATTGCTGATCCACCCCGATCAACGGCAACCGTGATGCTCGACCGCCTGAAAGCTAATGGCATCGACCGGGTTGTGATGCTCACCGGGGATGCTCACCGCACTGCGCACGCAGTAGCAAACACGGTAGGAATCTCCGAGGTGCGTGCCGGGTTACTGCCCGAAGACAAGCTGGAACACATCCGCCAGCTTCAGCGTGAAGGTTATGTCGTTGCGATGGTCGGTGATGGAATCAACGATGCTCCGGCGCTCGCTACTGCAAATATTGGGATAGCGATGGGAGCGGCTGGCACGGACGTAGCAATTGAAACCGCAGACATTGCGCTTATGGCGGATGATCTACTCAAAATCCCGGAAGCAATCGGGTTGTCGAAAGCGACGTTGCGCAACATCCGGCAGAATGTTCTTATCGCGCTGCTCACCGTCACCGGTTTATTGATCGGTGTGCTGTTGGGCAAGGTCCATATGGCGGGCGGCATGTTTATCCATGAGCTATCCGTGCTGGTGGTCGTCTTCAACGGAATGCGTTTGCTGCGCATCAATCCAGCTCCACGGTAACGAGAAGAAACAACCCATTAATTGATATGGAGTGGGGTGGTCCAGGTGATGACCCCGCCCTCATGCCTATTGTTTTGGAAGTTAGTTGCGCTGTTCTGGTTCAATCACCCTAAACGCGAAATATTCCGTCGGAAACCAAGAATCTTCGTCTTTTCCAAAGTTTTCGGGCTTTACGTGCTAAAGTACTGGATGATGTGTCCCTGAGATGAATGAGGTTTACCGGATGATCCCTGATGTACCAACAATGGTTGTCCCTCTGCGAACCGATGAGCATGGTACGATTCGCATCGGTAAAACGCGCGTCCTGCTCGAACTGGTTAGTCATGCCACTATATGGGTGAGACGCCTGAAGGTATTGTCGATAGCTATCCCAGTCTAACGACTGCCGATGTGTATGCCGTGATCGGCTACTACCTGGCGAACCGTGAAGAAATCGACCCATATGTGCGCCAGCGCGACCAGCAGGCAGAGCAGATTCTGCGCGACATGGAAGCGAACCTGACCCCAGAAGCTCGCGCTCTGCGAACCCGTTTGCGTGCCTATCAGGAACAGCAGCAAGCACAAAGATGATCCGTTTTTTGCCTGATGAGAACGTCAACGGAAAGATTGTGCGGGGGTTGCGTGCCAGACAGCCTGCTGTCGATATGATTCGTGTTCAGGACACCGAACTGTCAGGTGTGGATGATCCGGCTGTGCTGGAATGGGCGGCAAAGGAAGGTCGTATTCTGCTCACGCATGACCTGGATACGATTGAAAACATGGGCTATGCCAAACATCTCCAGCAGCCTTACGACGAACGCCGCCGTGAGGAAGAAGAACTGCTCTCGGAACTGGCGATACTGGAAGCCTTACAGGTCGATCCAAGGCAGATTGCGCACATCAGCGATGAGGCACTGGAAGGCTGGATCTGCTACATGCGCGAGGCGCTCGAAAGTGAGGATAAGGCGCTGGTGCGGCGGATTATTCAGCAGTTCGTGGCGAAGATTGTGATAAAAGAAGGAACGGGAACGCTCTACTACACGTTCCCGTTCCCGGATGATTCGTATATGCCTAGTTTTCGTGACTTGGACCTGAGGGGATTCGAACCCCTGACCTCTACAGTGCGATTGTAGCGCTCTCCCAGCTGAGCTACAGGCCCGTTGACCAGCATTGTAGCGGCAGCCATGACAGACTTCAAGACACAATTATCCGTTGGTCTGAAGCGGCCTGCGTACAAGCTGCCACGCATACCCCTGACGCGGCGAGAACAGAAACGCAATGGCAAACAGGATGACGAGCACCAGGACGATGGCGGCACTGGGGGCCACGTTCAGATAGAAGGACGCGTAGATGCCCAGGACACCGCCGACTGCGCCGATAATAGCGCCTGCAACCATCAGATGATGTAGTCGTTTGACGAAATAGCGCGCGGTGGCGGCAGGGATAACGATCATGCCGGCGACGAGCGCAATGCCGACCGCCTGGAGCGCGATGACGACTGTCAGCGCCATCAAGATGAGCAGGGTGATATTGAGCCTGCCCGTTGGCATGTGCAGCGCTTCCGCCAGAGTTGGGTCGAATGAAATTGCCAGAAATTCCTTGTAGAATGCGATTGTCCCCAGGATCACCACCCCGCCGATGACAAGCATGAGCAACAGGTCTTCGTTGCTGACGCCCAGGATATTGCCCATGAACAGATGGGTGAAATCGGTGGTGAAGGCACGGCTCGATGAGATGATGCCAATCCCTAGGGCGAGCGCGCCCGCAAACACGATCCCGATGGCAGTGTCTTCGCTAAGATGGCTGATGCGCCCCAGGACACTGATGATCACGGCGCTAATCACACCGGCGATGATGCCGCCAATGAGAACCGCCTGTGTGCTGCCGCCGCCAGCCATGTAGGCGATGGCGACACCGGGCAGAATCGTATGCGCCAGAGCATCGCCCAGGAAGGCCATGCCCCGGGTGACGACGTAAGCGCCGACAACGCCGCTGACAACGCCAATGACCAGGACTGCTAGCATGACACGTTGCATGATAGGTTGGCTGATGGGATCGATCAGCGCTTGCAGCAGCGTCTGCAGAATATCCATGACATCACTCGACGGCTATTGAGACGTGGTATCGAAATGATACACCGGCCCGGAAAGGGGGCGAAGGGGGAATGCAAAAATCCCCCGGATTAGCCGGGGGATTTGCGTATCAGCCAGTATGCCGTTTAGCCGAGCGCGTCGTAGCCGGGGCCTTTGCTGAAGAAGTCGTAATTCGGCTGGATGTCAGCCGTCAGATCGACCACTTCTCCGCCCGCTGCTTCAACCTCCTTCTTGGTGTCGAACGGAAGCCGCTTCTGACCAGCCGCCATCGTGTACGAGGAAGGCACTTCTTCTTCGATGAAGATTGCTTCGTAGGGGCACTCGGGCACGCAAGCGCCGCAGTCAATGCACGTGTCGGGGTCGATAAAGTACCAGGGCCATTCGTTTTCCGGCTGGCCCGGCACGATACACTCGACAGGGCAGACTTCGACACATGCGCCATCGCGCAGGCACAGGCTGGTGATAATGTGGGTCATGGAAGGTTCCTCGTGGTAGGCTTGATTTCAGACTCTCATCATCACTATAGCGCGATTCAACGCTTCGATCTGGAACTTTTGTTGGATTTATATATGTGAATTTACCCGGCGAAGGCAGGAGAATTCAGAAGCGTTGACTGAAGTTTTCGGCTGGTTAAATTTTGCCGCCGATGTGTACTATGTCGCCTATGGGCTTGATTTCACTTTTTCCGGGATGCAATTAGTATCGGCCAATGCTTGCAAGCCTTCCCGGTCGGCAATAAACACGCCGCGCCCCCGTTTCTTGAGCAATCCAGCATTCATCAACTGGCGCATGGCACGACCGACGACCTCCCGTGTCGTGCCCAGGATCGCGGCGATTTCTTCTTGTGTCAGTTGCGAGGGTGTTTCGGCGATCTGATCGGCATAGCCCGCCTGATGTAAGAAAAGCTTGGCGAGGCGGGAGGGAATCGTCCGGAACGTCATATCTTCCAGGCGCTCGATGTACTCTCGATTGAGTCGTGCCAGCGCCTGGATCGTATTGTTGAGCATGACGCTCTCGCTGGACATGACATCGAGCAGATGGCTGTGCGAGATGATCATGGCCTCGATGGCCGTCACTGCCGTAGCGTTGAAAGGATTTGGCCCGCCGTCCACCGCTGCGACTTCATTGAATGCAGAAATCGGTCGCAGCAGACTGAGCGTATGCAGTCTGCCTTCGGCATTTACACGGTAAATACGCACCATGCCATCGATCAGCACATGAAGACCGGCGCAGGCATCGTCTTCTGCAAAGATGAGTGCGCCTGGCGGAAAAATGCGTCGAATTGCGCCCGTTTCCAATGCACGCAGCCCGTAGGCATCCATTCCGGCAAAATATGGGATCGAAGCCCAATCAATGTGCATGGCGAATAGCGTGCTTTCTCCTCAGATGTCTGCGCCGGCGCGAGCGTCGAATAGCACGGCAGGCGATCTTCGCGCACTTACCCCCACTCAGTGAGGAAGAACCGCTGCCAGCACGACCAGCAGGACGATTAATCCAAGGGCGAGCAAGAACATATTCCGAATATCGGCCATAACATAGCCGTATTCGGTGCGTAGTTGATCCTCGGTGACAACCTTGGTTGGGTTGTGCAGCATCTCGTTCACAATGTCTTGCGGTATAACTTCCTGCGCTGCACCACCCGCAGGCGCTGCCGCTGCCGCCGCGCGGTTCTTGCCTTCACGTGCCTGGCGGCGCGCGCGGCGTTCACTGGCCGTTACGGTACGATAGGGATTGGCTGCGCCTGAACGGCTGCGGCGTTTATTTTCCGCCATGAGCGCTTGATCTCCATGACTGGGTATATGTGTCGAAACGCGACGACATGCGTATCATCCACGCTATTCTAATTGATACGGTCGGCAAATACGACGATGCGTTCGTAGTTTTGCTGGTAGGGATAGCAGGAGATTAAAGTCGCCATCGCGCGCCCGGCCTGATTATCCATGACCCAAACGTCGTTCGGTTCTACCCGCTCAATTGAAGACACTACGTAGTCATGCGCCTGGATCTGCGTGTAGACTGTGAACTGGTCGCCCGGTTCGAGTCGGTCAAGATAGCGGAAAATCTGGCCGTAGATGTCATTATGAGCGGCCAGGACGAGATTGCCTTCGCGGGCGCCGGGATCGATGCCGTTGATAAGCTGCCCCACGCCGAGCCGGAGCGCTCCCGGATCGGTTCCGGGCACAATCACTTCGTCAATGTCGATCTTCGGGATGACGAGGCGCATAGCCGTCTCTTCGGTTGGTGCGGGACGGCTGAGTACCGGCTGGAGCAGTTGGCTTTGCACGACCGGGCGCAGATGCTCCGGAATCTCGTTGATGTTGAATTCGACAATGCCAGACTCGCTGTAAATATGCCCGGTCGGCAGGACGATGTTGTCCAGGCGAATGGTCGGCGTTGGCTCGATGGTGGGGATGCCGAGGCGGCGCTGTTCTTCCGCAAGCGCCTGTGCCTGCTCTGTCTCTCGTTCCAGTGTGCCGATTGCCGTAAATAGATTGACACCGATCAGCGCGATCCCAATCACTGCCGCAATCTCGACCAGCATGAGCAGTCGATCCATAAGCCGGCGATTTTGCTTTTTGCTGCGTGGTGCTGCTGGCGACTTTTGTTCAGTGCGCGCCTCGTCTTCAAAGCGAGGCTGGTTGTCATCGACGGGTAGTTCCACCTGAGCCGGGGCAGCCACCATTTCCGGTTCATCCAGCAGGTCCGTTTCCTCCGCCACGGGCTGCGGAGGCGCGACTGTGAATGTGGGTTGTGGCTGGACCGGCGGGAGCTTGGGCTGCGCACCTGTCACGACGCGTCCGTCGCGCTTCATGCGCTGTCTCTGCTGCATCCGTGCCTCGCGTTTGCGAATTACGAGGATGCGTTCGAGTTCTTCGATAGAGAGTTCGTCAACCGGGCGTTTATCGCGCATAGCGGTCTTGGGCAATTCACCTCAACTGTACAGGATTTATTATCCTGGAATGTGTGCCGATTGAAGCTTAGAGTTCTTCCACGCTCTCCATTGCGCTAGCTTTTGGCAGCGATGGCGAACACCTCGCGTTGGAAGAACCAGCGGAAGGGCGGTGTCGTGAATACGAAGCGACGCATCACGTCTAATGGCGAACGCCCCCACGCCTGCGGCGGGCTTTCCAACCAGACTTTGCCCTTGAAACCGGCATTCCGCAGAGTCTTTTGCATACTCCACAACGATTGTTCATTCACATGCACGTGCTCGTTGATCGAGACGAGAAACTGGCGTGGGTCTTTGGGATAAAGTTCGCCCTGACCCATCGCGCCGCGCAACCGCCGCACCACCGGGTAGGCGAAGCGGTCATACCAGATGTTGGGCGCGGTATGGACGATAAAGCGACCGTCATCTTTGAGCACGCGCCGGACTTCCAGAAGTGCCTCATGCAGCTCCCAGGGATGAAGGTGTTCGACCACGTCAAACATCAGCACCCGGTCGAATACCCTGTCCGGAAATGGCAGCTTCTTGGCATCGGCCTGAGAAACGCCCATATGACCTGGCGTGACGCCGTCAACGTCACTGATCACCTGACGCGACATCGATACAGCGACGGCAGCGTAGTCGATGCCATAGGCATCCGCGCCCAGGTTGGCCGCGTGGCGCAAAATCTCGCCGCGTCCACAACCTACGTCAAGAATGCGCATTCCGGGGCCGACCTGCGCTAAAGAGAAGGCCGAATTCAGGCGCCGTGAAAGTTGTTCGCCCTCGCTGCTGTTGAATTCATCGAAGCCCTCACATGCAGTTCGGAAATACTCTTCCGTGTATAGGCTCGATGGCAGCGGGCTTTTTTCCCGTTCGTGTTCCAATACTTCGCTCGTTTGTGCCTGCTATGTGCGCAGATGCGCCGAATTGGTTTCAAATTGCGATTATACTCATGGATACGGGCTGTGCAATGACGCGCTGTGCCTAATCTGGATTTTTGCGCAGCAGCGAATACTGGTTGACAGCGCTCGTTTCGCCATCCGCCCGGTATCGTTCGATCTCGGTCATCTGTGTGGCAGCAGCGAGCGCATCGTGTTCCTGGTCGTTGACATAATGGCAGTAGCGCAGCGCTGGCGTGCCACGTCGCCAATCGAGCAGGTGGTCGCCTGACTCGACGGCCAGACCTGGCTCCCACGGCACAATTCGCTCGCGAAAGCGCGGATACTCGTAGAAGCGCCAGCACGCAAAGGCGAGTAGCCCGCCTGGCGCTACTCGTTGGGCTGCACTGCTCATCAGATCGAGTCGCCGCTGCGCGCCCGGCACGTGATGCAGGACGCCAAACAGAACGACGAGATCGTATTCACCGTGCGGCAAGGTATCGAACACGAAATCATTTACTTCCAGAGCGAGTGACACCCCGGCGGTATCCGCCAGTGCTTTACGCGCGTAATCTAATAGGGCACTGGAATTATCGATGCCATGATATATCAGCGGGGTAAGCGCATGTTCTGTCAGGAAAGCGCCGAAGCGCCCATTGCCACAGCCAATGTCCAGCACGCGTAGCGGGGCAGTCAGATGAGGTAGCAGCCGCCGCCAGCCCGGCCAGGCGCGGCCACGTGTCGCATGAAAATCCTCCGAGGTGCGCGCATAAAAGCTGCGGTTGATCTCGTTCAGATGGCGGGCGGTATTTTCGTCCACGGTATTCTTTTGCGCAGTTTGTCGCTTGTGATCGTACAGTGTGACACTCTACAGCGGATCAATCCGCGTAGCTTCTGGCGCACGCTTGCCCTTACCTTCGCTTTGTAGCATCAGCAGCGGGGCTGCGTTAGGCGACATGGGCGTGTCCCGCCCAGAAAAGGTTTCTCTCTTGAGCGTTGAACGTTTTACGGGATGGACTGCCCATCCCAACCGCCTCCATTCAGTTCTTAAAGAGCCGCGTCCGACCAACATGGCGGCTTTTCGCGCTTGCTCACGTTTGACGTCGAACCGTATTGAGTGAGATGATAGCGCATGATCTCCAGCTGCGCGAGTTCTATTCGGCTGAAGCCGAAATCGCTTTCAGCCACTGCTGCTTCAGCGGCGTGGCTTTCTCGCGGGCTAAAGCCCAGTTCTGTAAGCGGGTGAATTGACAGGGGAAGGTCACATACATGATCGCAATCAAGCGCATCGACATTGCATCGGCATTTCGCGTTGGGGCATTAGTATCGGGGTTGTTGGCACTGGTGATGCTCGCCATCTTTGCGCTGTTCCAGGCGACCATTATCTCCAGCCTGGTCTCGTTTTCGACAAGCATGGGCGGGCAGCCGATGCCGTCATCAGCGTCATCATTTCTGAATGCCGCCAGTGTGGCGAGCCTGTGTGTCTTTTATGGCTGTGGCGTGATCATCCAGACGATTATCGGCGGCATTGTGGCGGCGTTGGCTGCGTTCTTTTACAACATCGTTGCCAATCAATTCGGCGGTCTGCAAGTGGAGTTGGACGGGCCGATGTTCGAGCGGATCGAACAGCCCAAGCAGAAAAACACGTTTTTTGACCCTGATTTCGAAGGTTGATGTCCTCCTCGCCTGTGACGCAATCTGCTACAATGCCGGGGCGGTTTGACGGGAGCAGAGCGTCGTGGGACATAAGAGTACACTCGATCTGGAAAAGCATCGCGCGCCGTTGACCGATCTGCTACAGCGGATCGTCGCCATGCCACAGCCGGATCGCGCCGAGATTGACCGCCTGGTTCGTGCACAGGCCAAAGGTGGCGGCCGGCAATACAGCCGTGACGAACTCTTACTGGCCTATCGCACCTTTGCTGGCAGCGATGGCTTGCCGCCCTACGATCAAGCAGTGGTTGAACGGCTGCGTCTCAAGCCTGTCCGCACGAGTTCCGGCGTCACGCCAGTCACTGTTCTGACCAAGCCATTTCCATGCCCCGGCGAATGCATCTTCTGCCCAAATGACGTGCGAATGCCCAAAAGCTATCTTTCGGAAGAGCCGGGCGCACAGCGCGCAGAGCAGAACAGCTTCGATCCTTATCTTCAAACCTATTCGCGCCTCAGCACGTATTACGCAACCGGGCATCCCACCGACAAAATCGAAGTCATCATTCTGGGCGGCACGTGGTCGTTTTATCCGGAAAGCTACCAGATCTGGTTTGTGAAGCGCATTTTTGACGCCCTGCACGACTTCGGAGCGGGGATCGACCGCACGTCTGACGTGGAAGTGGCGCTGCGCGAAGTCTCGCAGTTACACCCTGAACGCAACACGATCACCGATCGCGTCGATGGGACAGCATTTGAGCGCACCTACAATCAGGTGGTGCAGGCCGTCTATAAAGACGAAATGCGCCGCTCGCGCGAACTGGCCGGTGAAATCGCGGCCAGCTTACGCCCACGTTCGCCGGTTGATGAGTACGCCACCTGGGATGAGTTGGAGACTGCCCATCGCCAGAATGAGCAGTCACCCTGCCGGTGCGTGGGACTGGTGATCGAAACGCGCCCGGATCACATCAGTATCGAAGAAGTGATCCGTATCCGACGTTTGGGCTGCACCAAAGTGCAAATCGGCTTTCAGAGCCTCAACGATGATGTTCTGCGCAAGAACCGCCGCGGGCACACGGTGGCTGCGACGCGGCACGCGGTCAAGCTCTTGCGTCAAATGGGGTTCAAAATCCATGCGCATTGGATGCCCAATCTCTACGGCTCATCGCCCGAACGCGACATCGAAGACTACCGGCGCATGTTCAGCGAGCCGGATTTTCGCCCGGACGAGCTGAAAGTCTATCCCTGCTCGCTGATCGAAAGCGCCGAGCTGATGCGCTACTACAGCAACGGTCTCTGGCAGCCTTATACCCACGATGAACTGCTGCATGTGCTGGTCGAGTGTTTCAAACAGACGCCCGAATACTGCCGTCTGACGCGTGTTATCCGCGATATTCCGTCGACCGATATAGTCGAGGGCAACAAGCTGACGAACTTCCGCCAGATTGTCGATGATGAACTCAAACGGCGCGGCGAACGCTGCCTGGACATCCGCGCGCGTGAAGTGCGGCATACACAGGTGGAAGCTGAAGCGCTCCATCTCGACGAGCAATGGTATGAAACGTCATCCAGTGATGAGGTTTTCCTACAATACATCACGGGCGACCGGCAAATCGCCGGGTTTCTAAGGTTATCGCTGCCGAAAGACGCGCCGCTGACGGATGAACTCGCAGGGGCAGCCATGATTCGCGAAGTCCACGTCTACGGGCAGTCTGTCGAGATCGGCGATAGTGCCGAGGGGCGAGCACAGCACGCCGGTCTCGGCACGCAGTTGATTGAACGTGCCGCAGACATCGCGCGCGCGCACGGCTATGCCAGCCTGGCGGTGATTTCGGCGGTGGGAACGCGAGCTTACTATCGTAAACGCGGCTTTGACGACGGACAGCTTTATCAGTTTCGGGCGCTCTAAGCGCCGTGAATGATACGTGTTCCATTCACGGATCGGTGCTATGATCGGCAAACGTAACGGGATTGTAAGGGTGGGATAATCAGATGGATCAGGTGCTGGCGCAGGAAAAAAAGCGGCAAAGGCTGCGTGTCGTCTTGTTTGCCATCATTATGGCAACCTTGCCCTGCTACTGTGCTGGTTTCCTGCTCTGGGTGACGGCTCCGCAGCAGGGCGCGGGTTCTCAGCAGTCGCTCAACACCGCGACGGCAACGTTCACGCCATTTGTCTTGAACACTTCTACCAGTGGCGCGCCACTCGTCATCACGCCTCTGCCGTTGACTGGCACGCCATTCAGCCCGTTGCAGCCGACGCCCGGCCAGTTCTTCCCGCCGGCGGTGACACGTTACCTCTCACCGACGCCGTTCATTTTCCCGACATTGACGCAAGCGCCGACGCTGACGCCATTTCCGACGTTTGCGCCGCCGACGGAGACGCCGTTCGTGGCGCCGACAGCGGCTCCGCCGCTGCCAACGGAGACGCCGATTGAGGTTCTGCCGTTCCCAAGCGATACACCGCTCCCGCCAATGGAGATTCCAACCGAAACCCCACTTGGGCAGTAATAAGTTGCGAGAAGCGTCGGGTTGGTTGCGGATTGTCGCGCAGCCTGTAAACTCGACCGGACATACGTGGATATTCGGGGAAGCGGGGATCTGTGTTTGACCTGAAAGCTCATCTCAAGACGCTGGTTGAGGCGCATGGGCCGTCCGGCCACGAAGGCCCTGTGCGCGATCTGGTACGCGCCGCATGGACAGATGTCGTCGATGAATTCGAGCAGGATCGGCTGGGCAGCCTGATTGGCATCAAACGCGCGACACAGCCGCTGCCAGGGCCGCGCACGATCATGCTGGCCGCGCACATAGATGAGATCGCTATGATGGTGCGCGATGTCGTTGGCAGTTTCATCTTTGTGCAAAAGGTGAGCGGTGTCGATAACCGCATCATGCTTGCGCAGCCGGTGCTTGTTCACGGGCGGCGTCCGCTGTCCGGTATTGTCGCTTCCGTGCCGCCACATTTGCTTAAAGGCAGCAACAATAACAATCGTTATCCGGAGTTCGATGCCCTGGTGATCGATGTCGGCCTGCCTGCGGACGAGGTTGCGCATTTGGTTCGCATCGGCGACCTGATCACCGTTGACGTACCGCTGATCGAATTGGGGGCGAACCGCGTTGCTGCCAAAGCGCTGGATGACCGCATCTGCGTGGCCGCCGTCACGGCCTGTTTGCATCATCTCAAGCGGCTGCAACATGTTTGGGATGTCTATGCCGTCGCTACTGTTCAGGAAGAAAGCGGACTGCTCGGTGCCAGAACCGCAGCTTACAAGGTGAAACCTGACATCGCCATCGCGCTCGACGTGGGGTTTGCCAAGCAGCCAGGTGTCAACGATGACAAGGCCATCGACATTGGCGGCGGTCCTGGGATCGGCATTGGTCCGAATTTCCACCCCAAGCTCAACGAAAAGATCAAAGACACCGCGCGCAGCCTGGAGATCAAGCTTCAGGACGATCTCATCCCTGGCGCCAGCGGCACCGATGCCTGGGCGATCCAGGTTTCGCGCGAAGGTATCCCCTCGGCGCTGCTGGAAATCGCGATTCGCAACATGCATTCGCCCGTCGAAACCGCCGACATGCGCGATCTGGAACGCACGGGGCGCTTGCTGGCAGAGTTCATCGCCGCGCTTGACGCTGATTTCTTGTCGGCTCTGAGCTGGGACGAGCTAAAGACGCAGGAGGCAGTGAGCTAATCATGGATGTGCAACTGCTTAAGTCCCTCTCAGAAGCGCGCGGCATCTCCGGCCAGGAAAGCGCAGTGCGTCAGGTGGTGTTGAACGCCATCGACGGCCATGGAGAACAGATTCGCATCGATCCGCTCGGCAGCATCACGGCGGTCAAACCCGGCACAGGCCAACGCCGTTTGCGCGTCATGATCGCTGCGCACATGGACGAGATCGGTTTCATGGTCGCCGGCGTCGATGGCGATGGCCTGGTACGTTTCACCAACGTCGGCGGCGTGGATGATCGCATTTTGCCCGGCCTGCGCGTCAAGATCGGCACGAATGGGATCAGCGGAGTAGTTGTATGGACGCCGATCCATCTCAACCGCGATCAGGCTGTCGTTAAGATGAGCAGTCTGCGCATCGACATTGGTGCGTCGAGCAAAGACGATGCCAATGGCAAAGTCAAACTCGGCGACATGATCGTTTTCGATACGCGTTTCGCCGAACTCGGCGATCAGATGGTGCGCGGCAAGGCCTTCGACGACCGTGCGGGCTGCTCCCTGCTGATCGACGTGCTGCGCGGCGGCCCTTATCCGGTCGATGTACTGGCCGCATTCACCGTGCAGGAGGAGATCGGCTTGCGCGGCGCACAAGTGGCGGCGCAGTTCTTCCAGCCCGATGTCGCTTTCGTGCTTGAGGGCACGACGGCGAACGACATCCCCAATCCGTTGCGAGAAGTGGACGATCAAAGCGCGCTGAACCCGACCTGTCATGTGCTCGGCGGGCCGGTAATCAGCATCATGGATCGCAGCCTGATTGTCGATCCGCGCATGTTCAATTTCCTCAAGGCGACTGCCACGAAACATGAGATTCCTTACCAACTCAAGACGCAGTTGGGTGGTGGCACGGATGGTGGCTCGATTCATACGGCCAACAGCGGCGTGATGACTGGCGTTATCTCGCTGCCGTGCCGCTACATTCACAGCCCGGCGGCATTGCTGCATCGTGCGGATTATGACCATGCGCTCCGTTTGATCCAGGCCGTTCTTCAAGATATTGATGACGCGGTGGTTCGGCGGTGAGTCATGCGCAATGGCTTCCGTAGTCAGGGACAATCCGGCGGCGCTTCAGCTATGTCCGCCGATTGGCGCACGCGGGGCGAGGTCTATTTGCGTTTCTGGACACAATTGCTGGAGCGAAGTCGGCAACGGACACCACTATTTGCGAATAAACCGCCGGTCCCTGAATATCATCTGCACACACATGCGGGGCGGTCGGGGTTCTCGTTGGGTTACATCATCTCGGTGCATGGTTGGGCAGCCGTCGATCTTTTCATCGACACCGGGGATAAAGCGCGTAACAAGTGCGCATTCGATGCTTTGCTCGCTGCGCGCGAGTCGATTGAAAGAGCATTCGGAGCGCCGCTGGATTGGCAGCGTCTGGAGAACAAGCGCGCTGCCAGCATCAGTTATCGCATCGAAGAAGGGCACTTCGACCGCGAGAGTGACTGGGCGCCGCTTCAGGAGCGGTTGATCGACGCGATGATCCGGTTGAACCAGGCTATGCAGCCCTATATTGCTGCGCTGGATGTCTAGCATCATAGAGGGAGCTATCGTCGTGAAGGACTTGATACAGAAGCTGGTTGAAGTCTGGGGGCCGTCGGGTTATGAGCACCACGTGCGCGCGCTCATTCAGGCAGAGGTGCAGGCATTTGTTGATGAGATGACGGTCGACGCACTCGGCAATTTGATTTGCCGCGTTGGCTCTGGCCCGAAAAAGATCATGGTGGCTGCGCACATGGACGAGATCGGCATCATGGTCACGTTCCGCGAGCCTAAGACTGGTTATCTGCGTTTTGCCAACCTCGGTGGCTTGATCCAGACAACCCTGCATGGCAGTCGCGTCCGGTTCGAGGATGGGACGGTCGGGGTCGTCGCGGCTCCAGATGCGTTTGGCGCCAGCCGGACAACTGCCCCCGATCTTGACAGCTTCTATGTCGATGTTAGCGACGGCACTGACGCCGATTCGATTACGCCTGGCTCCCCGGCAGCCTTCTGGCGACCGATGGAAAGCCGTGGCAGCCGCTTGATCAGCAAGAGCATGGACGACCGTGTCGGCTGTGCCGTCGCCATCGAGACCATGCGTCGTCTGCAAAAGCAAACCCCGCACAGCCTCTATTTTGTCTTCACCGTTCAGGAAGAAGTTGGCATCCGGGGCGCGCGCCCCGCGGCCTTTAGCGTCGAACCGGATCTCGCTATTGCGCTCGATGTCTGTCCCACAGGCGATGAGATCCAGGGCGAGCGAAACGTGGTAAAACTCGGTGGTGGTGCGGCGATCAAACTTCAGGATACCGGTCTGATTGTTCCGCCAGCCGTTCGTGACTGGATGGTAGACCGCGCGGAGGCAGACAAGATTCCCTACCAGTTCGAACTCATCAAAGCTGGAACAACCGATGCTGCCGGTATCCAGATCGCACGGGCGGGCGTGCCGAGTGGCTGCATCTCTATCCCGTGTCGCTATGTACATACCACCAGCGAGATGGTCGATCTGGGTGATGTAGAGGCCTGTGTCGGCTTATTGACAGGGTTGCTCAGTCACGACGTGACGATCTGAAGTCGACGTTCATGCAATAGGCTGCACGATTCAAACCTAGTGTAAGAAATCGAAACGTCAACTTGCCTATTGTCTGAGGATGTGTTTCACTAAGGGTAAGGATTTTACCTGCTGATTTGAATTATTCCGCGATGCAACCCACCATGCCTGGTTCTACCATGAGAGAGCTTGATCTTCTCAGTCAAGTTTCGACGATGTTGACGAGCTTCGATAAAGATCGCGTGCTCAAGAATGTCATTGATTTCTTGATGCGCGCGTTTGACGTTGAACAGGCTTCTCTGCTAATGCTGTCGGACATTGGCGACACCAATCGCTGGCAGTTGTTCAGTTTGCGCCCGAAATTTCAAACCGCCATCTTGCGCGCGCCAGTGAGCGCAGATGCGTTCAGACAGGCCCATCGCCTTACCAATGACGGATTGGCGCGGTGGGTGATTCAACACAAGCAAGGTGCGATTGTCGCCGACACCCACGATGACGCGCGTTGGTTAGAGATTCCGGATATGCCATCCGGTGCTCGTTCTGTATTGTGTGTGCCATTCATTCTCGATGATCAGGTCGTTGGCGTCTTCACACTCCAACACTCTGAACCTGCTCATTTCAGCACGCTTGATCTACAGATCATGATGATCGTCGCCAATCAGGTGGCGGTCGCCATGCGCAATGCAGAGCTTTTCACCCAGATGCGGGCGCAGCAAACTCAGCTTGAGGCGGTTTTGCGTGCTATGCCGGACGTGCTCCTGGTACTCGACGCGGACGGCAAACTGCTGATGATCAATGAAGCTGGCGTCGAATTGATGGACGCGCCAGACGAGCATTCTGTGCTGGGGCATAACCTCAACGACTTGCAAGGGCAGGATAGTGCCCTCTCATTGGTGGTCGATATTGTAGGAAGCCCGTTACAGAGTGGGCAGCGCTGGTCTTTCGAGGCACATTCTGATCAGCACAAGCGGGATTTCGTCGTCAACATTTCCGTTTGGGAACAGGAACCCGGTGGCAAAGCTGGCTACGTGGTCGTGATGCGCGACATCACGCAAATGCGCGATCTCAACCGCTTCAAAGACGAAATGCTTCAGATGGCGTCGCACGATTTGCGCAGCCCGCTGGCGCTCATCGTTGGCTATTGCAGTTTGATGCAAATGGATGTCGAGCCTGAATCTCAGGTGGCAAGCTATCTGGGGATTGTGCAGCAGCAAACTGAGCGGATGACTGGGCTGCTTGACGATCTGCTGCGGGTGGAGAAGATCCGCAATTCGCCGCTGGAGTTCTATGAGCGGGTCGATTTTGAGGATGTGGTCAACAGTGCGCTGAATAATGTGCGCGCTTCCGTGGATGCTAAGAAACAGCGCATCTCAGCCAGTCTGCGGCTTGAAGATACCCCGCCGATGCTGCTCAGCCCACCTCTTGTCCGCGAAGCTATGAGCAATCTCTTGGGAAACGCTGTGAAATATACCCCGAAGGGCGGTCGCATCACGGTAACTTCCTACAAGGAAGATCAGCGGGTCTACTTCATCGTGGAAGATACCGGCATCGGCATTCCGCCGGAGAATTTGCCGCGCCTGTTCACATCGTTCTATCGTGTGCGCCAGCCCGGTACCGAGGATGTCGAAGGTCGTGGCCTGGGGCTGAGCCTGGTCAAGACTATCATCGAACGCCACAACGGGGAAGTTTGGGTCGAGAGCACCCCTGGCGTAGGCAGTCGTTTCGGTTTCTGGCTGCCCCTTTAGACAACATTCAATTAGACGCTTAGCACAACCGCAATCGGCCTATGCCTCATCGAGCAAGGTATAGGCATTTTCCGCATATTGGTGTGCTGTGCCTTCGACGGGGATGAAGTTTACGTTGCGCGCTTCAGCATCGATTTTTTCAGTCGTCACCCGTTCCTTGAGTTTGCGCAGATCGCGGTCATTCGGGTCTTGCTTCAGCGCTTCGTCCACCAGCAGTTCTGTCACCAGCAGGTGACGAGGGCTTTGAACCAGCACGTTGGCGAGTTCAACCGTCGTGCTCACGATGTCTTCGCGATCTCCGGCCAGATATGCGAGATGCAGTGCCTGCCGGTAGCGTAGAACTGCTTGCCCAAGCTGATTCGCTTGCACAAAAGCAAATCCCAGGCTGTTCAACTGCATCGCTTCCTCTTGTTTATCATGAACCTCGCGAGCGATGTAAAGCGAAGAAGTATGGAAGTTGGTGGCTTCCGTCCAACGCCCCAGTTCACCGTAGGCCGCACCCAGCGCGCCGAGCACGCGGCCTTCATAGTCGCGCCGTTCCTGGGTTTTGAACATCTTCAACGCAGTTTCCCAAATTTCACTGGCCTTTTCCGGGTTATTGTTGTCAAGCTGGGCATAACCGAGCTTGAATAACAGGACGGCCTCTGTACGCGCATTGTTGGCGCTGCGCACCAGACCGAGGGCTTCTTCATACGTATCAATTGCTGCGTCGCTTTCGCCCAATTGCTGCTGAACGTCGCCGAGCGTTGTCACCAGGTGAATCTGCTTGCCCATTTCGCCCAATTGATCGGCCAGACTTATCCCGCGGGCAGCATGGAGCGCTGCCGCATCCAGATTCTCTGTTTTTGCCTCAAGGGTTGACAGCGCCTCCAGCACATTAAGCACCTCACCCCGATCATTCACGGCTTCGAACAGCGTCAGCGCTTCGGCATAATTCGAAATGGCTTCATTCTCGTTGCCATCGCGAACATACACAGAGGCAATGGTCTTCAGCACCTCTGCCTGCCGTCGCTGGTCGTTCAATTGGCGTGCTTGCACCAGGGAGGCGCGCAGGCGTGCCATTTCGCCCAGCGCTTCTGGCGGTGTCGGCTCTATCTCCTGCGGCGGCAGCGGTATATCATCCTCTTCGTCTTCGAAGTCTTCTTCGTCGAGAAGCTCATCTTCGATTTCATCGTCGAAGACCTCGTCCTCTTCATACAATTCGTCGTCGAAGGGGGGTTCTTCGAATTCTTCGGCTTCGATGTCTTCGTCGAATTCCTCATCAAGAACGTCTTCTTGCGGCAGCACTGTAGGCGCGGAGGGAGATGCATATGCCGGAAATGGTGTGCTGGAACTTGCAGCAGCCCGGCGGATTTGCAGGAGTTCGTGTAGATAACCGCGCGCATTCACAAAATCGCCGGCCTGCATGAGCGACACGGCAAGTTGATTCGGTGTGTCCCGATCATTCTTGTCGGCGGCCCATTGCGCCGCCGCGACGAAGCTTTCGGCTTCGGCAGCGAGCCGGTCGTTGTTGTTGCTGAAGCGGCTTGCGTAGGCAATGATCGCGTCGCGGACTTTGTTCTCTAGCCCGGCCAGACGCTGCGAGCCGCGCAGCCAGCTCTTGCCGAAATCCTTGACCAGTGGATGCAGGCGATAATAAGACGAGCCATAGCGGGTGAAGCGCTCGACCAGATGCCGGTTGACCAGCATCTCCATCGCTTGATTGACCCCTTCGACAGGCGCGCCGCTGATCATGCTCAACAAATCGCCAGATCCCTGCCCTTTGAATGTTGCGGCCAGCATCAGCATCAGGCCTTGCAGGGCGTTTGGCAGCCCGCGGAAGGCCGTGGTCAGCGCAAGTAAGGCTTCCGGTGCTGCGCCGCCGGCGCTCTGGGGCAGCGAGTTGAGAAATGCGTCCGGCGTCTGGTTGTTGAGCTTGACTGATGCGGCTGAGATCGAGATCGCCAGTGGATTGCCGCCAAGCGCAGCAACCAGCGCTGACGGATCGTTTGCGTTGTCCTCGTCCACATCGGCGATATGGTTGAAGAGCGCCCTGGCTTGTTCGGGTTGTAAGCTCGTCAACTCGACGCTTGACCATGGCCCATCCATATCCTGTGGCGCGGTCAGCAAGACGGGCACCATGTCTGCACACTGATCGATGAAATCGGCCACCGCTTCCTCATCTGGATCGCCGTCGAACACGATCAGCGGCTTGTGCTGCTGAATCGCAGCCGTTAAAGCCCCGATCATTGCCAATGGCGTGTCACTGTTAGCGACATCGATCATTTCAAAGGCGCGTGCGACGCGAACGATCAAATCGTCCAGTGTCTCATTCTCGACCGACAGCCAGATGACGCCGCCCGGCAGCTCGCTGTAGGCGCTGGCGAGCGTCGCGGCTAACGCTGTCTTGCCAATGCCGCTGTCGCCATAAACCAGCACCGCGTCGTTGTTTTTCAAATCGCCATAAATCTTCGCGAGCAAGACATCACGCCCAACCAGCTTAGTTGGCAGCATAACGGGGAGCGCCTGAGGATTATGCACGGGAGCTTCATGAGGCGTATATTCTGCCATCGGATCGTCTCGCTTTGTCTGCGCCACGTAAAATCAAGAATTGACCTTATGTTGTCATCATAAGGCAGTATATCTTTTTCAAAGTTTAAGAGCAATTATGCAAGTGAAAATAAAACGCGCACGGGCTGAGCCGCGCGCGTCCATACTACTGCTATTTGTCCGGCGGAGGGACGGGAAGATCTTCGACGGCTGTCTCTTTCCACTTTTCCCCTTCCTCGACGAGCATAACCGGAATACCGTCGCGGATCGGATACTTATTGCCGCTATCGGCGCACACCAACCAGTAGTCTTTCACCAACTCCAGCTTGCCGGGATCATCGCCCTTGTCCTTGTAATGCACCGCGACCGGGCAGCGCAGGATCTTGAGCATTTCGGGATCGATTTGTGGAGGTTTTTCCGTCATAACATTGGTCTCGTGCTGATATTCGTCAATATGGCAAGTATAGCCCGCCC
Organism: Anaerolineae bacterium; assembly: GCA_023382675.1. Taxonomy (GTDB): domain Bacteria; phylum Chloroflexota; class Anaerolineae; order Aggregatilineales; family Phototrophicaceae; genus Flexifilum. Next base: position 29,895 of record JAHDWN010000010.1, read on the forward strand.
GGAAAGGGCGTCAACGTCGGGATTTTTGCGACAAAAATCGGCTTTCACTATACTAACAAAAGCTGTTTGCCCTTCCTGCGTGACCGATATTCCCATCGAGGATGTTTATGACTACTTCCCCAAAAGCCACTTCAGCTATCACGCGCCGATGGATGTGGGCATTGGTCATCATCGGCATTCTCCTGATCGTTCTGGTGATTTTGTGGACACGGACGTCAACACTCAGCACCACCCTGAGCAGCCTTCAAGCACAGGTCGCGGCCGTTCTCGAACGCGATACCCTCAGCAGTCCTACCGACATTGCGCTGGAGCTGCGCTTGCTTGAGGGGAAAGCTATCTATTTGCAGGAGCAGGCTGATCAAGCCTTCACCTCGATCAATACGATCTTGACCTGGACGCAGGCGCTCGGTATCGCTGTTGCAGTGGTTGCGGGGATTGTCACCTTGGTGGGCTTTGCCGACAACCGCGAGGAGAAACAGCGTTTGGATGCTGATCATGCGCTTCTGGCTGAAGAACTGAGCAAAGTGCAGCGGCTGTATGGAGATGTGACGGCGCTCAAGGACGAACTCGAAACTCTGCCGCAGCGCAGCGCCCAGGCCATCCAGGCACTCTCACTGGCACAGGTTGCTCAGCAGCAAATTCAACTCAAGAACCTGAACGAGGCGATTTTGCGCCTGGAGGTAGCTCACAAACTTGACCCCAACAATGCCATCATTCTTTATTTCCTGGGTGATGTCTGTGTGCGCTCCGGTCGCAAGCAAGAGGGCCTCGCCTACCTCAAGCAGGTGGTGGACAGCGATGATCCATTTCCATCGGCGCGCGCTTCTTATGCCTATGCGCTGCGTTTGATCGGCGACGATTTCTATGAGGCGGGAGAGGCGGAAAAAGGCAAAGAGCACTATCAGGAAGCCGAAAAGCTCTATCTCCATCTCAACATCGATCATCCAGAATTGCTGGACATCTTCGGTGAATCGGTCTATGGGGCACTTGCCGGGCTTTACCGCCGTTGGGGTGATGTCGAAAACGCGCTCAAGTATTACCGGCAGTCTCTCAAGACGACGCCGCTCAGTTCCTATCTGTTGAACAATATCGCCGCTCTCGAATTCTGTCGCGACCGCACCGTCGGCGAGGCCGCCTTTCGCGATGCTATGAACTACGCGAACGAAAAACTACGCATCGACAACACGGATTACTGGTCACTATTCGATAGGATTACGGCGCAAATTGCCCTGGGCGAGGCGTTTGACGTGGTGCGCCGGGATCTGACTACAGCTTTCGCCATGACCGCCAGAGACACATCCGCGCTCAAGAAATTTCACTCTGGCCTGAAAGAACTTCTGTGTGCTGATCCGCTGCCGCCCGGTCTGCTGCCGGCGCTTGCAGCCGTCGAGAACGAAATCAAGAATCGCCCTGACTAAGGTGATGGCCTATGTATTACGTGTCAATTTGCGTTCCGGGCGTATAATGCCTGTGAGGCTTATCGCCATATGCACGCACGGTTTGACTTAATGCGACGTTTCTTCTGGATTGCCTTGCTGATTCTGATCGCTCTCTCCGCCTGCCAACCGGCGGCTGAAAGCGCTGAGCCGATTCCTACGCTCGCACGACTGCCGTCTGCATACCAGATGGAAGATGCTGAACGGGTTGCGCTCAACTATCTGGACGCCTGGCAGGCCGGTGATTACGAAGGTATGTATGCGCTGGTGGCGGCAGCCAATCTTGAGGCCACGCCATTCGATGAGTTCAAATCTCTCTACGATGTTACCTACGAGGAAATGACCTTTGAGCGCGTAGAAACCAATGTCAGCTCGCTCCTGCGCGAGGCGGATGAGGTTGTCGTGCTCGGTTACGACGCACATTTTTCCACGCGGTTGATGGGGGAGTTTGATGACGTTGGCCGCGAACTGCGATTGGTTGTAGATCGCACAGCTGGCGAATGGCGCGTCGCCTGGACGCCTGCCGATATTTTCCGTGAGATGGTAGGCGGGTCGCGCGTTCGTTTCGACCCGGTGATCCCAAACCGCGCAAACATCTATGCCCGCGACCGCACGACGACTCTGGCTGACCAATTGGGGCGGGTGGCTATCGTTCGTGTCATTCGCCAGTCGATCCCAGATTACGAAGCCTGTCTGGGCCTGCTGTCGGCGACACTCAACCGCCCGGTCGAAGAAATCCGCAGCCGCCTTGAGGCGCGCCCGCCTTTCTGGCTGGTCGATGTTGGCATCATCGAGGCGCAGCGCTACGTCGAAACGCACGACGTACTCGAAGCCACCTGTGGCGCGTCTTTTGGCGATCAGCCCTCGCGCCGTTACAACACCGATGCACGCATGGCGCACATCCTCGGCTACGTTGGCTACCCGGACGAAGCCGACATTCCGGCTATCGAAGCCTCCGGGTTCCCGCAAGATGCGATTATCGGGCGCAGCGGTGTCGAGGCCAGTTGGGATGAGACTTTGCGCGGTCGCCCCGGCGGACGCCTTGTGATCGTCACGCCTGATGGCGAGGTCGTGCGCCAGCTTGCCAGTGTCACCGCGCAGCCGGGACTGAGCATCTATCTGACCATCGATCCGGTGCTGCAAGTCAACGTGGCCCAGATCGTCGCTGATGCTTACACGCAGGCGAAAGATACCTGGGCACCGGGGTCACGTGGGGCGGCAGCGATTGTCATGGATGTCAACACTGGCGAAATCCTGGCGATGGTGAGTTATCCCGCATTCGATAACAGCGCCTACAGCCCATTTCCGACCATGGGGCGCGAAAACGCCCAGCAAATCATCCTTGCCAACAGCGAGGACCCGCGAAGACCTGAACTGAACCGCGCGACGCAGGGGACTTATCCTCTCGGCTCGGTCATGAAGACGATTACCGCTTATGCCGCGGCCAATGCGGGCGTCTACGATCTCGACTTTCGTTACACCTGCACGGGCGTCTGGAATCGCGACATCATTCGCACCGACTGGCTGGCAGGCGGCCACGGCGTGGTGACGCTCTCCAGCGCTTTGACGCAAAGCTGCAATCCGTTCTTCTATGAGACCGGGTTCAATCTCAACAATGCCGATCCCTGGCTGCTGCCCAACTATGCTCACCGGGTCGGGCTGGGAGAAGCGACCGGACTGGAAGATTTGCCCGAACAGACCGGCAGTATCCAGGACCCAGATTGGAAACGTATCACCTTTGGCACCGACTGGACTTTCTCGGATGCGGTCAATCTTGCTATCGGGCAGGGCGAAATGCTGGTCACGCCGTTGCAGATTGTTCGCTGGTTTTCAGCGCTGGCAAATGGTGGGGCGCTCTATCGTCCGCAGTTGGTGCATGAAGTCGGCTTGCTGGGCGATACCCTGCGCCCGGTGTCCGAACCTGAGGTCATGTCCACGCTCGACTTTGAGCCGGGCGTCTTGGACATGCTCCGCCAGGGGCTTTGCGACGTTACGACGCAGAGTTTTGGCACGGCGGAATATGTGTTCCGGAATTCACCGCTTCAGGCGCTTGGCGTCTGTGGCAAGACCGGCACAGCTCAGGCCGGTGGTGATGGCACCCTGCTGCCGTTCGCCTGGTTTGCATCCTGGGCACCGCGCGAAACACCGCAGATTGCCGTAGTTGTGGTGGTCGAGAATGCCGGAGAAGGCTCGGCTGTGGCTGCGCCAATTGCACGGCAAATCCTCGAAGCCTATTTCTTCGCGGAGTCACGGATACAGAATTGACGATGGCACATTTCTTCTATCTGCATGGTTTTGCTTCTTCGCCCAGTTCGAACAAGGCGCGTGATTTTGCCCGACGTTTTGCTGAGCGCGATATCACCCTGCATGTGCCTGATCTGAATGTGCCCGACTTCGAGCATTTGACGCTGACGGCGATGCTGGCGAAAGTCGCCGAAGAGGTGCGCGCCTGTCCTCCCGGTGATGTCTACCTGATGGGATCGAGCATGGGGGGCGCCGTGGCTCTGCATTTCGTTGAGCGCTATCGACAGGCAGAAGCCGCCCGCGTCGCCAAGCTCTTTTTGATGGCTCCCGCCTTCGATTTCGCTGGCAACCGCTGGCATGATCTGGGCGAGGTGGGGATCACGGCCTGGCGTGAGACCGGTGGCTACGAGTTCTTCAATTATGCCGCTGGCGGATTGCGCCGGGTTCATTACGGCCTGTTCGAAGATTTGCAGCGCTATGACTCCGATAGCCTTCACCTTGACCTGCCGATCATGATTTTTCATGGGCAGCACGACGAAAGCGTTGACGTCGAGCAGAGCCAACGCTTTGCCAGCACACGCCCCAATGTCGATCTTCACGTCGTCGACTCGGATCATCAACTGCTCGATCAGGTCGATGTGATGTGGGCGGCCTTGCAGACGTTCTTCGGCCTGACCTGAGCCTTCGCCAGATGTCTTGTCTCGTGGCTGCCGGGCACAATTGACAGCCCCAATGCCCTTTGCTAGAATGCCAATCACACTGCAAAAGTGATTTATCACCAGTCTGCACTGGCTGGGTCCTGCGCGGCAGACCCTCCGAACCGTGTCAGGTCCGTGAGGAAGCAGCACTAAGGGGTAAAGTCTGGGTGCCGTGGGTTTACCTGGCCAGTGCAGACTGGTGATAACTTGCGAAGCATAGCGCAAGACTGATCGACACCCTTGCATTCTGCCGCTTCCGATCCACCACCTCTGCAAAACACACAGCCGATAGATCGGACTAAATCGCCTATGCTGCGTTGGCGTTCGTTATTGCTGGCATTCGTAGCTGTGATGGTGTTGGCTGCATGTGCAGGCATCGTTCTGCTCCTGACGCTGCGCCCAAACCCGGTCACGCTCGTCGTTGGCGGTGAGGCCACATTGGTGCAAACGCACGCACAGACCGTGCGCGAACTTCTTCGCGAGCGCGGGATCACCTTGAATGAGGGCGATCAGGTGCAGCCGCCGCTGGAAGCACCTATCACCACCAATCTGGTCGTGCAGGTTGCTCGTGCGCGTACGGTCACACTCATGGTCGATGGGCAGCTCCAGATACTCAAAACGATGCAGACGAACCCGGCGGAAATTCTCGCCGCTGCCAGTGTGGATGTGAATGAGGATGATCGTATTATCGTTGACGGTACACCCGCGACGCCGGAACAACTACTTCACTGGCCGGTACCGGTCAACAGCCTGACTGTGCGACGTGCAGCGCCGATGCAGGTCGATGATGATGGAACCCTGCTCGATCTCCGCACGACTGCTGATACGGTCGGTGAGGCGCTGTATGAGGCTGGCATAACGCTCTATCTGGCCGATCATGTTTCCCCAGGTTCGGATGAACCGGTGCACCCAAATCTTCAAGTCGTGATTCGGCGCGCGCGGCCAATCACAATTCTCAGCGATGGCGAGTCAATACAGACACGCGTCCAGGGTTCCACAGTCAGTGATGCGCTGGCGAATGCGGGTGTCGTCCTCGTGGGCCTGGATTACACCATCCCGAATGAACAGGCACGGCTTGTCCAGGGGATGACGATTCGCGTTATTCGTGTTGAAGAGACCGTCTTGACCGCTGAACAGGAACTGCCTTACGAGACGATCTACCAAGGCGATCCGGCGCTCGAACTCGATCAACAGCGGGTCGTGCAGGTTGGGCAGCCAGGCTTGCAGCACACTATGACGCGCGTGCGCTACGAAAACGAGATCGAGGTCGCGCGACAAATCGAAGAAACGATCATAGTCACCAGCCCCGTGAATCACATCATCGCTTATGGCACGAATGTGGTCATCCGCACTATCGATACGCCGGAGGGACCGCGCCAGTATTGGCGGCGGCTGCGCATGTATGCCACCAGTTATCATCCGGCGGCGCTCGGCGGCGATGATGTAACCGCCACCGGGCAGAAACTGACGACCGGGATCATCGCCAGTAATCCGCAAATCTTGCCCTACGGGACCGAAGTCTATGTAGAAAACTATGGTGTTGGCTTGATGGCCGATACAGGTGGCCCGCGCCGGTTTCCGCTCTGGATCGATCTTGGTTACAGCGACGAGGATTTCCGTTCGTGGTCGCGATATGTCGATGTCTACGTGCTGACCCCGGTACCCGATCAGATCGACTATACCTTGCCGGGATCATGAGAGAAACGCGATGAATCCGAAGCGTGTGCTGGAAGCCCATGGACTCGAACCAAGAAAATCTCTGGGGCAAAACTTTCTACACGATCCCAATGTCCTGGAGAAAATCGCCGCCAGTGCCGAACTTACATCGCAGACAACGGTGCTTGAAATCGGGGCAGGGACGGGCGCACTCACTGACGTGTTGGCACATCATGCCGGACGCGTAATCGCGCTCGAATTGGACGCACGCCTGGAACCGATCTTGCGTGAGCGCCTGCACGCTTTTGACAACGTCCAGCTTGTCTTTGCCGATGTGCTGGAAACGGACATCGCTGCCTTAATCGGTGACGAGGACTATGTCGTCGTCGCTAACGTGCCGTATTACATTACCAGTGCCATCATCCGGCACTTGCTTGAATCTGCCAATCGTCCACGTCGTTTGGTGATGACGGTGCAGCTTGAGGTCGCCGAACGCATCGTTGCCAAACCTGGCGATATGAGTCTGCTGGCGGTGAGTGTTCAGTACTACATGCGTCCGAAGATCGTCATGCGCCTGAATCCGGCGGTGTTTTATCCGCGCCCCGATGTCACCAGTGCCGTGATACGCCTGGATGCCCATGCTGAACCCCCGGTACAGGTGCCGGACGAAGCGAGCTTTTTCGCGATTGTTCGTGCTGGATTCAGCCAGAAGCGCAAGCAGTTGAAAAACACGCTGGCGGCAGGACTTCGTCTTTCCAACGAACAGGCGCTGACGCTGCTTGAGCGCGCAGGCATCGACCCACGCCGCCGTGCCGAAACCCTCTCACTCGCTGAATGGGCGGCGCTGACTCGCGCTTATGTATCCGCATGACTGCAACTCAAGCCTCAAAACGACGTATACTTAGTAGTTACAGCAGCATGTTGAAATGATGCGTTTGCACGCTTATGAGCCGGAGCAACTATGCAAATTAGGGCAAGGAATCTTGGTTGGCTGGCCGTCATCGGGGCGATGACTGTCCTGGCGGCCTTTGCACCCGGCACCGAAGCGACGATGACTGCTGCACTGCTGGGCGTATTTGGCCTGGCGACCGCGGCAAGCTTGATCCATTTTGCGCCGGGGCGTCTGATCGAACAGTCGCGTTCATCGTTAACGGCGCTGCGGATGAGCAATGAGGCGCGTGAAGCCGTCGAGCGCGTGCGGCGGCGCGGCAATAACTTGCACAGCAGCGTCATCCTGCTCGATGTCGGCTTGATCACCGCGCTTTCCGGGCCTGAAGGCCTGGTCATGCGCCGCGCACGCGATCTATCGAAGGATGATGACGGGGTGCGGCCCTTTGCTGTTCTGCACGTTTCACCGGAGGATGCGGATCGGCGCAGCATCATCCGTTTTGAGTTCATCGACAGTGACGGTCAGGTCTGTTACGTTCACGAAATGAACACCTATCTCCGCGATGGGGAAATGAACTTGCTCGCTGATCATCAGATGGCGCTCTATGGTAACGACCGGGTGCGGGCTGGTGAGTGGGACATGCGCGTGTATGTCGATAATCGGCTTGTAGGCGCGCATATGTTCAGCGTGTCGCCGTCGCTCGAAGATCGCTTTCCGCGTGCTGCGCAAGAGCGCGCGGCGCGCCGTCTGAGCGAGGAAGAGCGCGAACAGGAAACGCCGTTGCGGCTGGAAGATTTACTGCGGGAGCAGACGCGGCAGCGTCGCGAACGCTAGGGAGGCGTCGGGTGCGGCGGAATACCAATAACCAACGTTTCGTTGAGATCATCTTCGGCATGTTGCTGATCATGTTCGGCTTGTCGCTGCTATCCAATGGCGGTGGTGCGCCATTTGGCTGGTTTATACTGATGGCGGGCGGAATGATGCTGTTTCGCCATCTCAATCGCACGAATGCTGAGCTAAATCGCGAACGCCCGCAAACGTGGCAGTGGAGCCGTGAAGAACGCGAGCCCCACCTGGTGACTGACGCGCCGAGCGGCACCCAAATCTACGCTCATGCCCTGGAGGCTGTCCGGCGCGCGGGTCTCGACCCGGCTGACTCGCCGGTCTTGCCCGTCGATTTGGGTGTGATGGCTTTTACCAGTGATCGCCCCCCAGCGCTGCACCGTACTCGGCCCATTCTGGACAACGTCGACTATATCCAGCCCTTTGTGCAGCTCAGCTTGACGACTCGTGCCGCCGGGAAGATTCGTTTCGAAATTGTGGACAGCGATGGGCAGATACTCTTTGTCCATGAGGAGTTCCTTGATCTCAAACCGGGTATGAATCTGATCTCGCCTCCGGCACGCTTGCCGATCCACGATGCACAGGCGATGCACGGTGATTGGTCACTGCGTGTGAGCGCAGATGGGATCGTGCTGGCTGAGCACAATTTCCAGTGGTTGGAAAGCACTGAAAAGGTGATCCGTCGGCATGTGCAGGTGGATGGCGAACTCAGCGGTGAAATGCGCCAGATGCTCGAAGACAATCGCATCGAACGCATGAGCCTGGATGACCTGCTCGCCGATCAGGAGGAGGAAGCTCCGCGCCAACAGGCACGTCACTAATCCTCAATCCAGCGCACAATCTCTAAGTCTCCCGGCAGCATTCGCTCGCGCGGCAATAATGCTCGTCTGGTGATCCCTGTCTGATCCGCCTATAATTCCCGTTTATGCACGTCACTCTGAATGCGCATCTACTGGCCGCGCAGGTCGGCTACCGTTCGGCGGGCATCCACCGCTATATCGATCATCTGTTGAGCGAACTTGCGGCAGCCGCGCCAGAAGACTGGCGTTTTACGGCGATGGTTGGCGCAAGCAACACGCAGCAGTATCCGGGTGTTCACATGCGCCATGCACGTCTGGACACGCAATCTCCGATACGGCGGATTGTTTGGGAGCAGTTGATCCAGCCCTGGGCATTGCCGGGTTACGATCTCCATCATGCGCTGGCGTTTGTCGCGCCCTTTGTTTTGCCCATCCCGGCGGTTGTCACTGTCTACGACTTGAGTTTCATCCATTATCCTGAGCGTCTACCGGGCGCGCGCCGTCTTTATCTGACCCAGGCGAGCCGATACACCTGTCAGCACGCGCGTCGCGTGATTGCCATCTCACACAGCACGGCGCAAGACATCGCGGCTTCATTTGACATTCCAGCCGACAAAATCGATGTCGCTCCGCCCGGCTGCGATCTGGCCCATTTCCGACCCCTGCCATTGGCTGAGATTAGTGCATTTCGGCGCGCACAAGGGCTGCCAGAGCGTTTCTGGCTCTTTGTCGGTACGCTGGAGCCACGCAAAAACCTGCCGGTGCTCCTGGAGGCATATGCCAAGCTTCCGCGGCGTGAGCGCCTGCCACTTGTCATCGGTGGCGACAAAGGTTGGGACTATGATCCCATCTTCGCGGCAGTAGACCGCTTAAGCTTAGCAAACGATGTGCGTTTCCCCGGTTATATCTCGGCGGAACTATTGCCGCTTTGGTACAATGCTGCCGAAGCCTTCATTTATCCATCCGTATTTGAGGGCTTTGGGATGCCGGTATTGGAAGCGATGGCGTGTGGAACGCCCGTAGTCGTCTCTGATGCCTCATCGCTGCCCGAAGTTGCCGGTAACGCAGGGATTTGTATCCCGCCACATGAGGCCGTGGCCTGGTCGGATGCGCTGCGCCGGATCTACACGGATGAGGTCTGGCGAGCACAAGCACGCGAGATGGGCATGAAACGGGCAGCATTGTTTACCTGGCGTGCGACAGCAGATGTGACGGTTGCCAGTTACCGGCGTGCCTTGAACATGGGTTAGACGTGGACTTGTATGGCCGAAAATAACGTGCATTTCCAGCGCACGAAAACACTTGAACCGTCCTGGCTGATGCCACTGATCGACGTGGCGCTCGCCTTTGCGGCCTTTGGGTTGGCGTATTTTGTCCGCTATGAACTGCAAATTCTGCGCCCGGTTGGCGAGGCATTTCGAGCCACCTTCGAGCCATATCTGCTGTACGTGGCGGTTTACATCATCTGGTTGCAGCTTCATTATCGCGGCGCAGGTTTGTACCGGCCCATGCGCGGTCGCCCCTACAGCGAGGAGATCTACACCATCATCAACGGCGTGACGAATGCCACGGTTGTTTTGATGGCGCTGAGCTTCTTCTTGCAGCCGCTCGTTTTCAGCCGTCTGATGCTGATCTACGTTGCCATCATATCGGTCATCTTGATGGCGTTTGTCCGTGCGCTCCGCCGCGTCGTATACGCACGCCTGCGCGCACGTGGCATCGGTGTTCAGCGAGTTCTGGTCATCGGCGGTGGCGACGTGGGACGTGCTGTGCTGCGCAACATGCTTGGGCGTAAAGAGCTTGGGTACTGGCCTGTCGGGTTCATCGACGAAGATGAGACGCGTGCTGCGAGCGACATTGGCCGTGTCAAAGCCCTGGGCGGGCTGGATAAACTCCGACCTATCTTGAGCGAACAGCGTGTCGATGCCGTCGTTATCACCCTGGCCTGGTCGCAACGCGAACGCATCATGCAGGTGATGAAAACCTGCCGCAAGGCCGGCGTCGAGGTCAACCTCGTCCCCGATGTCTTCGAGCTGAACCTGCGCCAGGTGCAGGTGGATCAATTGGAGGGGATTCCGCTTTTGCGGGTGAATGGCGCGGTGCCGTTCAAGCAGTCTAATCGCCTCGTCAAGCGTGCGCTCGATCTCACCGTCGTCATTCTGACCGCGCCGGCCTGGTTGCTTGTGACCGGCCTCGTCACACTTGCGATCTTGTTGGAAGGTAAGGGGCCCGTTTTCTACAGTCAGACCCGAATCGGTGAGAATGCAAAACCATTCCAGATCATCAAATTTCGCAGCATGATCCCGAACGCAGAGGACATGCACCGCCAGCTCATGCGCGAAAGCGGCGAAGACTTGCGCCTGCCGAAGATCAAAAATGACCCCCGTGTGACGCCATTGGGACATTTCCTCCGCCGCACCAGTCTGGATGAACTGCCTCAGTTGATCAACGTTCTGCGCGGACAAATGAGTCTGGTCGGCCCGCGCCCGCCGATGCCCGATGAGGTCGAGCTTTACGAACCCTGGCACATGCAGCGCCTACAGGTCAAGCCGGGTATGACCGGTCTGTGGCAGGTGCGGGGTCGCAGCGAAGTGCCGTTCGAGGAAATGTGCCTGCTCGACATTTATTACATCGAAAACTGGTCAAT
>JAHDWN010000010.1:41117-170119 GCA_023382675.1 Anaerolineae bacterium
GTGCGCCAGGGAGCATCCTGACGCAGCCGTAGGCACTGCGTCACTCGACCAGATCCTCTTCCCAATCGTCCCATTGCGCTCGACGATTGTCGCGCCACCGGTCATAAACTCTCACTGAAAGTCTCAAAATCAGTACGGCCGGCACCACGAGCCAGAAAGATAGGTTGCGCGATATGTTCGGTTGGTTGCCGAGGGCGATGATCGCCGCCAGGATGATGAGCACCAGCAGAAATAACAGAGAGTAGCGCACAATACCGGATCGTGTGAGCATGACGGGCTTGCGATCGATCAGGCTGACGAGCGCCCCTGCGAAGGCGCCGATCAATGCTCCATCTACCGCGCCTTGTAAGCCACGAGCGACAAAGTCTTCACGCGCATACGTCGGCAGCAATGGGGTGATCGCATTGGCGATGCCATAGAGCAACATGCCAAAGACCAATCCCAACTGGACGCTCATCCAGTTGAAATTCAGCACGAAACGCATCCCGCGCGCGCCGAAAATCAGGTAGAGTCCGCCCAGTACCAACCCAACGACAAACGCGATTGTCAATCCGCTCGAAAGCAGCGCCGGGAGGTCAGCACTCCGATGCCACACAATGGCGCGGAGGCCGAGATAGCCGGAGATCAAGCACGCCAGGATGAGAATGCCTGTCAGCGCCTGAACCAGCCGGTACAGGATACCTCTGGGACGTTCCTGGTAGCGTTGTTCGTCACCCATAGCCCTCTATTTGCGCACAAGTTCCCAGGCGAAATGATTTAGTTCCGGCAAGATCAGCTTTTCCAGCGCCACTTTGACAGCGTTCGGACTGCCCGGCATGGAGAACACCATGGTGTTCTTGTAAACGCCTGCCGTTGCCCGGCTGAGCATCGCCGCTGCGCCTACCTCCTCGTAGCTGAGCATACGGAACAATTCGCCAAAGCCGGGCAGATGCTTCTCCAACATCCGGCTTACGACATCGTAAGTCGTATCGCGCGGGCTGATGCCGGTGCCACCATTGAACAATACGATACGTATGGCCGGCAGCGCGGTTAGCTCATCCAGAACTTCTGCCACCTGATCCGGTTCATCTTTGATCAACCGATAGGCATCTGCGATGTGCCCCAGTTCTATGAGCCGCCTTTCGATATAGCGCCGGTTCTCGTCCGTGTCCGGCGTGCGGGTATCGCTGACAGTGACAATCGCAACGTTCACAGGCTTATCGCCCGCCTTTTGACGATGCTCATCCGCGCCCATTGGGTTCTCCACAAGCTCATCGACCTTTAGCACGATTATACGTGGGTGGGCGTTTGCTAACAGCCTTGATTGCTGGACAAAGGGACTAGATCATGCCACAATATCGTTAAGACAATGTGGCGGGTATGACGATTTCTTTGAATGGCACATAAATATCAGTTGTTGTTAGTGATGTATGTAACCGTTGATGTTCCAGTGCGCATGGCCGTGAAGGTCTTTTTGTTTTAGAAGCCACTGGATTGTGCGTTCAGGGAAGGAGTCTGGCCGTGGAGATGTGTGTGATTCCCGGCGACGGGGTTGGAGTAGAAGTCATCCCTGCGGCGGTGCGTGTCCTCCAAGAGGCCGTTTCAGGCGTGCAGGTTCATTATGCCGATGCGGGATGGGATTACTTTCAGAAGACAGGCAATCCGTTGCCCGATGAAACGGTGGCGCTGGCTCAACAATGCAAGGCCGTGCTCTATGGGGCTGCTGCTTCGCCCTCGTATCCGGTTGATCACTATTACATCCCCGGTGTTCGCTTACGACGTGTCCTGAAAACGTATGCGAATCTGCGCCCCACGCGTTATATGCCCGTGCCGACATCGCGCCCTGGCGTCGATTTGATCGTCGTCCGCGAAAACACCGAGGATGTCTATGTCGGGCAGGAATACACTCAGGACAGTGGCCGGGTCGGCATTTCTGAGAAAGTTGTCACCCGTGAGGCCACTGAACGGATTGCGCACAAGGCTTTTCAATTAGCCCGGCGCACAAATCGTCAGAAGATCACCATTGTCCATAAAGCCAGCGTGATGACGCAAACGGACGGCCTTTTTCGGAAGGTTGCTTTGGAGGTCGCCCAGGAATATTCCGATATCGTGACCGACGAACTGCTGGTTGATACGGCTGCCTACTGGATGGTGAAAAACCCGGCTCGTTTCGATATGATTCTCACATCGAATCTCTACGGCGATATTCTTTCGGATATGGCTGCTGCCTGGGGTGGTGGACTGGGCATGGCACCCTCTCTCAGTATTGGTGATGGGGTTGCAATCGCAGAGCCGGTGCATGGCTGTGCGCCGGATATTGCCGGGCAAGGGATCGCCAACCCAACAGCATCTATTTTGAGTGTGGCGATGCTCTTGCGTCATCACTGGGATCGTGAGCAAGAAGCGCGGCAGATCGAAGAGGCCGTTCATGCTGTCTTGAGCGAAGGCGATCATACGACCGACATCTATAGCGAAGGCGCGATTTCCACGGTCGATTTCACCGACAAGATCTGCGCCCATCTTTCCGCAACTCGAACGTGATTGGCTGAAAGGTAAATGATGGACGACGAGCACAACCTGGCGGTCAGCGCAGTCCGCCGCCAAATCGACAGCTTGAGCGCCAACGAGTTCATGGTGGAACTTGATGGTGTGCGGGTCGGTGGTGTTTTTCGCGTGACAGGTCTGATCCCTTTCAAGCTGGACGTGAAGCCGACATTGACCAAGCGCGTTCGCGATCCTTTCAAGCTGACCAAAATGGTGCAGCGCGATCCCGAAAATCCATTCAATCGCTGGGTGAAGGATACCGTGGCAGCGCGTGACGATATTGTCCGTCCTACGCGCCAGCTTGCGGTGATCGCAGTCGATGATGACACAGAGGTGCGCCGCTGGCTCATCAAAGACGCCTGGATCGCCGAAGTCAGCTATTCCGATTTCAATTCCGGCTCCAATGAGTTGATTGAAGAAACCCTCGTCATCTACTACGAAGACATCGAAGAACTCTGGATCGGTTAGACATGACAGGGCGTAGCGAGTGCGCCCTGCCGTTTTCATTCCCGCTTGATTTACCTGTTCGACTCAGAGTGATAGCTTGCGTGCTCATGCTGGAACTGCTGCCAGGTGTGCCTCCTCTTCGGCAATACGATGGCGTGTGCGAATGATGCTGTCCGGGTTGAGCGAGATCGAGTCGATTCCGCATTCGACCAGGAACGCAGCGAAGTCCGGATAGTCGCTGGGGCCTTGTCCACAAATACCGACCTTTGAACCGACCTCATGCGCGTCATGGATCAGGTTGCGAATGAGGATCTTCACAGCCTCGTTACGTTCATCAAACAGCGGCGCGAGGATCGACGAATCGCGATCCACGCCCAATGTAAGCTGCGTCAAATCGTTGCTGCCAATTGAGAATCCGTCGAAGCGTCTGGCAAATTCCTTCGCCAGCAGAATGTTGGATGGGATTTCAGCCATCACATAGACTTCCAGATCGTTGAGTCCGCGTTTTAGCCCGTGTGCTGCCATGACTTCGAGCACACTGTCAGCTTCGGCAAGTGTCCTGCAGAAGGGGATCATGACGATGACATTCGTCAGTCCCATCTCATCGCGCACGCGCTTGATCGCGCGGCATTCGAGCGCGAAACCGTCTCGATAGAGTTCGTGTGCGTAGCGAGATGCTCCCCGGAAGCCAAGCATCGGGTTGGACTCGGCTATCTCGAATTGCGCGCCGCCGATCAGGTTGGCGTACTCATTGGTCTTGAAGTCGCTCATACGCACGATCACGGGATCAGGATACTGAGAACTGGCAATCTGAGCGATTCCGCGGGCCAGGTTATCCACAAAGTAGTCGGCCTTGTTTTCATAGCCGCGTGTGAGCTGTTCGATAGTTCGCTGCGCTTTTACGTCGGTAAGCTCATCGAACTTGACCAGCGCCATAGGGTGAACTTTGATGTGATTGCCGATGATAAACTCCATGCGCGCCAAGCCGATGCCTTCACACGGTAGCCGCCACCAGCGAAAGGCCGCCGCTGGGTCGCCGATATTCATCATGATGTGCGTATTCGTATCCGGTACGTCGGACAGGTTGACATCATGAATCTCGTATTCGAGGAGTCCCTCATAGACGTATCCCTGTGTGCCCTCTGCGCACGACAGGGTGATCTTTTGACTGTCTTTCAGTACGTGCGTTGCCTCGCCCGTGCCGACGACGGCCGGAACGCCTAATTCACGGCTGACGATCGCGGCGTGGCAGGTGCGCCCACCGAAGTCGGTGATAATCCCGGCGGCACGTTGCATGATAGGCACCCAGTCCGGGTCGGTCATGCCGGTCACGAGGATACTGCCGTCGATGAAGTGGTCGATCTCGGACGCATCTTTGATCAAGCAGACTTTGCCTGCCGCTACGGCTTCACCGATGCTCAGACCTGTCAGAAGCCGGGTGCCTTTTTCCTTAAGCTCATATGTCTTGAGCGCGGCCGCCTCACGCTGCGACTGCACAGTCTCTGGACGCGCCTGGACGACAAAGAGTTCGCCATTTTCACCATCTTTAGCCCACTCGATGTCCATTGGGCGGCCATAATGGCGTTCAATTGTCGTCGCCCAGCGGGCAAGTTGTAAGATCTCGGTGTCGTCTAGGACGAAACTACGGCGCTCATCTGCTGTGGTCTCGACGTTTTTGGTCGTCTCTGTCCCGCCAACGGCGTAGATCAGCTTCTTCTCTTTCGCGCCAAGCTTCTTCTCGATGATCGGTGTCAGGCGCATGTCGTCAAGCAGCGGCTTGAAGATGACGAATTCGTCGGGAGTGACTGCGCCCTGAACAACATTCTCACCGAGACCCCATGCGCCGTTGATGACGACGACATCCCGGAATCCCGTCTCTGTGTCGATAGTGAAGATCACACCGGAGCTAGCCAGGTCAGATCGCACCATTTTCTGGATGCCGATCGATAGTGCGACCTGCATATGATCAAACCCCTGGGCGATGCGATAGCTGATCGCCCGATCTGTGAACAGCGATGCAAAGCAGCGACGGCAGGCGTCGAGCACTTCGGTGTCGCCGGAGATATTCAGGAATGTCTCTTGTTGTCCGGCAAAGCTGGCATGGGGCAGGTCTTCGGCGGTGGCGCTGCTGCGCACGGCAACGTCGACGTGATCGGTGTCGTAACGCCGGCACAATTCCTGATAAGCAGCGACGATCTGGTCACTCAACGCCTGAGGGAATTGCGCTCTCAAGAAACGCCGCCGAATGGCCTTGCCCACTTGTTCTAACGTGGCAATGCCTGTTTCCAGATCTTCCAATAGGTGACGGATTTCATCGACCAGATTATTGGCCTCCAAAAATCCCCAGTAAGCGGGTGCCGTCGTTGCGAAGCCATCCGGCACGCGGATCCCCTGGCTTGTCAGTGCGACATACATCTCACCGAGCGAAGCGTTTTTCCCTCCTACGTCGCCAACATCATTGATTGTGAGGGTCTCAAACCAGCGGATGTAAGAGCTTTCCCGTGGTTTGGACATTGCTGCCTTCCTCTCATTTCATTTGGCATGCACGGAATCGGCACACCGTGGTAATGCAATGCAATTCGTTATATTTATTATCAGATGGAAGAAGGCCGCTTTGCAGTGACGAAGATCAGCCCTAGGCATGAAACTCGGCATGACCGGGTGTTCGAAAAAGATGTCTTCTATCATGCTCTTCGCATGACCACAAAAAGGCGCGCTTCCTCGACAATAAGATCAAATTGAGCAAGGGGGGAAATTATGTTGAAACACATCTTGATTCCGTTGGATGGCTCAGAGCTAGCAGAGCAAGCCTTGCCCTGGGCGCGGCAGATTCTGAATCCGGATGGGAAAGTCACACTGGTCACAGCCGTGCATGTGCCCGATGCGCTCTCGCCGGCTTTTACAGGGGCGCTGCCGCGAGTGCGTACCGAAATGGAACTTACGGGCCTGGCCGACTACAGCCGGTGGGAACAAAAAGTTACACAGGATGTTTATCGTTATCTTGAAGACATAGCGCAATCCCTCAAACGGAGCATAGCACCATCGCTCGCCGTCGAATTTGTGGTTGCCAGCGGCGATCCGGCGAGTTTGATCGTGGAAACTGCGCAAGAAAAAAAGGTTGATGCAATCCTTATGTCAACACACGGGCGTTCCGGTTTGCAGCGCTGGTTGTTCGGGAGCGTCGCCGTGCGGGTTCTCGAGTCGCGCGTGTGTCCGGTGTTTACGATCCCTGGTACGCAGGTAGAGACAGTCAAAGACAACGCAGAGTCGCGTGGCGCCGTGCAACCGACCTAGTCTTGCTGAGGAGGCAGTCATGGAGACCGTTATTGAAGCTGTCGAAAAGTCCATACGCATTGGTGTGTCGGCCAGGAAGGTTTTTGATTACATCAGCGATCCAAAACATCTACCCGACATCTGGGCCAACGTCGTCCGCGTTCAGCATGTCCAGATGCTTGCTCACGGCCGCCATCGTTATCGTTGGCAGTACAAGCTGTGCGGTGTGCGTTTTGAAGGCGAGAGTGAATGCGTCGCTCTGAGCGTACCGGATCGCATGACAGAAAAGTGGCGTGGCGGCATCCAGGGCCAGGTCGATTGGGTGATGACCCCGCGCGATGGGGATACCCTGGTGACACTGCGCCTGGAATATGCGTTTCCAACGCCGCTGACGCAGAAGCACACTTGCGAAGACGTTCATGCATCACATGCTCGCGACATCGAGATCACGCTCGAAAATCTGAAGCACGTCATGGAGGGCTAACGAAAGAACTCACTGCGCTTCAATGGTGCCATGGGGCGGGGTGTGCGGCGTAAGGTGTGGCGTTTCGCCCAACCGCTCTAACTGCCAGTCACCGTTATCGCGCACAACCGTCGTCAAAGACGTGTTTTCAATCGGCGTTTGCTTCGCCGCTGCACTGCCTGGAAACAGACGGTGTAAGAGCACGCGCACCACACCACCGTGCGCCACCAATACGACTTCAGGCCCTGGCTCATGTGCTGCAACTTCTTCGAACAGGGCATAGGCGCGCGTTTGGACCATATGGCGGTTTTCGCCACCTTCGATGCGATGATCGAGCCAATCATCGCGAAGGGAGGCGAGTTCGTGTGCGTAGCGCGCCTGAATCTCGCCGATGGTAAGCCCTTGCAGCACACCAAGGTGCATCTCACGCAGGCGCGGATCTGTCTGCGGGCGCAGATCGAGAGCGCTGCCGATGGTTTCAGCGGTGACATAGGCACGCTGAAGATCGCTCGTGTAGATGGCTGTAATTGGGTGCGTTTGCAGGTAGCGCGCCAGCATCTGCGCCTGCTGGAGGCCGCGTTCGTTCAGGGGTGGATCAAGTTGCCCTTGCCAGCGCTTTTCGTGATTCCAGTTGGTTTCGCCGTGGCGGATGATGTGAATACGAAGGCTGGGCATAGAATTCCTCACGATGATGCTTAAGCTTGGTCGGTGGCGTACTGACGCAAATATGCGGCCAGATCATCTAGCGAGCGGCTGAGATGATGCAGTGAACATTGCAGCATAATATTCAGCGTTTGATCCGGAAACCGCGCCATACGCGTTCGCCAATCGGTATACACGCCGACGATGTGCTTGCCCCGCGCAAAGCCATAGCCGATTTCCCAGGCGGTGCCATCGTCCGTGGCGACCCCGTTAAGATTGGCAACGATGATGTCGCAACTGTCTATCGCGCCGACATCCTCCCGAAAGATCCGTTCCTTAATTCCCGGTAGATCTGAACGCGCGGCTTCAAAGCCATCGCGATGCGGCAAGAACGTCGTGAAGCCGGCTTCGCGCACGACGCGGTCGATTTGCTCATCAAACCAGCGCTCACCTTCATCGAAGAGCGGCCCGGCGATATATGCGTGTGGCATTCCTTTTCCTTTCGGCTCAGGCTCATGGTTGACGCATGGCTCAGGAAACGGCAGAATCTCTATTATGACTTGGAAATCGTCATTTGATGAGGTGAACTTCGTGAAAACATCGCGCTTCAAAACCGATAACCCGCTTGTCTTCGGCCTGTCGATGCTCGCCTATACCGGTTTGCTTATCATGGCTCTCGCGGTGGCCTATGGCGTCGTCTCTGGCGCGGATGCAAATACCAGTGCTGTCGGATCGTTCTTCGTCTTGGGGCTGGTGCTGTTCCTGACCGGAGTTCTCGGTTGGGTTGGCGTGGTTCGCCCCTTTGCGAACTTCGACGACATCAACGTGCCGATGGACACAGGGCATGGGCACGAGGAGCATCACGAAGATCATGCCGCGCTTCCCGAAACGACCGAAAAGGGCATTGAGCCGGTACATCACTAGAGGTCATGTCTGCGATCCCGCCACGCAATCCTGTCGGCGATGCCTTCACCGGCGCGTTGATGCGCCGCGAAGAAGGCGATTTGCTTTGCGCGCCAGATGTTGATGCAGTGGCGGAGACTCACACCTCTTTTGTGTTGCGTTACGGAATTCGCTATTTGGGCAAACCTGCGTTGTCCATTGTGCCCGGCCTGGTGGCCGTCGATTATGGGACATTCCTGAATGGCGACGACGCCTGGGAATTTCTGACTCGGCGGAGCAATCTTTATCCCCGCGCTGAGGTCTTTGGTTATCGCAACGATGGTCTGGATGAACAGGTGTTTGTGCGCCAGCTCGATCTTGCGTTGACGCCGGAAACCCTGGTTTATGCAGATGACACAGCGACAGCACCCATCGCCCGGCCTGTCGCCTATCTTGGACCGGCAGAGTCCGCGCCGCCGCGTCTGATCGAGTACTTACCACATTTCGCGCATCTCGACGAGTGGCTGGCGGCCCGTTCATGAATCATCCCGAGCGAGGAAATGTGTGTCGGCTGTTGTTTTGCGAGAGAAGGTAGTGCATGAGTGATATTGATCCCGAACTCGATAGTGTGTTCGAGGAAACGCCCTCCGATCATCGGTCAGGTATGGTCGCTGTTGTCGGGCGGCCCAACGTCGGCAAATCGACATTGATTAATCGTATCCTGGGCCAGAAGATTGCCGCTGTTTCGCCCAAGCCGCAAACGACTCGCAAGCGCCAACTCGGTATTTACACCGGAGAACATGTTCAGATTCTGTTCATCGACACGCCAGGGCTGCATTTGCCGCGCCACAAACTTGGCGAGTATATGGTCAAACATGCCGAAAGCGCCCTCAAGGATGCCGACGTCATTTTGCTGCTGCACGATGTCTCCCAGCCGCCGGATCGGGGTGATGAACACATCGTTGAGACTCTGACACGGCTGCGCGGCGATACGCCGGTGCTGCTGGCGCTAAACAAGGCTGACGTTCTCGATGCGGATAAGAAAGATCGCTACGTCGCGGCCCATATCGAGACGGTCAAACCGGCGCAGGCATTCTTGATCAGTGCGCTCACCGGCGATGGCGTCGATCTGCTACTGCAAGAATTGATCGCTCGCCTGCCATTCGGCCCGCGTTACTACCCGGCGGAGCAGGTCAGCGAGGTCAATATGCGTTTCATCGCTGCCGAGACTATCCGTGAAAAGGTCATGCTTTACACCGAGGAGGAGATACCGCACGCTACCGCCGTCGAAATCGACAGTTATCGCGAGCTGCCCGATCAGACGGTTATCAGCGGCATCTTGTACGTCGAGCGTGACAGCCAGAAGGGAATTTTGATCGGCAAGGGTGGATCGATGATCAAGCGGATTGGCATGGAAGCGCGCCAGGACCTGGAAGCCATGACCAAAACACAGGTTCATCTTGATCTGCGCGTCAAAGTTCTGCAGAACTGGCGCAAGGATGCTCGCCTGATGCAGCGGCTCGGCTACAACGTTGCCGCTGATGAAAGATAGGGCATTCGCGACCGAATACCCTTGCCTGTGCTGCCGCTTAACCCGATAGCGCGTCCGCGATGGAGTGTGCGTTGAAACGCATGAAATCGAGATAAGTGGCAGCCGGGCCGTCGATCTCGCTCAGCGACTCGCTGTACAGGCTGGTTACGACCTGGATGCCAGCCTCCTGTGCCACCGCTTCTGCTACCTGTGGATTACCGGACACCTCGGCGAAGATGGCTTTTACATGCTCGGATTGCACCGTGTCAATCAAGTCAATCAACGAACGCGGGTCAAGTTCGGCGAGTGTGCTGGCCGATGGAAATACGGTCGCGATCACCTCGAAATCATAGGCGGCGGCAAAATAGCCCAGGAATTCATGGTTGGTCACGACTTTGCGCTGGTCTTGCGGAATAGCCGCCAGGATGTCACTCAGTTCGCTGTCGAGCGCTTCAAGCTCTGAGATGTACGCATCGGCCTTTGTGCGGAAACTGTCTGTATGTTCTGGTGCCAGGGCGCTGAAGGCATTGGCGATGTTGTTCGCCCAGATGATCACATTGCGCGGATTCATCCAGACGTGCGGATCACAAACACCGTGGTCTTGCGCGCCCACTGTGCAATCAAGTTCCGGGCTTCCAAGCACGCCGATGAATTCCGCCGCGTGATGTCCGTCTTCTGTACTTAAATCGCCTTCATGACCGTGGGTGTCCATATAGGCAAGGATGTCGATACCCTCGGAGACAGCCACAACCTGTGTATCAATGCCTACGAGGTTATCCAGTAAATCGCCTAGAAATGTTTCGTAACCTGCACCCACCATCAGCAGCATGTCGGCATCGGCGACATGGGTGGCATCGGTGGGGTTGAGGATGAAAGCGTGTGCGTCCGCATCTCTTGGAACGAGCGGTGTGACATCAACGAATTCTCCGCCGACAATCTGTGCCACGTCGCTGACGATCGATGTCGTCGCCACGACTTGCGGCATGTCTTGTGCGCCCACATTACCGACGGCCACGCCAAGCAGCAGTAGCAAACAGAGCATCCACATACGCTGTTTCATAACTATCCTTATTGATACCGAGTCTCAATAAAGATGATAGCAAGCTGCCTGATGTCTGACAAGTCCTGAAATCAATCGCGGCCTAGAACGTAGGTGGCGAGCCGCAGCGCACCCAGCGTGATGAGAGGGGGCAGTGCCAGCGGTAACACAATCTCGATGACAAAGCGCTCAGCAGGATTGAGCGGCATCAGCCGTGGCAGGTTGATCAAGACTGCGTAGGCGAAGCCCAGCGCCAGGGTGGCGAGGATGGCAGGGATGCGCGCACCTGTTAGCGCGCCCATCAAGACGCCGAGTCCCGCGATCATAATGGGTTCGATCAATAACCGTATCAGACAGGCTGCGAAGCCCACGATCATAAACAGACGCGAGATGATGGGGAAATCGGACGGCGAAAAATAGCCAGCATATTGCAGAATGAGGACGGGCAGGCTGAGCAGCGCCGCACTCAATAGAACCAGATCCAGCGTTTCGATGTAGCGCCACAGCGCTGCGCTGGCTTTGGCGGCCAGGATGTGATTTAGCGGCATCGGGGTCGCCCGCAGCAATGTAAACCGCTGTTTGCGCCTGGCTTCTGCGACTGATGTCGCTGCGTGTACCCCAATGCGCGCCAGTGCCTCCAGATAGAAATACAGCACCACCGGGATCAACACAATCGGCACCGTGACGATCGGCAGCAGCAAGTTGAACAGTCCGGGCAGCGGAAATGACATCAGAATGATGAGGCTTTGCGCAATATACAGGCGTACCGGCATCCAGAGATCCGGAGTCATCACCCGGTGAAACACACCTAGCTCTTGCCGCACAATCGGATACGACCGGCGCGCCCACTCCGGCAGGGTGCGATCCATGCGCTGGGGATCAGTCGCCATCACCTGCGCATAGATGCGTTCGGGTAGCGCACGCTCAAGAGAAGACATCGCATTTCCTTCGCTTATTCACCTCTATTCTATCGTTATCTGCGTGTTGTGGTTCAAGGTCTTCTTTGATTACGGGGCCTATTCGGATAAGAACGTAAATTCTCTCTGTATTTTCATGGACGCTAATTATGCATCATATACAATGGATGTATACTTTTAAGTGTGAAAACTGCACGAATTCAGTAGTAATCCCAATTGACGTAATCGGAGTCGCAACCTTAGAATCGTACTCGGATTATGGAAAAACTCACTTTATTGAGATGTCCCAACGTGGAACTTAACAATACGACTCGACGGAGCTAAATGACCATGGTCCAATACATGATTGAAACGATTCACCTGTTTCAGGATCAACTGCTGCGCGAAGCTGAAGCGGAGCGGTTGGTACATGAAGCAATCCAGGAGCGACGCGCGCGCCGCTTCAAGCTGCCTTTGTGGACGAACACAGGCAAAACAGCGCCAGACAAAGGGCTGGTAGATATTCATGGCAAGGATGCCGAAGGAGAGGCAAACACGACCACGATCAGTCTGAACTGATCAGGAGCGCTCTCTTCTTAAACATTTGCGCCGGGTGAAAATCACACCCGGCGCTTTTTTGTCACTTTAGATCGGGCGAGTTACCCGGTCAGGGCGTAACGCTTTGAACAACCCGGCCATACCATCGCGCAGTTGTTCTCGTGCGGCTTCTCGCCATGCAGGGGAAGTCAATTCTTCGATCTTGAGCGTGGTGTAACCGCTTTCGACGAATCCCTGGCGAACTCGTGGGTCGCCGTCAGCACTCCAGAAAACAAAGCTGACCTCGCTCTGCAATTCGTGCGCTGATTTTTCGATGGCATCGACGAGCACGCGCACAACCGTAGCAGCGGGTGCGGCAGGTGAGATATAGAGTTCATCGACGCTAGTGATCAGATTCTCAACTTGCCAGCCCACGACCGCGACAAGCTCGCCACTCTCTTTTTGTGCCATTAGATAACTCTTCTGGCCAAACCCAAGCATGATGTCCATCCGGCTAATGTCTTTGCCTGTCACCTTCTGGATGAAATCGGCGATTTGCTCGGCGTTGCTTGGCGTGCCACGTTTCGCCCGAATGCCATCGACCAGCGGCATTTCCTGGGTTTCAGATGGCTTGCTGATCGGCGGCATTGCAGGAGCTACGGGTGCTGGCGGGGCTGTGCCTGTGCTCACAACTGCCTGTGGCGGCGTCACCGGCTGGGCGAAAATGTTGTTCCAGGCTGTTTGCACTTGTTTCCACGTTTCGTCAACATTGCCGTCATTGTGAATGACAACGTTTGCGCGTGCGAGTTTGTCCGCCTGGGGATTCTGGGCTGCAATGCGTTTGCGCGCCTCAGCTTCACTCATGTTGCGCTTGCTCACGAGACGTTGGATCTGGGCTTCGACCGGCGCATCGACTACCCAGATGGTATCGCACATCTCTGCCAGATTGCCTTCGAGCAGTTTGATAGCCTCGACAACGACGATGCGCTGGCTGGCGCGGCTGACAAGCGCTTTGACCGCACTGCCGACGACGGGATGTACAATGCGCTCCAAGGCTGTCATTGCATCAGGGAGGGCAAAGGCAATGGCACCCAGCTTTGAACGGTTGATCTGTCCGTTGGCGTCCAGAACGTAGCGCCCAAACATCTCGGCCACCGGTCTATAAGCGGGTGCGCCTGGCATCATGGCCTGATGACTCAAGCCGTCAGCATCGATTGTGTAAGCGCCGAGATGCTGCAGCATCCGCCGCACGACGCTCTTCCCAACGGCGATATTGCCTGTCAAACCAATGATGTATTTGTTGTCCCCGCGTGTCACCGCGCCGCCTCCAACATTTGCTTTGGCTCTCTGAACAAATTCATAACCCACATTGTACCGCTGGTTTGGGTGGAATGACCCGTAAAGGTTGCGCTATTCGCTCAACCAGGGCACAACTCGATAATCAAACCGTCGCTCCAATCATATTTTGTATCCATGAGTGTGCGCACGGCAGCGGCCAGTTCTGGTTCTTGCGACGGATCGATCTGGCGGCCCATGCCGTGGATCTCCGGCTCAGTTCGAGAACCGAGTCGCCAGCGGATCGCCGGATTCGCGGCAATGTTTTTCACCCAGTGCGATTGCTCGTAGCGTTCAGATACGAGGTAGCAGCACTCCTCATAGGTGACAAACCAGATCTCGATCTCATGGGCCTGGCCCGTTTTGTGACCAATCGTTGTTAAATAAAGATACTGCAATTCGCCGGTCATGCAATCTTTTCCGAAACGAAATCCCCTTTCGGCGCGGGAAAGGGGATTCGATCTTGTTCTACTTGATGGAGTTAGCCGCGCCCGATGTAGGAGCCGTCACGCGTATCAACTTTGATGGTATCGCCGACATTGACGAAGATTGGTACCTGGACGGAGAGGCCGGTGTTGGTCTTGATCTTCTTGTTCACACTGCCCGCTGTATCCCCGACCACAGCCGCTTCTGCTTCGACGACAGTGTAAGTGCAGGTGGTCGGCAGTACGTAGTCGATCACTCTGCCTTCGAAAATCCGCAGATCGAGCGCCATATTCTCAACCAAGAACAGCGCGTCATCGCCGAAGAACGAGACGGGGGTCTCATACTGATCGTAGGTCTGCGTGTTCATGAAGTGCAGCGTGTCGCCATCGCTGTAGAGGTATTCGCACGATTCTTGCTCGACATAGAGGTTGTCAACACGTTCTTCCGCGCCAAACACGCGGTTGACCGTATTGCCCGTGCCGAGGTCGAGCAGTTGGGTATCCATGTATGCAGTGCCACGACCCGGCTTGTTGTATTTCGTTTTGACGACGCGGAAGAGCTTGCCATCCAGACGAAGGGTTGTCCCCTTCTTCAAATCGCCCCCAGGGATCACGTTTTATAGTCTCCGATTGCTTGAACGCTTGATTTTGGCATTATATCAGACGAGATGACGCTGCTTCCAGACCTCAACCACGGGATCGCCCGGTCGAGCGACGTAGCGATAACCGCCCCAATCGACCCAGGATGCACCACAGCAGGCCACACGAGCGCGCATACTACGCTCACAGGCGGCGATCATGTGCTCAGCTTCGGCCAGGCAGTGAGCATAAGCGGGATCACGCGGCGCACGCAGCCGCGAGCGCGAACCGGGTGCAGACCACAAGGCGCTTTGTTTTTCGCCTGGAATCTTGAGCGAATAATGTAGGTGGCGTTCGATAATCGCGCGCACCTGCGCACGGTCGAACACCGGCGGAGCCAGATGGAACAGCGCCTCATCATCGATCTCCACGCAGCGCGCTGCGCAGCCAAGTTCGGCGAGTACGCGGTCGATCTCCAGATCATCCTCCCACGTGTGCGTCTCGACCTGGGAAAGCAACGGTTTGCACAAGGCAAATGGGATCAAGCCCATCTTGCCCCAGAACCCCTGCCCGCCGGTTTCACAAATCATCTCCAGCGCCACACGATCAAACGCCGCGTTGTGCAAATCAACGATCTCCCTCTGTGCGGCACTCATCCCCGGCTGCACGATCTGTACCAACTGTATGTGGGGACTGATAGCACAGGGAATGGCTTGGGTCTGGCTGGCAGCGACTAGTCTCAGCAGCAGTTCACGCTTGTAGACGGCATCCTGCGCGGGCATGACGAGATACCCCGATGCAGGCTGTTTGATTGCTGCATCGAGGGCACAGAGAATGCGCGCCCAGCGGTCGCTTACTGCCATCTGTTGCCAGGTGGCCGGCGTCTCCCATTGGCAGTCGAAAGGGGTTTGACTCGGCTGTGGCTGTGGCTCTGGATTGGCAATCGCATATTGGATGGTGAGGTGAGAAAAATCAGCGACCAGTGGTTGCAGGCTGTCACGCGTTGCTGCGCTGTTGCAGATAAACAAAACGCTGTCTTGCGCGGCAAGCGCGCCAAGCCGTGCACGCAGATTGCCATCAAAGATTGCGCGTTCGCGCTCTGTCGTTGGGCGTGTCTGATACATGAATTCTGCCGCGAGTAGTGGGTTTTCAGTGGACATCACCTGACTCATGATCGTTGGAGCGAGGATTTATCGTTCATCTCCCGGTCGAGTTTATTCATGCCACCGTGATTCGCAACCTTCATTCTCATCAGCAGGGAGTTGCCTGAGGGAATAGTGATCGTCATGCGTGCGTCGGTTATCAAGCATTCAAGCAACCTACTTGTTTGCTACAATCATGAACGAGACATTGAATGACACCGGAGCACACTGATAATGCCCGATGAGCGCGACCTGCGCGAACCTGAAAAACCAAGCGATCTTCCCGAAGAACCCCAAGAGGTTGAAGGCGCGAGCGATGTATCGCCGGCAGATGCCGTTCAGATTCCTGAACCAGCACATGCAGACGATGAGACCGCCGACTTGATCATCCCGGAGGAATTCGCCGGACTTTTGTATCTGGATGAGCCGGTAACTTCGGAAACGCTGGCGCGCGAAGCCACCGATCCGACACTGCCGCCCGGCGACCCGAATACGTTACCAACCATGCCGGGGCAGGGGAGACAGGAAACAGACGCGGCCAAGAAGACGCTGGCGGGCACGAGCGGGTTGGATCCAAATCCCGATTTCGACCCGCGCGATCAGCCTGCCGCCTACACGGTGCCGCACATCGTGCCTTTTGAGCACACTGTTGTTCACGTGCCGGTGGCCGGAAGTAAAGAGCAACCTGCTCCGCCGCCTGGTCAATCCAGTCAGTCGACTCAACGGCCCAGGACGCCAACCTCCAAGAGAATGCCGCCGGTCACACGCCAGCCCAAGCCCGGAACGGATGGTGTGCCGCAGCCGGTGCCGGGTAATCAGATGACGCAGAGCAACGCCGCGCCCCAGCCACCCTATTATCCGCCGCCCCAGTCGCCCGCGAGCTACCCTCAGCCAGGGCCTGGGCAGCAGCGCGGTGTTCTGCCGGGGCGACCCAGGCAGAAGCGCATTCTAGGGTGCAGACCTGGCTGTCTGGCGCTTATCGCAGGGATTTTCGTCACTTTCTGTGGCGGTCTGACTCTGATCCTGGTGATCTTGACGGCAACCCTTGGCGCGCAGTTGGAAGAACGCTATCAGGCCCAGGTCGCGCGCGTCGGGCAGGAACGCAATTTCCAGAGCACCTTCTACTATGATCGCAACGGGAACCTGCTCTACGAAGCCTTTAGCGAAGGACGGCGGACTAACGTTCGCTTCGAGGATTTTCCCGCCGATCTCATTAACGCGACTGTCGCTATTGAAGATGATTCGTTCTGGACAAATCCAGGCTTTGAAATCCCAGCGAGCGTG
This sequence comes from Anaerolineae bacterium, assembly GCA_023382675.1. Classification (GTDB taxonomy): domain Bacteria; phylum Chloroflexota; class Anaerolineae; order Aggregatilineales; family Phototrophicaceae; genus Flexifilum. Next base: position 58,116 of record JAHDWN010000010.1, read on the forward strand.
CGCGCCTTCCTGCAATACGTAGGTCTTGCCAGCGGTGGCAGCGGCGGCAGCACGATCACACAGCAGTTGGTGCGCAACGTCCTTTTCGATTTCGAATACCGCACGGAACGCAGTATTCAGCGCAAAGTCGAGGAGATCATCCTGGCGGCGCTCCTGACCAACCGGCAGAGCAAGCAAGACATTCTCACGCTCTATCTGAACGAAATTTACTACGGCAATCTCGCCTACGGGGCACAGGCCGCCGCGCAGACCATGTTCGGCAAAGACGTGAAAGACCTGACGCTCGGTGAGGCTGCGCTGCTTGCCGGGCTGCCCCAAGTGCCTGCTGAACTCGATCCGCTCAATCCCGACCCCGCCGTGCAGGCAGCCGTTGATGTCCGCTGGCGCACCGTTCTCGACCGGATGGTAGACGAAGGCTTCATCACCGATCAACAGCGCCGAGACACCATTGCTCAAGGCCTGACGTTCGATTCCCAGGATGCGCCGCTCCGTGCGCCGCACTTCACGGTCCACGCCCAGGCAGAACTTGAGCAGTTGATGACCGAGTTGGGCTACAGCCCGGAGCAAATCGCGCGTGGTGGCCTCCGTGTATATACGACGGTCGATCTGGGCATCAACGACATGGCGCAACAGACGGCGCGCCAGCAGGTTGCGGGTCTCGCCGCCAACAATGTGAGCAATGCAGCGGTGCTCGTGCTCAAGCCCCTCACCGGGGAGATCCTGGCCATGGTCGGCAGCGTCGATTACAACGCCGACCAGATCGACGGGCGTGTCAATGTCACGATTTCGCCGCGCCAGCCCGGCAGCACGATGAAGCCATTCACTTATGCTTCTGCGCTCGAACAGGGAATGACGCCTGGCGACATCATCTGGGATACGCCGACGAACATTGCGGGCTACCAGCCGCTCAACTACGACCGGACATTCCACGGGCCAGTCCGCATGAGAACCGCGCTGGCAAACAGCTACAATGTGCCGGCTGTGCAAACGCTGCGGCGTGTCGGGGTGGACTACCTGCTCAACGTCATGGCGCGTTTCGGCGTCGAATCTCTGGGCACGGACAGCAGCCGCTATGGGTTGTCACTCACGCTTGGCGGTGGCGAAATCACGCTCATGGAGCTGACGCGCGGCTATACCGTCTTCGCCAATGGTGGCGCGTTGGTACCTACGACCTCGATCTTGTGTGTGGTCGATAACGACGACAATATCCTCTACCAGTACGAAAATAGCTGCCCACGTGGCAACCAGACGGCAACGACGGTCAATCGCGGTGGCTACGGGGTTCAGGTGCTCGATCCACGTATCGCCTTCCTGATCAGCGACATCCTGTCAGACGACAACGCACGTCTGTCTGCGTTTGGCGCGAATAACCCGCTCGCTCTGGGCAATATCCCGGCATCCGTCAAGACGGGCACGACCGATGACTTCAAAGATAACTGGACAGTTGGTTTTACGCGCAACGTCGCTGTCGGCATCTGGGTGGGGAATACACGCGGTGAGCCAATGGTGAATTCCACCGGCGTTACCGGCGCTGCGCCGATCTGGAATCAGGTCTTCACCAACATCTATAGCGACCAGCGTATGCTCAATCAGTTTGCAGTCAGTGGCGGACTCCAGCCGGATTCGCAGCAGCCGCCAAATGGTATGTCCCCGCGGGCGCTGTGTGCAATTTCGCAACTACGCGAACCATCGCTTGAATGTGGGGCCTCTCTCAGTGAATGGTTCCTGGACACACCCGCAGGCTTGCCTGATGGCAGCGGCCAGCTTGCCTATCCCAATCCGCCGCTGCCGACGCCGGACGCACCACCCATTTCCGGCCCCTGGCTGCGTGAGGTCGAGCCGGACATCTATCGCGTGCTCGTCCAGCCGATTCCGGCGGACATCGCCAGCGGCATCATCATCAGTGTGGCACCAGGGCAGCCGCCACCACCAGCGCCGCTCTATTGTCAGGTGCCGGTCGAATTGTCGAGCAGCGCTGCGGGCGCACGTGAGCAGTTGTTTATTGGCCCACCGCCTGTACCTGAAGACGCTGTGCAGGCAGAACTCTATGCGCGCAACAATGGCATGGCTTTCCTGCCGACTATCGCTTGCTCGCCGGAATTGTTGTCCGTCGGTGGTTATGGCCCTAGCGTGGTGACGGCCTACGTCAGCAGCCCGACGCCCGGCCAGGTCATCACGGAGAATACGCCGATCATCGGTACGGTACAGTTCACCTACGATCAGGCACAGTTCTACAAGCTGGAGATCATTGGCGGCGGTTTTGGCGACTGGACGACCATCGGCGCGACTCATTCGGAGTCGGTCGTCAATGGACAGCTCGAAATCCTGCCCGGCCCTGGATTGGTCTCCGGGAACTACCGGCTGCGTCTGGTGGTCGTCGGCAATGATGGCAACTTCGCGCAAGCGCCGTATGAAGTGCCCTTCGTTGTGCCATAACCAACATAAACGACAGGGGGATTGTCGGTGGCAATCCCCGTCTGTCGTGTGTTAGCGAATTCGCAATTCGTAATTACCACCGCTGCCAAATGCGCCGACGACAATCGTATAGGTGGCCGCCTGCGAAACAGTGAATTCCACGCGCGAATTTGTGTTCGACGCAAAGACGATGTCGTCGTTTTCGGCAATTAACTGGTTGTCATGGTTGTAGATCGCCACCGTGGGATCGAGAACGTTGTCCATAGCGTTGACCTCGATGACATAGCTTTGTCCTGCATTTCCGTGGAATGTCCAGCTATCGCTGACGAACGAATCAACGGTGGCGCGCACGGATTGGCCCGGCTCGATGCTGCCTCTCGCGCTCAACTGGTCGGGTAGTGTGTCGGATGTGCCAAAGCTGAAACTGCCGTCCTGCATCATCGCCGCCACTGTAGGATCGGCCATGGCTGCGATGAATGTCGGGTCGTTGACGATTTCATCCATCATGTTGTTTACGACACCTGACATTTGCTGACCAAGCTGATTCATCGTTACGTAGACTGCGCCGCAGAGCAAGAACAGGATGCCGAAGCAGCCAATCGCGCCGAGCGCCCAGGGGTTCCAATGTGCTTTCTCTTGAGGCTTTGCTTTCGGTTTCACTGCCTCCGAGCTATCCGAAGGCCGGCGTTTTGGCTTCGAGTCGGCCTCAGCAAACGGATCGTCATCTGCATCCGCTCCAGTGCCAAAGGGATCGTCGTCGAAATCAACTGTCGAAAATTTGTTGCTCGCAGATTTAGTCGGGGATTGTGTTTCTTCCAGGAGGTCGGCGAAGGGATCCTCTTCTTTAACAGGTGCGGGCGGGGGTGGGACGAAACGTGCCAGCATCTTTTGCGCTTTTTCATCGCCGGGGCGCAGCTTGAGCACTTCTTGCAGGGCTTCCTGCTGTTCGGCAGGCTCGCTCAAAGCGTTGGCTAACAGCCACCACGCGTCGGCATTTTCTGGATGCTGCTGGATCACGGAGATCAAGAGTTGTTCCGCTTGCTGCTTTTTGCCCGCCTTGATCCAGTTGTAGGCTTGAACTAACTCCGCTCGATTAGCATCTGGCATCGGCCATACTCCTGCGTGTGATGTCACTATACCTTCAGTATAGATACGAGCACACCACGACAGGCTTAAGCTCATCCGAAAAAGGGACATAGACTGCAATGCGCGATAAAGATGTGGCTGTGGACAACGGCAGCAGGCCGCTAGTGTTTGGGTTGAGAGGGGGGGCGGACAGAAAGTAAAGCGCCCAAACGGGTTCGAGCGGACGGCATGCTTATGAACCGCTCGAACCGTTCGTCAGCTAGTGCGCTACATTTGCCAGTCTTTGAGCATCGCGGCCAACAGTGTTGCCCGGCGTGGTAGGCTGTTGAGCACGACGTGTTCATGCAGCGCGTGCAGGCCATCGCCCTGCGGCCCCAGGCCATCCAGCACTGGCACGCCCAATGACGCGACAGTATTGCCGTCCGAGCCACCGCCACTACTATCTTCGTAGACCGGCACGCCGTATTTCTCGCCGATAGACTTGCACTGCGCGTAGGTCTTCTGCATCAGCTCATTGCGTTCCATTGGCTGATGACCGTTGATTTGCGTCACTTCGAGCTTCGCGCCGGGGACGAATGGCGTCAGGTTGGTGATCTTGGTGTTGATCGCTTCCCAGTCACGCACAGTGACCGTGCGCACGTCTACGAAGAAGGATGTGTGCTCCGGGATGACGTTGGTCGCCGTGCCGCCGTTGACCATCGTCACCGAAACCGATGTGCCGTGCTTGAGATCGTTGAGCGCGTGCAGGCTCATCACCTGCTGTGCCATCTCGATGATCGAGTTGATGCCCTTCTCCGGTGCATTGCCCGCGTGCGAGGGCAGACCCGTAATGTCGATGCGATAAGTCGAGACACCCTTGCGCATGGTCTTCAGGGCTTCATCAATCGTGGCTGGTTCCATCACCAGGGTTAGTCCGGCTTGCGCTGCACATTCCTTGATGATCGGCTTGGAATAGATGCTGCCGACTTCCTCATCCGTCGTCATAAGGATCCAGATCGGGCGTTGGGGGAGTTCGCCGCGTTCAACCAATCCGCGAATCGACCACAAAGCGACGGTGATACCGCCTTTCATGTCAATTGCGCCGGGGCCGAACAGTTTGCCTTCTTCATCGATACGCGCTGGGCGCTGCGCCAGTGTGCCCAGCGGCCATACGGTGTCGATGTGAATCAGAAACATGATCGGCTTGCCCGGCGCGTCCTCATGCCACTTGGCGAGCAGAATATCGCCGGCTTCCTGCTGGGCAAAGCGCGTGACTGAGGATGCACCGAGCGCGCGGAACTGGTCTTCCATGAATGTGCCGAGTTTATCGACCGAGGTTTTGTCGCGCGTCGGCGTTTCGTAATTGACCAGTGTGGTCAAGAAATCGACCATCTCTTGCTTACGGGATTGAAAGTATTGCAGCAGTTCAGACATCTGAATTTCCTCAGCGAACAGGTATAGATAAACAACAGAGGCAAATTGGTCATTTGTCTCTGTAGATTGCCTTATACCGGGCGACTAGAACGGACACACGTCAAGAGCGGTGTAGGTTGGACTTTCGCTGCCGTACCGGTTAAGCAGCCCGAGTGTCTCCGGATGAGCAGCGATTATAGTCTCTACTTCCAGACATGCGCTACGAAGATTATTCGTGATTTGCAGCGCATCCCAGAATGTCTGCGCTATTTGAATGAAGATAGGTGCGGCAGCAGGGTCTGGGTAGTTCTGCTGCAGGAATTGGTACAGCTCGATACGGCGCTCATCTTCGAGGAAGGCGTAGGTGATCATCAACCGGTAAATCGCGTAAGTCGGCAGGATTTGTTCGTCGTCATTCTGCCAGTTGCGCAAATTCGCGTCCGCGAGCACCTGCTGGTAAAGCTGGATGGCCTCGTCGTAGGAAGCTGCGCTGAAGGCGGCGTCTGCCTGATGCACCACTTGAATGCGGTATCGTGGCGGATCGAGCTGTGTCAGCGAGCGTACGTAGCTGCCACCGTTCCAATCGTAAACGTCAAATCCGGTGCGCCGTGGCCCGGTCTCGGCGTTGCCGTCATCGTCCTGGCGCACAAGCAACTCGAATACCTGATCCTGATCGACATCTTCGATAGTGGGCGGACGACTTGACTCTACCGGAGCACCGAGCAGGTTGACCGACTGCCCCAGGCGATCCAGCCAGTTGATCAACTGCGTGCGATAGACGCAGGTATCGTCGGTATTCCCACTGCAAACCCGGCTGCTGAACAGCAGGTCGATAGCGCCGTCAAACGTCATGTCATTCGCCCACAAGATTTGTGGGGGTTCTCCGCCGAGTGTCGTCTCGTAAACCGGGACGACGCGCCCGTCGGCGCAGCTTGTGATCAAGAGCGAGCCACCGCCGTCTGATGCGAGATAGCTGACGATGATTTCTGGCGTGCCCTCACCGCTCAAATCGAGATCGGCGCGAACAAATCCACTTGCGCCGAGAACACCCCATTGCGAGCGCAACGCCTCTTCCAGGTCTGGGGCTGAGCCGCCAGCGTCTAGATAGCGGACGATGGCCGCGTCCATCTCGCGGGCGATGGCAGGTGGCGATTCGAGTTCGATGGCAGCAAGGACGGGGCAGCGGCCATAGCTCGGTGTGGACGTTGCCTGATTGCCCGCGTTGACGGCCCCAGGATTCAAAGCCAAATCGCCATCCAGTGCCAGCGCGATCTGCGTTGGCATTTCTCCGGCGGCGTAGCGCCCTGGAGTCATCGTCGGGAAGGGGTTACGTGTGGGCGACACATCCGTCACGGATGCTGTTGCGCAACCCGTGAGAACGATCGCAATCCCACAAACGAGAGTAGAAAATCGCCACATGCCGCGTAGTATAGCGCCCTGTGTCAGCTTTGCTCAACAAGATCAGGGAACACCAGCGGATCAGGTAGGGCATCCGGGAAGGAGGTGCTCAAATGCTCGTGATTGATGCTTAAGCCCTGCAAAATCGGCGGGATGACGCTCCTTATCCGCGCCGATTCTGTCCTGGGAGACATCACGTTGATGACGATGATCTCGCGCCCATGCGTGACGGCGAGAACCATCCCATGAAACCCTTCATGCTCGCCTTGACCATAGGCATAGAGATAATATGCCGCGTCATGTGTACCCCAATTGAATGCTTTTGTAGGGCTGATCTCGACGCCTTGCATGTGCTCTGGCGATCCGGAAGCATGATCAAGTACCTCATAGGCGAGATTATCTGACGCTTCAGTATCTGGGATGAATTCGCTGATGTCCGGGACAAAAATGTAGATAGTAATGCCACTGGAAGGCTGCCCGCTGCCGATCGAACCCATATGCTCGACCACTGTCAAGCCATTGGTCGTATCTGCTTCCCAGTTGGCGGGTATCCATGCACCAATGTCAAAGTCACCAATCTGCGTTTCGACCCACTTTGTAGGTTCGTCTGGTTGTACTGGTTGAGTCTGTGGGTTTTCAGCGGCGTCTGGGGTTGTGCTCGGTACAGGAGTAGCTGTAGAGGTAATCTGCCCGCATGATGGCGCGAGAAGCAAGATAACAATAATGATGGGCAGATGCTTGATCATGCGAATCATACTGGTGATTTACACTACATTCGGGCATATCTGTCTTACATCACGCCCACTCCTAAGCCAATACTAGCACAAACCCTGTCACAAGATGTCCGATGCTAAACGACCTCTCATAGACAGTTCACGATTGCAGTCTGCTCACTGAGTGACACGCCGCCGCACCAGATCGTAAAGCCAGCGCAGTTCCTGGATGCGCAGCAGTATCGCCATGCCGACGAAAATCGCTACTGCCAATGCGCCGCCGATGCCGACGACCAGTATTTCGCGGATCAACGTCGATGCACCGATGGCGATTTGCAGTGATGGCAGTACCAGCGCCAGCGCCGCTCCCATGGTCAGCGCCGCCAGTCCGGTTTGCGCCGTCGTCATCGCCAATCTTTGCTCGCCCATGCCGCGCAAGCGCCGGTGCAAAAGGATGGCTGAGATGCAGGTATGCGCGATGTGTTTGACGCTGTCGGCGATCATCAGGCTGAACAGGCCCAGCGTTGGCAGCAGAAGCAAGGTCACGCTCAGGTAGAGCAGCAGGCTGAAGAAGCCAATCACCGCCGGCGTCAACGTATCCTGGCGCGCGTAGAATGCGTAGACGAGCAGCACATCCAGGGCGGCGAACGGCAGCCCGATCAGATATAGCCGCAGCGCATGGGCGGTGATGTCCGTGTCGATGCTGGTAAACGCGCCGTGTTCAAAGATCAAACCGACGATGGGCTGGGCCATCACGAACAGGCCGATTGTCGCTGGCAGGATCAAGGTGATCACTAATCGTAGTCCCAACCCAAGCGTATCCTTGAAGGGGTGCTCGCCTTCCTCGTGCAGCAGCGCTGCCTGCCTGGACAGTGTCGGCAGAATCGCGACGCTGATAGCTGTACCCACCAGTCCGTGCGGGAACTGGATGAGCGTGGTCGCCCAGTTCATGTAACTGATGCTGCCTGTGCCCGTTTGGCTGGCGAAGTTGTAGCTGAGCGTGCGCACGAGCGTATCCAGCACCAGCGAGATCATGACCGGCGCATAGAGCCTGGCGATCCGCCGAATACCAGCGTTGCGCCAATTGAGCGTGAACCGGATCGATGAGAGACGTATGCCTGGCAGTTGCAAAGCGAGCTGCACAAGCGCGCCGATCAACCAGCCAAACGCCGCCGCGATGATGCCGGAGGCCGGGCGCATCATCGTCCAATCGATCCAGTAGCCGTGGAAGACAGGTGTGACCTGCTCAGGCGGGGCCAGCAGCAGCGTGCCGATCACGACCGCGCCGTTGAAGACTGCCCCGGCAAAAGCGGGCAGCGTAAACGCACGCTGAGCATAGAGCGCGCCGCTCGCCAGGGCAAACAGGGCCAGGAACAAGAGGGCAGGCGAAGTCAGGCGCAGCAGATCGACGGCCAGCGTCTGCGTTTGCACGTCAGCGCCGCTGCTGACCAGCCGGACAGCCGCCGGCGCGAAGATTTGCAGCAACAGGATCAGTACCGCCATGACCACGGTCGCCAGGCTGAAAAGCACTGACAGCAACTGGTAGAGCGCCTTTTGTCCGTTCTTAGCGGCTGTTTCGCTTAACACCGGCACAATTGCGCTGTTGACGTGACCCGCGATCAGAAGGTCGTGAAGTGTCTTGGGAATAATCAGAGCGATGTTATAGGCGTCAACCGCGCGCGATGCCCCAAACAGGTTCGCCAGGACGACATCGCGAGCCATGCCCAGCACACGGCTGACGATATTGCCCAGGGCAAGCACGCCGCTCGCCCGCGCGACGCCCGCGTTCGTTTCCGCCTGGTCGATAGCAGTTTCCACGCGATGAGGCTCGGAGACAGAAGTATCGATCTGGGTGTGCGTCAAACAGGCACGTCCTTCGCGTTTCTGCGGTGGCTGCGCTCGGAAACAGAAGTGCTAAGCATAGCACTGAATGCATCCGACGCCAGCGCGCGATTTGCCTACGACTGTGTCGGGCGTGGCGCTAAGACAAAGACAAATGCTGCCGCAAACAGACCTGGCATGATGTTTTTGAGACCCGGCGTGCCTTCATAGGGCACTTCGCGAACAATGCTAAATCCGAGCTGTTTTGCCCACCAGTGAAAATCTGCTCGCGTCCAGTAACGCAAATGCTCGCCGGGCGTGACCACCCATTGCAGCGGGAATCGCCCCAGGAGCAGACGCAGCCGGTGCTGGTGAAACCCGGTATTCGGTACGGAGACGATCAGGCCTTTGCGGGCGAAAGGACGCAGGTCGATCAGCAGTTTTTCCGGGTCGGGGATGTGTTCGATGATCTCGGACATGATGATGTAGTCGAACGATTCATGCACAAATTTGCTCACCGGCTCGTTAATGTCGGCCAGCGTGACGTTCAGGCCGTGCGCTTGGCAGAAATCGACCGCTTTCTGTGAGACATCCAATCCGTAGCCCTCGACGCCCTTTTCTCGGATGATGTATTCGAGCAGTGCGCCATCGCCGACGCCGAGATCAAGCACGCGGTCGCCTTTGGTGACGATGCTGGCGAAGACCTGGGCGCGTCGCAGTCGCCACGGTGACAGAATACCCAGACCGGATTGCGCTTTGCTGTCCCAGTATTCGTCGTAATCAACCACGCCGACTCGCGCCGTAGTCGGATAGGCCACGAGGCGGCGTAAGCCTCGATAGCGGTTTGCCAGCCACAGATAGGGAGCACGCAGGGGTGAATTGCGCAGGGTCGATTTCAGTTCTTGCATGATGATCTTTTGCTCAACTGGCCGCGCTGCTGCGTCCGGTCTTTCCGAAGCTTGCTCAATGAATGGACTATCGAGCGAACGCGCCCGATTATACAGGTTGCTGTGAGTGTCTACCGAGGGCTATTTCAACACGGCAGACACAATGGTATCTATGTGCTCCGCCAGCCGATCTTCGCTGAACAAGCGCGCGCTCTGGGACGCGGCCCCCATTGACAAGCGGGCGCGCAGCACGGGATTGCGCAGCGTGAGCAGTTGTTCCGCGTAGTCATGGCCATTGTCGGCGATCACTACATTCACGCCATCGACATAAGGATAACCACCCAGTGCGCTCCGCTGCATGATCGTAGGTATGGTGTTGCAGAGCATTGCCAGGGCTTGCGGTATTGTCATCAGATGCGTTGTCGGAGGCACGATGGCGATGTCCATGTCCGCCAGAAACGACTCAATGCTGGGAATGTCGGGATCCAAAATGATGTTGGGAGACGCAATAGGCAGGGCAGGGGGCGGATTGGCCGGAATGTGGAAGACGAATCCGTTCGGTGCTGCCGAGTCCACACTCGGCGCAATGATGTCGTAGAGTGCGCCCAGTGAGTCTGCGTCATCGCCTGGAAGGATGTAGGCCACACGCAATGGGCGGGCAGGAAATGGCGGTCGCGAGGGGCGCAATTGGTGCGCCAGTGACAGTAGCGGCAGCAAATAGGCTGTTTGCGCTGTGCCCACGTATGATCGCCGCTCAGATGGGCTGGCGGCGGCGAAGATGCTCGTCACGCCGGTCACCCGCCGGTTGTGACTTGGATCCGTTGTGTCGCCAACCGACCTGATGACAGTGGGTATTCTTCGGCGATGCGCTCGCTCAGCCGCCATCCATAGGTGGCTGCCGTGACACCAGACTGCGTCGGGCGGCCAATCATTCATCAGGAGTTCGAGGGCACGCAGGAAAGAGGTGACCGACTCCGAGGGGATTCCATAGTCGTCAGCCTGCATCCGATTGGGCGGACGGCGCGCGCCTGAACGCTGCTTCTCCTCCGCCACCAGAGTGACCGGGATACCCTCGGATGCGTACAAGCTGCGCGCATCGCTCTCAGTTTGATCTGGCGCAAGACCTGTCAACAGGTACACGTCATGCCCTGACCTGCTGAGGTGCTGCAAACTAAGCAGCAAATCCTGCTCGAACAGACTCGGACTCGTGAGCGACTTGATCGCCGGGGCAACGGCGAGCAAACGAGCCATCAGCGTCTCCACAGCTCGCGCAGGGCGACCACGGTAGTCAGTGTTACCGAAATAATGAAAATCAGATTGATCGTCCATGCGCCGCTTTGCGCAGCATAGGACTCCAGCAAGCTCAGGTAAGGTTCAGGAGTGGCAATGGCGAACGGCGCGGGTGTGATGTGCCACTGCGTGATCAGACCATAACCGATGGCAAGACCTGCCACGAGACTGACGATCTTAATGGCGATGATCCGCCACATAACGTTGAGCGCCCGGTAAAGCGGCCCTAGAACGCCACCCACTGTCGTAACGATGCCCAGAAGCGCAAGCGCCATCACGGCGGGGATCGCCGGTATCCAGCGGTCTCCCAGCACCGGCGGCATCAACTGTGGCGCGAATAATGCCAGTGCGCCATAGACGAACATGCTGCCCAGTGCCAACACTATCAGTACACGTGGGAACGCACGGCGCAAGCGCGCGAATTCTTTGCGTCCCACCATCTGGGGAACGACAGCTTGCATGTTATCGAAGACGGCAGACGTGAGGATAGACAGGTAGCTGATGCCGTTGAGCGCGAGACCAAGAAACCCGGCTGCGCGCGCGCCCGCCAGTGTGCCGACCAGTTGTAGCGGCAAGTGTGTGAAGTAGGCGGCCAGGTTCTTATCCACGGCGTTGGCAAAGCCGAACCAGAGATACTTTCGGGTCGGTACGCGCTGCGCACGGCGTGCGACCGTGATCAGAGAGGGGAGCGTCGGTTCGACGGCCTGTCGCTCGCGTGCATATATCCACAAGGCCAGCAGCATCGTCGTGTAAGAATATACCAGCCGAGCGCCCACCAGCCCGGCTGCCGATGGTATCAGGATGACCGCCGCCAACACACATAGGGTAAGTACAAGTTGATTGGCGATACTCATGAACGCAATCGTGCGCATCTGCCTCCGGCTCTGCAAGCCGATGATGACGAAATTGTAGAAACTGTCCGCAATTGCGGTAAACGCCAGTCCCGCCGCCAGCACACCGATTTGACTGTCGCCCTCATACAGCCGAGTGGTGACCACAGGCCCCAACAGCACAATCAACGCTGTGATCGTCAGGTTGACCATCGTCGTCACACGCACGTAAACCGCCAGCGCGTCCAGGATGTCGCGCGCGTCGCGTGTACCCACCGCCATTCCCAGGTGTGTGCTGATACTTGTCGGAATACCGGTCAGATCGAGCGTGTGCCACAGCGTTACGAATCCCAGCGCCAGGTTGAAAACGCCATTGATCTCCGGGCCGAGCACGCGCCATGCGATCAGCGATGAGATCGCCGAAAGCAGGGTCGCGCCGGTTTTTCCAATTTGGAGCACGGCAGTATCGCGCGCAAATTTACTTTGGCGCAGGCGTCTGAAACTGGTTTGTAGTGTCATTATGTATTAGTGCCAGAGACGTTCAGGACGTTGCAGCGACGACGTCAGTTAAGCCGCTCAAGGATCGTACCGGTGCCCATGCCGCCGCCGCAGCACATCGTTTGCAAGCCGTAGCGCTTGTCGTGTGTCTCCAGTGCGTAGAGCAGCGTCGTCATCAAGCGCGCACCGCTTGCGCCAAGCGGATGGCCGAGCGCAATCGCACCACCGTGGACGTTTACCCGGTTCATATCCGGGTTGATTTCGCGCTGCCACATGCCAATGACGGCAGCGAAGGCTTCATTGACTTCGAACAGATCGATCTGGTCGAGTGTCATCCCCGCACGCGCCAATACTTTGCGTGTCGCTGCGATTGGCCCGGTCAGCATCAGATGCGGATCGCTGCCCACGGTGGCGGCGCTGACGAGGCGCGCTTTTGGCTTCAGGCCGAGCTGTTCGGCTTTTTCGCGGCTCATCAACACCAGCGCCGCTGCACCATCGCTGATCTGGCTGCTGTTGCCAGCGGTTGTCACGCCGTCTGCGCTGAACGCCGGTTGCAGCGTTGCCATCTTCTCCAGCGAAGCATTAGCGCGAAACCCCTGATCCTGCGTGACCGTCAGCGCTTGACCTTCGTCGTCAATGCCTTCAATCGGCGTGATTTCATGCGTCAGCCAGCCTTTGGCGGTGGCCTGGGCGGCCTTGACGTGACTTTCGTAACCGATCTGATCGACCTCGGCGCGTGAAATCTGCCATTTCTGCGCGATCTCGTCAGCAGCCAGACCCTGAGGGATGATGTTGTACGCATCCATAATTCGGTCGGTGAATGGTTGACCAGTACCCAGGCTTGAACCCATGGGCACACGTGTCATGCTTTCGACGCCGCCCGCTACGATGATCTCCGCCTGCCCGGACGCGATCATTGCTGCCGCCAGATGGACACTCTGCTGGCTGCTGCCGCATTGAAAATCGACGGTGGTGCCAGGAACTTCCAACGGCAGACCCGCATCCAGCACCACATTGCGGGCCAGATTGAAGGTTTGTTCGCTCACCTGACTCACGCAGCCCATGATCACGTGCTCTACCAGTGAAGGATTGAGATTCGCCCTTGCCAGCGCTTCACAAAGCGCCGTCGATCCGAGTCGTACCGGGTGGACTTCACGTAACCAACCATTGCGCTTGCCGACCGGCGTGCGTGCTGCCGAAACAATGACTACATCCATCGTCGCCCTCGTGTGATGCTCAGAACCAATCCATTATGCCCATCATACCTGATTTCACAGTATCGAAGGAAGCGCGTGATTCTGCCTCTAGCGTGCGTGCAATCGTTTCGTTAGGCTTGATGGTCTACGAAAGGAGCGCCCTGTGAATGGTAATCGAAGAATTCCATGGCTCAAGCTTATATTCGATGTCGTCTTGCTTGCTGCCGGGGCGCTTATCTCGGCAGTTGGGGTGATCGTTTTCCAGGTTCCGTTTAACATCGCTCCAGGCGGCGTTTCTGGCCTGGCCATCATCATCAGCCACCTGGCTGGTGGGCTGCCAATCGGGTTGCTGGTACTGATCGGCAATATCCCGATTCAACTGGTTGCGTATCGGATTTTGGGCGGATGGCGTTCGATCATTGCTACACTCTTCGCCGTTATTCTGTATTCGGTGCTAATTGACATTCTCACGCCCGTGCTGGCAGGCCATGCCCTCAGTGACGATGTCTTTCTCAATGCGCTGTATGCAGGCGTTGTCGGCGGCGTCGGTGGCGGGTTGGTGTACCGGGCAGGGGGCACTCTCGGCGGTACTTCGACGCTGGGGCGGATCTTGCAGGTGAAGTATGGCACGCCGTTGAGCAGCAGCACGCTCTATACCGACAGTGGTGTGGTCTTGCTCGCCGGTCTGGTCTTCGGCTGGGAAGGAGCGTTATACGCTATCGTTGCTTTGTTCGTTGGCGGCGCAGTCTCCGATTACATTCTCGAAGGCCCCAGTGTCATCCGCACCGCCACCATCATCACCGACTACCCGGACACCGTCGCGCAGGCCATCATCCAGCAGATGGGACGCGGCGTGACTTCCTGGCAGGGGACGGGCATGTTTACGCATAAAGATCGCGGTGTGCTGTTCGTAACGGTGGGACGTCAACAGGTAGGGGCACTGCGGCGCGTGGTGCGCGAGGCTGATGTACACGCATTCCTGGTCATAGGGCAGGGGCACGCTGCTTACGGTCAGGGATTCCGCGAAATTAGCGGTGATGAACTCGTCGGATGATCTCGTTTGAGCCAATTTAAAACGCCCGGTCGATTATCCGGGCGTTCAAGTCTTGTGTCTTCTCGGTAGCTATAGACGCTGTTCGATCAAGCTGTAGAGGTTGCGTGTTTCAAGCGACGGCTCAATTCCTAATGTGTCTTTGAGCTGCTTCACCAGCCGCTGATAGTGAGCACGCGCGTCTTCTACCATGCCGATGTGAAGGTAGAGCGCCATGACTTCGCGATGAATATCCTCTCGTTCAGGCGTCTCTTTGAGTGCGCGCAGGAACAGGCCCAACGCCTTTTCATGTTCTTCGCGGCGCTTCGCAATCCGTCCAATGCTGATCAATGCCTGGCCGTACAGGGTGCGCAGACGCGTGCGTCGCTCCACCATCCACGGCATTTCCAGCCCTTGCAGGAAGGGACCTTGATACAGGTCGATGGCACGGCTGAGGAGCATGACTTCTTCGCGATCATCCATCGTCAACAGCGCGCGTTCAACCGCTGTCTCAAAATCCTCGACATCATAATGACGAACAAGCTTATCACTGGGCGTATAGAAACCGCTGCCGTATTGTGTCAATTCGTAGCTGCCCGGTTCCTCTATCTTCATGCCAATGCGCTCGCTAATCTTGCGCTTGGTCACATGGAACACATTGGTAGCATCCTTGACCGGCAAGTCCGGCCAAAATGTCGTAAATATTTCATCACGTGTAACGAGCGGATTATCCATAAAATAGAAGAACAAGTTACGCGGGAGTGCCCCATCCCAATTCGTGATAGCAACACCATTCACAAGAACGTGACCACGCCCCAGGGCATAGACTTCAAGTTGTGGCTTTACCGTTTCCTCGACACGGAAGATGAGATCGTCTTTTCTACGCTCCGTACCCAACACTACCGCATCGCCGCGTTCCACAAAACCATACCAAGGTTGGTGGGTGAGTAGGCGCGAACTGAGGGCTATTTGTATGTTCGCAGGGACGTTATTGATCAGTTCGGTGAAAAAGGTATTCATCGCGTCGTCGAACGGGATGCGGTCGAATTCGTCGATGTAGAAGATCAGAGATGATTTCTTGCTGTGGGCTTTCAGGTCTTCTGCTAGTGCCTGCCCCAGGCGCTTGGCATCGATTCCTTCAAGTGCAGCATCAAGGTTCTTACCAAAACCTTTAATGGAAGAGCCAAAATCACTAATTAAACCTTGCAACCATAAATGTAATGTATTTTGTTCAGCAGTGATGCGGTAGTAGAGGAGATCTTCTCCACCTGATTGTAAATAGTAGTTCAAGAAAACATTGCGATAATTAGTCCAGGGGTACAGTAATACTAATTTCTTCCCCTTCGTCCGTTCGCGAAAAGAGTCTAAGGATACATGTGCAATTTCACGAACGGTCATAATTACCTCAGCTATGTCGTCTATAGCAAAAGCGTATTGGGGCAAATAAGCACAAATGTGCTACTACGAAATCACCCAATACTACATTTGCAGACCATATTAGCTATGTATGGTCTGCTTGTCAATATGTTATCTGGTGGGGAGTGGCGATTTTTACGTGCTGATTCTCTCGTATAACAGAATAGTGATAAGACTGTAATTCATAAAATCGATTTACATAGTCATCAAATTTATTATATACGAATCATCATCTGAATCATTATCTATGGTTAGGAAAATCGAACGGTATAAAGCTACCTGAATGACTATTATCATCTCCTCAAAAGGCTGTCGCACGGATGCGCTCACAAAACTAGTGATTGTGATAAGTGTACGATAAATGTATAATTGAGCACAGGTATTGCGTTGATTTTAAAACAATTTTGTGCTGCCAATAATCGGGGGAAATGGCCCTCGTGACGAATCTGAAATCGAGTTCAAATTGGTTCATACTTCATCCGCCGCTCGGCTGAAGCTGTATCTGGGCGGGCTGTTGGCGGCTATAGCCCTTATCGTCTTGATTATCAGTTATTCCGTAACAGCGGTCACACTGTTGGGATTGCTCGCCTGGACCGTTTGCCTGCTCTTGGCGAGTATCCTGCTCATCGAAAGCGAACTTGAGCGGCGAGTCGCCTGGTATGGGCTGGCATCATCACTGATGATGGTGATATTGCTGTCTCTGGGGGCTGCGCCTGGGCTTGCATTAGGGCTTTTCAGCACAACAAGCGCAGGTGTTTTCCAGCGGTTCCGACGCTCGCAATCAGCGCAAATTACGACAAACGACATCATAAAGCTTCTTTGTGAACACTGGCTCATGATGCTGCCAGGCTTGCTGGTTGCTCTGTTTGTGTTGCAGATGTTGGGCGTCTCACTGCCTGTTAGTACCCTTAACGTCAATAATGGCCTTGGCATTGTCTTGGCCTTACTTGCCGGGTTCATTGCGCGTCAGATCATCTGGTATTGGCAGCGGCGCGCACCGGCGCCGAAAGAACTTGTTCGGATATATCCTTTTAATGCCATTATGATTGATAGCGTGCTCCAGGTGTTTCTCCCTTTGGCAGCACTCGCCTTTGATCGGGATTACGGCTGGCTCCTCGCCTGCGGCATTGTCGTCACCGCGCTTTACATCCTCCGTAGCAGCCAGGATGCCGCGACCCAACGGCAACTTAGAGAAGAAATTTCTGCGCTCAAATACTTCCAGCAGGGCACGCAAAATATCCAGGATGCGAGCAGGCGAACGCTCGAATCATTGGAAAGGGAGCAGGCGCTCGAAATTGCGCTTGAAACGGCTTCCAATCTTGTGGCGGCCAGCGGCGCGGCTGTGTTTTTAATCGCGTATGATCACAATATTTTCAAATTGGAGCAGGCGTCGGGTTCTGCCGCACAGTTTGCTGCGCAATGGTCATCTGTGCCTTCTTCTGTCGACTTCACGTATGAGTCAATGCGGATTGTCCATAAATCCGCCGGCGATGCGCCCTCCGACTTGCCTGAGTTTGCTCAAGATAGTCCTTACCAGATGATCGTTGAAACGCCACTGCGATTGTCGAATCGTACTTTGGGGATTTTACGGCTCTATTTTGAACATGAGCGTGTGCTGACCGATGTGGAACGTTCACTGGTTGAGCAGTTGACGAGCAATACGGCCCAATTCTATGAAACACTTGGCTGGTTTTCGGTCATGGAAAACTATGCCGTCGAAATGGTGCAACTTACGCATCTGGCGCAGATTTCCTCATCCAACCTATCGCTCGATACAGTTCTAGAAGACATGATCCGCGTCCTGCGCCAATTGGTAAACATGAACAAGGTGACTCTGGCGCTTGCTCACGCTCAAAGCAGCGGGCCGCAGGCACTGGATCTCTATGGCGACGTTGCGAACAGTGGCGTCCTCATGCTTGACAGCGTTCCAGAATTCGCCATTATGCGGCAGCCTGAGCACCAGCGCCCGCGCTATTTCGAAGAATCCGATGCCGATTTGTCTGCGCCGCTGCGTGAGCTTATTGCTGCCTACGGGCATTCGCTCGCAGTTTTTCCGCTCCTGTCTCATTACGATTTGTTGGGGCTGATCATGATGAGCGATGCGAGGGGCGCACGCTTCGCGGATCACCAGTGGCAGGTACTCGAAATGGCGAGCAATCAGATCGCATCGCATATCCTGAATGCGCGTCTGTTTGTGCTGACACAGGCCGCCCTCAACCTGCGCATGGAGCAATTGTCGATTCTCTCCACCATTGCACAGCAGATCTCCAGCGCTCTCGACCCTGATTCGATTCTGGCAACAATGCTTGAAATGGCAGTACGTTCTACGGAAGCCAATACAGGCACAGTCTCACTCCTGCTGGAAAGTGATGATGTCTGGAAGATACTTCAATATCAAGAAGATGGCACCCTGAATCGAATTCAGCGCGCACAGACACGCGATGAGGGCGTGATCGGTCAGGTGCTGCGAACCAAAGAGACCGTGACGATCCCAGACACGCGGCAGGTAGCGTCCTACCTATCGAGTTCTAGCACGAATATTTATCTTTCCGCTGTCGCTATTCCCCTCGTTAGCGAGACAAAGGTCATTGGCGTGTTGCACATGGAAAGCCTGCGCCCTGACTTCTTCACCAGGGAAAAGGTGAGTTTTCTCACCAATCTGGCGCGACACGCCGTTATCAGTATTGAAAACGCCCGGCTACTTTCCGAGCGTCAGCGTCAAATCCAGGTTCTTCGCGAGCTACAAAGTCTGTCCATAAAACTATCCAGCGCTACCGAAACCAAGGTTGTTGCCGAACAGGTATTGGTGACTTCACTCGAATTGTTGGATGGACGGGCAGCCATTCTCTTTCGAGTCATCGAGGAGGAAGGCAAGCGTCACCTGGAGGTGTTGGCAGAGGATGTCCGCGAGAAACAAGACGAACAGATCAATGTCGCTTTCAAAACCACCAGTCACGCATTGCGGGCGGCGCAAAGTGGTGAAATGCAAATCGTTCCTGATCTTCGCACCATCGGCAGCGGCAGCCAGAAGGCATTCAGCGCTATATTCGTGCCCATCATGCGGGGTGAACGCACCCGCGAGATCTTGTGCATAGGGTTGCGCACAAAACGCACGCTCGGTAAACGAGAATTGGACACTGTCGCGCTCCTGGCAAGCCAGGCGGGCGGTCATCTGGAGAACGCCACCCTACATGAATACATCCACGCGGGCAACGATAGAATGCGAGCAATCCTCAATTCTACGCGTGATGGTGTCATTCTACTCGATAAGAGTGGTCGATTGGTGGAAGTCAATCCCTCGGCGCAGCGCCTTCTGGGCATCGACCTCGATGATCACATCGGCCAGGGCCTGGTCGATATCCTGCTGCAATATGCCAGCACCGACGAGTTTCAAAATGCTGGCTATAACCGTGAGGAAGTCACGGTTTTGGCGCGCCAGTTGCGGTTGGAACCGGAACGCATCTCACGCCGTCAATTCTCACGCACGAGTCCCAAGCAGACAATTTATATCGAGGAAATTGGCTCACCCGTCGTCGACTCAGAAGGCCAGATCTCTGGTCGGTTGCTCGTGCTGCGCGATGTGACTGAGCAAAAGCAGCTCGCTGATTATCGCGATGAGATCACCCATATGGCGGTACACGATCTGCGTGGCCCGCTGGCTTCGATCATCAGCAGCCTGAGTTTTACGTTGGAAGATCCTACTTTCATCTCTGACGAGGATGCGCTGCGCAAAACGCTAGGGTTGTCCCTGGAGAGCGCCAACAACTTGATGCGTTTGGTGGAGAGCTTGCTCGACATAGCGCGACTTGAAAAACGACAGATGCCGCTGCATTTCATGCCGACAACGGTAGATATTCTGGTTGCGGAGACGATCATCACGCTAACCAGCTCCATTCAAAACGCGAATGTCACAGTGGAGCGTGATATAACGCCAGACATCCCATCTCTGACTGTTGATCACGATATTATTCGCCGCGTTCTTGTCAACCTGGTCGATAATGCGCTCCGTTTTACCCCGGCGGACAGCAAAATCCTGATCCAGGCCAGAGATTTTCCCGAATATGTCATGATTCGCGTCGCTGATAGCGGCCCAGGCATTCCGCCGGAAGAACGTGAGCGCATCTTCGAAAGATTCCGCCAGGTCAAAGCGAATCAGCCCTTACGCGGCGCACGTGGTGTAGGGCTTGGCTTGACCTTCTGCAAACTGGCCGTCGAAAACCATGGTGGTCGCATCTGGGTAGAAAACGATAGTCCTTTGTCTGGCGCTTGTTTTGCGCTGACATTGCCCCGTAAACCGGCGAACCACTGACGCGGGTTCTGTGCATTTCTGATAGGAATAGGGCACAATCGACAGTACACTGCTGAGACTAAAACAGGAGTTTGAAACAATGCTGCCACCTTTCCGTACCGAACCATTCACAGATTTTTCTAAACCTGAGAATGAAGCAGCATTTCGCGCTGCGCTCGAAAAGGTCAAAGCTGAAATGGGGCGTAGCTTCCCGCTCGTTATCGGCGACCGGCGTCTGCTGCTTGATCAAACATTCACGTCGATCAATCCTTCACGCCCATCTGAAGTTCTGGGAATATTTTCCAAGGGAGATGTATCCCACGCCGATATGGCGGTCGCAACAGCGTTGGAGGCCTTCAAAACCTGGCAGTACACCTCTGTGGCTGACCGCGCGCGTTATCTGCTGCGTGCCGCCACCGAACTGCGCCGGCGCAAGCACGAATTCAGCGCGACGATGGTGCTTGAAGTCGGCAAGAGTTGGGTGGAGGCGGACGCTGATACGGCGGAAGCCATCGACTTCATGGAATACTATGCGCGCCAGGCGATGCGCGTAGCGGATAGCAGCCACTTGCTGGTGCCAAATCCTGGCGAGCAGGTCGGCCTGTACTATATACCCCTTGGCGTCGGCATCGTCATTCCGCCCTGGAATTTCCCGCTCGCGATTCCTACGGGTATGTTGACGGCGGCGCTGGTTGCCGGCAATGCGGTTATCCTCAAGCCTGCGCAACCCAGCCCGTGGGTGGCCTGGAAGCTGTGTGAGCTGTTCTGGAATCAGGGTCTGCCACCCGGCGTGCTTAATTTCGTGTCTGGTCCCGGCAGTTCGACCGGCGCGCAGATGGTCGCGCATCCGAAAACGCGCTTCATTGCTTTTACTGGCTCGCGCGATGTCGGCCTCAATATCTTCGAGCAGGCTTCCAAAGTTCCCCCAGGGCAAATCTGGCTTAAGCGCACAATTCTGGAAATGGGTGGCAAAGACGCCGTCGTAGTCGATGAGACGGCGGATCTTGAAGCTGCTGCGCAAGGCATCGTGGCCGGCGCGTTTGGCTTCCAGGGACAAAAATGCTCGGCAGGCTCGCGCGCGATCATCGTCGGTGATGTTTACGACCAGGTAGCTAACCGCGTGGTTGATCTCACCCGCAAACTTCAGATCGGCGCGCCTGACATTGGCCCTCACATTGATATGGGGCCGGTCGTCAATCTCGATTCGATGCAGAAGATCATGGGCTATATCGAGGTTGGCACGCAAGAAGGCGAGTTACTCCTGGGGGGCAGCCCCGTCGAGACGGCAGAAGGCGGCTATTTCCTCCCACCAACGATCTTCGGCGATGTGACATCGAATGCACGCATTGCGCAAGAGGAAATCTTTGGCCCCGTGTTGGCGCTGATGCGCGCGCGCGATTATGACGATGCGCTCGACATCGCCAATGGCACGGAGTATGGGCTGACCGGCGCGGTCTACAGCCATGATCGGGCGCGGTTGGAACAGGCGCGGCGAGAATTCCACGTGGGCAATCTGTATCTCAACCGCAAATGTACCGGCGCGCTGGTAGGCATCCATCCCTTCGGCGGTTTCAACATGAGTGGCACGGATAGCAAAACCGGTGGCCCAGACTATCTACTGCTGTATACCCAGGCCAAAAGCGTGGCGGAGCGGTTGTAACGCCGACCGTTGCCGAATCGAACTTCGCGATGGGGGTAGGCTGTCTCCAACGCGATTTTCGCCTATGTTGACGCCAATGCTGCTGTCGTCTTATAATCCTCTCATCTTGTCCATAGAATTCAGACAGCACGCGAACTGCATGGGGGCGCAACGAGCGCCCCTATGTTTAACCTCATTCTCTAGGTAGCGGAAGGCATGTAACCATGCGTGGCAGCGAGGGTGGACCTATTCGTCACGAAGTATTAACGTGGACAGATGTCGACAAGCTCATCGACATCCTCGTTCCGCAAATTCGTAGCGCAGGCTCCTTTGATGGTATGGTGATGATTACGAGGGGCGGTGTCATTCCGGGGGGGATGCTGTCAGAAGCACTGGGAATCTTTCATCTCTTGACGGCTGCCGTCGATTTCCCAGCCAAAGAGGCCGCGGTAGGTTTAATGGCCTTGCCGACGTTTATTCAGTTTCCAGAACCAGTACAACTTGCTGCTCGCCGCCTCCTGATCGTGGATGATGTTTGGGGGAGTGGGCGAACCAGCATTTCTGTGCGCGAACGCATCATTGCGGCTGGTGGCAAACCCATGACCTGTGTCATGCACTTCAATCCCTACCGCTCGCTTTTCACCAAAGAACAGCCAAACTTCTACGGTGCGATCACCGATGCTTACATCGTTTATCCCTGGGAAGCTGATCGTGGGTTGCGCAACATCGGTATGGGTATGCCTGAAGCGAACTAGAAGCCGTCGTTATCGCGGGCGGCGATTATCGCTCCCATGCATCTGAGAATCTAGATCTGGGGCGCACTTGTGATGCGCCCCTTGTGATTCAGGTTAGTAGGGGAAGGTATAGCGCACGGTGTAGGTAATCACCGTCTCACCGCCGGGCGGGACCTGAGGCCGGAACTCAATCGTCGCTGAGTCCATTTTGGTATACTCCGCGCTGGCATTCAGAATTTCCCAATTGCTCCAGCGATAGAGGTGTTCAGGCACGCGAATTTCGACCGTGTCGCTGTCCTTGCGGTTGCGCAGGCGGATCTCGAATGTCTCTTCAACCACATTGCTGGCAATGATCCTGAAATCGGTTTGTGTCCGCTCGCCCACCAGATCAAAAGCATTGCCCAGATAGATGCGGATAGATTCGCCTGATGGAGTATGGTCGATCCGGTTTTCACCGATCAACAACGCAGCACCGTCTACGTCTTCCTGGTAAACGCGCACACGACCCGCAGGCAGATCTGCGCCCAGGCCACTTTCTTCGCCGGTGCTGAACTCAAGATAGTTCTGAACGTCGGTGATGCCCGTCTGCCCATAGTACTGGTCGTTGATTGGCCCGTAGTAGCCATAGAAGGGGCCGCCGCCTTCATAGACGAAGAATGTGTTGGCGGCAACGCCTGCGCCGTTGACGAATTCAA
Source organism: Anaerolineae bacterium (assembly GCA_023382675.1). Classification (GTDB taxonomy): domain Bacteria; phylum Chloroflexota; class Anaerolineae; order Aggregatilineales; family Phototrophicaceae; genus Flexifilum. The sequence goes on from JAHDWN010000010.1 coordinate 81,444, forward strand.
CCTGCTTCGTCTCATTGTTGCCGACCGTCACTGGCCGCGCGATTTCGTAGAGTTGATATTCGAAGAATTCGCGCTGTTCGACCGCTCGTGTCGGTGCTGGTGCAGCCATGGCTTCCATAACCATGTCATTGGCGACCTGCGGCTGTGGCAGCCGGTTGACATCGCCCGCCACCAGCTTGACCTGAGCGTCACGATAGGTCGTGCCGCTGCTGTTGCTGAGCGTGATCCAGCCGTTCAGATCGAGCGAATGGTTATCGGTGGCGAGCAGCAGGTTATAGTCTGCCGTCCACGATACGCCGCCCGTCAAATAGGTCAACTCGACCTGCTGGTCGCCGCCAGTGGCACTTTCCAGCAGCCAGCGCAGTGTTGGACGTGTGATCAGGCCGCCGGGCAAATTCGGGAAGCGAATGTCGCGCACTTCGTTCAGCCGCACGACGAACACCTGTCCATCATCTGCACGGATGATCAATTCGCCGCGTCCGCTCAAAAGCTGACCGCGATATTCTGTACCATCCGTCGTCACGATCTCGATATTTTCGTCCAGATAGCGGTTGAGCAGCGCCGCGCTATCCACCAGGTCATAGACATAATTCTGTTCCAGAACGACCGTGCCCTGCGGATCGGTGATCGACGTGAAGCTGACCGAAGTCGCGTCGATGGATGAAGCCACGTCGGTAAAATCGACCGTGTTCAGCCCAGTCGTCAGGGGGAAGGTGCGCCGGTCGCGGACAAGCGCTGTCCCCTGGTTGTATACCGTCAGGCTCACCGAGTCGCTGTCGAGTTCGCCTGTGTCCTGTGCCTGCACAGGCGTCCTGAGACCTGCAACGCCGAGCCAGAGCGCCACCAGCGTAAAAACGGCCAGCGTCATCAAAACAGCCTTACCTTTTTTCATCGTCTGTACTCCTTCCGAGTCCCATGATCGATTGTAGTGCCATTGTGATGACGTTCAGATGGATGATTTTGTTCCCAACTGGACGCTCTGCTTGCGCCCGTGCCTATTGTTAGCTCTTGATTGCGCTCACACCGAAGGCCTCCGGGCGGCGTGTCACACGGGTGAAGCCTGCCGCTTCCAGCCGCCGGATGACACCGGGCGTGTATTTCGCACCGTGCCCACTGTTGGGGTCGCCGATGTAGTGGAACAGCCGTCCACCGCGCTGGCAAACGCGGTACAGCTCGCGGTAAAACTCGGCGCTGTAGAGATCGCCTGCCAGTTGGATCGTCGGCGGGTCGTGGATGATCCGCGCGAAGGTTTCGGTTTCCATCTCTGCCACCTCATCGAAGCTGTCCCCGACAATACGCCGGATACATGGGTTGGTGAACAATTCGCGCGACCAGGGATTCTGTTCTGCCATCTCAACAACTGCCGGATCGAGTTCGATGGTGATGACTTCCTGTGCTGTCCGCGCCGCTAGAATTGCCGTGTAGCCCAGTCCCATGTTGGTGTCCAGCACGCGCCCGCTCATCGGTGCGATGGCCTTGATTTTGGCCTGTGTGTCGCGCATTGGATTGGTGTTTTTGATGCGGTGCATCGGGAACCCGGCGATCAGCATTGTCGGTGCGCTGTGGGTTGGCACCAGGCTGACGTGGCGGTTCGTGACTTCGCTGAACGTCTGGATTTTGCGGATCTCGCCCGCCTCCAGCGCATAACAACCGATTTCGTCCTGGCGAATGATCTCCGCGTCCGGCCAGCGCAGGCGTTCGCCCCCGGCGAATTTCAGCCCATCGTCATCCAGCGCGATCTCGATTGTCTTCAGCCCCAGATCGACAGACATCTCGCATTGAGCATGTCCACGCTTTCGGGCATCAAAAGCGGCTGCCAGGCTGTATGACGAAAGCACAATCATCGGTTGCACATTTTTACCCATCCTGTACAGTCCTTCGCGCCCGCGATCAGGTGTCAGAGTACAACTCTACCATGGATTGCTTGCCGCCCAACGTTGCTGGTCATGGCGACGTGACCAACAGTGTATTGCACTCGCAGCGGCAGCAGTCGGGCGATGGCTGCGAGGCAATCAGAAATTCGCGCGCGTGCAGCAGTACGGCGCGGGCACGGTCTATATTGGATTAGGAGTGTCGGCTACTCTGGTGAGCGGACGGCAGCGCTGACTGATCTCAGGTCAGCATTTGCAGCAGACCAGGCTGGATCGAAAATGCCAGTTCATGTCCGCCGAACATTTCGCCATCGAGTTCGAAGCTCATCGATGTTTGCGACTCGATTCGCACTTCGCGGGCCTGCTGATAGTTCACCTTGGGATGATTCAGATGAGCACCTCGGTACACTTGCTCGAACGCCATCAATATCCGTGGACGCGACATGCCTTTAACCAGTACCACGTCAAACAGTCCGTCGTTCGTCTTGGCCTGTGGCGCGATTTTCATGCCGCGTCCGAAAGTCGTGCCATTGGCGACCGCCAGCAGATAAGCTGCGCCGTTGTACCAGGCCGATCCGTCAAGGGCGATCCGCACTGCCTGTGGGCGATAGCGCAGCATGGTTGCGATGGTCGCTTGCAAAAACGTCCATGAACGGCGCTGAGGATCGCGATTGATCCGTTGGGCCACTTCGCCGCTGATGCCTGCGCTGGCAATGTTGAGGAAAAATCGCTCCTGGCCGTCGTAATTGACCGCGCCAATATCGACAGGCTTTGGTGTTGCCTCTGCAATCCAACGCGCTGCCGCCTGTACGTCGCGGAAAGGGATGCCTGCGCCACGTGCCCAATCGCGCCCTGTGCCGACCGGCAAATTGCCGTAAATCATCGGCGGGCCATCCGGGTTGCGCGCATTGAGATGTGCCAGCGCGTTGATCAGTGAGTGATTGGTGCCGTCACCGCCAATCGCAATCACGCGTGTCAGGCCGCTGGCATAGGCTTTGTCCAGGTGCTCGGCCACTTCTTCCGGATGCTGGGTGACGGCGACCACCAACTCTCCCAGGCGCTCCCAAAGCAGCGGCTCCAGATCTGTCCAAACTGCGCCCGCCTTGCCGCCGGCGGCGTTGGGATTAAGGATGATCAGTGTCTTGGTCATTGTCGCTGCTTCGTTTCAAACATTTGTCGAGATGTCCCCGAAGTTGACTGATATTGAAAGGTTTGCTGAGGTAAGCATCTGCGCCGTGCTCAAGCGCAGGTTCGAGGTCGTCCTTTGCGCCGCTGGATGCGATCAGACACAGGTGTTGCCAATCCGGGTTTTCACGGACGCGCGTCAGGAATGTCAGGCCGTCCATGTCTGGCATTCGAATGTCGCAGATAATGACATCCGGTAGCACGTCGTGTGTCTGGAGATATTCAAGACCGGAAAGGCCGTTATCGAGAGCCTTGACTTGATAACCGAGTGCTTCCAATAACTCCTTTAAGACGTTGCGAAAATCAATATTATCGTCCAGCAGAAGCACCGACTGCATAACGTCTCCTAAGTGCGGGGGCACATTTGTCGCACGCCAACTCAACTGAGCATTCCATAGAGAAGCGACAAGGATGCAATGTCTGACTATAGAGTATGGGCAAATCAGTGATTAGATCCTAAACACGTATTTGTCCATCACCAATCACGACCCATTTGTACGTCGTTAGTTCCTCCAACCCCATCGGGCCGCGCGCGTGCAGCTTCTGTGTGCTTACAGCGATTTCTGCGCCCAAACCAAACTGAGCGCCATCATTAAACCGGGTACTGGCATTGACGAACACCGCCGACGAATCGACTTCATTCAAGAAGCGCTCTGCATCCGCCATGTTGTGGGTGAGGATGCTGTCGCTGTGATTCTGGCTGTGTGTATTGATGTGTTCAATGGCCTCATCCAGGGTATCCACAACTTTCAGACCCAGAACCAGCGACATCCATTCTGTATCGAAATCCTCAGGCCGTGCCGCCTGGACACCCTTTTGGGTGATGCCGTTCAAGGCCGCCAGCGCGCGCGGTTCGGCACGAAAGGTCACACCCCCCGCTGACAGAAAATCGACCACACGGGGTAGGAATTCGGCGGCGATTTTCTCGTTGACAAGCACTGTATCCAGCGAGTTACACACCGATGGGCGCGACGTTTTAGCGTTATAGATAATTTCGAGGGCACGTTCCTGATCTGCGGTTTCATCCACGTAGATGTGGCAGACGCCAATACCCCCCGTGATCACAGGGATCATGCTGTTTTCGCGACAGAGCTTGTGCAGTGCCGCGCCTCCACGCGGAATGATCATGTCGATGTACTCATACATGTGCAGCATAGCGAGGATCAAATCACGGTCGGTGCTTTCGATCAGCTGGATACCATCCGTAGGGACGGCTGTCTGTGCCAGCGCTGCTTTCATCACGCGCACGAGTGCCGTGTTGCTTTCGATGGTCTCTGAGCCGCCGCGCAGCAGAACGGCATTGCCACTCTTGATGCACAACGTCACAACATCGACCGTGACATTAGGGCGCGCTTCGTAAATGACACCAATGACGCCAATTGGCGTTGTTCGCCGGGCAATGCGCAGTCCGTTTTCCAGCACCCGCTGATCATATTCACAACCCACCGGGTCGGGCAAAGCCACGATCTTACGGACATCGGCAACGATTCCCGTCAGCCGCCCCTGAAGATTCAGTCTATCAACCAGTGCATCGGTCAAGCCCTTGGCGCGCGCAGCCTCTACATCTTTGGCATTCGCCGCCAGGATTTCATCGGTATGCGCCTCCAGGGCGTCGGCGATTGCCAGCAACGCCTCATTGCGTTGTTGAGTGTTCAGACGTGCGAGTTTTGGCGCGGCAATTTTGGCTCTGCGCCCCAACGCCTGTAAGTCGACTGACATCGCCCCCCCTATGTCAAGACCACCATATTATTACGATGAATAACTGCATCGCCATAACTATACCCCAGAATATCGATAATCTGAGGTGACTTGACACCGCAGATCTTGCGCAGATCGGTGCTGTCGTAGTTCGTCAGACCGTGTGCGATGCTGCGTCCTGAAGGTGCAATGACCGAGACTACAGCCCCACGCTCGAATTCGCGCGCGATGCGAACGATGCCCACAGGCAGCAAACTTGCACCGCCAGTCAGCAGTTTTTTGGCCGCGCCGTCATCCACGTATACTGTCCCACGTGGCTTTTCCATCATCAGCCAGCGTTTGCGGCTCTCCATATGAGTTGTTGATGCTGGGAAGCGCGTGCCGAGCTGCTCGCCTATGATCAACCGCGTGATCACGTCTGGCAGGCTTCCGCTGGAGATCACGGTCATGACACCGCTGCGCCCGGCCAGTTGCGCTGCTTGAAGTTTGGTCGTCATGCCGCCAGTGCCGAGGTCGCTGTTCGTGCCGCTCGCCACCGCCCAGGTGCTGTCGTCGATTTTCGCCACCTCGCCAATCAACTGCGCATCCGCATGGGTGCGCGGGTCAGCGGTGAACAAGCCGGGCTGGTCGGTCAGCATGATCAGCAGGTCTGCCTCGACCAGCGTCGCCACCAGCGCTGAGAGATTGTCGTTGTCGCCAACGCGGATCTCGTGCGTGGCAGTGGTGTCATTTTCGTTGATGATCGGGATGATCCGATGTTCAAGCAGGGTCGCAATGGTATCGCGTGCATTCAGGTGCCGGCGGCGATCACTGAGATCGTCACGGGTGAGGAGCACCTGCGCGACGATGATCTGAAAGATGTCGAACAACTCGTTGTACTGCTGCATCAGACGGCTCTGGCCGACGGCACTGAACATCTGCTTGTGTGGCAGTGAACGTCCTAATTCTGGAAAGCCCAGGCGTTCGCGCCCAGCCGCAACCGCGCCCGAAGTAACCAGGATGACTTCGTGCCCTTCCTGGTGCGCCCGCGCGATTTGCCGCACGATTTCCAGTATTCGCTGGCGATTCAAACTCGGCGTGCCCGCCGTCAACACACTGGTGCCCAGTTTGACGACAATACGCATCGCAGTCATGCAATGTCCCTGGATTATGTCAGATTGAAAGTGCCCATGCTTTCGCGCATAAATTCTTCTTGCGAAACAATGGCCGGTTCTCCCGCACCGGGCTGAAGATGCACATAGCGACCATCAGATTGTAGTTCCCAGGCCTGAGTATTGTCGGCCAGGCATGTCGCCAACATGTTCAGCGCTTGCTCTTGAAGCCGCACATCCAAAACGGGGAAAACAACTTCCACACGATTGTACAGATTACGGCGCATGAGATCTGCGCTTCCCATGTAGACCCGTTGATCTTCCGGGGCGTTGTGAAAATAGAAAATGCGACTGTGTTCGAGATAGCGCCCGACGATGCTGCGCACGCGGATATTTTCGCTCATGCCCGGCAGTCCTGGACGCAAGCAGCACAGCCCACGGATGATCAGATCGACGTGCACGCCCGCCTGCGATGCCTGATACAGCTTGCGGATTGTCATATCCTCTTCAAGCTGGTTCATCTTGAAGACCAACCGCGCTGGTCTGCCTGCGCGCGCCGCGGCGATTTCGTTATCGATCAAGTCGAAAAATCGGTTGCGCAGGTATTCTGGCGCGACGAGCAGCCGAGAGTAAGTTGTGCCTGGCGCAAACCCGGTCAAACGATTGAACAGTCGCGACGCGTCATCGCCGATCTGGGGATGGCACGTGAACATTCCCAGATCGCTATAAAGTCGCGCTGTGCCGGCGTTGTAATTGCCCGTACCGAGATGAACGTAGCGGCGCACACCATCTTCGTCACGCCGGACGACCATGCCAACCTTGGCGTGAGTCTTGATGGGAAGTTCTTCTACCCCATAGAGCACGTGGACGCCTGTTTCTTCCAGCGCGCGCGCCCATTCAAGGTTGTTTTCTTCGTCGAAACGCGCCTTGAGTTCTACGAGCGCTGTCACCTGCTTGCCGTTTTCCCGCGCTGCCATCAATGATTGGACGACTGGCGAACGCTGCCCAACACGATAAAGCGTCACTTTGATGGCGAGTACGTGTTCATCGCGCGCTGCCTGCTCAAAGAACGCTTCGACCGGGGAAAACGAATCGTAGGGATGATGCACAAGCCAGTCACGGTCACGAATCGCAGAGAAAATATCCGGGTATTCGGTCACGATTGGCGATACGCGCGGCACATAAATCGGATATTTGAGGTCGGGTCTCTGGACGCTCATTAGCTCAAAAAAACTGCTGCCGCCTAACGCGCCATTCACGTGATACACATCGCGTTCGGGATCGACCTCGAATTCCCCAATCAGCTTGTCCAGCGCCGTCGTGCTTGTGCCTTCCATCACCGCCAGTCGGACAATAGACCCAAACTGGCGCTCCTTCAAACTCTCCTCAATGAAGTGGCTGATGTCTAGATCGCGGTACTCGCGCTCGTTTTCGTAGTCGATGTCGGCATTGCGGGTGACACGGAAGGGCGTGCATTCGGTCACATCCATCCCTGGGAAAAGCAGATCGAGATTGCTGCTGACGACATCCTCCAGCCAGACGAATGTATCTCGCACCTCAATCCCCGCGTAGCGCTTGAGCACTTGTTCCAGATTGACCAACCGTGGGAGCGAGTCGGGTATTTTCAGGCGCACGAATTCGTCTTCGCTGCCGTTCATGTCGGCACGTCGTAGTCGGATGGCTAGATTGAGACTCAGATTGGAGATAAATGGAAACGGACGGGTATAGTCAACTGCCAGCGGCGTCAACACAGGGAAGACTTCGTTCTCGAAATAAGTCCGCAGTGCCGCGCGCCATGCGGCTGGAATATCATCGATTGCTTTGATAGCGACGCCTTGCTCGGCAAGCTGATCGAGAAGATCGTGCATGAGAACACGTTGTTCGCGCATCAACGTTGTGATTCGGGTGCGTATTTCGTCCAGCAACGCCGCCGACTGATAACCATCCGGGCGCTTCGCGCGACCCTCAATCTTGAGCTTCGTATGCACGGACGCAACCCGAACCATAAAGAATTCGTCGGTATTGTTACTGACAATCGCTAGAAACTTGATCCGCTCAAGCAGGGGAATAGCAGAATCTTTTGCCTGTGCCAGAACACGGTAATTAAAGTCGATCCAACTTAACTCCCGGTTGATGTAATTTTCACTGTTCAACTTGGGAAGTGCAGAGTCGTTAGAATGACTGTCCATAATATCCGCCACAATGCTGAAATAGGTAAGCTTGTGCCTGCCAATGAGTATGCCTGAAACAGTCTCGGTTTGCCCAATACCGCCGGGTAAATCGTGACTATTTAACACATTCATAATGTGAAGAGAAACCGCTTTCCCGCGTGAGCCGGGAGCTCTTCGGACTACGCATAACCTGACTGTTAGCGCTCGCTGCTCGATCTGAGACGCTTTTGATCTAGGGATAGAATATTCTGGGCTGCATTGCCATCTCGGTCAAGCGTCAACCCTTGTTGTGGAGAATTGCACACTCGGGGATTATGCACACGGTCAATGACTATGGGGAATTGTAACGGCGTAAGCGACTGCGCGAGAGGGATACTCCGATCTTGAATGTGCTCGAATTCCGGTAATCGACAGGTCAGAACACGAATGTGTGGCGAGGAACAAGAAATTGGAACGAAGGACACAAACAGATAGGCAGGATGCTGACGACGATTGTGTAGGTTGTGTCAAACAGTTATGACATACGCGGCTCGACTTGACATTTGCAGCTAGAATCCTGGCGCTTGGCCCATCTTCTAGGTGCGGATCAAATGAAATATTCAATAACGTGGCTTAGATGCTGCTGACAGTATTTTCTCATTCACTGATTATCCGTGTGACGGAGGCTTGCGATTGTGAAGATCATGAGCAGCAGCCAGGGCAGCCCTGCCAGCGGTAGCCAATCTAACCAGTCTGGGTGATATTCAAAGACCACCTCGCTTGTGCCTGCCGGGATCGAAACTGCACGGAACATGACATCAGCGCGATAAATCAGCACGGGTTCAGCATTGACTGTCGCCCGCCAACCGGGATAGTAAGCGTCGGTCAACAGCAAATAACCTGGACGTGCCGACTCCACATCAACGACCACCCGCTCCGGCGTGTATTCGCGGACAGATGCCGGAGTGAAGCCTTCGTTCGAAGCGGTTGCAGCTTCCGGCGGCAGCCCCATGATCAGCGCCGTTCGCGCCGGATCGAAGTCGGCGCTGCGCATGATGTTGAGTGCATCTTCCGTCCCGTAAATATCGTCAATCAATGACAGGCTATCGTAAAGGGCAAAGGCGCGCGGCAGCACAGCTTTGTTTTCATAGAGTTTTATGTCGCTCGAAAGCACCCGTGACCAGGGCGTGACGGTCAACTGCTGGAAGTCGCCGCTACGCTCATCAACCAGCGTCGCTGCGCGAATCACCTGTGGGTTCTCTGCCTCAATCGTGATTGCCGTGACGGTATTCGCTGAATCCGCGCGAAATTTCGCCAGGCGGTCACTATCGAGAAACTCGGCCGTAGCCGCCGCCAGAGTGATTTGGCTCCCGTTCTCATAAGTGAAAATGACGTTGGGCGTGCAGTTAGAAGACTCCAGACACAAAAGATAGAGCGCATCCGCATCGAATGCTGGTTCTGGCATAAGCGTCAGGCGCTGACCATTCTCAAGGCTGGTTGTAAAGGCGGTGTCATAGGCGACATCCTCATGCCAGACATCATAAATCTTATCCAGCAGCAGATAGCGCACGTTCGTCAGATCCAGCCAGCGCCGGTCGGGGATGCACGCACCAGCGCAATCAGTGCGTGCAAGCACTTCCCTCAGTCGTCCATCGATGGTGCGTAGTTCACCCGGCGGGAGCAGCAGCGACGTGAATGCCGTGTAATAGCTGGTGGGGAGCACGCCGCCGTCGAAGCCGTCAATCGTCGGAATGCCCCAATAAAGCGGCAGATTCGCCGCCAGAACCTCCTGGTGTTTGATCGCCACCAGGGCGATCTCGATCTCTTCCTCGCTCATGCCCAGCCGTTGATAGCGCGCAATCAGCGCCGCTTTGTCACCCGGATCGAACAAGAGATCCGTGATGCTGAGGAGGCGCCCGGGCGGCGTTTCGCGCTCGGCGTAGATCTCCATTTGACTGACTGTGAATCGCTGCTCGTTGAAGGTGTCAGGCGGGGTCAGCCGGTTATAAGGCAGCGCATGGGCAGCCAGAAGCAATTCTAGAATCGTGATTCCAACGGCAGCGGTGGGCGCACGACTTCTTAGACCCAGTAAGATCAACAACGCAGCGATCAGCGCCACTCCCCACCCAATCAACGAGCGCGTCTCAGGCGGATAAAATGGGATCGGCTCAGGATTTCGGGCAGTGAGCGTGACCGCTCCGAGCGCGAGCGCCGCAGTGATGACGAGCAATACGCCGCTGGCCCACATGCGATTGCGCTTGATGTACACGCTCAACGCTTGAGTACCCAACCCGGCCAGCATGGAGCCACCCAGCGTAAACAAGACCAGCCAGCGTGCCGGCACACGGAACAGGTTGAAGCCCGGCAGTGCCGCCAGTTGCCAGTAGATGGGGTTGTACTGCCCGAAGGCAAAGAGCAAGCCGATGATCGCCAGCACTATCCAGGGGAGCTGTGGCGTGCGCAAAATCGCAGCCAATCTTGTGCGTGCATGGCGTGCTTCAGGCATAGCCAGCAATCCCAGCAGCGCCAATCCGAGCGCCATCACGCCGGGATACGCGATGTATTCGGCAAAGATCGGTTGGTCGTAATTGGGCAGCAGAGCGCGCGCGGCGAGGAACGGGTTGAACGAAAAAGCTGTCGCTTCGTTCTGATTCAGCCCGCCGTGCCTGTTCGAGACGTTCGTCAGCTCCAACGTCGGCACGATCTGTGGCAGCGCCAGCAGCAGCGCACCCGCGCCTGCCAGGGCCAGCCAGATAAGCCGCCGCGTGCGCTGGGGCAGCATCAAGGCATATATTCCCATCCCCACGCCGCCGATGAACACGGTTTGCGTATGGCCGGTGAAGAACTGGAGCGCCAGTGTTGCTGCCAGCAGCGCAGCGTAACGCGCCGGACGCTTATCCAACTTGTGTACCAGCCAGAAAAGCCATGGCAGCCAGGCCAGACCTTGAAGCTGGTTGATCTGCTCGACGCGCCCGCCCAGGTAGCCGCCGAATGTGAAGATCACAGCCGCCAGGAATGCTGGAAGCTTGCCAACACCGAGCGCCGAACGCGCCAGCAGATACGCCCCCACAGCCATCCATGTGATGTGCGCCAGCAGACTGATACGGATACCGTCTGGTGGAGCAAGGGGCGCTGCCAGCCAGTTGGGTGGATAGAACATGCCAAGCTGGCTGTTGGCAAGCAGGGGCACACCGGCGAACAATTCGGGCGACCAGAGCGGCAGTCTTCCAGCCATGAACGCCGTGTTGCGCGCATGCCAGTAGGGGTAGAAATACGCAAAAGTATCGCCACGTGCCAGAATGAAATCGCTGAATGCATGGCGATAGAAAAACAGCAGCGTGAGCGCAAACAGCGCCAGAATCGGCCAATGGCTTCGGATAGTTTTCATACAACAGTGACGGGGTGATCGGCGTTGCAGGCTTGCCAAAAGCAGATTTGAACGCCGAAAAGGACCCGCTATACAAAATCCTCTTCTGAGAGCAGTGGTAATAGATAAAGCATCGGCTCCTCATATGGATGCGCGGCGCGGATCGCGGCGACGACCTGTTTGACCTTCTCTCGATCACAGATCGTTTCGACGCGCACTTCGGGAACTTCGTTGAGCTGCTCTTTGGCACCCAGGACGGGGTTCGCGGCGGCGCTCGGCTTGAAGCGACCGATGCCGTCGCTTGTATAGGAACAGTGCGTGTACTCGCCGAGTTGTCCCGCGCCTGCGGCGGCCATTGCGCCCAGCAACTGATAAAGATGCGTATGCGGTACGCCGACCACGATCTGAATGCGTTTGAAGTCCATATCGATAGCGCCTGCGGATAAAATGCCTTGACAGGCGCACAGCTTAGCGCAAACCTGCGAAGGCGCAAGAGGTACACCTGCGAACCTCAGGCTGCGAGTCTTTCTTGCGTTTGGTTGCAGAGACTCAGCGGCTGATTGAGAATTTACACCCGCGCGGGCATATAATCTGCTGTAGGGTTCTCTCGCATACTTTTGGAAGCAGCCTCGATATCTATTCCTACAACAAACCGCGATCAATTGCGTATAGTGGATAGGATCGAAGGTCTCACCAGGAACAAAACATGACGCAATTGCTCTTTTATTTGCGCTATGCCGCCCGTAACTTGCGCCGCAATCTACGCTGGACACTCTTCGCTATATTCAGCATCGGCGCAGGTGTTGCCGCTATCGTCGCTCTCCGTACCCTGGGCCTGGCGATTGGCGACTCGCTCATCGATACGGCCCGTGTCAGCAATCATGGTGACATCACCATTTCGACTGCGAACTTCGGCAGTGGCTTTGCCGGCTTTGTCGATGATGGCGGTAGCGGCAACGGTTTGTCAGAGGGAACACTCGACAGGCTCCGCCAGCGTGCGGCAGATCTGGGTGGGCAGTCAACTGCCTACATCATCGCCAGCAACATGCAGATCACTACGGTTGATGCGGTTACGGTTGGGCGTCCACAGTTCGTAAGTGCATTATTGGTCGATCCGGAGACATTTCCCGTCACCGATGGGCTGCTGATCCAGGAGCCTGCCGGTGCGAGCCTGCGCGATCTTCTCGGCGAGAACGAAGTCGTCATCAGCCGCAACCTCGCACGTGATCAAGGGCTGAACGTCGGCGATACGGTGCGTGTAAGCGGCACTGAAGCGATATTCACTGTGACCGGCATCGTCGCTACTGAGCAAGAAGCCAGCCTGCGCAACTTGTTTGCGTCGTTTTTCGGCTTCGCTTATTTGAATATCGCTCAGGCTGAACAGTTGCAGATCAGCCCGCAGCCAAATTCGATCAGCATTGTGCTGCCCGAAGGATCGGACATTGACACGATAGCCAATGAAATGGGTGCGCTCGCCCCTCGCGCCGATGTCACCAATGTCAATCGCCTTTTGCGCCAGAATCAGCAGTTCTCGGACATCATTGGGCGCTTTATCGTCATCATGGGTCTGGGTGCGCTGCTCATCGGTGGCGTCGGCATCATCAACACGATGCTGGTTATGGTTGGGCGCAGGACGATGGAGATCGCATCGTTCAAGACCTTTGGCCTGAAAGGCCGCCAGATTGGCGCGCTATTTCTGGCCGAAGCCTTTTTCCTCGGCCTGTTCGGCAGCCTGATCGGCTGTGTGATGGGTATCCTGCTCAGCGCAGTCGTCAATGCCTATGGCGAAACCTTCTTGCAGCAGCACCTCACCTGGCGCATCTACCCTGAGGCGATGCTCTATGGCATTGCTCTGGGGATGGTCGTGACGATGGTGTTTGCCATACTCCCGGTGTTGACCGCCAATCGCGTGCGCCCGGCCATCATTTTGCGCCCCAACGAAATGTCCATTCCCGGCACGAGCATCTTCCATTCGCTGCTTGTGCTCCTGTTGGTCGTCATCGTTATTGGCGGTGTTGCCGGGCGCATCCTCGGTAGCGCTGTGGCGGGCATGATCGGCGTGGCACTGACGCTGCTCTTCATGGGCATTCTGGTCGGCATCCTCTGGCTGCTAGTCTGGTTGATTGGGAAGCTGCCTGCCTTTGGCAATGTCGATCTCAAGCTGGCGCTGCGCAATCTGTCATCGCGCAGGATTCGTACAGCCACGACACTGTTGGCATTGAGCGGGGGCATGTTCGCTTTGAGCAGCATCACTTTTGCCGGGGTTGGCGCGCGGGAAGTCATGAACTTCCAGCTTGCCAACCAGCTTGGCGGCAACGTGCTTATCTTTCCGTTCACCAGTCTGGTGTCGGCTCAGGTCGGGCGCGGGCTGCTCAATGCGCAGTTGAACCAGATTGACGGCATCCTCTACCGAACGGAACTTCAAAACTACTCGGCCACCATCGTGGCAGTGAATGGCGAGCCGCCGAACTATGTCATTCCAGTGCCAGACTTCGTGCTCAACAGTATGCCAGAGCGGGCACGGCGTGAGATGATGGAGGAGATGCGCGATATCACTGTACCTATGCAAGCGCGTGACACTGACAATCCGAATTCGCTTACCGGCATCGTGGCCGGACGCGGGCTGACACCCGATGATGCCGATCAAGCTGTCATTGTCGTGCCCGAAGGCGATCTTACCAGCCAATTGGGCCTGACCGTCGGTTCGACCCTCACACTGCGAGAAGATGGGCAATTGCACGATTTCAAAGTCGTGGGTGTCAGTGCCGCGCCAACGGTCGGGTTCAGTACTGGCGCATTCTATGTGCCGCCGAACGCCTTCGGCGCGCAGCCGGATTTCAGCTTCTACGTCCTGCAAACCGAGCCGGATAAGCTGAACGAGGTGCTGCTGGCGCTGACCGCCAACCCGCTCAATTTCACTATCGACATATCTTTTATAGACGGCCTGCTCAAACGCTTCATCGATCAGTTCAGCGCGATTCCGACCGTGGTCGGGTTACTTTCGCTGTTGGCTGCGGCGGTGACAATGGCGAACACCGTCTCACTGGCGACGTTGGAGCGGCGGCGGCAGATCGGTATTCTCAAGACGGTTGGCCTGAAGGGCAATCGCGTGCTCGGCGTCATGCTTCTGGAGAATACGCTGATTGGTTTGCTGGGTGGGGTGTTGGGCATCGGCCTGAGCGCGCTTGGCGTGGCAATCGCCACACAGCTTGGCGTCGGCGAAGCCATCCCGATTCCGCGCGAGGCGCTTCCGGTCGCGATTGCCCTGATTGTGGCCTCGATTGTGATTGCCTGGATAGCGACGTTTCTCAGCGCGCGCCCGGCCATCGCCGAGCAGGTGACGCACGTGCTACGCTACGAATGATAGTCAATGCGGGTGATGGGCAGCAACAGCACCATCACCCGCGCTTATACTTGGCCTGTGTGTCGTCCCATTCTGCCGCGTCGAAGTCGATCAGCGCGTCATCTTCACGCCGATGATCGAACGTGTCGCGCTTGGCTTTGCTGTAGGCGTCCATCATCTGCGCCGCTTTTCGCTCGCGCTCGATCTCTTTGCGGATCGCCCGATCGCGCGTTTCACTAAAGATCCAGTAGCCGCCATGGATCATGAGCAAGATGAACCAGACGACAGACCCGACCTCGATCAGCGGCGTGCCTTTCCAGAACGGGTTGTACATAAAGGTCATCGAGACAAACGTGAAAATAAGCAGATGTGTGAAGAATGCGATGCGCCGGGCAAGCCTTCGTTCGACCCGCACGCGGATTGCCTGGTAATCGATGAAATTCTCGTAGTTGTCCATGTTCAGCCTCGCTTCCGTTTGACATTTTCTGCCCAGGCTTCAGCATCAAAGTCGATCAGTTCACCATCCGGCGCATCAGCCAGCCGCAAAATCCGCTCGCGGGCATATGGATCGGCTTCTTCAAGCTGTTCGAGCAGCCGCCATTTGCGTTCGCGCTCAATTTCCCGGCGGATGGCGTCATCGCGCAGCTCGGCAATCACCGCCCACAAAAGATGAAAGCCCAGCACGATGAACCAAATGGTTTGAACGCTTCCGGTGTACCAGGCAGTTCGTTCCCAGATCATCAGGTACGCGGCGAAAAATGCAAACACGTGCGCCATTGCTAAGAGTCTACGTCGCCAGCGCCCACGAACGGCTTTCGCTACGGCTTGATAAGTGGGATCTGTATCTTTCATAATCGATGTTTCCACTATTCACCTGTCACTGAATACGCAGTTGTCCCGGCCAGCGTTGCAGGGTTGGATGGTTGTGTTCAGATGCCCCACATAGGATAGCGTGCGGGTCGCCTCGTCCGGTTTGGCATTGATTGACACCCCCTGTCTGCTATAATGCTTCCATTAATCTTGACCTGCGTGCCTTTGTCCGGTGCGCATGGTGTCTGTATGAATGTCGTAAGGGCAACAGCACAATGAGTCTCACGAAGAACGAGAAGAACACCATCATTTCCAAGTACGGTCGGCATCAGGGCGATACCGGTTCGCCGGAAGTTCAAATCGCACTGCTTACCACCCGTATCCACCAGTTGACCGAGCATCTCAAGCAGCATCCGCAGGACCAGCATTCGAAGGTTGGTCTGCTCAAGCTCGTCGGCGCGCGTCGGCGTCATCTGCGCTATCTCGCCAAGACGAATGCGGACGGCTATCATCAGATTCTGCAAGACCTCGGTCTGCGTAAATAAGTCGGACATACAAGGGTGTCGAACTGGACACCCGTTTGTGTGTTTATGAGGAAACGCCCGGCAGCGCAGAGATTGGCAAGCCTTGCTAAACGTGCTTTTGGCGCGGCTTGCCAGTCGCTGGGTGTCGGGCGTTGTCTTTGTCGCCAAATTCGAGACAACAAGGAGATAACACATGTCTACTGAGACGAGCATGGACAACGTCCACCGGTATGTCGTGCAACTCGGCGGTCAGGAATTGATCATCGAAACGGGCAAGTTTGCCGAACAGGCCGGCGGCGCAGTCACTGTTCAGGTAGGGCAGACGGTCGTTTTTGCCACTGCCACGATGAGCAAGTCCGCCCGCGAAGGGATCGATTTCTTCCCACTCAGCGTCGATTACGAAGAGAAACTCTATGCCGCCGGGCGCATTCCCGGAAGCTATTTCCGCCGTGAAGGCCGGCCATCCGAGAGCGCGATCTTGATTTCGCGTGTCGTTGACCGCCCGCTGCGCCCACTTTTCCCGGAATACATGCGTAACGAGGTCCAAATCATCTTCTCGGCGCTCAGCCACGACCAGGAAAACCAGGTCGATATGATCGGCATTATCGCTGCCAGCACTGCGCTCATGATCAGCGATATCCCCTGGGAAGGGCCTGTTGCTGCCGTGCGCATCGGCCTGATTGACGGTGAGTTCGTGGTCAACCCGACCATCCCGCAGATGGAAGACAGCATCCTCGATCTGCGCGTGGCGGGCACTGCCGATGCCATCAACATGGTCGAATGCGCGGCGGTCGAGATCGACGAAGAAACGATGATCCGGGCGCTGATGTTTGCCCACGAAACGATGCAGCCGATCATCGAACTGCAGAAGCAGATCGCGGCGGAGATTGGCAAGACGAAGTCCGAATTCATCAGCAGCCAGATCGATGAGTCCGTCGAGACTCAGGTGGCTGAACGCGCGCGTGAGACTGTGCGCCAGGCATTGATCGAGACGACTGACCGCACGGAGCGCAACGAACGCCTCGACGCCATCCGTGATGAACTGCTCGCTGCTTTTGAAGCTCAAAATGCGACGCTCTCTGAGGGCCAGACTCCTGTCGAAGCCAAGGCGGTCAAGCAGGCCTTCGATGACGTCATCTACGAAGAAGTGCGCCGCCGCATTGTCAGCGATGGTGTGCGGCCCGATGGCCGCGATTACACGACCATTCGCCCGCTGGCGGCGGAGGTCGGCATCATCCCGCGTGTGCATGGCTCCGGCCTGTTCAAGCGCGGGCAGACCCAGGTGATGACGATTGCGACGCTCGGCACGCCGCGCGATGCGCAGTCGATTGAGACCGTCAGCCCGGAAGAATCGCGCCGCTACATGCACCACTACAACTTCCCGCCCTACAGCACCGGCGAAACGTCGCCGCTGCGTGGTCCCAAGCGTCGCGAGATCGGCCATGGTGCGCTGGCGGAAGCTGCTCTGCGCGCGATGATCCCGTCCGAGGACAAGTTCCCCTACACGATCCGCCTCGTCAGCGAAGTGCTCAGCTCCAACGGCAGCACGTCGATGGCGAGCGTCTGCGGCAGCACCCTGGCATTGATGGACGCGGGCGTACCGATTGTGCGCCCGGTCGCCGGTATCGCCATGGGACTGGTCAAAGAAGGCGATCAGATGGCCGTCCTGACCGACATTCAAGGTCTTGAAGATCACCTTGGCGACATGGACTTCAAGGTCGCAGGGACGGAGCAGGGCATCACGGCCTTGCAGATGGACATCAAGATCAAGGGCGTGAGCGAGGACGTGCTGCGCAAGGCGCTCGCCCAGGCGAAGGATGCGCGTATGCAAATCCTCGAACTGATCCTCAACACGATCGCGGAACCGCGCGCCGAAATCAGCGAATTTGCCCCTCGTATGACGAGCATCAAGATCAACCCCGAAAAGATCGGCGCGGTGATTGGCCCCGGCGGCAAGGTCATTCGTGGCATTCAGGATCGTACTGGCGTCAAGATCGACATCCAGGAAGACGGCACGGTCTTCGTCGCGGGCGTCGACGGTGCAACTGTTGCGCTCGCCATCGATGAGATACGCGGTCTGACGGAGGACCTTGAAGTCGGGCGCATCTATACGGGCAAAGTGACACGCATCGAATCTTACGGCGCGTTCGTCGAAATCATGCCCGGCAAAGAAGGCATGGTACACATTTCGCAGCTTGCCGATTACCGTGTCAACCGCGTCGAGGACGAAGTTCAGGTCGGCGACGAGGTCATGGTTATGGTCACCGATGTTGATCCCGGCGGACGTGTGCGTCTCAGCCGCCAGGCAGTTCTAGCCGGCTGGACGGCTGAAGAAGCGCGTGAGCGTGATCGTCGCCCACCGAGCGGCGGCGGTGATCGTCGCGGCGGCGGTGATCGCCGTGGCGGTTACGGCGGTCGTCGCTAGCGTCGAGTGCCACACAGCATAAAAACGGGCGGTACATGTGTATCGCCCGTTTTGATTTTCCGTGAATGTATCGAAGTGCGTCGCCAGTAATGAGACTCGGCGCTTGTCAGAAGCGTGCCACCGCAACAGGCGGGGTGGTGGGGAACTGGCTGCCCGCAACCGGTTCGACGCTGATCCCAAAAGCGGTATAGCGGTCGAAAGACTGGCCCGCGTGGAAGACGAGCATGCCCGTCCCATCTGGTTTGACCTGAAAAACGCCCGCACTTTCCCGATCTTCACCCTGCAAGAGCCACAACTGGTAGGCCTGCTCCGGTGTCAGTGTCGGCAGCCGGTCAGTATAGAGAACCGCGTAGCGCGTTTGCGGATCGTAGACCACTGTCGCATAACCGCTATCTTCGGTGTTTTCTGGTGAATACATCTCAACGCGGACAGCGCTGCCGGCGCTCAAGGCCAGCAAGAGATCGTTTTGCTGCTGAAGCGAAGCGGCGATCTGATTCTGATCTTCTCGCATACGGTTGACCTGCGAGAACCAGAAGGCGTTCGTCAAGATGAGCGCCGCAACCACGGCGGCAGCCAGCCAGCCCAGAGGATAGTTGCGTCTGCGACCGCCGCCTGCCAGCTTGGCGACTGGAGCTGGCTCTGCCTCAATCGCGCGCAGGATGTTGGCACGTAGGGCAGGTGGCGGCTCTACGGCTGGAGCGGTGCCCAGCATCGCCGTTTTGAGCGAACGATATGTCTTGACCTCAGCGAGCACCTCTGGGCAGCGAAACAGCGCCGCCTCGACCAGTCGCGTCTCATCGATGTCGGTTGCGCCCACGGTGTATGCAGGAACAAGCGCCAACGCCTCAGAACAGTCGATCTCGACTGCCGTTTCTGAGGATTCAGTGTTTTCATCGGAAGTTGGAAACTGTGTGTTCATGTCCTCGAATGTCACTCAGCGGATCGTCACCGATCCGCAGCATCTTATCTACTACTATAACGTTGGATTACAGGCAGTTGGATGTGACTTTGCTCAATTTCATTACGAATTCTCATCCTCAGCCGGGTGCTCTGCCTGCCACATGTGCCTGAGACGCTGCACACCCAGACGCAGGCGCGTTTTGACCGTCCCCAGCGGTATGTTGGTCTTGTCAGCGATTTCACTATGAGACATGCCCTGAAAGAACGCCAGTTGCAGCATTGCCTGCTGCTCATCCGGCAGGGCAGCTATCATGCCGCGCAGTGCTGTGCTGTCGAGATGCAGGTTTTCATCCGCGCTGTCGCTGTCTGGGAGCAGATCATAAAGACTGTCGATGGATGATGAATTGCGCAGCGGGCGGCGTTGCTCTTTGCGCAGTCTATCAATGGCCGTGTAGCGCGTCATTGTCAGCAGCCAACTGACCAGCTTGCCACGCTCCTCATCCCACGTCACTGCTTGCTGCCAGACCTTGAGGAAGACATCCTGGACGACTTCTTCAGCCATGCCATCGTCTTGTAAGACGTGCCGCGCCAAACTGAAGACCAGCGCGCCGTATCTGTCATAGAGTGACGCAAAGGCAGACTGATCGCGTTGCAGAATGCGTGACATTAAATCACTGTCGGCTATGAGCGTTGCTTCGGGCATTGAGTCAGATGCATGTGGCTTGACGATTGCGGTATGAAGTGTATCACAGACTCGAATTGGTGGGCAGTAGCTCACGAACGCTATGTCCGCAGGCGCGCGCACGTGTTACACTCTAA
Organism: Anaerolineae bacterium; assembly: GCA_023382675.1. Lineage (GTDB taxonomy): Bacteria > Chloroflexota > Anaerolineae > Aggregatilineales > Phototrophicaceae > Flexifilum. The sequence goes on from JAHDWN010000010.1 coordinate 101,627, forward strand.
AGCCGCCTTATCCATATCAAAAAGGGAAGATCGACATGGCAGACTTCGATCTCATGCGTCGCTTGACGGTTGCCGAGGGCGGCAAAATCATCTTGCTCGTCATGGATGGTTTGGGCGGGTTGCCCCGTGAGCAGGGCGGGCTGACCGAATTGGAAACGGCCAATACGCCGAATATGGATCGTCTGGCACGTGAGGGTAGCACCGGCCTAAGCATCCCGGTCACACGCGGGGTTGCTCCAGGCAGCGGCCCGGCACATCTAGGACTGTTCGGCTACGACCCCCTCGTCTACGACATTGGTCGCGGCGTTCTGGAAGCAATTGGTATTGGCCTTGACGTTGGCGCAGGTGATGTCGCCATTCGCGGCAATTTTTGCACAGTCGATGCTTCCGGCAACATCACCGACCGCCGCGCCGGACGCATCCCGACAGAAGAAGGCGAAAAGCGCGTTGAACTCCTCAAGGACATCAAACTCGATGGCATCGACATTCAAATCGCCGCCGGTGAAGGCTATCGTTTCGCCATGGTTTTGCGCGGTGAAGGTCTGAACGATGACGTTCAGGACACCGACCCGCAGGCGACCGGCGTGCCGCCGCTGCCCGCTGTCGCATCCAGCCCGGCAGCCGAACGCACGGCTGCGCTTGCCAACCAATGGCTTGCTGCCGCGCGCGAACGCTTGCGCGGTCACGAACCTGCTAACATGGTCACACTGCGCGGCTTCGCCACCGACCCCAACCTGCCCAAGTATGCCGATGTCTACAAGCTGAAGGCGGCCTGCGTCGCCACGTACCCGATGTACAAGGGCGTCAGCCGTCTTGTCGGCATGAAAACCATCGAGACCGACCTGCACTTCTCGATCCAGGACGAGTTCGATACAGTGGCCGAAATCTGGAATAGCTACGATTTCGTCTTCTGCCACGTCAAGTACACCGACAGCCGTGGCGAAGACGGCAACTTCGACGCCAAAGTCAAGGTTATCGAAGAGGTTGATGCCGCTCTGCCGATCCTGCTCAACCTCAACCCGGCTGTCATGATCATCACTGGCGACCACTCGACGCCCGCGACGTATCGTGCGCATAGCTGGCATCCTGTGCCGACGCTTCTCTGGGCACCCGGCACGCATATGACCGACCGTGCGCAGGCGTTCGGTGAGCGCGACTGTATGGGCGGCGCGCTGGGGCAGTTCCTCGCAGTTGACCTGATGCCGATGGCGCTGGCTCATGCCAAACGCCTGGTCAAGTACGGCGCGTAAGTTGCTGAGCGCCGCTAATGCGGATCGCTTATGTCTGATGTTATCGTCATCGGCGGCGGATTATCGGGCTTGTCCGCCGCCTGGGAACTCCAACGCCTGGGCATAGCCTACACCCTGATTGAGGTGAAGCCGCGCCTGGGCGGCAGCATCCAGACGGAGTACACCGAGGGCTTCATCATCGATCATGGCCCATTCGTGTTGGAGAAGTACGGCGATTGGCCGTTCCTGGCCGAACTGGGCCTTCCGGACTCGCTGATGACGATGGGGCGCTATCGCGATGGCGAGCTGGTGGTCTTTGCCGAGGGGACGCAAACGCTGGTTGACGCTTTGGCAAGCCGTCTGACTGCGCCGATCATGCAGCGCATGGCTGTCAGCAGCCTGGGCTTGATCGATGATCGGCGTTATGGTGTCTGCCTGGAAAATGGCGTCATGCTCGAAGCGCGGGGCATCGTTGTCGCTGTGCCCGCCCGCTATGCCGATCACATGCTGCGGACGCTCGCGCCGGAAGCCGCGCTCTTGCTCAATGACTACCGTTACGATCCGGTCGCACGTGTGCATCTCGGCTTTCAGGCGCAGGCTGTCCCGCGCGAACTGCCCATTGCTACCGGCGGCCTGTTCAAATTCGCCGAAAGCTACGGGCTGCCCGGACGTGTGCCTGCTGATCACGTGCTGGTGCGCGCCGGGGTGCGCCTGGATGTTGAACCGAGCGTCGCCACGCCCGACCAGGCGTTGGCAGGGGCGCGTATGCATTTCGACGCCGAGCCCGTGTTGGCGCGCGTACACTATTGGCCGGAAGCCGATCCCCTGACGCGCTATCTGCCAGAGCATAGCGCCATCATGGATGCCATGGATGCCGCCCTGCCGCCCGGTATCGTGCTCGTGGGCAGCGACTACCGTGCCCGACGGCTGCCCGATCAGGTGGCGCAGGGGCGTTTAGCCGCGCGCAAGATCGCAGATGTGCTGTGAAGGCGGTTTTACTCACCGGCAGGCCGGGCGTGGGCAAGACGACGACAATCCGCACCATCGTGGCGCAGTTGGGGCTGCCTGCGGGCGGTTTCTACTCGGAGGAGATCATTGAGGCCGGGCAGCGCGTCGGCTTCCGCATCGTCACGCTGGATGGGCGCAGCGGGTTGCTCGCTCGCTTCAAGCTGCCTGGCGCGAAGATCTGCATCGGCAAGTATGGCGTCACGCTGGAGGCGCTCGAAACCATCGGCATCAACAGTATCCGCCAGGGCATCGCCGCCGGGTTGGTCGTGATCGATGAGATCGGGCCGATGGAGATCAAGTCCGCCGCGTTTTGTGCCGCTGTCGATGTGGCGCTCGCCAGCCCGGCTCGCATTCTGGGCACGATCGTCAAACGCAGCACGCCCTTTACCGACGCGATCAAAGTTCGTGCGGATGTCGAGGTAATCGAGATCACACCGCAGAACCGGGATGTGTTGACACAATCATTGTGCCAGCGCTTCAAGAGTGCCTGATACAATGGCGGCAACACCACAGACGAGGATGATATGACCAATCCCCAATGGCTCGATTGGGCGCAGCGCTTGCAGATGATTGCCCAGGACGGTCTGAGTTACGACCCGCGACCGTTTGATCAGATGCGCTTCGAGCAGATACGCGATATTGCTGCCGAGATCATCGCTCACTATGGTGGCGCAGATTTCCAGACTGTCCACGCATTATTTGCCGGTGAAAAAGGTCATGCCACCCCTAAGGTCGATTCGCGCGGCGTCGTCTTTCGCGGCGACGAAATCCTGCTCGTGCAGGAGAAAGCCGACGGCAACCGCTGGACGCTGCCGGGCGGCTGGGTCGATATTAACGAACCGCCGAGTCTGGCGGTCGAGCGCGAAGTCTGGGAGGAGAGCGGCTACCGCGTGCGCGCGACGAAGTTGCTGGCACTCTATGACCGCAACCAGCATGATCATCCGCCGCACATCTATCATATCTACAAGATCTTTTTTCGCTGTGAACTGCTCAGCGATGAACGCGCCGAGGGCGACAATCTGGAGACGGCGGGCGTTGGCTTCTTCAAACTGGACGCGCTTCCAGAGTTGTCCCTCGGTCGTGTAACCCCGGCGCAGATTGCCCGCTTTTTCGAGCATCGCCTGCATCCAGACTGGCCGACGGATTTCGATTAATTGACTCTCTACAAAAGCGAAAACTGCTGTAGAATCTTGAAGGTTTGCATCTACCCCATTTGAAAAGGCTTGCTGGCAAAGATGATGCATGTTCCTCTGTGCCATCTCCGTCCGATTTGATACCCGTCCAGGTTCACTTGCGCGCTGATTGCGGCGCGCCCGTCATTCGCTTCTCACGTTCTTTGCTGGCGCTCGAAACATTCGATATTTGAGGGACAATGAATATCGAGATCACAGAAGCGACCGCTGCCGAAGCGGCCCTGGTCCATCATGTCATGCAGGCTGCCTTTTCACAGTATTCGCAGGACAGTTTTCCAGCTTTTGCGGCGCATCACGAAACGGTCGATGATGTTGCCGCTGCCATGCACCAGGGCGGCGCAGTGCTCGCATGGCTCTGGGGTGAGGCGGTTGGTTCTGCGCGTTATCGACTTCAGCCCGAACACTTCATCATCGAGCGCGTCTCTGTCCTGCCTGAGTATCAGGGACGCGGCATCGCTGGGGCGATGATGTCCTATCTCGAAACCGTGGCTCTGAGTTACGGCTACGCACACGTCGAACTGATGACACGCCATTCGCTGACGAAAAACATCGCCCTCTATCAGCGACTTGGCTATGAACTCGTGGAAACCGATCCCGCTACGGGGCGCGTCTGGATGACGAAACGGCTCGAAGCGGATACACTCGTGCTGGCCTGACCGTTCGACCTGCCGATTCAGGAGTCAATCTATGCCACGTCTGGCAATCCGGGAAGATCTGCTGTCCGGGCAGACCACCATGGAAAGATTCGTGTACGCCGCACGCCTGGGCATCCCCGCCGTCGAGCTTTCAGCGGATGGACTTGGCGAGCGGATCGATGAAGTTGTCGAAGCGATGGCCGCGACCGGCCTGGAGATCGCTGCCATCGATCACGGGCCGCGCGGCGGCATCCTGCATGTCGATCCTGGCGAACGTGAGCGCGCGCTCGCGGAACTTCGCCAGTCGATTTGCGACGCGGCGGATCTGGGTGCAAGCGGCGTTGTCTTTGTCCCGCAGTTCGGCGCGCTCATGCTTCCCGATCTCACACCCTTTCTGAGCGCGGAAGGACTGGCGGCGGAACTGCTGCTCTCGCATCTACGCACGCTCGAAGACTATGCGGCTGCCATGGGTGTGAGTCTGTTCATCCGCTCGCTGCGCCAGCAGGAAAGCGCTTTTCTCCACCGATTCGAGGCTGCGGCTGCCATCGCTCGTAAGCGGAACCATCCCTCCGTGCGTGTGGCAGCCGGCACGTTTGATCTTCATGCCGAGGGGGTGGATATTCCTGCGACATTACGCCCATGCGCGGATATGCTCGGCTACCTCTATCTAGTGGAGGCGGGTCTCGATGCGGCTGCCATTGCTGCCGTAGCCTCGGCGCTTAAGGCGAATGACTATAACGGCTGGGTGACGCTCGAAAGCCGCGCACCTCAGGCCGAACACGATCTGTCCGCCGCTGTCGAATCGCTGCGCGCGTCCGGCTTCGCTTGATGTGTGGCTACGACTTCTTGAATTGGGTGTGCTCCCATTCAGCGAAGCGCTCGCGTAGTTTTAGCCGCTGGTATTTGCCGGTGCTCGTCACCGGGATCTCTGTGCCAAAGACCACCACCTTCGGACTCTTCTCGAACGTCATCCGTGCCCGGCAGTGTTCGAGAATCTCTGATTCGGTTGCTTCTGTACCCTCGTTGAGCACGACGTAAGCGCCGACCTCTTCGCCGTAGTAATCGTTCGGGAACGCAACCGCCAGCCCGACTTTGACCCCCGGCACTTCAAGCAGCACTTCCTCGATGTCGAACGGGCTGAATTTCACGCCGCCCCGGTTGATCAGCTCCTTGATCCGCCCGGTGATGAAGAAGAAGCTACGTCCATACTCGTCCGTCTGGTAAAAGCCTTCGTCACCGCTGCGAAACCAGCCAAATTTGAACGTCTCTTGATTGGCGTCGGGGCGCAGGTAGTAGTAGCGCATGACGTTGTGCCCGCGAATGCAGATTTCGCCGCGCTCGCCGGGGGGCAGTTCGCGCCCTTCGCCAAGCGGATCGAAGATCGCCATCTCGTTCGGCTCGATGGGGCAGCCGATGCTCGGATAGCCGTAATCGAACATCCAGTGGCGGTGCTCATCCCACGACAGGTTGATCGGCAAAAAGCAGCTATAGCACGTCGTTTCGCTTAAGCCGTAGCCATGGAGCACGGGGACGCCGAAGCGCTCCTCGAACGCCTTCGCCAGCGACATCGCCAGCGTACCCGCGCCGCAAACCAGATGCCGGAAATGCCGCAGTTGGTGCTTCTCCACGCCATCGCCCCAGATCGATGCAGCCTGCGCCGCCTGCGCATCCGCAAAATCCAGGCAGAATTGGAGCAGCGTCGGCACGACACTGACGACATGCACCTTTTCCTCGGCGATCCGCCTCCAGAAGGTAGACGACGAGTAAGCACGGTTGAGCACTGTGGAGCCGCCGACCAACAGCGGCGTCATTATCGTCACGACGATGCCATTGACATGATGGATCGGCAGCACACACATCATGCGCTGGTTGCCGGTGATCGCCTGCCATTGGGAAATGCCCTTGGCGTCGATCATCAAATTGTACTGCGTCAGCACCACGCCCTTGGGCGCGCCGGTCGTGCCGCTCGTGTAGACCAGCAGCGCCTCGTCGTCCAATTCTGGTCGTTCGTCAGTGCTGACGAAAGTATTTGGGCGCGAGGCGATCTCTGCCGTGAACTCCGGGTAGGAAGTCGGCGCGCTGCTGCCCATCACGACCATCTGCCGGATGTTGGGCGCTCCCAGCTCTTCATCCGTGCCAAGAATGATCTGCTCGGCGCGCTCCAGGTATTCGGCGCGCACGAAGCAGACGACAGCTTCACTGTTGCGCAGGATGTAGGCGATGCGCCGGTCATCCTCGGCGATGTTCTGCGGCGCAACCGCCGCACCGATCAACCAGCACGCAAAATAGAGAATGACCGTGTCGGTATGATTAAAAGCGATGGTTGCCACCCGGTCGCCACGGCGCACACCCAGATCGTCATACAGATAGCTTGCCGCCTGGTGTACACGCGCGTTGAACGCGGCGTAGGTGTATTCCTCTCGATTGGCGTCGGCGTCGTAATGGATCAGAAAGACCTTTTCCGGTGTCGCCGTGGCGTGTAACGAGAGTAAATGCCGTAAGTTCCGAAAGGGCACACGATGTGTTTCTGGCGATATGTTATTGACCGTGCGCGCCGCCCGGATGTTGGCGAGCGTTTGCGCATCGACTGATTGCGTCATAGCGATAGTTGAGATGCACTAATTTCGCTTAAAACCGAATTTGATGAACGGATCGCTTGTTTCGTGGTTTCTGCCGCTTGCCAGCACGAAGATACGTGTATCGACGCTCTTGAGCTTCAGCAACCGCTCCTGGTCGGACAAAGGCTGCCAGCGCGAAAAGATTGCGACAAAGGTGCCATCCCGATTCGGGATCACATCGCGTGCATTGATATCTGCATACGAAAGCATCCGGATAACCTCCTCCAACGGGATCTGTTCGAATTCCGGGTCTGCGAACCTCCCCGTTTGGGTGGATCGTTTGTCTGTCACGCTGGTCTCGGCCTCTGTGTCGCCAGCCTGTCCTTTCAGGATGTTCGCCAGTTCGACTGCCGATTTATAATAGCCTTCGGCCAGTCCGCGCAGATATTCTGCCTGGGGATCACCCGGCGTTTTACGTTTGGCTTCTGCGGCTTGATCGCGTGCTTTGAGCGTCAGCCGGTTCGCCAGGGAGCGTAGCTGCGACATCTGGTCCTTATTGAGGGAATTTGTGCTCATCGCTTAGTTCTCGTAACCTATATTGTAGACATATTATGGTCGCAGTTTCATCATCTGTGCAAACAAGTTTGTTGATCTGTAGCTGAGAAATCGGTACCGGCATCTCTGGCGTGCCAGAGCCGGTGTGCGAAAGACAGGGTTCAATGCAAAACAACATCACATTGCTGCAAAACAGACGTATCCTGCTGGGCATTACGGGCAGCATTGCCTGCTATAAAGCCGTCGATCTTGCCAGTAAGCTGACGCAGGCGGGCGCGCTGATCGATGTCATCATGACTCGCGCCGCCCAACAGTTCGTCACACCGCTCACGTTTCAGGCGGTGACCGGACGTGCGACGTATACCGATATGTGGCAAACAGACTCCGGCGGTGCGCTGCCGACGCACATTGCCCACGTTGGCCTGGCCGAAGGCGCAGATCTCCTCGCCGTTATCCCGGCGACGGCGCATACCATCGCGCGCCTTGCCCACGGCTTTGCTAACGATTTATTGTCCGTAACGGCGCTGGCCGCGCGCTGTCCATTGCTCATTGCTCCGGCGATGGATGGCGCGATGTACAGTCATCCTGCCGTCCAGGGCAACCTGGAAATCTTGCGGTCGCGCGGCGCATGGATTATCGAGCCGGAGGAGGGGCGTTTCGCTTCTGGACTTGTCGGCAAGGGCCGTCTGCCGGAGACGCCCACGCTGATCGGCGCTATCCGCAGGGCACTGGGCGCGCGTGGGGCGCTGGCCGGTCGCCGCGTGGTCGTTACCGCCGGGGGCACGCGCGAACCGCTCGATCCTGTGCGCTATCTCACCAACCGTTCCAGCGGCAAGCAGGGCTATGCGCTGGCGCAGGCTGCCGTCGACGCGGGGGCGGCGGTTACGCTGATCACTGCGGCGCGTGGGCTGCCTGTGCCATATGGCGCGGACGCTGTTCCGGTAGAGACCGCTGCGGAAATGCACGACTCCGTGTTGCAGCACGTGGCAACTGCCGATGCGCTGCTGATGGCAGCGGCGGTCGCCGACTTCCGTCCGCAGGCGGCAGCGCCGAACAAGATCAAGAAGAGCGAACTCGATCAAGATGCGCCGACGATCCAGCTTGAACGCACGGCAGACATTCTCGCCGCCGTCAAAGATCGGCGTGCTCAGACAGGCTTCCCGCGTGTAACCGTCGGTTTCGCCGCTGAAAGCCAGGAACTGCTCACCTACGCGCGTGACAAAATCACACGCAAAGGCGTCGATTTGCTCGTCGCTAACGACATCAGCGCAGCGGATGCCGGTTTCGATGTGGATACCAACCGTGTCATCATCCTGAACATGGACGGGGAAGCCGAAACTCTGCCCCTGGCGAGCAAAGCCGTCGTCAGCGAAGCCATCCTGGAGCGCGTCGCGAAACTGCTGGAAGGCCGCTAGTTCGCCATCTCCAGCAGATCGTTCGCATTCATCCAATCCGCGATCTGCTCGCAGGCGGCGTCAAATTGACCATCAGTTACGTCGATCTCCATCCACGGCAGCATCGAGTTCTGCACGACGCGGCGGAAATCGGCCTGCTCTTCGATGAAGATTTCCAGATTGTCGTATTGGGACGGATTACCGGAGACTTTCAGGCGTTCTGCGCGCGCTGCATAGAATGAGTCCGGCTTGCGCGTACAGAGCACGACGCAGAAATTCAGAGGCTTGAGCCGCTGTTCCAGCCAGCGAAAGCTGTACTCGCGCCCCTCGTGCGCCTGATAGACTTGCGTCGAGATGTGGAAACGGTCGATGATCCACGAATAATAGCGCTGCAATTCGAACAGGCGCGCCCAGGTATGGTACGTCTCCATCGCCAACGCTTCCTCGTCCGGCTGGAAGTTGATCGGCCCACGCCCCCATGGCTGATTAGAGAATGTACACCACTCGCCGGAGATCAGCGGCGAGTGATACTGGTATTTGCGGGGACCAACGATCCTGGGATGCTCATTGAGTGCGAAGGCCAGGTCGGTTTTGTGGGTCAGGCGTGTGCCTTCCAGAATGATTTTCGGTGTCAGTTTGCTCATTATCCATCCGCTAGAATTTTGTCCACTGCCGCGGCCAGTTCGCGCAGATTGCTCACCCGGTAAACGCCATCCGCGAGCGGCGCATACTCCAACATATCGCTGTCGCCCGTACCCCACTGGCTGGGATGTTCTGGATTGAACCAGAGCAGGCGGCGGCTTTTGCGCTGCATCTCCTGGACGATGTCACAGCGCGGATTGTTGTAGTTGTTACGTCCGTCGCCGAGGACGATCACGGTCGTTTTGCTCGTCACGGTGCTCATGTGGTCGCGGCGGAATGTCGCCAGGCTGTTGCCGAGGTCGGTGTTGTAATAGCCGGGGCGGTTGGCCGCCAGCACGTGTGCGACCGCTGCCTGCGGTTCGTTTTCCTCAAAATCCATGCTGATGTCCACAATGTCGCTGATGAAGATGAAGCTGTTCGTGCGCGCGACCTGATCTTGCAGTTCGTAGATCAGCGTCAGCAGGAATTCAGCGCAGTAGCGCATCGACGTGCTCACGTCGCAGATCACGACCAGGCATGGCTTCACGTGCTTCGTCTTGTAGCGCAGTTCGAGCGGTACACTGTCGTAGCGCATGTTCGCCCGCATCATCTTGCGCGGATCGAGTGTGCCGGTGTGGGAACGCCGCTGCCGCAGTGATGCGCGGCTGCGCAGCCGTGCCGCCAGCCTGCGGATCTCATCACGGATGTGGTCGACATCTTCATCATCCAGTCGTGTGAAGGGGATGTCGAGCAGATCTGGCTTTGGATCGGGTTCGCGATTCGCCATCTGCTCGGCCAGCGTCGCACCGACGTACTGCGAGATCTGTTCCGCCAGCCCTTCGGCGTTCTGCTGCATCATCTGGCGCAGGTCTTCGCGCGCCTCAGCATCCATGCCCATCTGCTCCAACTGCTGCATGATCTGGTCGATCAGTTGCTGCAGTTGGTGCATGTTGAGATGGCGGTTCATGCGCCGTTCCATCCAGTTGCGCATATTCATATCGTTGGCCTGGCTTAACCCGGATTGCTGCGCAGCCTGATCCAGTTGTTCGCGGCTGAAGCCCTCGCCCTGCATCATCTGCTGCAAGAGATCGCGGAGTGCCTCCAGGTTGCCCATCAGCGATTGAAGCGCCTGGCGCAGCATGTCTTGTTGTTCTTGCGTCAGATTATCCGGGATGTTCTGCATGGGTGGCTGTCCGCTGCCAAAGAACAGCGGGAAAAAATACTCGAACGTGTCCTGATCCTTGGCCTCTTTGACCAGCGTCGTTTTCATCGTGGCGCGGAACAGGTCGCGTTCTTGCGCGCCAATCGCCTCGACGCCTTTCATGGCATCCACGCTTTCCGCCAGCGAGATCCGAATCCCGGCTGCGCGCAGCGCGCGAATGAATTGCACCATGCGATTGTCCATGACGTGACCTCGCTTTGTCGTCATTCCGACGACCTCGGCGACGACTGAGCCGCCTGCGTGCGTTTGACTGACTGCCCCTGGCACACATTATATGCCGAGACGTGAGAATTTCCCTGGAACTCTATGGCTCTGTTTCGGAAAGTGACTCCATATGCTGTTTGAAACGTTCGAGCGCTGTTGCGACGTCTGCTTCAAGCTGCTGCTCGAGCGCGGGGCGGTGCGTGGTGCTGCCGAGGAGTGCGCCGGGCAAGGCATAATCGGCGGTTATAGTGAGATGGGTTGCTTCACCGGCGGCCTCAAAAGCCAGTTCGATCAGCGCGCGAATGCCTGATGTGGTACGTATCAGCAGGTAGCGCGGCGGCTCGTATTGCTGGCGTTCGCCCTCGCCTTTGATGCTCACGCCCAGCAGCGCATAGGTATAGGTAAAGCGTGGATTTTCGGCTGTGTGCTCGTCAGATAGATCGAATTGCTCAAGCTGCTCCCACCATTGAAGCAACAACGATAGACACTCTCTGGCACGACTGAAGATCGTCGCTGGATCAACCTGGATCGTGAGGTCTTGGATCAGGCGCGGCACAAGCGTTTGCCTTGGCAGAAACGAGAAGGCGGGTGTTATAACCCGCCTCAATCTCATTTGCCAGCAGCTTCTGACGTGCCGGCGACGGCCTGTGTGGGTGTTCGGGCAGGCGGTGTCAGCACTTCATCGGGCAGCAGTCGAACCTCCTCGCCATCCTTGATCAACGTCGGATCGGGTGTCGTCAAGCCATAGCGGTCGAAGAATTCGCGCACTTCGTCGGCCAGGAGTTCTTCGCGCTCCATGAGCAGCGCCACCAGATCGCGGACGACGTGGCCGTGTTCACGCAGCGCCTTGCGCGTCACCTGCAAAACATCCTGGAACGTTTCTTCCATGGCCTGCGCCATCTCCGGCGGGATATCCTGCGTCACCCCGAACATGCTGAAACGGAACGAGGCTGCGCCACCCAGCGGCCCCAGCATCCCTGCCAACGCCATCTGGCGCAGCAGCATCCGAATGTTGAAGAAATCGCCGCCGACGCCGAGGGTCTGGTTCTGCAAACCGCAGAATTCTACCTCTGCCGCTTTGCCCGCAACCGAGACACACAATCGGTTTCGATACTGCTCGCTGGTATTCAAGCCCTGGTAGGCTTCGCGCGCCGGATAGTGATAGACGTGGCCGAACGCTGCGCCCTGGCGGATGATCGTGATGCGCGAGATGCGGTGATACGGCATGAAGACGCGCACAGCTACAGCGTGCCCAGCCTCGTGATACGCCAGGCGCTCTTTCGCCTCTTTCGATAAATTCTTGATCGGTGCGCGCAGCCCCATCTCGTGTTCCGGCTTTGCGATCTGGAAGTCGCGGTAGGTCATATACCGTCGCCCATCGAAGAGCGCATAGCGCAGCGACTCGTTGAGCAGATATTTGATGTCGGCAGGGGTGTAGCCGGGCGTTTCGCTCGCCAGCACTGCCGGGATCATCGTCTCGTCGTGTGACATCTTGGACATGTAGTACTCGAAGATGTCACGCCGCCCGTCCATGTCGGGCACGTCGACGCGCAGCTTCTTGTCAAAACGTCCGGGGCGCAGCAGCGCCGGGTCAAGCGCGGAGATGCGATTGGTCGCGCCGATGGTGAGCAAGCGTTTGGTCAACGGCGGCGGATTTCTGCGCATGATCACCTTGTAAAACCAGGTGCGCAGCTTGGCGCGCCAGCCATGTTCCAGGCTAAAACCGCTCATTTCGATCAGCATCGTGCTCAGCAAACCCATATCGCCGCCCATGAAGCCGCCCATTGGGTTGTTGTTATTGCCGCCGGTCTGCGCAACGCCGCCGCGCGCGCCTAAGGCGTCAATCTCGTCAAGGAAGATCACCGCCGCGCCGTATTCCTTGGCGGCTTTGCGCGCTCTGGCATACAGGCGCATCACCTTCATTGGCCCGACGCCCATGAACATCGCTTGCAGTGACGAGGTATCCAGGTAGAAGAACGGCACGCCGGCCTCGGTGCTGATTGCCTGTGCCAGCCAGGTTTTGCCTGTGCCGGGCGGCCCTTCCAGCAGCAGACCATTGAGCGGTTCGCCGCCAGATTTCTCGAAGGCCTTGACGCCGCGCAGCAGTGTCACAATCTGTTCGGCCTGTTCGAGGATTTCCGGCTGCCCCCGATAATCCTTGAAGCTCACGCCCTCCGTGCCCTGGCCGGGCATGATCGTGTACATGCGTGTGCGCGCCAGGAACCAGAACATCACGATGAACTGGAAGAGGATGTAGCCAATCGCGAACATCAGTTGGAACAGGAAACCGAGGATGTTGACGATGCTGCGCATGACTTCCGCATCCAGCAGCGCCACGACAACGATACCGAGGATCAGCGCAGGCAGCCATAAGCGGCGGATCATCCGCGCAATACGATAGGGCAGTCGCCGCCTGCGGTCGACCAGGGTTTCTTCTTGCTCCCAATCAAACCGGTGATCGGGTTGCAGATAGGGTTGACCCGGAGCTTGTTTTACTGTCGTCATAAGAATCGATTCCCGAATAGCGTTACTGGCTGGGATCAGAGTCGTGGTTCACCGTGATGACCTCGTCACCCGGCGGTCCGATCTGAACTTTCGGCGTGAAGAAACCATACTGGTCGAAGAAGGCTTCGACTTCGTCCGCAAGTAGTTCGTTTTTCTCCATCAGCTGTTTGATGAGTGCTTCGCCCATCTCGCGGTGCGTCCGCAGCGCAAGGCGAACCTCATCGAGCACCATGCGGAACGTTTCTTCCATCGCGTCGCGCATCTCGCGTGTCGGCGTCAGGTTGGAAATGTCGGTGCCCATATTCGCGCCCAGCGGCCCGAACATACCTGCATTCGCCATCTGCCAGAGCGTGCTGCGGATGTACGCGAAATCGCCGCCCACGCCGAGCGTCTGCTCGTTGACACCGCAGAACTCCATTTCACCCGCCTTGCCCGCAACGGCGCCGCGCAGCGTGTTCATCATGTTGTCGTAGGTGTTCATGTAGTCATATTCTTCGAGCGCCGGATAGTGCATCACGTGCCCCAGTGCGCCGCCCTGACGGATGACGGTGATGCGCGAAATGCGGTGATGCGGCTGGTACAACCGGATAGCGATGGCATGCCCGGTCTCGTGTGCGCACAGCCGGTACTTATCTTCCTTCGCCAGATTCTTGATCGGCGCGCGCAGACCCATCTCGTGTTCAGGCTGCGCGAGCCGGATGTCACGGATGGTCATGTAGGTTCTGTCGTCGAACAGGGCATAACGCAGCGCCTCGTTGAGCAGATACTTCAGATCTGCCGGCGTGTAGAACGGCGTCTCGCTTGCCAGCACCAGCGGATCGATGCTCTCGTCGTGCGAAATCTTGGATAGGTAATAGGCGATGATGTCGCGCCGACCTTCCAGATCCGGCGCATCGACACGGATCTTCTTGTCAAAGCGCCCGGGGCGCAGCAGCGCCGGGTCGAGCGCCTGGATGCGATTGGTCGCGCCGATGGTGAGCACCCGTTTTTGCGGTTTGGGCGGGTTGCGGCGGCGAATGTGTTTGTACCACCAGGCGCGGCGTCGCGCGCCCGCGCCGTATTCCTGGCTGAAGCCGCTCATCTCCGTCAAGAGTGTGCTCAGCAGTCCCATGTTGCCGCCGCCGCCCATGCCGCCCATCATCATGCCATCGACGCCGTGCGGCGCGATCGGCGGTTTCATCGCGCCGTTTTCTTTTGTCGCCACGCCCGGGCGTGCGCCGATGGCGTCAATCTCGTCGATGAAGATGATCGCAGCGCCATATTCCTTCGCGGCTCGGCGCGCACGCCGGTAGAGATTCATCACTTTGAGCGGCGCAATGCCGAAGAACATCGAAGTCATGCCTGAAGCATCGACGTAGAAGAAAGGCACACCCGCCTCGGTGCTGATCGCCTGTGCCAGCCAGGTTTTGCCTGTGCCAGGTGGCCCTTCCAGCAGCAGACCATTGAGCGGTTCGCCGCCCGCCTGCTCAAAGGCTTTGACACCACGCAGCAGCTTTACGATCTGTCGCGCCTGTTCCAGGAGTTCAGGCTGGCCGCGATAATCATCGAAGCTGATGCCTTCCGCCCCCGGCCAAATGGTGTACATGCGCGCACGCCCCAGGAAATAGAACAGCGCAATGAACTGCACCATAATGAAGGCGGCGGCGAACGCAAAGCGGAAGATTACAAACAGCGCATTGGCAATTGCCGTCATCACGGTGGGGTCGAGCAGCGCCGCGAGCACAATGCCCAAGAGGACAACTTTGAACCACCAGAAGCGGATGAAACGCCAGATGCGGCGGGGCAGCCGGTTGCGCTCTTCAACTAGCGTCGTCTCGCCTTCCCACGAGTACTTACGACGCGGTTGATCTGGCAAAGGTGAGTTTGTTTTGACCAGACTCATACGCGGTGTCCTGTCCAACTCGATTTTCGAAACAATTCGAACCGGTTAACCGGCTGCATTGGTGGGGGCCACAAACATCGGGTGATTGGGTGTCCCGGAGTAAAGCTCCAGTGCATCGGGCTGCAAATCGCGAAGTTTACCCTCGACCAATAGATCGCCAAACGCCTGTAATGAGCGCTGTCCCTGCAAGTAGCTCACAGCATCGGCACGGTCGATCTCGAAGCTGCGGTTGATGATACCGACGAAGCTGGGGCCGTTGTCGAGCGTATCGATCTGAGCGGGGTTAACGATGGTCACACGCAGGAGGTCGGCGTTTTCGCTTTCGGGGAGCACCGCACGCCAAGTGAGTTCGACAGCCTGGCGGAGCGCATCGGCCCAATCGCGCTGGCCTTGCGGGGTGTTCTGGGGTGCCGCCAGGAACAGCAGGGTTACATTGAATTCGTGGGTCTCGGCCTCTTCACGGATCTCGATAATATCGACCAGGTTGTCCGCCGCTTCGATGCGATAAGCTGCATTCAGCAGCGATGAATCGGTGTTACCGGATTTGTCGCCCATAACCAGTTCGAAGTTTTGCACAGTGCGTTCAGCCTCCGAGGAGCCGCTGTCTTCGCCAGTCAATACACGCAAGCCAGGAAAAACACTACAACCGGAAACGGCGACGGCGGCGATCAGACTGAGGAAAAACCAACGGGGGCGCATAGCGGTTTCCTTAACAACTCAACCATGATCTGAAGAGGTCGCGATAGCAATACATCAATTACCCCTCACATAGCTTAACATAGTATTTCACTTCTGCCTGCAATGCCGGATTTCCAGAAAAAGACTCATCCAATTCATAGAAACAGGCGTTGTTTCGATCTATACGTCTTGCGGCCTGCCTGGGTTCAAGTCAATACTGGTTGATAACTATACGTCTCATTCTGTGCCTTCGGTTTGCTATAATGGCGCTTTAAGTTTTCATGAACACCAGGTCTCGTACATGGCAGCGAAGCAGATAACGGATCACAGCAGACGTTGGAAAATCGATCAGGTCACGCTATTGCTGATAGGTGCAACGCTTCTGGTGCTGATTTTTAGATTTCTCCTTTTGCCTTTAATCGTTCATCCTGGCATTGCCGATCCCAATCACTACTACAACATGGGGCTGCGGCTGCTTGATGGGCAGGGGTTCACCATCGACTACATCTGGCAGTACAACAATCCGCCAGCAGCCATTGTCCACCCAGAAGATCACTGGATGCCGCTCGCCGCACTCATCGCTGCCGGGTCAATGGCGCTCTTCGGGACAGGCGTTCATAACGCGTTGCTCCCATTCATGCTTCTAGGAGCATTGCTGGTGCCGCTCGGTTATTTCGCTGCGCGCCAGTTCGGCTGTCATCCGCTCACCAGCGTGTTCATCGGTGTTTGTGCCGGGCTGCTGCCAGAGCTGACATTGGCCTCGCTGCGCACTGATACGACCATCGTCGGCACGATTCTTGTCGGCGTGAGCCTCTTGTTGATGACGTACGGCATCCAGCGCGGTCGCGCGCTTGCCTTCGTGGGCAGCGGTGTGGCCGCTGGCCTGGCCTATCTGACACGCAATGACGGCGCACTGCTGCTGCCTGCTTTTCTCGTCACGGTGGTCGTCTACGCGCTCTGGGGTAGGGGAGAGCGGCGTGCAAGCTGGGTGATGTACCTCATTTTGCCCATCTGTTTTGCGATTGTGATCGCGCCCTGGATCGCGCGGAATCTCCAGGTGTTCGGGTTGGCTACGACACCTGAAGCTGACGACATGTTCTTCTTCACCGATCACAGCGACCATTATGCTTATGGCCGCCACTTCACATTGGAGACGATGCTGGCTGCCCAGACGCCGGCGCAAATCATCGGCAAACGCGCCTTCGAAGCCGCCGCGGCAGTGCAGGTTGCTTACTCGGCCTTCGATCAACTGCTGCCCGTGGCGGTCGTTGGTGGCGGACTGCTCGTGCTCGCTGCCCGTGACCGGCGGCGGTTGCTGACTCTTGCGCCGGTTTTGATCTTGCTCGTCGGCTTGTTTGTGGTCTATCCGCTGCTGATCCCCTACAAGAGTCAGGCGGGAAGTTTCAAGAAAGCCTATCTCGCGCTTGTGCCTCTGCTTCTGCCGCTGGCGGGCTATGCGCTTGAACGCGTTATCACAGATCGCCGCCTGCGGATAGGAGTCATGCTCGTGACGCTCGCATTCCTGGGGGCAAATGCCTTTCAGATGGTACGTCTCGATGCTCGTTTCACAGGCGACTATCTGAAGTCCATCGAACAAGTTGCCGCATTCGCCCGAACCCTGCCCGACCGAACCGGCGATGGCGAAGTCACGCTCATGGTAGAGGATCCGTTTATGCTGCGCTTTGTCGGCTTGCGTTCGGTCATGTTTCCTGCGGAGTCGCGCGACACTGCGATCGAAGTCGTCCGGCGCTATGGCATCGACTACCTACTGATGCCCTCGGCGCGCCCAGCGCTCGATGAACTCCTCCTGCGCGACGATGTCGATTCCCGGTTCGTTCGTGTAGCAAGCTTACCGGGGACGATTTACGCCTTCTACGCCATCACTGAGGCCGCCGGAACATGACAACGCACCGCCGTTGGGTACTCGCTCTGCTGGCAATTGGCCTGATCTTGCGCCTTGCCAATGGTCTTTCGCAGCCCCCCTTTACTTCCTATGCAGGAACAGGTGGAGACAACGGTTGGTATCTGTTGAACGGACTCGCTCTGCTCGGCGGCAGGCTGCCGGAGGGGATTCAGGTCGATATTTCAAGTTTGCAGCCACCACCAGGCTATTTGATCTTTGTTGGGATTCCTCAGTTGTTTCTGCCTCTGCCTCAGGCTGTGCAAGTCATTCTCGTGCTGCAAGCCGTCTTGAGCACGGCAACTTGCTACTTCGCCTACCTTATCGGCAGCGAAATTGCCGGGCAGCGCGCAGGCTTGTTCGCGCTGGCTGTGCTCGCCTTCTCGCCGGCATTCATCCTGGAGAGCGGGCAGGTTGTCACAGAAACCCTCTACCTCTTTCTAATTGCAGCAGCCTTCATGTTTTACATCGCTGCTATCAAGCAAATGCAAACCACATCCAAGGCCGATCCCTTTAAGTTTGCGCTGGTGGGGGCGCTGTTGGGATTGGCGACACTGACGCGCGCTGTGTTGCTTCTGTTTCCACTCGGTCTGATTGTGCATCTCGTGATCGTGCAGCACCCATCCCGCGCTTTGCGGGCGATCCTTACGCTTATCGTGGTGTTTGCGCTGGTCGTATCAACCTGGACAATCTACAACCTGGCGCGGTGGCAGCGGTTTGTCCTTGCTGGCGAGGGTTTCGGCGGCTTCTTGTATGCCGGTGTGGTCGGTTGGGAAGGCCCCTATGCGCTGGATGCCCAACTGGAGCAAGACGCCTCGCCGGACGCGGAGGGCGATGTCTATCTCGACGCTGCTGCCAATGTCATTGGCCGAGACTTGCCTGCCTATGTGCAGAGACGCTTCGGTGAATTGATCGGCGCGTATTTGCAGCCGCACAACACACCTTTGTTCCCTGGCGAGAGCTTGCGTGTGCTGGCACAGACCTGGCTGACCCAAGATCGCAGCCTGGCCGGATTGGGCCGGTTAATCGAAGGCGATGCGTTCCTGCCCAAACTTGCGCTCTATATTGTGCATTTCGGCGCCCTCCTGTTCGGCACATTGGGTATGTGGACAACACGCCGGAAATGGCGGTTGACGCTGCCACTGATCGGCTTTGTTGCCTATGTCACGCTCGTGCATCTGCTGCTGTATGCCCTGCCCCGTTATGTCTTTCCTGCGATCATGATCTGGCACATTTTCGCAGGATTGTGGTTAGCTGCACGGTTTCCCGGCAAAACTCGGCTAGAATTCAATCAATAGACAGCATCGTCATTGTACGGGGGAGCCATGAGCCTGCAGCGCACTATTGCCGGTCGCTTTCGCGTCGAGTCGCTCATTCAGCGTGGCGGCATGGGGGATGTCTACCGGGGCACTGATCTCGAAACGGAACAATCTATCGCGATCAAGACGCTGAATCGCGAAATGATCCTTGAAGATCCTTTGCTCCTGGAGCGCTTTCGGCGTGAAGCGGACGTGCTGCGCCGTCTCAATCATCCCAATATTGTCCACATTCTCGCGACCGTCGATGAAGACGCAGCCCACCACATCGTCATGGAATACATGCCAGGGGGTTCGCTCGGTGACCTGATCGATCAGGAAGGCAAGCTTCCGCTGAAGCGGAGTGTGCAAATCGCGCTCGATCTTGCCGATGCGCTGACGCGCGCCCATCGATTACAAGTCATTCACCGCGATGTTAAACCGGCCAATGTTCTGCTCGCCGCCGACGGCACGCCCCGGCTCACCGATTTTGGCGTTGCCCAGATGGCCGATCACCAGACACGCCTCACGCAGCATGGCGCGCTTCTGGGCACGGTGGCCTATCTGTCTCCAGAGCTATGCACAGGCGGAGCCTACAGCGAAAAAAGCGATATCTGGGCTTTTGGCATCGTGATCTATGAAATGCTTGCTGGCCGTCGCCCGTTTCGCGGAGAGCGTCCTGCAGAATTGGTCGGCGCGATCATGAATGATCCGGTTTCGGATCTCGACCGCTATCGTGGCGATGTGCCTGCCCGTTTCAACGATCTTGTCCTGCGGATGCTCGCTAAAGATCCGGCGGAACGTTGGGATAGTGTGCGTGCAGTTGGCACCGAACTGGAGGAAATTGCACGCACGTTGACCTCGGCTCCGGCGGAAATGCCCATCGAACCTGCGCAACCGGCTGCCCAGCCTGTGCCTGTTGCGCCATCGGTCTCGCTGGACGCGCTTCAATCCCGGCCGGCGACGGCGCCGCGCATTTATCTCTCCTACCGGCGCGGCGACACCGATACGCTTGTGACTCAACTTGCGGCGCGCCTGGAAAGTGTGTTCGGACATGAAAACGTAGTCCGTGATGTTGATCGACTCGATCTGCGCACGGCGTCGCGCCTAGTCCTGGTGAACGAAGTCCTCAGCACGTGCTCGCATGTGCTCATTGTGATTGGGCCGCGCTGGCACGGCAATGAGCATATCAGCCTCGACAACTTGCGTGATCCGGTGCGCGTTGAGCTTGAAGCCGCGCTCAAGAAAACCGGGCTTACCCTGCTGCCGGTTCTGGTGGACGACGCTCCCATGCCACGGGCACAGGATGTGCCAGCTTCACTGGCGGCGCTGGGAGGGCTTTCCCCGGTCACTTTTGGCGCAGATCTCGATGCTGGCCTACGTCGTGTGATCGACCTGATTCGCGGGCGGTCTGCGCACAGCCGAGCATGGCTCTGGCCTGCGCTGGCTGCTGTGATCCTGGTCGCGAGCCTGATTGTGCTGTTGATCGTGCTGACGCGTCCCTGAAGCTCAATCGCTCACGACTATGTCCCGAATCGCGCGCGCCAGTGCGAGCAAGTCGGCTTCCGTGGCGTTATCCGTGTCGATGATCGTCACGCGCACAACGGCGCTGTCTTGTACCCACCATGCATCCAGCCCGTCACGCCCTGTGCCAAAAATGTTCGGCTCCGGGAAATCTGCCGGGCTATCGTCGAAACGTTCGATCTGTAGTTCGGCTTCAGCCGAGTCGATGATCGCTCCCAACGTCTGCGTATCGATGCTATAGATGACGATGATTCCTGCGCGCACGTCTGTATCGATGTCATTGATGCGCATGGCGGCTGAGGCGAGTTCCGGGCCGTCCAGATCTAGACTCGGTTCGCCCTGCACACGCCAGCGCCGGTCGCCGGCTGCTATCGTCGCGGGCAAGCGCGCGAGGAAGGCATCACGCGCAACCCGGCTATCTGCCGTCTGTGGTGTGGCAGTTGCGTCTGCTGCGGGAGCCGCCAGTGCCCAGGCACGCAGATTGTCGAGCCTGACGATGGCTGCGCTGTCTGCCACCAGCGTGAAACCGATTATGCCTTCGGCATACGTGTCGTCGTTGACGCTGCCCAGACGCTGACCGTCCAGATATAGCGTAAACGTTGCCCCGCGCGCCTCCACGCTCAGCACGTGCGCTGCGCCAGGGTCAATGTCAGTCAGGGATATTGCCTGAGTCGTCAGCCGCTCGATCTGCTCCTCGGCGCGTTTGAACACACCCCAGATGTTGTAGGCGCAGTTCACGCCGATGGCATAGCCATTGCTGCCGTTGGTATCATCGCGCACTTCCAGCAGCAGCAGGCTGCGCTCTGAGCAAGACTCCACTTTAATCTCGATCTCGATCAGCGCATCGGTAATCGTGCCTTGTGTCAAGAGCGTCATTTCTCTTTGTGGCTGTTCGATAGTCGTCAGGACGAGCTGCCCATCCTCAATGCGGCCTGTACCGGCCTGGGCTATCTCCAAAGGAGGAAGGCTGTCATCGTCGAAATTGTCCACGTATAGAAGCTGCCCGGCGGCGACTTCCGCTATCGGGCGCGCCTCAGCGAGGCCTGGCGTTGCTGAAGTGTCTGGCGGTGGCGTGGGTGGGTTGGCTGCCAACACGGCAACCTGTGTCTGCGCAGCCGCCAGATCTGCTTCCAGGGTCGCACCTGCTGCTTGCTGCGTTGCCACGCTCGCAGCCGTGCCCAGCGCCTGGGTTGCCGCTGCCGCAATCGCCGTCTGCGCACTTGCCAATTGTTCGGCTTGCGCGGTCGAGGCCGCCGCGAAGGTGCGTTCCGCAGCTTGTGCGTCAGCCGCCAGCGTTGCGGCATTGGCGTCACCTTGAACGATGGTCGCATCTGCATCGTCCAGCGCACTGAGCAAGCCTGCCCGCGTCGCCAGTGCGCCTGCCTGCAACGTCGAAGCAGCGCTGCGCACGCCTGCCAATGCCTCTGCGGCTTGCGTTTCCTGCGCGGCATGTGTTGCTGCGGCCTGGGTGGCGTTATCTGCGACCGCTTGCATTTGCAGCGCAATCTCGGTTCGCTCGCTCGCGAACTGCGCACGCTGCGAATCGAGCGTGTTATTGCGGTCGTAAGCGATCACGGCCAGAATGCAAGCCAGGAGGAAAAAGAGCACGGCGAAGAACACGCTTGGGCGCAGTTTCATCGGGGCGGCCTTTCATAGTCAACTTCTGAATGTGAGTATAGCACCTTGATCTGCGCGCCTCAGCCAGGCAGACACGCATGTCCGGCATTCTGACTGATGATGCTGCCATTGAGTGACAACAGCGACAAGAAGCCGCCGCCTATCAAGATGTTCTCGGTTTCATCCACCTGGAGCAACCGCGCGCGTGGATGCCGGTTCGAGATGCCGCCCGCGTACAGATGAATCTGGTGCAGCAGGCTGCCGTCTATGGCGCTGAAAACACTCAGTGTGCCGTCTGCATCCAGGGCGTAGACCAGGCAGCCGCCACCCGTATCCAGTAGCGGCGCTTGCGCGAATACACCGGTCGGGTATCGTACCCGCCAACGCAATCCGCCGTCAGCATCCAGTGCCAGCAGCGTCGCATCACGATCCCCGGCAAAGATGTAGATATTGCCCATCACGTCGCTGGTCAGTTGGACTGTGCGCCCTGTTGCGATACCCGTACTGGCAAACGCACTGGCGCTGCTGCTGTGCGTGCGCAGAACATCCGTGCCGTCGAGCAGCACCCATCCGCGCGCTGACGGTGTAAATATGGGGGTGCGCGTGAAACGCTGCTCCGCGGTCACGCTGCTCTGGGCATTGACGATGCGCCATGTCGAGCCTTGTTGGCCGCGTGTCATCAGACCGACTTCGCCTGCGCCGATTTGAAAATTAACCAGACGCTCGCTATCAGGCATTCCATCCACCGTCCACAAGAGTTGACCCGTGGGCGAGAAGGCCTGGATGCCACCGGCTTGCGTCGGGAACAGCAGCGTGTCCCCGAAGACCGCGAACGAGGCATCGCCGCTGTCAACCTCCCAGACGTGCAGAAAGCGGCCATTCTGCATGATGACGGCCTGCCCGCCGCGCGTCCGGGCGGCAATGCGCCCTTCGGATAGACCGGCGATGCCTGTGATGGCGCTCTGTAAGTCAATTTCCCACAGGCGGGTGGTGGGCGGTTGGTAGCTGATCAGGCGTGTGCCGCTGGCGAGGGCGATGCTGCCCGTATCCAGCAGCAGCGGCGGCAGGGTCGGCAAATCGACAAAGCTGGCGTAGCCGTTGGCCGCCGGGTCGAGTCGCGCACGCCACAGGTTGGTGAAATCGAGCGGATGGAACCAGCCATCCAGCAGGGGATTGTCCTCGACATAGCCGGGGCCGCCATCGTCAGGTAGAAAGCTGCGCAGCTCGTAATGCAGATGCGGCAGTCCACGTGACGGCCAACCAATCGTCCCCAGGATCGTGCCGCGCTCGACACACGTCCCGACTACCGGGAAGAAAATCGAGTCGGTCTGCTCCATGTGGCCGTAGACAGAGTAGATGGTGCTGCCATCCGGGAACAGGTGCTCGACGATGACCACACCCTTTTCGGTGTCCCAGCCATTGACATCCGAGTACGTGACGCGCCCACGGGCAACGGCGTGTACCGGCTCACCGCGGCGGTTGAAGCCGATGTCGATGGCGGTGTGCATACCGTTAAAGCGCGCGCGAAAGAGCCCGAAGTCGTCGTAACCCTGGTCGAGGGTATCGCTGATGTCGATAGGATAGTCGATGCCGTCAACAATGTCACAGTCCGCTTGTGCTTGCGCCATCGTCTGTCCGAAGCCGAGCAGCAGCGGCAGAACACACAGCAGGCATGTGTAGAATGCGTTCAATTTCATTGCGCAGCTGGCGTGGCGACGAGCCACCGCTGTTTCACAGACCGAGTTTGCTCTCGTACATGGCGCGGTGCTTGACGGCTTCGCCGAAAATCGCGATGCCTGAGTTAAAAACGATCAGGCTGATCGTGCCCATGATGAACCACTGCCAGAAGGGCTTGCGGCGCGTTTTCAAGCTTGACGAATGAGCGAGCAAAGTCGCTCCTAAACCGATGATCATCAGACCGCGAGGAGCCAGGGTGCTCCATTGTTCGTAATGTTGATCCATGAACTGCAATCTCACCGCTACGTCTATATCACTAGTCGTCGATCATAGCGTACTGCTCGGTAGCCGCCAACCTCACGATACCATGTCTTCTGGCAGATGATCGATGCGGTTGATGTAGCGCACCAGGATGCGAGCTTCATCCAGAAAATCGAGCCGCGTGATCGATGCGTTATAGAGCATGTAGTAAAAGCCACGCATGTCGTTCTGGCCGAGAAGCACCTTGAGCAGCCTGTCGCTGAATGTGCCGTGCGTGATCAGGCCAATCGTATCGTCTGTCAGCGCACGCTCACGCAATTTCTGCGCGACACTCTGTACCCGTGCCAGCGCCATGTCCTGTGCCTCATAGCCGCGTGCGGCGCCCCACCAACCGTCTGGCGCAAACGCTTCTGGAATGCCGAAACCGGCAAATTCGCGTACGACCTCCAGGCGAGTCTTCCCTGGTAGCCCTTCGCGTCCATTGCCATTGTCGAGGTAAATGCCGCCGACTTCGTGAAGTTCGAGCCAGATTTCCGGCATCAGCCCGACGGCCTGCGCCACCGGGAGCGCTGTTTGCAACGCGCGGTGCATGGCACTGCAATACAGATGCGTAAAGCCGAAACTCCTCACACCGCGCCGCTCGGAATAGCCACTGCGGTAATCGACATCCATGTCTCGTGAGTCGCCGGTTTTCAGATGCTGCGCCAGATACTGCGCCTGTTGGACGCCAAGTTCGGTCAACTGTGGGTCGGCCACACGCTGCCCTTGATCCGCCAGCGCATTGTTGGCGGACTGGGCATGGCGGATGATGTAAACTTTGAGCATAGAGACTTATTCGCTATAGGTATCGCTGTTCAGATTCCACATCGGGCGGGCGTCGAAGTCAAGTGGCGTTCGCAAACCGGCTATGAAACGGTAGTGACCCGCTGCCGCAATCATCGCGGCATTATCCGTACACAGATTCAGCGGTGGATAACGGAGCGGCAAGTCAGTGGCTTTACGCATGGTCTCGCGCAGCAGCGTATTCGCGCTCACCCCGCCGGCGATCAAGATTTCCGAGACATCATAAGCCTGGGCTGCTTTGGCCGTCTTGTCAACCAGGGCATCGACCAGGGCGTGCTGAAAGCTCGCAGCAACGTCTTTGACGGAGACATCGGAACGCAGCATCGCTGTTTTTCTTTGCGAGTCAGATGTTCCGCGACGATCCGCTGCTGGTGCCACCGTCGTTTCACGCATCACCGCCGTTTTCAGGCCGGAAAAGCTGAAATCGAAGGGGCCATCGGTCTTTGCACGCGGAAAAGTGTAGGCTTCAGCATTGCCCTCGCTTGCCACCCGTTCGATGTTTGGCCCGCCGGGAAACGGCAGGTTGAGCAGCCGTCCCACCTTGTCGAAGGCTTCGCCTGCCGCGTCGTCGGTCGTGCCGCCAAGTCGTTCATAGTCGCCATGATCGCGCATCAAGAGCAGTTCTGTATGCCCGCCGGACACGATCAGGACAAGGAGCGGGAATTGAGGGGCCTCATCCTCTTCGGTCAGCCACAGCGAATAGACATGCCCTTCCAGGTGATTGATGCCCAGCAGCGGCTTGTCTGTCGCCAGTGCCAACCCTTTCGCGAAATTGATGCCGACGAGCAACGACCCGACCAGCCCTGGCCCGCGTGTCACCGCGATCGCATCAAGCGCATCATAATCGATTCCTGCTTCGCTCATCGCCTGATCGACAACGGCGCTGATCGCTTCGGCATGTGCGCGCGAGGCAATCTCCGGGAATACGCCGCCATATTGTGCATGAAGATCGATCTGTGAGGCGACGACGTTCGAAGCTATCGTCTTTCCCTCGATGATAACCGCTGCGGCGGTTTCATCGCACGACGATTCGATGCCGAGAATATGGGTCATCTGGTTTCTCAAAAAACGCCGTGAAACATATTGTCATTATCGAACAGGGCTGGGAGGCTGTCAACGCAAGGTACGGCGCAATTCGCTATCCGGCCGCGTCGCGATTCGCGATCAGCATGGGCGCAGCGCTTGCGCTATTGCTGGTCACAGTCAACATGTATTCGACGTAGCTCTGTGGACTGTTCGGTTCAAAGACAATCGACAGGGGCTGCTGGCTGATCTCGTAGAGAAACGGCAGTTCGACTGAATCCCCACAGCGCAGCACCGGCTCGTAGGGCGACCCCCAGCGCAGATGTTCCGCGCCGATGCCTGTGCAGTTCAGCGTCACCGAAAAGACACGGTAATTATTGGGCGACTGGTTTTACATAAAGATAGCGCGCAGCCACACCAGATCGATCGCATCGCCGTTGGGCAGCGAAACGACGTCATGGAGCTGGTTGCTGCCGTCGCGGTCGACATCCAACAGAAAGATGTCCGGGTCGGCGGGCGCAGTCGGGATGACAGGATTGAGCAAATGCGGAATTGGTTCACACTGTCCCGCAAGTATAGAAACATCCTCAGTCAGCCAGCCCTGGCGCTCACCGTAATTCACCGCGAACCAGCCGTCGTCCGTATGACCGAGTACCGGCAGATACGCCCCCGGCTGGAGGGTGCCGATGACCTCGTAATCCCGGCTGGGCGCGCCACGCACCAGCGCTGCCGCACCGCTCCCCGTCGTCAACTGGCAGGGGGGAGCCGCCTTGTTGAGGATCGCTGACGGAGGGCTGGAGCGCGCTGCCGCCGCCGCACCAATGGCGACGACCACCGTACCCGCGCTGTCTTTTTCGGTGGCTTGCACTGTGAGTTGAAAGCTGCCTGTGCTCGGCGCAAGGGCAAGCGCCGCTACCTGCAATGGCTGATCGAAGTTCGCGACGGTGTCCCCTTTGTCATCTTTGATCTGGGCTGCGAAAGCGAAGGTCGGCACAGTGGTTTGCAGTGTCAGCAGAGTGGGTTGCGAAGGGCGACCATGAAACGCATACGTGCGCGATTGCACGCCCGGCAGCAGACTGATCGGGATTTCGCCGTCATCGGGCAGCCAGTTGAGCGGGGGAGTTGTTTGCGGCGTCGTGACATTTGGGCGCAGCAGCAGCAGCCCGATGAAGACGACAAAAGCCAGCAGCGCCAGCAGGACGGGGATCACCAGCACCATTAATCTGTTTGGGCTTTGCGCGCGGGAAAGGGTTGTCATCGCGCCGCCTCCTGTCTGGTCACTACAAAGTCTGTTCGAATTAAACTTATGCTTTCCTTGTGTCCTAACCATACCCCGTCAGGTTTGAAACTGGTTGACGCCAGCCCTCTGCTAACCTGACTACAAGACAACGCACTTTTGTGCTAGGATCGGCGGCGCTTTCTATGCTTGTGGCGTATGGTGGAAGGATCGACCATGGCAGAAGATCGCGCGGCTGCGCTGGCAGAAATCGCCGCTCAGGTGCGCCCATGCACGAAATGTGAGCTTCATCGCGGGCGGACTCATGCTGTGCCCGGCGCTGGCAATCCGAATGCCGAGATCATGTTTATCGGCGAAGGGCCGGGATACCACGAAGACCAGCAAGGCTTGCCCTTCGTCGGTCGGTCAGGGGATTATCTCGTGCAGTTGCTCAAACTCATCGGCCTGACGCGCGACCAGGTTTTCATCGGCAATGTCGTCAAGTGCCGCCCGTCGGGCAATCGCGATCCGCTGCCCGATGAAATCCTGGCTTGCAAGCCCTACCTGGATGCTCAGATCGCGGCCATCGATCCGCTCGTGATCGTCACCCTGGGGCGCTTCAGCATGGCGCGTTACTTTCCGGGAGCCAAGATCACGCAGATCCACGGCAAGCCCAAGTATGACAATGGCCGTGCCTACTATCCTATGTTCCACCCGGCAGCAGCATTGCGCGCACAGGCGCTGATGCCGCAGATGGAAGCGGACATGCGGCGCGTCCTGGAAGTGCTGGCGCAGGTTAAAAAGATGCGCGCCGCTGGTGCTTCACCGTCCGAACCGCCCAAAGATGAACCGCCACCCACCCAGCTATCGTTGTTCTAGGTATCAGACTGCGCTGTCAATTCCGAGGTGCGCCGCGAGCCAATTGAGAATGACCGGGATGACCGGCGCGCCAGCCTCTCTAAAAAGATCGGTGCCGTGTGCCCGACCAGAGTAAAGCTGTAGGCCAAGTTCACCGCTGGCCTGGGTTGCCAGTGTTTTGACGCTGTCTGCGCTGTAGGTATCGCGCTGGGAGGCCACCAGCAGCGCCGAGCGCTCGGTCAAGCCCTCGTTGATCGCTGGCTCGGTTACGACACCGCGATAATCCAGGCCGGGCGACAGCGCCACGGCGGTGACGCAGCGTTCGTCGAACGCGCAGCCACTCAGCGCCAGATTCGCGCCAATGCTCGCGCCAACAATCGCAATCTGATCGGGTATGACTGAGGGTTGTTCGCCCAGCCAATTCAGCCAGGTTTCGACATCGCGTTCGGCTGCCGGCCAATCTTGCGCGCCCTGAGTCTCGCCGTGCCCGCGCAGATCGACCGCCAGTACGTTGTAGCCTGCGTCGCTCAGCGAGGGGATCAGCGGCTGCCAGGCATTGCGGCGGCTGCCGAGCATATGCAGCAGCAGCACCGTCGGGGCAGGCTCACTGGCCGATGGGTAAAACTCACCGACCAGTGTCAAGCCATCGTACGCTTCTACCGTGACGATCTCTGCGTCGGCATCACGTTGGGCATGGACGGCGCTCGTCCATGTCAGTATCAATCCGATGAGCAACCATATTCGTAGCCGCATAGGATACCTCCTGTTCCACAAGCCTCTTGTTCGCGCCGACTGTAATTCCTGACGGTCATTTGCCGGCCATTTGTACGGGTTTTAAGAGTGCGCGATCAAACTTGTCCATCCCCTGTGCGCCGACTCGCTCCAGTTCGGCGCGCACGGCGGCGGCGTCCTGGCGCAGTTGCGCCACGTCCACACCACGGCACACATCCGGCAGCATTGCCAGCCACTGCACGCTCCGCAACAGCATCTTGAGGGCGCCGCGATGATTGCCGCGCGTGATCTGGTAGTAGGCGATGCCGACCTGCAGGATAGCGCGATAGAGTTCGCGCACCGGCCCCGACTCTGCCATCCACATCGCTTCAAATTGATCGTGCTGTTTATAGTATTCGCCTGCGTTGAACAGCGCGATCGATTTCAGACCTTCTGGCGGCATCGGTTCGTCGCACTGGCAATCTAGCTGCGCCACCAATGCTGCATCCGGGACACGTGCCACATCTTGCAGCAGGGTCGGCAGCTTGCTTGCCAATCGAGGCGCCGCGATGGCGAAGTCTGCTCCGGCTGTAAGGGCATGGGCGCGCCGTTCGGCATTATCGCTCACCAGGATGATCGGGATCCGCCGTGTTGCGGGGCTGGCTTTTGGCGTTGCCGTCCAGAAGCGCCAATCGGCTGCGTCGCCATCGACCAGGATCATGGCCGCGCGTGCGTCCGCCAGCCACGTGACGTAGCCGGTGCTGTCTGTCTGCTGCAAAGACTCGTACTGCGCGCCCTCGATAATCTCGGCGGCGGTTTTGATCCAACTCGGCTTGCCTGCAATCACGATTACCGCTTTTGCCATAATGGCACGTCCTTGGCTGTGTCAAACTTCTGGCTCAATCGCGATCTGATCGAGCCAGAGACTTTGATCGCGTTCGATTGGGATGATGCCGCCGCCGAAGCGCCCCTGCGGCGTGACGATGGCGTACTGGTTGTCTAGCCACGCGATAAACCCGCATGGGCCGCGCGGCGTGACGGGAGTCTTCAACACAATCTGATCATCCACGAAAAACGTTGCACCATTCGCTCGCCATTCAATCGTGTACTTGTGTGGCTCGATCAGCAGCCTGTCGTCCAGCTTTGCTTCGTGGATCGCCAGCGCGCGCTGGATATCTGGATAAAAGCGTTGGTAAAACGGTGGGAAACGCAGCAGCAGTAGCGCAGGCAGCGCCAGGGGAATCAGCGTCAGGGCGTGGGGGCGTCCGGCATCGATCTGCGCGGCTTTCCAACCGTGACCCGGCACGTCATAGGCAAGCCGCATATCGTTGGGCGGCGACCCGAAGAAGAACCAGATTGCCTGGGGCAGACGTGGCCACCGGTGCGCGCCTACATCCGGCGAGAACGGATGATTCCAGAAGCCGAATCCCGCCGTGCCGCGCAGTTGATCGCCTGCGGCTGACGCGCGTGCATTCATCGTCATACGCACGGGAGGCCGCCAGCGAAACTGGAAACTCTGGTAGTTGTAATCGCTGATCTGCGCGTTAGAGTACTGCTGGCTGGACGAGCGCCCAATGCTCAGTTGCAGCGCCTGCCCGCTTGCTTGGATGTGCCCTGTGCCAATTTCGGTCTGCACCCACGAGGTAGGTGGGGAGAGGTTCTGCAAAGCAGCTTTCTTACTCATTGGAATAGACCATGTGTTCTAATTTCCAATTGAAGCCTTGGGGATTGTGGAGTATAATTTGAACCTGAAGATGCAAGACGTTGGCCTAAGGAACAAAATCTGTGGATATTACCTGGTACGGACATAGCTGCTTCCGTATAAGCGACCGTGGGCAAATATCGATTGTAACTGATCCGTTTGCGGAGGACATCGGACTTCCACCGCTGAAGGTTAAGGGCGAGGTGGTGACGGTGAGCCATAATGTGCCGGGTCACAACTTTGTCGAAGGTGTGCGCGGTTATCAGTACGTGGTCTATCGCGCCGGTGAATACGAAATCGGCGACGTGTTTATCACTGGTCTGGCGCTCGATTACCTCGATGATACCGTATCGCGGCCCAATGTAGGCTACCTACTGGATTATGGAACGCTGACAGTGCTGCACCTGGGCGACCTGGGGCACGTGCCGGACCAGTCTTCCATTGAACGCATGGGGCAGGTGAACGTCTTGCTCGTTCCAGTGGGCGGTGGCAACGGGCTGAAGGCCGCAGAGGCCGCCGAAGTCGTTGCTCTGTTCGAACCGAATTTCGTCGTTCCCATGCACTATGGATTGCCTGGGCTGAAATTTTCGCTCGACGGCGTCGAGAAATTTCTCAAAGCGATGGGCGTCAGCAAACCGCATGAAATGGAAACACTGCGTGTTAGCCCATCGGATTTGCCAGAGCAAACCCAGGTAGTCGTGTTGACGCCGATGGCACTAAGTCGAAATACGGAGAATGGCGGATGACGGTCAAACTGTTAATGAACTGGGACATCAAGCCTGGGCGCGATCAGGAGTATTTCGAGTTTGTAGTTCGCGAGTGGGTGCCGGGTATCCAGCGCCTGGGATTGAAGCCGACTGGGGCCTGGTACACGGTCTACAGCCGCGAAAAAGATCTGCCGCAGATTATGACGGAAGGCATCACCGAAGACCTGGATACCATGCACGATATTCTGCGCAGCGATGAGTGGCATACCCTCTTCGACAAATTATCCGAGTATGTGAGCAACTACCAGCAAAAAATCGTCCGCGCCAGCGGTGGATTTCAGGTCTGAGCCAACGCAAAAACGCCCATCTCTGATGGGCGTTGCTTTGGATTCCAATGTAGTGGAAAAGCTAATCAGCGGCGGCTGCGGTGGTCGTTGCCGCGGGTTTCGTCGCTTCTTTGCTGCTGCTGGAGACGTCTGCGGCACCTTTGTCGCTGGACTCGGCCTTGGGCGCGCTCGTCAGGGAAGATTTGGACTTGCCCTGGTGATCATTGACGTAAAAGCCGGAACCCTTGAAGATGACCGGCGCGGCCTGGACGACGCGCACCACTGCTTGCCCCGTTTCCGGGTCCTTAGTCAGCGGATCATCAGAAAAGCTTTGACGAAGGTCGAAGGTTGTTCCGTCTTCGCGACGATATGTATAGAGCGGCATTCTGCCCACCTCTAGCCAACAATATGCTATTTATTAGACGCAGTTGCATTCGATATATTACAGCAGTTTTGCTGAAAATGTCGAGTACCGCCGCAGAATTCTGATGGAGCTTTTACGATCTGCCCTATTTTTGCAGGGGCAAGGGCGCATCTTGTTTGAATGCGCCCTTTTCTCTATCACACTAGGGTCGGCGTTCACCTGCCAGGTCAGCTGCTGCGCGCAGCTTATCCAGACCGGCTAGCAGGTCGCTGCTGATGTGCAGCCGAACCGCGCGCCGATTTTTCGCTACCAGGGCTTCCATGTCTCCGGCTGCCTGCGCTGCTTTCAAAACACTGAAGGTATATGGCTCACCGGGGATCGGGACGTCAGCCGCATCATCGCAGGTGATCTGGATGAAAACGCCGTTGTTAGGGCCGCCTTTGTGCAACTGTCCTGTGCTGTGCAAGAAGCGGGGGCCATAGCCGACGGTCGTTGCGCGCCGGGTGACGTGGCGAATGCGCCTGCGAATATCGCTCAGCGCCGCTTCGACTTCCGGGTGCATCGGCAGATAGGCCAGCAGCGCGAAGTAATCGCCAGCGTGAGTATTATTGATCAGAGTCGCCAGCAAACCGCTCAAATCAGGCTCATATTGCTGCTGCTGTGCCATGTCGTGCAGCGTCGTGGCTGTCGCCGAGTCTGCATATAGACTCACGCCATCAGCACGCAGAATCGGCTCGGTTGCTGGCAGTGTGCCATGCGCTTTGAAATGGGCTAGCAGTCGTGCAGTGTTCTCTTTGCTTTCGGTCACGTTCGGCTCGTCGAACGGGTTGATGTCGAGCAGCCGCCCGGCAACTGCCGTGGCGAATTCCCAGCGCATGAACTCGCCACCCACGGCGGCCTTGCCCGGCAGATTGATCACCACAGTGGGCTGTGCGGCCTGCTGGAGCATCTTGATGCCCTCGTCCAGGGCTTCGTTGTCGTCGCCGTCCACACGCAGGAAGACAAACAGGCGGTCGGTTGCATAATCGTGCGGCATGCCAATCGTCGCGCCGACGACAGGCAGCAGGCCTTTGCCTTCCTTGCCCGTACTCTCAGCAATCAGTTGTTCGATCCAGTTGCCCAGGCTGTCTATTGACGGGCTGGTGAAGATGCTCACCTTGTCGCGGCCATCCTTGCCAAGCACGCCCATGATCACGCCGAGCGTGATCCCCGGATGATCATTGCCGGAGATGTTCTTCCCACACGCTTTCGCCATTTGCCTGGCGCTTGCCCACAGGGCGTCGAGATCGAGACCGATGAGCGCCGCCGGAACCATGCCGAAGTAGCTCAAAGCACTGTAGCGACCGCCAATGTCAGCAGGATTGCTGAAAATGTCGCGGAAACCCTTCTCGTGCGCTTCCGCTTCAAGCTGCGTCCCGCCGTCGGTGATGGCGATGAATTGTGCGCCGTTCTTGCCTGTGCGCTCGTAGAAGTACTTGAAGAACGATGCCGTTTCGATGGTGCCGCCGGACTTGCTGGCAACAATGAACACAGTCTTCGGTAAATCGATCTCGCTCTCAATCTGACGGATGTAGGTGGGATCGGTGCTATCGAGCATATGCAGGCGCGGATAACCCACCTGAGGCCCAAACGTCTGGCTCAGTACCTCTGGCGCGAGGCTGCTGCCGCCCATGCCCAGCAGCACGACATGATCGAAGTCGCCATTCTTGGCGCTTGCTTGCAGAGCCTTCAGGCGTGGCAGGTCAATCGTCTCGAAAACATCGAGCCAGCCAAGCCGATTCTTGATCTTGCTCACGACCGAGGGATTATCTTTCCAGACCGTGCCATCGTGCTCCCAGATGCGGGTGTTGAGGTGGTGCCCCTCAAGTTCCTGGATGATGCGCTGAACTTCCTGTTGATATGCACCGATTGTGATCATCTGCCGCTTGATCACGCCGGTGGCGAGCACATTGCGCTTGGCATCTACCTGATCGAGTAAATTGTGGAAGGACTCAGAGAATGATTCGACGCCGTCCATCTGGAGCTGGTCAGTAATCTGGTCGATGTTCACGCCGACTTCGGCCAGCATATCCATCGTCTGGAGGGCTTCGTCAATGTCTGTTTCCAAGGTGGCTGCTACCTGCCCATGATCCTTAAAAGCCTTCAAAGTTGCCGGCGGGACAGTATTGACCGTGTCCCGCCCGATCAGGCTGTCAATATACAGGGTATCGGAATAGGCGGGATTCTTGGTGCCGGTCGAGGCCCAAAGTGGACGCTGCACACGCGCGCCCGCATCTCGCAGCTCCTGAAAGCGTGGGCTGTTGAATATCTCTTTGAAACGGCGATAAGCCAGCTTCGCGTTGGCGATGGCGGCTTTGCCTTTCAGACGGTTATTGAGGGACACCCGTCCGAGGTCGCGCCCCTGCGCCGCCCGGATGTTGTTGTCCAGGACGCGGTCAACAGCGCTGTCAATGCGGCTGACGAAGAAGCTGGCAACCGACGCGATGTGACCCATGTCCTGGCCCGCAGCTTTGCGCCGTTCCAACCCACGAATGTAAGCCTCCATCACCTTTTCGTAATTCTGGATGCTGAAGATCAGGGTCACATTGATGTTCAATCCAGATGCAATGGCCTCTTCGATGGCGGGAATGCCTGCTTCCGTGGCCGGAATCTTGATCATGGTGTTCGGGCGATCCACCCGCGCGAACAAGCGTCGCGCTTCTGAAATCGTAGACGCTGTGTCATTGGCAATCAGAGGAGAAACTTCCAGGCTGACGTAACCATCCCGACCGCCGGTACGATCATACACAGGCCGGAGGATGTCCAGTGCGCGTTGAATATCCTGGACGGCAAGATGCTCGTAGATGTCATAAGGATCTAATTCCAGGACGTGCATCATTTCGTCATCATAGTCTTCGGAGTCGCCGATGGCTTTCTGGAAGATAGTCGGATTGGAGGTGACGCCGAGGACGCCATCTTCGTCGATCATCCGTTGGAGTTCACCGCTCTCGATGATGCTGCGGCGGATGTTGTCATACCAGATGCTCTGACCGAATTCTTGGACATCCACAGGGGGATTGGCAGCCATGATTACCTCTCAAATGTGATGCAATATCTACACGTTGAAACAAGCGGCAGTAAAAACTATTCTGATTGTCGCCCACATTCAAACTTGTATGACGTCTCTTATGAAGTCGTGGACGTGTTGAGTGTCGAATTCTCAATGGCGACGATTTTTCCAAAGCGGCGCTGATGGCGTTCTGCTTCGCTGGGTTCTGCCTTCAGGAATGCCAACGACAATTCTTCCGCGACAGCTTCGCCCACAATACGCGCGCCCAGACACAGCACATTCATGCGGTCGTGTTCCACACCCTGGTGGGCGCTGTAGATGTCATGGCACACACACGCATAGATCCCTTTGAACTTGTTGGCGGCGATACTCGCACCCACTCCACTGCCGCAGATCAATATCCCGCGTTCAGCGCGGCCATCCAGCAGCGTGTGAGCCACAGCCGCAGCAGCGTCAGGGTAGTCAGAAGGGACGGCATCGGTCTCGACGCCAAGGTCGATGGTCTCATAGCCCAGATCAGTGAGTACTTTGAGGATATGCTGCTTGAGGGGGTAGCCGGCATGGTCAGCAGCGAGTGCAATCTTCATGCGTGCGCGTCTCCATGTTCGCGTGGTTGATCGTCTGTCAGTTTACCACAAGATGAGGTCAATGCTGATACCAGTGGCTTGCACATTGGCCCATTAGTTTCACAGGTGTGATTATTAGACTGTACACTTTGTATCAAAATTGGTGTATAATTTACTACAATCTGCACAACTACAACAAGGCAACCCCATGCAGTTCATGCGCAGGAAGAAACACGTCGAAGCCGAGACTATCACCGCTCATGCCCGCGTCCAGGTGGCTAACTACCGGGAAGCACCGGCCACAATCGCACCCGTTATTCGGTCAATCGCCAAAGATGAATTGTTGATCTTGCGCGGTCGCAGCCCGGACGCTCAGTGGGTGACGCCAGCGGAAGACGGGCATCTGTGGGTGCATGTCTCTCACTTGTCAGTTGACGGCGAAATCGAGACGCTGCCGGTGATCGCTTACTCACTATCCTGAAATAACTTTGCCTCGCCGTAAAAGGCTGAGCCACATTCACTGTGGCGGAATTGATTCATACTGCTGTGCCAGTTTCACATGCGATCAATAGCCCGCAGCTCACGTTGCAGTTCGTGCAGATGTTTGTGGTATTCGACCTCGATGGTGTGCCGCGCCGAACGCAGAAACTGGCGGTTGCGTGCTGATACTTCGTGTGCAATCTGGTCGCGCATGTCATCTGGCGGATCATAGCGTCCAGTGATGAATGCGGCTGCGAGCTGACTGTGAAGATCCGCCAGCGGCCAGATGCAGCCGAGCGGCTGCACCAGCCCCACGAAAAACAGGCTGGGGTGGTCGGGATGAAACATCCGCTTGTACAGCGGTACGTCACCGTCTGAGTAGTCGATAAATGCCTTATCGAAGAATGGATGGCTGATGCGAAAGCCTGTTGCGGCCACCACCACGTCATAATCTTCGACGGTGCCATCCACGAAATGTACAGTTTTGCCGTCGAAGCGTGCGATATCCTTGCGTGGATGAATCTTGCCGTGGCGCAGAAAATAGAGCAGTTCCGAATTCATCGTCAGGTGCTGTGACAGAATGCCGTGTTTGGGGCGCACCAATCCGTAGTCCGCGTAGTCACCCACAGCGATCCACAGCGACAGTTTCAGCAGCGGTTTGCGTACAAAATCAGGCAGCCAGATCGCGAAACTGTTCAATACGTCCGCAGGTTTGCCGATGAGCAGCTTAGGGACAATGTACTGGCCGTGACGCATACTGATCGCCGTGAAGGCTGAGATGCGGCTGGTTTCGACCGCAATATCACACCCGGAATTGCCCGCGCCTATCACCAACACCCGCCTGTTCCGAAACGGTTCTGCCGTTTTGTAAGCATGTGAGTGAAGCATGTCACCGGTGAACTCGCCCGGATAATGCGGGTAGCGCGGATCCCAGTGATGCCCATTGGCGACGATCAAATAGTCGAAGTATTCGACGCTGCCGTCATTCAGTGTGATCTTCCAGGTTTCGTCCGCTTGTTTCTCGGCATGGGTCACTTCAGTGTTGAAGCGAATGAATTGGATCACGCCAAAGTGTTCGGCATATCCCTGGAAGTATGCCAGCATTTGCTTGTGTGATGGATAGTCCGGGTAATCATCGGGCAGCGGGTAATCTTCGTACTGCGAGAGCGCCTTTGACGAAATGATATGCGTCGTCTCGTACACGCTCGAATGGCTCAGGTGGGGCGAAAACACCCAGTTCCCACCCACCTGATCGCCTCGCTCGTAGACGACGACATTGCGCAACCCGGCCTGGAGCAAATTCTTTGCTGCTGTGATGCCGGACGGCCCGGCACCGATCACACATGCACGGGCGGTTACATCGCGTTTCATCATCCGTCTCTAAACTGATACACCAACGGGTATCGCCGTCCGAGAATGTTATTTCCGCCGTCGCCACGGCATCAGACTGCGCAGCCAGCGTCCCAGGATGCTGCCCCGCACTTCTTGCCAGGCGTGATTCGCAACGTCATAGCGCGATTCTTCCAGTTCCTCGGCAATCGGCGGCGCGTACTTCTCGGTCACGTAGAGCCGGGTAATCGCGTTGATTGGTGGCTCAGCCGCCGGTAAATCGCGCACGATCCGGTTGCGCCTCTCTTCCGGTGTTTCCTCCGGGCCGAGATTGATGCCGATCAATCTCAAATACCGCTCAACCCGTGCATAAGCCCGAACAATCGGATTCATCCCGCGCATTCCGCGCCATTCCCAGTACCAGTAGATGAACAGGATCGCGGCGGCGATAATCGCCAGGAGCAGCAGTCCCAACAAGGCAGCGCCAATCGCTGAGACGATGAAGCCCAGCGGATCGCGCGGCTGTGGCCGCAGGGGCGGTGGCAGCGTCGGCACGATCGCAGGTGTCGGCGTCGGTGTCGGCGCGTTCGTCGGTGCAGTCGTCGCCGTGAGCTGCAATTGCTGCTGCGGCGTCTGTTCCGGTGAGCCGGGGGTCGGTGTCGAAGTCGGCGTTGGGGTCGGCGAAGGTGTGGGGGTGGCACTCGGCAGCGCGCGCGTCGGCGTCGGTTGCTGTTCGACGTAATCGGCATCACCCCGGTTGATTTCGGCTTGGGCTGAAGTTGGCTCGAACTCGACCCAACCATAGCCGGGGAAGTACGCCTCGACCCAGGTGTGGGCATCTCTCTCGCGGACGACGAACGCTTGTTGTTCTGTGTCCCATTGTCCCTGAGCGAAGCCTGCCACCATCCGCGCGGGTACCCCCAGATGTCGCAGCATTACGACCATGGCCGATGCGTAATAGTTGCAGTATCCCTGGCGCAGATCGAACAGCATCCAATCGACCGAGTCCTGACCCACCGGGGGGGTCGGGATGGCTTCGTTGTAGGTGATATTCTGCCGCAGCCACTTTTCGACCGCGCGCGCCTTATCATACGGTGTGAGTGCATTGGCGTCTGCCACAATCTGATCGGCCAGCGCCAGCGTGCGCTCGGTCGCGCTCCCCGGCACATGCAGATAGAAGCGCGCTATTTCGTCGGGATATATGTCCGGCGCAGCCCGCAGTTGATCTGCATTTGCGTTGTTCATCAAGCTGACGACGGCGTACGACTCGCCGCGATAGAGCACGTGATACGGACGGATCACCGAAATGAACATCGTGTCGGCGAGATCCCCGTCTACGCCATAGCGCAGGTCAGTCCGTGTCGCCAGATCCACGCGCAGAGGTTGAGGCGCGGTGTATACCAGGCGCGACGCGTTCAAGGCGATGGTGTAGGTCTGCTGCACCGGTACGCGTGCGCCATCGACGTATGGCTCGTTCACGATATCCAGCGGTGCTTCCGGATCGGTCAGGCGGGTTGTCGCCGCCGATGTCCAGACGCCGCCTTCGTAGTTGTCAAATACCCGCGACCGCCAGTAGTAACGCCGGTTCGGAGGTGCGTTGACCAGCATGACAAGCTGTTCGCCCAGCCGGATCGCGCCGCCGAGCTGTAACGAGTCGCCGCCATAATAGTCGGTCGTCGCAGGCCCTTGCAGATCGCCGGTCACGAACAGACGGCTCCACATCTCCGCCAGTTGCCGCATCGAGTCTTGCTGCAAGAACTGCTGGAAGCTGTTCAGGCGCTCCTGCAAATTGCCGGTCGGAATCAGCCAGGCGAAGATCAAGGTCAGCAGCGCCAGCACACCACCCACACGCAGGAATTCGCGTCGCAGCCGCTTGGGCACGCGAATGCCGTTGACGTACCAGTCCCATTCCCGCGCTTCAAGGTGCGAGCGCACCAGCAGCAGCAGCGACAGAAAAACGAAGGCGAGCAGGTAGATATTGACGTCGCGTTCGCCCTGATAATAGATGTTGTTGGCGACCAGGATCAGACCTGGCGGCAGCACTGCCCGCCACACGCGGTCGATCCTGAATACGTGCCACGAAATGTTGTAGCCGAGGAACCAGAACAGACTCGCGACCAGCAGCGTGAACACCAGATCGTCGGGGTTGACCCCACCCGAAAAGATGTCGATGACCCACTGCGAGAAACGCTGAAAGATGGAAGATAACCCCTGCGCGAAACTGCCGGGTTGATTCAGCGCCGCCACCAGCAGCACCGTGCCAAAGCCGTACAGCCCGCCGATCAGAAGCGAGAAGAACTCGTTGTACTGGCTGCGCGCCAGCAAAAAGCCGAACAGCACACTCAGCGCAGACACCGGGATCATGATCCGGATGGAGAGATTCCAGCCGGTCGCGTCCAGCGCCAGCGCTGGCACGATCAAGAGTGCGACACAGGCGATCAATGACGTCAGATCGCCGGGCGAAAACAAAGTTCGCCAATAATTCAGAATTCGTTGTCGCCAACTCGGAGATGAAGTCGCAGCACGTTTGCTGATTGTCGCCATGCATACCTCGCGTAAAAGCGGACGGGGCGCTTGCAACGCCCTGTCCCCTTTCGTCATTGTAAAAGCGAACCGAACCCCTGGCAACCCACGTTCAGCGAACGCTCAGACAGGCTTGTGAAGCATGTGACCGGTTGCACTTTGCCCGCGCATACGCCGTATAGCCAGGAACTGCCAGGTGGCGAATAGATCAACGATCACTGCTATCGCGATCACGAGCGCGCGCCCTTCTGCGGTCAGCGGGAACGGATCGGCGAGCAGCAGCAAGATGCTCATGACGATCCAGGCGAGATTGAGCATCATGGTCGTCACCGGCAGCCTGCGCGTGACCGGGCGTGTCGAAGCAATGCCAAACAATCCCGCGCCATAGATGATCAGGCCGACGGCTACGAACGTGAGCAACTCAACCGGTTTGATGCCCGTCCATTGGGACAGGCTTCCCGCCGCAAGCACGCCGATCAACCCGCTCGCCGCGCAAAACAAACCATCTGCCTGTGCAGCAAGCCGTGCGAAACTACCTTCGTTCGTCATCTGCTGTGTCATGCGATTCTCTCCAGAATGCAGCCCAAACGATGACCGTATCCTGGCCGAAAACCTGCTGCCATGACCACGAAAAAGACTGCCAAAGACTGCCAGTTAGCCGCCGCGCTCGCGCAGATCCTGTGCGATCAACCGGGCAGCGGCGGTCTGCCAGTTGTGGAGTGTGCGTTCCGGCACGGAGGTGCGAAACCAATCGAGCGCTGCGCGATCACTTTCGCTCAACTCGTCGTCGTGATAACGGCTGAAGGGTTTTAGGCCGCGCACATACGGATAATAGACGGCGTTGAAGTGACGCCAGGCA
Organism: Anaerolineae bacterium; assembly: GCA_023382675.1. GTDB lineage: Bacteria > Chloroflexota > Anaerolineae > Aggregatilineales > Phototrophicaceae > Flexifilum. The sequence goes on from JAHDWN010000010.1 coordinate 142,141, forward strand.
TCGCTCGTGCCGGACGCGCCATCTCCCGTGGGTTTCAGTCGCTCAATGCTCTCGATCAGCAGCTTTCGTAGTTCCAGTGCGCGGTCGAGGCTGTTGTTATGCGCGCCGCGCGCGTTCAGCCGCTGCTCGATGATCGGCAGGCGAGTCAGCGGGCTGGTAGTCAACCGGCTCAGGCTGCTCATGTGACTCAGGGCCCGGCGAGTCAACCGCGCGAATGTTTCGTCATCCAAGGCTGCCAGGTTGGTGCGTGTGTCGATGCGGGTGAATGCGTCTGCAGCATCACGCAGCGAGTCGTTGGCGCTGCGTTCAACGCGATCCCCTACCAGTCTGTCGAACAGTTTCTGCAGAGGAGTCACGAACATCTGGAACGCAATCGCTGCGGCAGTGACACCGTGGAGCAGGAGCGTCATAGCCGATCTCCATGCCTCCGCGCTATCAGAGACGGAGTGCAGCATCACCAGCATCACCTGCCCGGCGATCAGCACCACCGCCACGACCGAGGCAGCGAGCGAACGCCGCAAATCCGGCGGTAGCGTTTCGCCTTCCTCAAAAGCATCCAGCCAGGCAACCGCCCACCCCAGCAGCAGCAGGTCGAAACCGATGGCCGCCAGCGCCAGGTCTGAATCGCTGTCAATCAAATTGGTGGTTTGCAGGAGCAGCCAACCTGTGCTCAGCCCGAAGAACAGGCAGACAACCAGGATCGCGCTCCACGGGCGCTTATGGGCACTTGCCCGACAGACACGCCAAACGAGCACCAGCGCCGCGGCTTGTGCCAATATGCTCAGCGCAAGTGAAAGGTTGATCGTCCGGGTGGCTCCGCCGCTTCTCAAGATGGCGTTGCCGAACGCGACCAACACTGCGCCACCGAGCACATAGGGGGTATATGACTGCAATCGTCGGCTGATTAGATCGTCTTCTGGCAACAGATATGCTGCTGCAAAGCACCAGAAGATACCGGGCAGTGGCAGCAAGGCCGCCGTCAATGGCGTAATGCCTGTGCCAGGCGCGGCTGTCTCCAGTCTGGGTAGGGCCAGGCTGATGGCGTAGGCAATCAGTCCGAGACCCGTGAGCGATAAACCCCATTTGGCTGTGCCGCCTCGCCGGATCAAGGCCATGCCCAGCCACAGCGTTAGCGCATACAACACGTATGAAAGTAGGAGTCCGCTCAAACAGCACCCCATCCGAACATCTGACCTGATCTGCTATAATGATAACGTGTCTAAGCAGACCGGGTGATCGCGGCTCGGCTTTGTCCGGGCTGAGGAAAGTCCGCTCTCCACAGGGCAACGGTGCCGGCTAACGGCCGGGCGGGGCGACCCGACGGATAGTGCAACAGAGAAGGACATTGCCTCGCGCAAGCGGGGCGAGGGTGAAACGGTGGTGTAAGAGACCACCAGCGCCGGCAGTAATGTCGGCGGCTTGGCAAACCCCACCGGGAGCAAGGCAAAGCAGGCGCATTGGGGCGGCCCGTCCCGCAAAAAGCGCCGGGTATGCCGCATGACCGCCGGAGCAATCCGCGCGGCTAGAGAGATGATCGCCGCCTCGCAAGAGGCACAGAAAGCGGCTTACAGGTTCGCTTAGGCACACCGACATTCTACACTGTGTACTACTCACTCAGGATGTGTTTTTCAGCAGCTCCCCGGAGATGATCCGGGGAGACGTGCAAATAGACCAACGTCGTCTTGATGTCTTTGTGTCCGAGCATCTTTTGCACGTCAAAGATGCTCACACCGCGTTTCACCAGATGAGTCGCGTAGCTGTGCCGGATCGTGTGCGGTGTTACCCACGTCGGCAAGCCACAGCACCGGGCGTGATGATTGAACTGAATGCGAAACGCCTTAGGCGACCATTGCCCGCTAGGAATGCCAGGCAATACCAGATCAGCAGCCGCCCTCCCTTCCATCTGAGCCTTGAGAAGCCCGTGCAAAGCATCAGGCAGCGGCAACACACGCTCGCCGTCTGCTTTGCTGCCACGGATCGCGATCAGACGATCCTGCAGCATAACATCTCTCACACGTAAATTCAGTACCTCAGACCGACGCAAGCCCAACAGCGCCAGCAACCGCCAGGCGCATTCGTTGCGCTGCCTCATAGCCATGAAGCGGCTAGAATCTGGCGTTTCGGCGAACTTGCGAAGATCCGACTCCTCTAACCACTTGGGCAGCGGCGGCGGGCGCTTGGGGAGCTGCAGGAATTCGACCGGGTTATCAGTAACGATCTTTTCCAGGCGTAGCCAGCGCCAGAATGTTGACCAGGCGGCCCGGTGTCGTTCAATCGTGCGGTATTTCAGCCCGCGCATGTGCAGGTGTCTGATGTAGTGGCGAAGTTGTTCAAGTGTGATGTCCGAGACATCCAACGGATACCGTTGATAGAGCAATCGCAGGTCACTGAGATAACCTGCGATTGTCATATCTTTCAGCCCACGCTCATGGCGTAGATAGGTTTCGAACCGCGCCAGGCAGTCATTGATCGTCGGCACCGGTCAATCCTCGACGATTACGCCCTCGACGACATCGCCGACGCGAGCAGGCAGCGACGGATTCAGGTTGGGCACGTCATTGGATATCAACACCAGCTCCCCAACTGTCTTACCCGTGCCTGGGACAAGCAAGAATTGCACCAATGGCTCATAGCCAGGGGACATGATCCGCGCGGCTATTTGCGTCTTCAATTGCTCGACAATCGTGTAAAGGGCATGACGTAGGGCTTGTATCTTCTTTTGATACGTTTCACGGCGAATAGGCAAAGCAGCAACCTGCATGACGGCGGGCCTACCGCCAAACGTGAAAGTAACCTCATAGCCATAGCGTTTTTCACGGCCACTGCCGAAACTGCCCTGCAGAAATGTGGGGCCTGAGCCGCCCAAGCGGATGATGAGTTGTGCAATGTCTGTTTGTAACCTTTCGGCTGATTTTGTCGTCGCATAGCCCGGCGTAAGGTCTGCCCTGGCATCTTCAAAGTATGGAACCTTGATGCTATTGGCTTGCATTTCCGGGGTGAAACTTGCTGGCATGGTTAAGCCTCATTCCTCGAATTTCGTTAGGTTTGTTGATTCTTCGCTCGCCAGTAAAAAGCGCGCTGGCGGGCTGCATTGTCGTCATAAATCCGGGGCCGCCCGATGTTCTCAGGCACAACCCCGGATAGCTGCCACGGCACTAATTGACCACGACCGCCGCCCCGCTCACCACTGGATTGTTTAACGGGCTTGGGGCCGTCCCATGCCCGTTCACTGATAAAGGGAGCACCGCCGAATCGTCATAGGCCCATGTTTCGCGTTCCAGCTCTCGGAGCACAGCCGCTCGGCGAATATCCGTAGGCGCGTCCTCCCAACCGCGGTTTTTCTTGACGATGGCTTGCCACAATTCTGAGCGCAGCAAGGGCATAAACTCAGGATGTTTCGCCGGGTCTTTGCTGGCAACCTCCCAGACTTTCAACGCCTCAAGATAGCGATGGCTGATGTCATCCCGCCGCCGTAGATAGGACGCGATCAGCGCCTCAAGGCGCACGGCAATGCCCAGAGTAAACACGGGCGGCATAAGTGCTACCAGCGGATCAATGCCACTTTCGAGATTCGCCTTCACAACGAATGCAGCGGCCAATGTTGCCAACAGCAGCGGGATTGAAAACCAGCGGATAACAGGTTTCCGATGGGCACGTGAAAGCGCCGTCATGGTGTGCATGGTCATGAATAGGAGCGCGGCGCTCTCAGCAAGCAAAATTGCCCCGCCTTGATGTATGCGCGCCCATGCGTCCAAGTCGATTTGAAACCCAGGCATTGCGGGTGGTTCATTCATCATCGGTTGTTCATCCGGGCGCGTGATCGAATGCGTGTAGCCTGTCTGTGCCTGGCGCGTCATGTAGGCAATAATGTGTGTGCTCGAAATCGCCAGCGCCGCCAGGAATACCACCAGGGCGATGTAATCCAGCGGCGTAGCAAGCGGCCCCATCTCACGCTTGAAGTGCTTACGCTCTGGCTTTTCGCCGATGCGCGCCTGCACGCGCTGCAGCGCCGCCGCCCGCGCCTGATCGTATTGGTTGCTAGTCAGTGGCCTTAGGTCGGTTAGGTTAGTCATACTGTCACCTCATTCACAACGACTGTCCACGCCTGCGATCTTTGCTGGCGTCCATAGATCCTGCATTCCTCGTGATAGCGCCTTTTCAGTTCGTGGAGCGCCCGCATTTCGGCGTCGGCACAATCATCAGCCCACAGAAGCAACCGCCCGCTTTTGCCCGTGCTGAGGCTATGCCAAAGAACAACATAGCGCTTCACTTCGCCGATCACCTCATAATCCGAACTTGTGTTAATATCGATCATGGTAGAGACCTCCAAATTTCTACCTGGCGGGCGGATCGGTTCCAGCGATCCGCCCGTGCTTTTGAATATCTATTCAGCCATGGCCTTGCAGACGGCCAATGTCATCAGGCAGTCACCCAACGCTGAATGCGCGCCGTTGACCGGGATGTTGTAGTACGCGGCTGCTGTTGAAAGGCGCTGCCAGCGATAGGAGCCGTGATAGTCGTTCCAGTCGCCGTAGATCTCTGCGAATGCTTCCATCGCACACCACCAGGTGCTGAAAGTCTTCCAGTCAACCTTGGGCAGTCCAACAGCTTCCGCGCTTTGATGCATCATCTTGCGGTCATAGACCGCGTTGTAGACCACCACATGCTGATTGCGTAGGATCGTTTCAACCTCAGATGAAATGTCTCCCCATCCGCGAGCGCTTTTCACGTCATCGTCAAAGATTCCGTGAATGCGGCTGGCCTCTGGTGGAATGCGCCGAATAGGTTTCACCAACGTATCGAGCAACACGTCACCACCGTGATTGATAATGGCGATCTGACAGATCTCGCCTTGATGCAAGCCAGTGGTTTCGGTGTCTAAAACGACGTAGCGCTTCTCCCGTAACATCTCACAAAACCTATCAAGGTAGTGGCTCATCTGCATTCCTCACTTTCTGCTGTGCTCTTAGAACTCAATTGGTGACAAAATCATCCACGTCGCTGTTTGAGAAGTCGTCAATTTCTTCGACAGTGACATTAATCTTGCCCATTGACGCCTGAATGCCGGGGATCTGATTCACGTCCTCTACATACTTTTCGAGACGCATCACCCAAACGACTAATGAGCCGATGGCTGTTAGCCTAATCTCCCATGCCTTGCGGTCAATAACCTGAATCAGTCCAAGATCTTCCAGTGCCTTACGAGTAGCTGCGTTCTTGACTGGCTTCTGATTCGCTGATGCCAGCGCCCACAAGAATTCTTTCTGGCGCTTGGGCAGCCCTTGGGGATCGATAGTCCATCTATTCATCTGCATTCCTCACTTTCTGCTGTGTCATTATGGCTGCAAGTGCTCCCTGGCTATGTCTCTTATCTCTCTGAGTAGTTTTATGCGCCAGGGCACATACAACGGGTCAACTGAGATCCACTCACCACAGGCTTCAGTGGTAAGTTGATCGATTCTGTCAAGCTGATCAAGCAGCTTCTGCAACTGTTCTTCGACTGTCAGCGGCTTCTCATCTAGCCAGCTTGAACAACCGCAACCTGTGCAACCGTACCGAGACTCACCAAAGGTTAGGATTGCGTTACACTGAGGGCAAAACAGCGGTTCATAGACCGATTCAAAAGGATGACCTTTACAGGACATTAGGACACCTCCATTAACCAACATCGAATTGGATCACGTCGAAACTCACTCATCACGTAGAACTCATTGACATCCTTTCCTGCAGGCACCTGGCATGGCACCACACACGAACTCAGGGCGGCCAGCTTGGGGAGATATTTCCCGCCAGCCGCGTCAGCATCGAACCGCGCCAGGATGCGCGGCGCTGCCATCAACTTGGGGAACCAATACGGATTGACATCGGCATTGCTGGCGCTGGCGATTGCGACCGGGGACACCAGATCCGCCGCGCATTGCCAGGCGATCAGCGCGTCAAATTCGCCCTCGACAACCAGCACGGGGAGACCGGGCTGAATCGTGTCCGACCAATAGAGCGCCTTGCTGCCGCCAGCTACGCCCATGTACTTGGGATCGCCCACGGCCCGCCGCACACGCAGCGCCCACAGGTGATCATCGGCGAAGTGCGGAATGACGATGCCACACGCGATTCTCACGGGATTGCCGTCTGGCTTGCGCCAGTCATCGAACAACACGCGGCCATACGTGCGCTCACGATCATCCCGCGCCGGGATGTAGCCAAGCTGGGCCGCCTGTATGGTGTGATCGTGAATGCCGCGCGCATTCAGATAGCCCAGCGCCTTTTCGCCTGGCGCGGTCTCCCAGAGTTGTTCGTCGGCAAAATCCACGACGGCGCGGGCGAAGCGCTGCCATTCAGCGGGCGGCGGCTCAGAGAGAAATACCGGGCGCGCGGGCGCGGGCGCTGGACGGCGTTTCGACTTCACGCCGGGGATCTGATCGCCGCGTAAGAAGCGGATCGCCTCAGCCTTGCTCATGTGATAGCGCATCTCGTGCCAGGTGATGACATCCCCGGTTACGCCACATTTCGCGCCGTAGCATTTGAAGCCATCAGCCCACACCTGCAGGCTGTAGCCGTGATGCTCGTTATGGAATGGGCAGCGGTACACGTCGTAACGGGCTGTTGAAGTGCGCGGATTTCCCAGCTCCGAACGGGCGATACTTCGTAAATCGTGCTGAGCCTTTATGGTCTCTAAATCGCTGTACATGCCTTAGACCTCTCTTATAGTTGTGTCAGTAAAACTGACACTTTGACACTTGACACAACTTTTTTTTCTGTCAATTTGCTGACACAACTCTCTGATAGAGTCTCGTTTTATGACCACCATTCGGGTTCTGATGATCGATGGCTTGCACGTCGCCAGACTCGATCAGCACACCCATGGCGTCTTCAATCTCTTTGCTTCTCAGGCCCGTGGATCGGGAGAGATCACGGATCGTTAGCCCGGTCGGGCTGTACTTAAGCAGCACAAGAATGCGATCCTGAGCGCGGCTATCCCGTGTCTGGGCCAGCGCGTCTAATAGCCGGTGCAATGAGCCGCGCCAGCTTTCGACAATCATCTGTGCCCGCGCCCAATGTCCGATCTGGATCGTGGGCGGGTTGCCTTTGGCTTGCTGTGCCCAGTCGATCAGCGCCAAGCTCAGGGCAACCTTGACGGCCATGATCGGCAAGCGGCCATAGTTCCCATGCAGCCGCACGTCAAGATCCCGATCCACCGCCTCGACCATGGCCTTACGGTATTTGCGGAAAGCAGCGCGGGCCGACTCATCCATCTGCAGCGCGATTGTCTCAGGCGTGGGCGGTGTATCAACCTCATAGAGATCTTCGCTGGGCGGCGTGGGCAGTCGGTTGTGCAGCGCCTTGACTTGCTCGACAACATCCATCGGCGGTAAGTAATCGCCGATGTCATCGGTATAGGGCATCGGCCCCTCAGGAAACAGCAGCGCGTAGCGGGCCATGTCGCCATCTTCCCAACGATCAGGCCCAACGTAGCGCGCCATCGCCGCGGGTGTCGTCGCCCCCAGGATCGACAACCCCAGGTTGTAAACCGCCGCATAGCCGCCGCTTTTGGTTGCCCGTGTCAGGCGCGCCGGGGCGTCATAGCCTAAGAGCAGCATTTCGGCTAGCCCTTGCATGTAGTCTTTCTTGCTGGCCCCAAGCAGGGAGCTGGCTTCATCGATCATCATGCCGCGCTGGGCGGCATAAGACCGTGATGCTTCTAACAGACGCTTTTCGAACTTGGGCAGATCGTTGAAATTGTCGGGCATCTTGCCAGCCAGCGAACTCATGAGCGCTTCAGGCGTTGATTCACTGGGCATGATCAGGTAGGGGAAGGCGTGCATAGCCACGGCTTGCACGGCATGAAAGCCCGTGCTTTTGGCGTAGCGGGTAGTCATGGCTACCCACATGATATACAGGTGGGGGTAGATCCGTTCGTGCATCTGCACGTAGGCCCGCCGCGCGGTTGCCAGGCCGATCAGCCAGATCCCGCCCGCCTCTAACATGATCGGCGGTGTCATCGGCGAACGCTTGATCGCCCACGCTGAAAACTCGGAGAGCCAGCGGCCCGATGTCTCCGCAGCCTGGCGCGCCTCATCTGTCAGCACGGCGCTCTTGTGCAGCGGCGGCACGAACACCTCAGGCAGCGCGGCTTTTTGCGGCGCGGGCTTGTGCGGATCGGCGGCTAAGACGAGCTGAGAGATTGACGGATCGGAGGCGGCGATCTTCTGCAGCAGCTTGAAACCGTCAGGTGTCGTCGTGTCGATGGATGAAAGCAGGGCGCTCACCATGGGGGAGAGCAGATCGGCGCTGCCATTCAGATCCAGCCCGACCATGCGCCGCTTGATTGCCCACGCATCTTGCAGGGTGATCATAGGTGCCCCCCTGACTCTGGGGGGATCATCCCACGCTCATTTAGTCGTGTTATCATGAAGTTAGGCCCCTATAGGGGGTGAGAGGGCGGCACCTCTCACCCGCCGTCTTTAGCGTGAGACCTGCGCACAGCGGGTCTTTTTTGTTTGTGGCACAAATACCGTTTGTTCTGCGGAAACATAGCCCTCTTGCATCGGGCGAATGTATCCGAGTACAACCAGCTCCTCACATGTCACCCACGTCTCGTAATCCTGCGGGATGAACACAATCCAGCCCGTGCGTGTGTGTCGTATCTTGAACATAGACTCTCTACCTTTCACTGATTGCGTCCTCAGGCTCTGGATAAACAATCGCGATGTTTGGGTGTTTCACCTCCCTCATGTGCTGGCGGGCGCATTCAAGCGCTGCTGTGAAAGACGTTTCTTTGATCTGCAGCTCGATAATCAAGTCATCGGTGCCCTTGACCGGCGGCGGCAGTAACAACCAGAATCGAAACAGCTTCATCGGGCTTGCTCCCCCGGATAGATGATGTCGATCAGCTCGAAATTGAAGCGCCAGTTGGCGTAGCCTGCGGTGGTCAGTTCGACCATGAGCTTGTCAACAGCTTCTGACAGGCGGTCGGCAAGAATGCCGTACATCCAATTGATCTTGATCCGCTGATCGCCGCACTCCATTTGCGACACGCGGAAGGTGTAGGTGTTTTGCTGTGTCATAGCTGGTGATCCGGGCTGAAGACCCGCTCAAGCCTGCGTAGTCGTTCGTCAACGCCAGGCTTTACTTCAATGACGTTCATTCCGGGTGGGAAACACGCGGCTTCAAGAATCTCAATCCGCTTTTCAAGGCGGTTGATGGCTTCGCCGATTTCACGGTACTTGATCGCCCGGTTGCGATTGTCGATGTAGAGCGCCGCCAGGTTGACGACGGTCAAGAGTGCGAGCGTGAGAAGCGTCATGCCGTCCATCAGCTCACATCCTCCCCGATCATCACGGCGATGAATTCGTCGGTTGCCTTCTTATCCTTCGGGCGCACCCAGATCCGCCGCACAACATAGCCGTGCTCTTTGAGCCACAGGCTGATCGTCGTCGTGCTCAGTCCAAGCTCTTTGGCCGCAGCCGCCTGGTTGCCATAGCGGTTCACAGCGGCGGGAATCAGCTTGGCTGGATCGCCGCGCTTGGCAAGAGCTTTCATCTTTCCCGGTGCTGGCATTTGTCCATCCTTGCCAATACCTATGGGCAACTTTGCCCAAGTTCGAGATAAAAAAAGAGTTAGGCTTCTTTGCCAATATCCTATGTCTTTTATGCCAATGAAGTCAAGACAAATTTGTCTTAAGCTATTGGCATAGTTGGAGAACTCTAACATGCGGAATGATCGGCTTAGAGAACTCCGAAAAGGCAAAGGTTTGTCACAGGAAGCCTTGGCAGAGCAGTTGGGGCTGAGTGGTGCTAAAGAGATTTGGCGCTATGAAAATGGAGAGACAGAACCTCTGGGGGAGAAGGTTCGCTTGTTGGCTATGGCGCTCGAAACAAGCGCGGATTATTTGTTGGGATTGACAGATGATCCTGAGCCATACGCGCATGAAGACATGCGAGCTGACGAACTGAGTACCAGGGAACGCCGGGTAATATCTGCCCTGCGCAGAGGTGAGAAACTAGAAGCCATTCGGGTGATAGCAGAAGCAGACTGATTTGAATCTATGGCATTTTTGCCACGTCTCTTTATGCGCCCCGATGATTATTAAGTGAGAATATTGTAACTAAAGACTCGCTTATGAAAGAACAAAACCTATTCCACGTGCCGCCAACGTTGGTCAAACTGATCGCCATTTCGGTGCTGATCGGCGTGGGCGGCGTTGGGTCTGCGTTCGCCTGGCGCGCCGGGCGTATCGATCTGATCCCGCTGGCTTTGGCGCTCGGTCTGGCGGCGATGCCGCTGCTGTTGATCGTGCTGATTGTGGGCCGGGTACTGTTGTGGTTGTATCTGGTTTTGTACTGGTATCTCTGGGCGTTCGTTGCCGTCATCGGACTGTTGTGTGCGCTGCCATTAATCCTGTTGCGTGAGGATGACAGCTACACGTCTGCGCTGGCCGGTCTACAGTTGCGTGGGGATAGCATCGGCGCGCTCGTATTTGGGGCGCTGGCGGGCGTTGTGGCGCTGGTGTGGGTGTTTGGCCGTCTAGGGCGCAAAACACGCGCCAGCGAGCCACCTGACGCAAATCCGCCCGATCCGGTGTCTGGAGCGCGGGATCTGCGAGACCTGGCGGCATACGTTGACAGGAAGACAAGGAAATAGAATGATGCGGTTAGCCCGCGTGCTCATGGCCGCGCCGGTGGCCTATGCCGTGCTTGTGGTAATCACGGTCATTACCACTCAACGATTCTTCATCAGCTTTAGTGATGTCTACATCAGCCTGATCGCCTACGCGCTGGGCCGCATGATCGCCCGCCGTGAGCGCCGCTAATGCAGCCTGGCGGGTGAGATACCAGGCGAGCGGCCCCCAGCCGATCAGAAACACAACCAGGATGATGTTGACCATGGCCTGCAGGCCGGGGATGTCAGCGGCGGTGATCGTCGTCACGGCGTTCCTCTCTGTTCATCCAGGACTCGACACCCACGCCGATCATGTAGCCCGCTACCAACAGCGCCACGATCCAGACGATGACTTTGATCGCATCAGGCACAGTGTTCAGTGCCGCTAAATCCTGACCTACCATAATCTGCGCTCTCCATTCTTGATCGACTGCCATTCCCGCCGGAATGGATCGGATACCTCGCTGCCTTCCACGTACAGAAGCCAGCGGCGGAAGCGCCGCCGCCAGTTGACGCCCTTACGCTTGGGCAGCATCTCCAGTAGCTCATAGACATCCGCCGCGCCGTACTTGTGCAGCATACCGACGACGTGCCACGGGTCACGAAAGCGCCCGCTGCCCAACGCGACCTGCATATCCGCGTCGTCAATGTCGATGGCTTCATACTCACGATGGAAGCCACGGACGAACCGGGGCAATCGTGAGCGCCGGTGCTGGCGAAACAGAATGCGGTAGAGCTGGCGAATGAACATCACGCCCCCTCAATTGTGGGTGTCTCAGTCGGTGTCTCTGTCGCTGTGGGCGTCGGTGTCATGGTGGGTGTTTCTGTCAGCGTCGGTGACGGCGTGATCGTCGGGCTTGGTGTCCACGTCGGTGTTGTGGGCAGTGTCGCTGTTTCCGTGGGCGTGGGTGATTCGGTCGGTGTGACGACGATGATCTCAGGCGGTGACGTGAGCACCACGGGCGGCCCGACGCGGATCACCTCTGGCCCTGGCACTACCTGAGTGACGACGCGCGGCGCTGCAGCCGGGGCGGGCTGTACCTGCACATCCCGCACGACGACAGTCACCGGCACCTCGACAGTGATCACCACCAGCGCAACCGTCGGCACATCGGTGGGCGTGCCGGGCGTGAGCGTCGGTGTGGGCGGCGGCGCGGTCAGGCTGGGCGTGTCGGTGGGCGTCGGTTGGGGCGTGAGTGTCGTCGTTTCGGTGGGCGTCATGCTGGGCGTGAGCGTGGGCGAGGCGGGCGGCTCAGCCGGTGTCATCGTTTCGACCACCAGCGCGCCCGCTTCTGGCGGCGTCGGTGTCGTCTCAGGCTGGCCGGTGATCTTGCTCAGGATGAAGGCACTGCCGCCGCCGCAGACAAACACCATGAGCAGGATCACAACCGCCGTGACGATGATCGGTGTCCACTCTGCCGACTGCGGCGGGATGTAATCGAGTGTGGCGTTATAGCCAGCGGGCATGAAGTGCTTCTTCATCAATCGCCCTCAGTCACCTGGCGTAAATGAATGGCGATGGAGAGCAGGCCAAAGACAATCAGCACCAGAATGGCAATCGCGAGCAGCGGATCGATCAGGTTGTTTTGCTGCAGCCACGTCCAACCGCCCACGATGTTACGCGCCAGGTCATAGTCAGCAGTGCCCAGATCAATGACAGGCGCGCCCGGTGTGACAATCGGCGGCGGCGTTGGGGTTAACCACTGCATGACATCACCTCACAGCGGTAAGAACTCAAGAACGAGCTGGGCCACACGGCGGATCACGCCAAACGCCGTGGCAATGATGGGCAGCAGAAACTGTGTAGCAGTCAGCGCCAGGATGATCGACACCGTGAGCATGGCGAACTGAATGAACGTCGTGACGCTGCCCAGATTGATTTCAGACAGGCCGCGCGCATAGCCAAAGAACAACCCCGCTGGCGTGGCAAGTTCGGCGAACTGCGCTTCAAGGTCTACGGGCGTGCCCTGCAGATCCATGATCTGGAAGGGCGTTCCATTTGCCATCGCTCCCAACGTCGCCAGTTGATCGCTCAGGCCAGAGGTGTCAATCTGCGGGCTAATAACAGGAATGGTTGTGCCGGGGATCGCCGTGGCGGGCCAAACCACAGATGAGGCCCTAAGCATTGACGGCGTAACCGATGTGCTATAGACAGCCCTCATGCCTGTATTCGTTGCGTGTGTTGAATTTGTTATAGGCGATCCGCGCTGTGTCCAGCTTTGACCGCCGTCTGATGATGTATATGCAGTGTGTGTATTGCCGCTCGCAACTACACGTATGCCGTTAACCGTTCCCACATTGGTTACGGTTATTTGATTTGTAGCGGTGCCTGATGAAACACTATCAAGAAGAAAGTCCCATGCAGTATTGCCAACATTCCGAACAACTTGTGCACGCCAATAATTAGCTGTGCCGGATGCCCGATACCACATACGAGCTGATTCATAAGCATACGGCGATCCGGGTAGCGTAAAGAATAAATCGAATGTTGCATCTGAAATTGTTGTGTGCTCGTTGTTGAGAGTAATTGACTTAACGCTGACATCATCAACAACCATTGATGCGGGAGGATTAGCCGTCAATAACTGCCATATTGTGTGAGATGAATTATCAATCCAAGAATAATAACCCGCTGCTGTAATGACTTTTGATAATGAGCCGCCAAACGCCTGAGCAATTAGTTGCCCTGAGGTATAGGCTGAAACGTTTAATCTGATTTCATACCAATTGCCAGAGGTGAGAGTAGTTTGACGGATTATTGGCGCGGTTACCGTCGCACTTGAATAGAATTTAGCCGCACCTGTGCCAGCGCTCCCATCAGGTGCAGTTTGTGATACTGCCGGATCGCTACCGACTTCACCGGACACTGACCAGCCAACCGGGTTATCACTAGACCAATTGCTAAAGCTACCATTATTGAGCAGCTCAGCGCTGGCGGATTGCTGAAATGTCGTAACCGTAAGCCCAAGGTCGTAAGGCGTGGGCGTCGGGGCCGTCGTCGCCGTCATCGTTGCCGTGGGTGACGGCGTGAGCGTGTTCTGATTAGGCAGCGGTGTTGTGGCTATCGTCGCCATAGGCGACGGCGAAACGAGCGGCGGCAAATAGGGCAGCGACCATGGCACCTGACCACAGGGCTTATTGCGCGTACAGTCGTTTTGCTGCGCAAAAGCTGGCGCGGCGATCAGAAGCGCCGCCAGGATCGAAATAAAAACGGCGCGGCGCATTACACCGACCTCCCCACGCTCATGATGATGTGACGAATACGGGCCACAACAAAGATCGTCAGGTGAATGGACAGAAAGGCCGTGAGCAGCGTCGGGATGATCGCGCCAGCGGTGCCCTCAGAGAAGATTGTGTTATCGACAACCCATATGCCTTTACAAATGCCCTCAGGCGGATTGACGCCACAATCAGGAATGCCGGGGATAGGCAGCGCCGGGCTGCTGTTGTAGGCAGTCAGCAGCGACCCCAACATGTTCTGTCCAAGTATGCCCAGCTCGAGCATTCGGTTGATCAGGATCAACGCCAGCGCCAGCAAGGTAGATACCACTGCCAAAAGCAGTGTCGATACTTGCTCGATGATGCCAAGCAGCGTATCCACAATCCTGGTGATCGACCCGATCAACGGGCCAAAGACTTGATCGATCAGCGACCCCAAAACACACCAGATGTCAGTACACCCGCCCGACTCGCCCTGAATGACGGTTGTCACCTGTCCGAGTGCCATGTTTCGGAAATGGCCTTCAAGCCAGGGGAACAACACATTCCCAAACCAGCGCCCGGTTTTGTCCATACTCGCCTGGCCGTAGAGAAAGCCCCATTGGATCGTGCGGTAGGTGTTAAACATCGTGTTCCACATGCGGTTCATCAGGATCATCAAGTCGCACTGAAAGAACCGATCCAGATTTGACCAATGATAGAAGATCCACTCCCCCACGCCGTCGCCTGCAGGCACGGCGATACGCTCACAGTTGATCGGGAAGGGCAGCGTTTCGCCGCCGGTTGTGTCGGGGTGATGCGCAAATGGATCGTTGATACACACCCGTGTGACCGTCACACCGACATCGGCGGGCGCGTCGTTGATATGGGCGTTGATGACAAATGGCCCGCTGCTTGGTGTGGCGATTGTCACCAGCGCCTCGAATGTCACCAGCGATGACCATGACGGCGTTGATCCAGCGCGGGCGAAGAAAGATGCAAAGCTGAAAGTTGTGGTCGATGCTGGCGAAATAAAGTCACCGCTGCCGCCGTCATACTCCCATGAGAAGGCCACGGTGCCGGTGATTTCGGCGTAGTCTGCAGGCAAGCGCGCCTCTACCGTGATGTCATAGGCGTAGCTTTGCGCGCCGTTCGGATACAAGTTGATCGCCTGGCTGATGTCGGTGTCGTCTTCCATCCAGATTTCGCCGTCGGTCAGACCTAAGAAGACATCCCCGGTGTGATCCCAGTTCGTCAGGCCATAGTCAAAGCTGGGGTTACTAAAGCCGCACGTGCCCAGCGCCTCCCCGCCGTTGCCATCGGATACGCACGCGCTCAGGATCTCCATCGGCGAATTGCCGAGGTTGCTGATGGCAACCGTGTAGAGCTGCCCGGCGTCGGGATCGTGGGCGGCGGCTGGAATAACATAGGTATCCAGCTCGTAACGAACCTCATCCTCTTGCACCGTCTCCCCAAGCTGCAGGATCAAGGTTGTGGCAAATGTGCCCAGCCGCCTGGCACGAACATTGAACTCGTATTCGCCGCTGCCCAGCGCCAGCGTTTGGGCGATCCGCGCGCCCGGCTGCAGGATCGCGCCGCTGCCGTCCGTGTCCCACTGCACAAGGCCCGTGCTTTGCCAGGCGGATGGATCGCGCAGTTGGCCGTCGCCCATGCACGAACTGTAGAGCGGATTGACATTGCACGCCTGCAGCGGATCATGATCTTCTGTGAGATGAGGCAATAGCCGGTCGGTGCCGCCGTTCAAATCGAGCGCAGTGAAGCTGATGCCAGTCTCACTCTCAAGGCCGATCCCCACGCCCGCGCCTATGCCTCCCTCCCCGCCAATGCCAGCGTTGATCGTGTTGATTTCAGCGGCCACCAGATTCAGCAATTGTAAGGTGTCCCCGATGATGCAACCTTTAGCGATGACATCCCCGACGCTCACCATAGGCGACTTGACATAGTAGCGGATCAAGTCGTCCGTTTGTGTAGAAACCATAACCTCATAGGCATCGGCCCGATCCACGCGGAACATAGCCCCGCTGATAAAATCAGGAGCAACGCCTTGAGAAACAAACAGGTAGCACTCAGAGAAGAAAAACAGCCACTCAGATGATTGTCCTGTATAGACACCACATTCAGTAACACTGCTGGCTTGTTGGACGCTGATCACCTGCCCCTCACCGATTGAGAGCACCTGCGCCTGTGGTTTATTCGCAACAGCAAAGACGCGGTTTGAGCTGTTGGCATAAATCGGCGGTCTATCCACGCCGGGCGGCAAGCCCGAATAATCCCACATGCCCTCATAGGCCCCCTCCCAGTCAATCCGATCATACGGCCCCAGCGGTCTCCCTGCCTGCCCTGTCAGGCCGAATGGCGAAGTGGCGTGGATCTCGATTTCGCACGTGTCGCTGCCGATGCTGTTCGTGGCAGTCAGCACCACGGTGTAGAAGCCGGGATCATCGAACGTGTGGACAGGCTCAGCATCTGTGCTCGTTTCACCGTCGTCAAAATCCCAGGAATAAGATGTGGCATTGGTCGAGGTGTTGGTGAATGTGACTTCTAGGGGAATATCTCCCACAACCACCCCGTATATGTCTGGCTCTGGATCGGCGCTGCAACCCGCCGTAGGCGGCGGCGTGCCATAATACAGGTAGCGGATCGCAAACACGCCGTTGTTGGCAACGTAAGTTGATCCCCAGTGAAACACAAAGTTAGCGCGGGCGGCACCGCTGACGGCGGCTGACGTTCCCAGGTTAGTGTAGGTCTCATCCCCCGCGCCGTAGGCTGCGCAGATCGTCTCATGATCCGCCGTCCAGTCTGGCAGCCCAGAGAAGGCACGCACACTATACAACAGGCAGGCTGAATAGTTATGGACAGTCCAGGTGAATGTACCGTAGTTATTGAAGCTGCCGACGATTTGCGGATACGGGGCCTGATCGCGAAAGTCAATGCCCATGAGCTGGCTACCATTCGCGTGCTCACTTGTGGCAACCACGTCATAGTAACGGGCAATTACACCGATGAACTCCCCTGACGATGGGTGATTGCCCATCGACTGCCCATCGGCGTAGGTCATTGTCCCACTGATATTCATGTCCCATCTGCGGATGATCCAGTCAGTGGCCCAGACCTCGCTTGTCTGCGCGCCTGCAGTCGTCGGGCGTAAGGCCACAATGAGGATGAAGATTCCGAACGCGATCAGTAGTTTACGCATGTGTCACCTGAAAGGAATGTGGGCGGTTCCAACCCGCCCACCGAACTGAGGATCACTTGCCGCCGCCCAGCGCGCCCTTGAGCGCGTTGACGATGGTATTGATCAGGCCACGGGAAACGACGACGGCGATAGCGATACCGCCACCGATGGCGAAGACTCCCAGGAATGTAGGGAGCTGTGTGTTCACACCGTCCCATAGAGGGGTGAGCGTTTCGCTGGTGATGCTCAACATCTGCGTGTTACCTCCTTTCCTTTAGATTTGCTCGCCCACGGCCCCGCGCAAAAAGTCGATGATTGCCAGGCCCGTGATAAAAGCCAACATAGTCCCCGCCACTCCCAGCAGTGGCGGCAAGAAGATCGTCATGACGTAGATTCCGAGTGCTTCAAAGTCGATCACTCAGCACCTCGAAACATTGCCATGAACTGATTGAAGCCCCACAGTAGCGCGTCGGCGATAAAGCCCAGAAGCGATGGCAGCAGCACGATTGCCGCCAGGAATGCGAAGGCAGCCATCACGCCCCCTGCCTATTTCTGGTGTACATCATGCCGATCAGCATAGCGTTCGCCCCAAGTACGGTAACAATCGCCACGTCGCCCGCGCTGGCTTCAAACTTGAATGCGACCTCCTGAGCACTAGGCCCCATGACCGTGGTTACGGTTGTGCCCTGCACAGTCACGCCCTCAGGCGGCAAGAGCGGCAAGACGTTGATCGCCATGACGCAGTAATTGACGGCGATCCACGGCGGCATGATGTCAATCGGATCGCCGTTGCCCACGCTGGTGGATGTTATGTCCGTGGTGCCCCCGGTCGGTGATAGGACGCTCAGGCTCCCCGGCTCAGTTGCCGTGCCTACGGAGGTTGCGCCTATCGTGATGTCATGGTCGTGAGCTGGGAGCTGATCGGTTGTCAGGGTGAAACTTTCTTCTCCGCCAGTTTCAGCTAGAACACGGCTCGTAAGCCCGACGCCCTCACCAGCTCCCACGCTCACGCGGCCTCTCAGATCCGGTGTCTTGAAATACTCGCTATCAACGATAAAGGCCGGATCGAGCGCCGCATACAAATCGGGATAATCAGCTTCAAGGTACATGCTGCCATTGGCGGGTAGACATCCTGTAGGGGCGTCAACAGTGACATAGGGGATGATCCAGCCCAAGGTATTAGGCGCTGGATCTTGCGCCAGAGCATGGGGAGCCACGAAAGCCAACAGCAGCATGAGCAGGATTACAGAACGCACAGGATAGATCCCCAACAGAATGTCATCCTGATCAATATCATGCTATTGGATGATTTGTATTGTTGTGGACACTATGTCCATTACTGTACAATGCAAACAATATTAGAACATCTGTCTAACGAGCAATGGACACTTTGTCCACTAAGATACAGACAGGGGGTTATATGTGGATTATGCCAATTAGCGATCACTTCGTATACAAAGCGCTTGAACAAATGTTGGCCGACGATCCGAATGCCCGTATCACCTATGGGCAGCTCCAAAGCAATCTCGAATATCCGTGGTCAACAAAAACAGTCCAACGCTGTGTCGAGCGATTAGAAGTCACAGGGAACATTCGGCGGCTGGGCGGCGGGCAAGGATATGGCTATCGGTATGAACTCATTCTTAGACGCGATTAGAAGTCAGCAGGCGATCACCGCCAATTACATGCTGCTAATTCTGGTGGGCGCGGTTGTGGCGATTGTGCTTTACCGGGCGATCCCACGGCGGCACCGCTGGCGGGCGCGCCTGGCCGGTGTCACGGCGTTTGTTGTGCTCTTTGCAGGCGCGGCCCGCCAGGATTTGAAGTATCTCCCCGCAATGGTTGTGGCCGGTGCCGTCGTCGTCATGTGGATCAACCACTTTCGGCGCGCCGGGATCCGCCTTCCCCACTGGCTGATCATCACGCTCCCCGCGCTGATCGTCAGACTGCCGGGGATGTTCGAACCGCTGTGGTATGACGAAACGTTTACAGCGGCGCTGGCCCGCCTTCCATTCGACCGCATGACGATTGTCAATCTCTACGATGTACACCCGCCGCTGTGGTACCTGATCGAATGGATCAATGTGCGGATCTTCGGATCGTCAGAATTTGCGCTCAGGCTTCCCGCGCTCGCTTTCGGTATCCTGTCGTGCGTGCTGCTCTATAACCTGGCGCGCCGGTTCGTGCGCCCACGGGCGGCGCTGGGCGCTGGCATGATCATGGCGCTGTTGCCCGCCCAGATTTACTACAGCCATGAGGCGCGTGGGTATTCCTTGCTGGTGTGTGTCGTGCTCTACCTGATCACCGCCGCGCTGGATCGACGCTCACGCGATTTCGTGCTGTTGTCTTACGTTGTGCCTGCTGTGCATTCGCTAGGATTGATTTATGTCGGGCTGATCGGAGTCTGGGCGCTGCTGTCGGGCCGCCTCAAATGGCAAACCGTCATGCTGGGCGCGGGCGCGTCATTGCCCGGTGTGGCCCTGGCGCTGATTCAGGCGCGTGATGTTGCCGATGGCTTTTGGCTGCAGAACTTCTTATCGCCCGCCGCGCTGCTTGAACCGCTCTACCGCATGACGCTCTACTACACACAAGAGCCTTACATTCTTTTAGGGCTGGCCGTCGTCGTCGGTGTGACTGCCCTATCGTTGTACAGCAACCGCCGCCGCTGGCGTCGGGCTGATCATGCTCTCTTGCTGGTGATGCTGTTTGGCGTACCTGGCATGCTGGGCTTTATATCGTTCGCCTGGCGGAATGTCTATCTTGACCGGGCGATGCTGCCTGCCTTTTCGATGCTGCCTATCCTCTGGGCAATGCTGTTCAATCGCACGAACAAAGGCGAGCGTAACGCCGCCCGCTGGATCTTACTGCCGATGATTGCAGCCGTGGCGGTGATGCCAAAGACAATCCGTGAGGGCGGCACCACTCTGGCCGCTGCCTGTCGTGGCACCGACATGGCCTTTACTACATCGATCAGTATGGCATTCGTCACCAATTATTATGTCGCCCAGCCGATCGTATGGACACATGCGGG
Organism: Anaerolineae bacterium; assembly: GCA_023382675.1. Taxonomy (GTDB): domain Bacteria; phylum Chloroflexota; class Anaerolineae; order Aggregatilineales; family Phototrophicaceae; genus Flexifilum. Next base: position 162,225 of record JAHDWN010000010.1, read on the forward strand.
CGACACGAATCAATCCTTGCCGCCAGAGGCAATCGCCGCGCTGGGATGGCAGCGCGCCGATTTTGAAGATCTGCCGGGCGGCAGTGTCTGTGCCATCGACGGCCAAACGGTTCTAAGCCGCCAGGACGAACGGGATTATATGGCAGCGATCCGCGCTCAGGCTGATCATGTCGTGACTGTCGATGTCTATGAAGCCGGGTTTGTAAAGGCGTATATCTATGAGGGCAGCTCATGACTGACCTAGCCCTCCCCCAGATCCCCGGCCAGAATGCGCCCGCGCCGCTCCAACTGCAGCATGTGGTCATTAGCCCGCGTAACATCGAACTGCAAAAGCGGGCCGCAGTCGCCAAACCCCTGGCGAAAGCTGAAAAGCGCCAGCGAGAAAAACGACTGAAACAGCTTGAACAGCTTCTACAGCACGAAAGCTATGACGAGCTGATCGCCGCCCGTGAGCAGATCGCCCAGATTGATCTTGACGCTGTAATCGAGCTGCAGGCCGCCGCCCGTGATGAGCTGGCAATCTTAGAAGACCTCACAGCGCGCGATAGCGTTGATCGTGGCGACGACATGCAGCCGCTGTTAGACATCCTGGCCGATTGCGCCGCCAAAATCGATCTGGCGAATGAGCAGCACAAGGTCAATGATGCGATTGCCCTCTTTGAAGAAAGACGGCTGATCGTTGATCGTCTGAGAGAACACTCGTTAGCCGTCAAACGTCAGGCCCAGCTCGATAAGCAAACTAAGCTCATGGCTCAGGAAGTCGATGACTACCGGGCGCTGATCATTGACCGCTGGACACGGCTCGGCTACTGCCATCGTTACCAGAAAGGCACACGGACGTATGTCGAGAAGGTCAGCTTCTCGGATGTGTTCATTACGCCCGACGCCATTTACTACAAGATCAACACCAGCCGCAAAACCCTATTCGGCGGCTGGAAAACCTGTCTCCCCTACGGCGTCCGTGTGGGCGATCACCTCTTGAATGAAAGCACATTGGTAGAGCTTTCGACCACATGCCAGCGCCAGGTGACTGGCCTTGTCAGTCCTACAGGCGCGTGGGTTGTCGTGCATCGTCTGGACACGATAGACGGCCTCATGAGCTATGTCACCTATCGGGCGATCATGCAGTATTACCCGACAGACCAACACGACAAGATCCCGATCCCCATTGGCGTGGGCATCTCGAAAACCATGCAGTGGATCAACCTGAGCGAATTTCCGCACGGGCTGATCGCCGGTTATACCGGATCGGGCAAGAGCAACGCCGCCAACGTCGTGCTGTGTAGCATCATCAGCCGTCAATCGCCTCAGGATGTCAGGTTGTGCCTGATCGACCTCAAGGGCGGGCTGGAATTCGACTATTACGAGCAAGTGCCCCACGTCCACAAAATGGTCACTTCTATAGAAGCCGTGCGTGACACCCTGGCGGAAATAGAAGGGCTGATCGTTGAACGTTTCGAGATCATGCGCGGAATCGCCAAAAACGTTGATGTCTACAATGCCCGCTGCCCAGAGAACCGCCTACCGCGTGTTCTCATCTTCTTTGATGAAGTCGCTTCCATTATGGATCACGGGGAGACCACAAAAACGATCCTCGCCAGTATGCGCGAGATCTCGCGGCTGGGCCGCGCCGTGGGCGTGCATTTGTGGCTTGCGACCCAACGCCCGGACATCAAAGCGATTGAAGGCGCGATCAAGGTCAATCTGGCCGTGCGCCTTTCCGGGCGTATGCCCAGTTCGTCAGACTCCATCACTGTGCTTGGTACGGGTGATGCGTCCAAGCTGGCCGCTGTGCCAGGGCGCATGGTGCTGCAGCTTGGCCCAGACCCGACGCCCGTACAAACGCCTCACATCGTTGATCAAGATGTGGAGGATGCCATTCTGCAGGCCATGACCTGGCGAGCACCCGCCCCGCTGCCCATTCCAGAAGCAGCGCGCGTTATCCATCAGGAATGGACACCCGAAAGGATCGCACGACTGGCTATCACTCACTTGGATGGCAACATTTCAGCTCACGCCGTCTGGAATGAAACCAATGAAAGTCTCTCCCAGCGCCAGGCGCGTGAGCTTGTCGAAAAAGTATGGCAGCTTGCCGAGGAAGGGATAGAGATAGATGAAGTGACATACGTCTTGAAACGTGGCAAGGGCAAAAACCGCCGCCTCGTACCTTTGATTTCTTGATTTCTTGATTCTATGAGGGTCTCTATATGCGTAAACAACCGCAAAATCAACTGCTAAATCAAAATCGGGCCATACTTGGCATCATGTTCATTGTGTTTGTTGCGTTTTGTGGCGTTTTGCCTGTCAGCGCCGAAACTGCCGAAAGGTGCGACTTTTCCGCCGCCGATTCGGTGTTGATCGACAATTTCCGCAGCGGCCAGGCATACAAAAGCACGACATTGGCCGATCCTGACATCATGCGAGCGCCGGAAAGCTGGCAAGGCGCGTCATTCTGGCAAGGCTACGGATCGCCCGATCCGCTCGATAGCTTCTTAGACCTGAAACCGCTTTACACCGCGATCTACTATCGCCAGGATGGAGAGCGCCAGCGCCTGATCGGGATTGTGTGGGTGTCGCATTATGGGCCGGATACCGTGCGGGCGCTGCTGTTAGATCCGCCGAATTTGCCTCACGGCTGCGCAGCGCTCGAAATGCCGCGCCAGGTTGCCGATGAATGGTTCAATTCTGCTTTTGAGGGGGGATCATGAGGCGATTGATCGTCTTTGCCGTGGTGTTGGCCGTCGCCAGTGCGCTTCTGATCGGCGTCGGGCTGGGCAGTAATGCCCCTGGCTTGCTGATCATGCCCTTGTGTATCACCGGGCCTGCATTTTTCATGATTCTGGGCGCGCTGATCAGCCGCGTAAGCCTCGATTACCAGCTCGTACCAAAATCCGCAGCTCACACCCCGCGCCAGCGCGCCCGCGCCGTCACTGGTGACGGCTACAGCGATGTCTAGTGACTACAGAATCGCAAGCAAAGCGGCTTACAGGTTCGCTTAGTCACACCAACTGAAAGCTCTGTAGACCAGGACTTTCACACATTTTGTACAGATAAAAAGTGCTCACACCAGCCCGGCCATCGCCCGCGCGAGCGCCAGCGTCGTCCGGCAGTCATCGATGGCTGTATGCTCCGCCACAACCGGAATGCTGTAATACTGCGCCGCCATTGACAGCTTTTGCCAACGGAATTTCCCGGTGTAGCGGTCGGCCTTGCCATAGACCTCGGCAAATGCTTCCATCGCGCACCACCAGCGGCTGAACTGCTTCCAGTCTGTCTTGGGCAGCCCGGCAGCTTCAGAGCTTTTGTGCATCATTTTGCGGTCGAATAAGGCGTTATAAGCGATCACGTCACGCCCGTCCAGCAGCGGCACAAGTCCGGGCACGACTTCGCTCCAACCGGGCGAATTCGCCACCATCGCGTTCGTGATCCCGTGAATTGCTGTTGCTGACGATGGAATACGTCCGATGGGCTTGACCAACGAGTCGATCAATATTTCCCCCTGATTATCGATGATCGCGATCTGGCAGATCTCGCTGCCATGATCAATACCGGTCGTCTCTGTATCCAGGATCACGAATTCGCCACGCCGGATCATCGTCTTGAAAGATTGCAGTTTGTAGCTTTCCATTGTTGCGCCCATTTTGTCGGGTGATCATCTATACGATTATCGTCCAGTGACTGATCATTTCAACTGTTTTGTCTTAGTTGGCTTAAGATTGAAGCAGTATATCGATAAATTTGGGCAGCCTACGATCATGCAAAGTGAAAGCTTTCTCGATTGGGTTCAGATGCACGAACGCGCCTGGGGCGAAGAATTTTATACGGGGCGGCCAGGCTTGCAGCAAATCATGGAGGCGCGCTGTGTCACCTTCTGGCGTCCGATGGACAAAGACGACAAGCATCTCCGCTACAAGATCCGCCTCTATGATCGCCAGGCGGACATCGAACACGATCTGCTGCGCATTTTGTTACGGTCCCATCTCGACGCGCCCAGGGAAAAAATCGCGCGTATTTTCGTCAATCAGGAACCCTATCGCATAAAATCTGTGCGTATTACCCTGGAGAAGGTCGATCCCAGCACGTGAACGTACCGCAGCCAATCGAACTCGACCTGGACGCGCCAGCCTATGGCGGCAGCGCCATCGCTCGTCATCAAGGACGCGCGATCTTCGTACCCTATGGCGTTCCCGGCGAAACCGTCCGGGCACACATTGTCAGCGACAAAGGCAGCTACGCTTTTGCCGAAATCGATGCAGTTCTCGCGCCATCACCGGCGCGTGTCCTGCCGCCCTGTCCCTATTTTGGCGCGGGGCGCTGCGGCGGCTGCCATTACCAGCATATCGATTACACCGCCCAGCTTGCTTACAAGCAGCAGATCGTGGCCGAGCAGTCCGCACGCGTCGGCAAGCTGACGGATGCGCCCGTTCAGCCAACGCTGGCCGCGCCTGATCCCTGGCATTATCGCACCCACGCCACCTTTCGCGTCACAGCCACAGGCAAGCTCGGCTACGTCATGACCGACGACCGCACCCTATTGCCGGTCGAAAGCTGCCATCTCTTGCATCCGGCGCTCGGCGCGCTGTTCGATGTCCTTCGCAATCATGATTTCACCGGTGCGGAGCAGGTGCGCCTGCAAGTCGGCAGCGATGACGATGAGCGGCTGGTCGCCATCAAACCGCGTCCGGGGCGTTATGTCGATCTCGATCTTCCGGGAGATGCCAGTGTGGCGCTGCTCTTGTCAAATGACCGCGTACGCATTGTCCGGAGGAGTCCTGCCGTCCATTATTATCTGATGGGGAAGTCATTCCAGGTCACAGCGGGCAGTTTCTTTCAGGTCAATCTTGCCCAGGCCGAGCGGTTGGTTGCCCTGACGCTGGATTTCATTCAGCCGCAGCCAGACGAGTGCGTTCTCGATCTCTACAGCGGCGTCGGGTTGTTCACGGCGTTCATGGCCGAACACGCGGTGAGCGTCACCGCCGTCGAGTCGTTTGCGCCTGCCGTAAGGGATGCGCGCCACAACCTGCGCCATCTTGACAACGTGACCTACGTGCAATCATCTGTTGAACAAGGCTTGACAGGGCTTGTGGGGGAGTATGATGCTGTCGTGATCGATCCGCCGCGTTCAGGCATGAAACCCGCCGCTATCGACGCCCTAATAGAACGTGTACCGCGCAAGATCGCGTATGTCTCTTGCGATCCGACGACGCTCGCCCGCGATGTCCGCCAGCTTGTCGCCGCAGGTTATCGCTTGATGAATGTCCAGCCGGTCGATATGTTCCCGCAGACCTACCATATCGAGACGGTCGCGATGCTCGAACGCGCCGGGGCGTGATGTCTAGGTTGCGCCGATCATCTTGGCGACGTTTTCGAGATGATACCCCGCCGACTCGACCAGGTTTGTGACTACGATGAGTTCACCGGCAGCTTGCTGCAGCTCGCGTTCGCGGTGGGAGGCCACGCTCCGTTTTGTTCGCCCCTTGGCGATACGAATGTACGCCCGCGCCCGTGCTAGTTCTAACCGGATCGGAAAACTGTCATCGTGACGCTCGCGCGCAAATTCCAAATAGTTGCGCTCCAGCGATCCGCGCATCGTTTCCAGCTTTTCCAGCACCGAGCGGTGCAGCGATGCGCCCCGCACGTTCGTCGGCATCAGCGTCAAATCGACCAGCAGTTGGCCTGCGTCATGCGCGGCGTCACCGTCCAGGCGCATGTTTTCCAGGTCGATCAGCCGGAACTGCAAATCTGCATCGCTGCGGGAGACGCCCTCATTCTGGACGATCCGGATCATGATATTACGCGAGTGCAGATCGCCATGCATCAGCGCCAGCGGGAAGCGCTCCAGCTTGCGCTGCTGGCGCATGATGTCACCCAAAAGATCATCCAGCTTCTGCTCAAGCTCGTCAAAAGCGCCGAAGCGCCCGTTGACCAGATTGCGTGATTTTTGCACCTGATTGGCGATGAATTCCAGATGTTGGAGCATGGGCAGGGTGTACATCTCGCGCAGATGATTGTTGCTGGCGATTCCGTGGCCTTTGCCGTCGCCCCGGTGCATGGTCAGCAAGAAGTCGCCCAGCGCCGGGATCAACCGGGGACGATTGGGCTTGAGCAGCGTCTCGAAAACCTCGTAGAGCGTGTAGAATTCGTTCAAATCTTCCATGATCACGAACGCGCGCTGCCGCCGTTTGACGTAAGCTGTCTGATCCGGCACGCGGACAAAGCAGTGACGCACGGCCTGCGGAATCTGACGGAAATGCAGGCGTTCCTTTTCAATCGCGTCGATGGGGCCGGACTTGACGATCAGCGACTCGGTCGTCAGCAAGTTTTTGCCTTTGTCGTCGGTTGGGTCGAACAGGCGCGGATGGATGCGCACCACGTTGGCTTCGGATAGTCCCAGCTTCAGTTCGTCCACCCGCTCACGGTCAAGCTCGATCCCGATCCACTGGCGCAGCGCATGCCGCAAGTCGCTCAACTCGGCGGCTTTGTCCGAGCCGAAGCGCTGCTTTGCCATCTCACGCAGCGGCTTCTGCCACGATTGTGCTGCCAGCGGCACACCGACGAAGGCGTTCACGGCCACAATCGTGCGGCACAGGATCAGTAAATAGTCATACTCTTCCTGGAAAAACGCTCGCAGAACCACCGGTGCTTTTTCACCCTGGAATTGATGCCACCACAACGCCATGCTCGATTGCAGCGCTTGTTCAACTTCCTCGTTGACCTGCGCCATCGGTGCCAGATTTTCGATCACGTAGCAGGTGTTGAGGACAATGTTGCGAAACAGATTGACCTGTTTCTCCACCAGATACGGCGAAAGGTGTCCTCGCTGCATCGCCTCGACCAGCGGTTTAATGCGCTCCCAGCGATGCGTCGAATCGATGCCCCAGAGGCTGCCGTATTCTGTAGATCGGCGTGCTAATTCGACCAATGTCTCTTGATGTTCATTGTCCAGGTGATTGCTGTGTTGGTAGACCAGACGCAGCGCCAGCGCCATGTCTTTGTCCCACGAGCAGTGCGGGATCACGCTGCTCAACATCTTGCCGATCTCGCGGTCGCTTATGGCACGACGCAGCACACCTCTATCGCGTGCGAGCAGGATCAGTTTCAGCGCCCAGAGCGTGTCGAAGACATGATCACGATTACCCTGGGTTTCATCGCGTTCAATCTCGAAGTGGGTGCCGCTGCGCTGTCGCAAAAGCTGTTTCAAGCGGGCAGTTACGCCAGAGTCATCAGGACGCAGGTTGAGCAGCCCTTCCAGCCGCGTCATCTCAAGCTCATCCACGACGCTGCTGCCCGTGAACGGCGAGGCAAACCATTCTGCCGCCCATTGCAGTTCGCGCTCCGCCGCCGGAAAGCCGTATGCCAATAGGGCTGCGGTATAATGTTGCGTTAATCGGATCTTGCGCGCGGGCGGTGTCTGATCGACGTAGACAGCGGGTTCGCCCAGTATCTGTTTGGCATGGTTGGTCGGGGCATAAAGCAGATAGCCGATCAAGCTATTGATCGTGTCTTCGAGTTGATCCAATTTTCGCATAATCATGGTAGAAACTTCTACGAACAATATCTAAACGGCCGTTGACGATACAAATCACACCAATGCCGCAATCAAACTAATATCATACCATATGACACATCAATTTCCGATACCGCCATCGGCCTGCGAGCAACTCAAACGCCCGATTCACGTATACCATGTTGATATGTGTTAGTGATGCAGAACGGCAAGTAAACTCATGACAAACATCCTCGACACGCTGATCACCATTATCTTTGGCTCGATCAGCTCCGTCAGCCGAGGTCTCTCCCAGAATCTTGGCACGCTGGAAGACTTCTTCTACGTCAAGATCAGCGGCCTGTCCTTTATCGTCCTCGGCGCGCGCCAGACCGGCAAGACCACCCTG
>JAHDWN010000011.1:0-18996 GCA_023382675.1 Anaerolineae bacterium
GCTTGGCGTGGAAATTGGTGCACCGCTGCTGCTCGTGCGTCGCGTGACCTACAGTACGGATGAGCAGCCGGTCGAGTACATCCAGTTGTATTACCCTGGCGACCAACATGAGATGGTGATGGAGTTGTACCGGTGATCATCGACTGTCACGTCCATATCGGGCTGCCGAACATGCTGGCACGACCCATCCCGCCCGAAAAGCTGGCCCGCCCGGCGTTTCAGGATCGCATGGAAAACAGTGTCGAAAATCAGCTTGGGCGGATGGACGTCAACGGCGTGGACATGGCGGTTGTCTTCGGCTTCCCGTTGGAAGAAATCGACCGCGCCAAGGCCAACGATTACGTCTTGCAGGCAGCGCAGGATCACCCTGATCGCTTCATCCCCTTCATGCTGGTGGGCGATGATACCGAGTACTGGCTGAAGCGCGGCGCGCGGGGCTTCAAACAGCAGAATATCCTCTACGCACCGGAGCGTTTCGATCTGATGCGCGCCTACGCGATCATGGCAGAAGCGGGGGTGCCCATGCTGATCCATTTTCGTGCCGGGCCGGGTTACAGCGTCACCGAGCAGGTGCGGGCGATCTTGCAGCGCGTGCCCAAGCTAAAACTTATCATCGCGCATTTGGGACGGCATACGCCCAACACGGACGATCAGGTAAAGGCGGCGCTGCTGGGCTTGCGTGATGCTCCGAACGTGTTTTTCGAGACTTCGACGGTGCGCACGCCAGCCGCCGTTGCCCGTGCGGCGGAGCTTGTCGGCGTGGAGCGGGTGATCTTCGGCTCGGATTATCCTTTCAACAGCTATCAGGATGCTGACCCACTGGCTGAGGAACTCGCCGTCATCCGCCAGGCGGGTGTCCCGCAAGGGCCAATTTTATCCGGCAATATTCAGCGCTGGCTCGCGGTCTAGCGCAAAGAAGGAGCGTGATTGTTCAATCATGAAGGGTATACGACTCAGCGAAATCACTTGGAAAGAGGCCATCGACATCATCTCACAGTATCCGGTGGTGATGCTGCCCATCGGCGGTGGCACCAAGGAACACGGCCCCCACCTGCCGCTAGGCACCGATCAGATGGTGGTCGACGATCTGGCGCGGCGCGTGGTCGAGGCGGCGCCGGTGCTGCTGCTGCCGACGCTGGCCTATGCTTACTATCCGGCCTTTGTAGATTGGGAAGGCAGCGTGTCGATTGAAGCGCGGCACTTCGCCGATTTTGTGGGCGACATCGTGCGCTCGATGTATCGCCATGGCTGTCGCAAATTCCTCATTCTCGATGGCGGCGTCTCCACACACCCGCCGCTGAAAACCCTGTCGTCTGATCTGCACCAGGAACTCGGCGTGTTGGTCGCCGTGACTGACATCCTCGGCCTGGGGTCGGAGGTCTACGCGCAAATCGAGGAGCAGCCGAAAGGTGGTCATGCCGACGAGATGGAAACCTCCTGTATGTTGGCGCTGCGCCCGGACCTGGTGCACATGGAGCTGGCTCCGCGTGAGTGGCGAGAAACTGTCCCCGGCACGTTCGGCACGGATGGCGTCAAGAAGATCCACATCGGCGGCAAGATGCGCACCCCCAACGGGATCAATGGCGATGCGACGCTGGCAACTGTGGAGAAAGGCGAAAAAGCTCTGGCCGCGATGGCCCAGGACATGATCACGTTTGTGGAGCACTTCGTGAGTATGCCACTGCCAGGGGATGACGCTTGATGCCAAGCGAACGCACACGCGACCTGCTGGCGCTGTCAGCGACCTGTGATGCCGACTTCAACCCCGCCGCATCGGAGATCGTGGTCGAACGGGCTATGGGCGCGGTCATTGTCGACACCGAAGGCCGCGAGCTAATCGACCTGAGCGATATCATCGCCAATGTCGGTCACTGCCACCCGCGCCAAGTCGAAGCGTTGCAGCAGGCGCTCACACAGATGATGGTCGGCAAAAGCGGCCTGACTAACCCGCCCCGCGCCCAATTGGCGGAACGGATGGTCGATCTCACGCCAGATAACCTGAGCAAGGTCTATTTTGTGACCGGCGGTGGAGAAGCTGTCGACTGGTCGATTCGGATTGCCCGGCGCGCCACTGGCAAACACGAGATCTTGTCCTTCTGGGGCGGAGTCTATGGGCGCACTTACGCCAATATCAGCCTGAACGGCCTCATGCGGCGACGACGCCAGTTTGGCCCTGTCATGCCGGGTGTGCTGCACGCACCGTACCCGTACTGCTATCGCTGCCCGTTCGGCAAAAAACTGGAAACCTGTGACTTCTTCTGCATCGACTTCCTGGATGCCATCGTCAACCACGCCAGTACCGGCGACATCGCTGCGCTGATCATCGAGCCGTATCAGGGCGTCGGCGGTCTGATTTTTCCTCCGGATGGCTACCTGCCGCGCCTGCAAGCCTGGGCCGAGGCCAATGACATCGTGTTCATCCTGGATGAGATCCAGTCGTCGTTCGGGCGCACAGGCCAGATGTTCGCGCTCGAATGGGAGAACCTGCGTCCGGACATGCTGTGCGTGGGCAAGGGCATGGGCAGCGGCATCTCGATTGCTGCGCTGCTGGCGGAAGACTGGCTGTGGGACGCGCTCGACCCCGGCGAACTCGGTGGTGGCAACGGTGGCAATCCGCTGGCGTGCACCTCGGCGCTGGTGGTGATCGACATTCTGCAGGATGAGGGGATTGTCGAGCACACGCGGGCCATCGGCGCTTACCTGCTGGAGCGCTTCCGTAAACTGCAAGCGCAGTACTCGGCCATCATCGGCGATGTGCGCGGCAAGGGGCTGGCGCTGGCGCTGGAATTCGTACGCGACCCGGAGAGCAAAGAACCGTATCCCGAAATCGTGCGTCACATCAGCCGCGCCAGTTACGAGCGCGGCGTCTACATCGGCAGCCGTGGCCACATTCTCGATGTGCGCCCGCCGCTGGTCATCTCGCAGGAGCAAGCGCAGTATGCTGCAGATGTGATCGAATCTGAACTGGCTGAAGCGGTTAGTGCTGGTTAGGAGGTGCCGCGTTATCTGATAAGCCTGCGCCCTGGTCCCTTTTCATTTCGTCCATCGTGTTTGCAAGAGGAGACAACATGAAGAAGCGAATCCTACAAACTCTGCTGGTGCTGGCGCTGCTGATGCTGACACTGGGGACCAGTGCCGCTCAGGATAACCTGGTCGTGGTGCGCTACCCGATTACCAGTGACCCCGCCAGCCTTGAACCCGGCCTCGTCAAAGAATTGTACTCAGCGGAAATCGCGCTCAGTCTGCACGCAGGTCTGTTCACCTATGACGCCGATACCAACGTCGTGCCCTACATGGTCAGCGATTACACGGTGTCCGATGACGGCCTGGTCTACACCTTCACCCTCCACGACAACATCCTCTGGCACAATGGCCGCCCGGTAGTTGCTGCCGACTTCAAAGCCGGATGGGAGCGTTATTTGGACGCCAATGTCGGCGCACAGACAGCCGGTGTGCCCTGGGAGAACGTGGTCGGCGGGCTGGAACTCTTCGCCGACGAAGCCGATGAATTAACGGGCGTTCAAGCCCTGGATGACACGACACTGCAAGTCACTCTCATGCAGCCGTCGAACACCTTCCTGCAAGACCTGGCCGTACCCGTGACCTGGGTGGTTCCCGCTGAAGCCGTGGTTGCGGGCAGCCCGGAATGGGTCGATAACCCGGTCGGCGCGGGGCCGTTCAAGTTTGTCGAATGGACGCCAAATGTCAGTCTTGTTCTGGAAGCCAATGACGACTTCTTCCTCGGCAAGCCAGAGATCGACCGCATCGAATACCTGATCGTACCCGACAGCAACACGGCTCTCGCGCAGTACGAAGCTGGTGAGCTGGACATTGTTGGCGTGCCGCCGAGCGCTTTGCAGCGCGTCAGTGATGACCCGGTGCTCAGCGAGCAGTTGGCTTTCTTCACGCGGGCGCAGCTTCGTTATGCTGGCATGAACCAGGCTATGTTCGAGCCGTTCAAGGATGTGCGTGTGCGCCAGGCCTTCAATCACGCCATCGACATGGAAGTCATCGTGACGCAGCTGCTCAACAATGCGTGGACGATGCCGACGGGTCTTGTGCCGCCGAACATCCCGCAGTATAACCCCGACCTCGCCGGGTATACCTACGATCCGGCGCTGGCTCAGGAACTGCTGGCGGATGCCGGTTATCCCGGCGGCGAAGGCTTCCCGGTGCTTGAATTGGCGACTCTGGATACGACCCAGGCCGAAGCTGTCGCCGCCATGCTCAACGCCAACCTGGGCATCACGGTCGAGATTTTGCAGCCTGAGCGCGGCGATATGATCGACGGCCTGTGGGCGGGCGATCGGTGGCAGTTCTTCCTGTTCGGCTGGACGGCAGATACTCCGTCGGCGTCGGTGTGGACGTATGAACTGCTCTACTGCGACCTGGACAGCAACTTCTCGAACTACTGCAACCCGGATGTCGATGGTCTGATCGACCAGGCGCGCAGCACGCTGGATGTGGCTGAATCGACCAGCTATTGGCAGCAGGCCGAAGCCCTGGCCATGGATGATGCCGCGCTCATCCCGATGGGTTATGCTCGCTTCATCTACCTGGTGAATCCACAGGTTGAGGGGTTCAGGGCAAATCTGTTTGGGCCGATTGGGTTTGCCAACGTCAGCAAATCATCTTGAACATAATCTCAAAGGTTCGGGGCAGGTACGCCTGTCCTGAACCCGTCTGAGCGTAAAGAAAGCTGATGACAGGTTATCTTTTCCGGCGCATTGCCTTCATTCTTTTCAGCCTGATCGGGGCGACCTTCCTCGCTTTTGCTGCTTCGCGTCTCGCACCCGGCGACCCGGTGCGCCTGATGGCCGGGGAGCAGAACGTCGCACCGGAGGTGATCGAGGCGTGGCAGGTGCGTTATGGTCTGGATCAACCGATTCCGATCCAGTATCTCTACTACGTGCGCAACGTCCTGCAAGGCGATTTCGGCACGTCGTACCAGTACATCGGGATGCCGGTGATGGATCTGATCGGCCCGGCGGTGCTCGTGACTCTGCGCTGGGAGAGCATTGCGCTGGTCGGCGCGATTCTAGTGGCCTTCTTTCTGGGGATGATCGCCGCCGTCAAACACAACACGTGGGTTGATACCGGGGCGATGTTTATCGCCCTCTTTGGCATCTCACTGCCGGACTTCGTGCTGGCAACTTTTTTGGTGCTGATCTTTGCTCTCGGTCTGGACTGGTTTCCAGTTGCCGGGTATGAAACGCCTGCTCATCTGGTTCTGCCGGTGATTACGCTGGCCGTGCGCCCGTGTGCGCTCATATCACGCATTGTGCGGGCGTCGATGCTGGAGGTCATCAACCAGGACTACATGCGGACGGCGCGCTCAAAGGGCCTGAGCGAGCGCATTATTATCACCAAGCACGGCCTGCGCAATGCCATGCTGCCGGTGCTGACCGTCGTCGGCGTGATTGTCGGGCGCATCCTGGCTGGTTCCTTTATCGTCGAGACGATCTTCAACATCCCCGGTGTGGGACGTGTGGGCGTCACGGCGGTCTTGCAGCGCGACTACCCGGTGATTCTTGGCGCAACGATTGTCCTGGCGACCGCTTTCCTGTTTACGACGCTGATTGTTGACCTGTTGTACGGGGTACTTGATCCCCGCGTGCGAGTTGCGGACTAAATGGCGACGATAGCCAAACTTCACCAGATCGATACGCCGACTCGACCACGCGGGCTGTGGCATGATGCCCTGCGCCGTATGAGCCGCAACCGGGCAGCCGTTGTCTCCGCCATATTCTTATTGTTGCTGCTGTTGGCCGCTGTGTTCGCGGATGTGGTTGCGCCATACCAACCCACCGCCGCCGATTTTGCCGCCCTGCGCCAGCCGCCGAGTCTGCAACATTTCATGGGCACCGATGAGGTTGGCCGTGACATCCTCAGCCGTGTCTTGTATGGGGCGCGGATTTCGCTGACGGTAGGATTCATTGTCCAGACCACCGCCACGGTCGCCGGTATCTTGTTAGGCATGGTGGCCGGGTATTATGGCGGCATGAGTGATCTGGTCATCATGCGCGCGGTCGACATCATGTATGCGCTGCCAGCCTTTCTCTTTGCTGTGTTCATGGTGTCGATTCTGACGCCCAACATCAATAGTGTGATTCTGACGTTGACGCTGGTGGGCTGGCCTTTTATCGCCCGGCTGATGCGCGGGCAGGTGTTGGCGCAAAAGCAGGAAGAATATGTGATCGCTGCGCAGGCCCTGGGCGCACGCCCCTGGCGCATCATGCTAACGCATGTGCTGCCGAATTCGTTGTCCCCGATCATCGTTCAGTATACCTTGGGCATCGCGACCGTCATCATGGCCGAAGCCGGGCTGAGCTTTTTGGGCATCGGCATCCGCCCACCGACTCCCACCTGGGGCGGCATGATTACCAAAGGCCGCGAATACATCCGCACCGAGCCGCATCTTGTTCTGTATCCCAGCATTGTGCTGGGGCTGACGATGATCGCCTTCAACTTCCTGGGCGACGGCTTGCGCGATGCGCTTGATCCGCGCGTACGGAAATAGACCCTGTATGAAAATACGCAATTGGATATGGAGAAACATCGGGCAACAATCCGGATCGACCGCGGCGCTGTTGCAGATAACGGCATGGTCGCCGATCACTGTAAACGCAGGATAAGGTCCTCTTCGGATGACGTCCCTTGGTGCCTCACGACGTCTGAAACCCACACACTGTAACCGTCAAAGGAAATGGGATACAAGAGAGGGTATGAATAGAGACACAGCCCCGACTATACCCGAATGAATTAGGCGGATGAAACGGATAACTGATATTGAACACGCGATTCTACGAATGTTCTTGTCATGCATAAGGGAGTAATCGAATAAGTTCCTGTTGCTGCAGGCGAGGGCACAGCCGAGTTGGTGCATCAGAAGGCTATGACGATAATGATTGTCGTATGACCCCAACGAGACTCGAAATCATACGACGATCACTGCCAGAAGTCGTCGAATGGTTGTTATTGACTTCGGGCCTCAAGACTCATGGACGCAAGGTCAGCCGAGATCAACTCATCAGACAGCGACATGCCGAAGGAGAAAGCCTATCGAGCCTCGCCCGCGAATTCGGCGTCTCGCCACAGCGAATTCATCAGATTCTGCAAGGTCGCCCTTGAGTCTATAAGGAGCTAAGCCACTGCACACGACCTTCTGAGGACCCGGAGTTGCCTGAGAAGAATGGGGCAGCATCATTGCCCATCCTGTATTCAGTAGCCTGCATCAAGACCATCAACGCGCCCCTCGAGCTGCCTCTTCTCCATCAAGTGCGTCAAGTAGATCACACATGACTTATCCCTTTAACTCTAGTCTCCTATGTGAGACTCAGTTGGATCCATCACACAGCGGTTCAATGCGATACTGCGCCCGCTCGTCACAGGTAAAGTCACGAATGTAGCGGTTTTCATGCACCCAGCCAAGCAGATCTTCTAACTCCCAGTCGCTTACACGCCATTCACGGACAGTGCCATCGGCAGAAGCCGAATACAATAGCTCGTCATCGGCACTGAAATCGACATCAAACACCCATCCCAGGTGGCCTTCGAGTCGACGTAGTATGTCTCCGGTCGCATAGTCCCACAGGATGACACTGCCATCGGATGATCCGGATGCCATCGTGCGATTGTCCCGTGCAAAGTCCAGACTCCAGACCGGCCCATTGTGCCCGACGAATTGCCGGATTTTGGCACCCGTCTCAATATCCCACTCGGTGATACTGCCATCATTGGTCGCCGTGATGATTGTCGTTTCATCGGGCCCAAAGCTGACATCGAGCGTACAGCCCGGCTGCCCCGGAAACGTCCGGATCGCCTGACCGGTCTCGACGTCCCAGAATGCCGCGTCCAAGAAGTAACATGAACCGGAGATTGCTCGTGTTCCGTCCTGGTTGAACGCTATTGAGGTGATGTCGTGTGTCGTATCGAACCGCCGGACCATCTGACCGGTTTCGATATCCAGAAGGAACAACTCGCCACCCAAATCTTGATCGCTGAAGTCTTGCGTACCGGCGAGCGCCAGCCGTCCATCGGGGCCAAATGCCACGCTGCGCCACGGATATACCTCAGCTGGGAAGTCTCGGACAACGTCGCCTGAATCCAGATCCCACAGGGTGAGGCGCGTGCCCTGTGTATAATTCTCCAGGTCAAGTGCGCCAACGAGCGCATAGCGTCCATCCGGGTCAATCGCGATTGCGCCGGGAGCAGTACTGTGACCTTCGGTCAGGATGCGGTGCAGCAGTTCAGTTGTCCTCGTATCGATTACCAGCAGACCTCCGGGAGCTACTTCGCCGATCATGATCCTGCTTCCATCCGGACTCGCTTCCACCGCGAAAACAGGTATCCCTTCGGCATAGCGATGAGTTTCCCCCTGAGCATGGATATTCCATATCCGGATCGTACCATCACTCGCGGCAGTCGCGGCAAGTCGGCCATCCGGGCTGAAGGCAGCGTCTCTGATGGTTCCAATATGCCCGGCGAGCGACTGGTCTTGCCACCAGACTTCGGTATCCCACAAGTAGACGAACTCGCCAATAGGGAATAACACCGTATGCCCATCAGGGCTGACTGTCATCGGAATTCCCCAGGCCCCAATGACCCGCTGGCGGATTTCTTCTCCGGTTTGTGCGTCCCACAGGCGGAAGGAGAGATCAACACCGTTGGAAAGGATCGCGCTGCTGTCCGAAACAAAAGCCGCCGCAATCACTTCCGAACCATGTTCCGCGAACTGCTGAATGGCTGCGCCGAAGGTGGGTGAGTCTGGGTTGATGTCCCATTCGATAACCAGCCCGTCGGCTGAGGCAGTTGCAGCTCGGGTACCGTCCGAGTTGACAGACACGGTGTTCACGGCGGCGGTATGGCCTTCCAACCGTCGCAGGACGGCACCACTCTCGGCATCCCACAGAATTGCAGTACCATCGTCAGAAGCTGACAGGATGGCGCGCTGCCCTGGCACGAAGACCACATCATTCACTGCGCTGGCGTGTCCTTCCAGGCGATAAATCGTCTGACCAGTCGCAATATCCCACACGATGAGTGTCCCGTCAGCAAAAGCCGAAGCGGCGATGAGATTCTCATCTTGATTGGACGTGGGGTCGAAGGCGAGGGCGTTGATCCACCCTGGGGCACCCTGCCATCGGCGCAGTTCGATCCCAGCAGCAATGTCCCACAAGATCAGCTCACTGCGAGCGCATTCCTGGGCTTCAGTACCGGGCTGGGCGCAGCCAGCAGATAACAACATACGGCCGTCGGGGCTGAAGGCGATAGCCCGCACTTCACCATAATGCCCTTCCAGTACCTGACGCGTCCCTGCAGCAAACGCCACATCTGCAAGCGTGTTCTCCGCATCTATCGGCGGTTGATCGATACTATTCGCTTCCAGCGCCAACAGCAGTGCCAGATCGTCTCTGCCAACCTCGGCTTCTTCGCGCGCGTACGCCGCCAGAACCAAGCTGTGATTCACGCTGGCTTCGCGTTCGGCCCGGCTGCGCGAGACATTAGCTTCGTGTTCCTTGCCAAAGGCGAATACCGAAAGGACCCCTGCAGTCGCCAGAAATATTCCCAGAACTGCTACCAAATAGCGCAACCGTGTGGCGGATTGCCGCTGCGACGCTTCAGCTTGGCGGGCGGAAGCTGCCGCTCGCTGTGCGGCTTCCGCCGCCTGTTTCGCCAGAGCCAGTTCGTGCGCCTGCCTTTCCCGCTCGCTTTCCTCGTGCGCGCACTGTGCTGCGATGCTTGTTTCGAGGAACTCGCGTTCTTCAGGCGTCAGTGCCAAGGGCGGCATGGCAGACCACGGCGCGTACTGTTCTAACCTCGCGCCGTGGAGCAGGTAACTTGGATCGCGGCCGGCATTCTGCCAGTCTATGGCGGCCGCAGCTAGCAGCCGTTGCTGGTGGATTTCATGACGGTTTTCGTCCAGCCATGCACGCAAGCGCTGCCATTCATGAAGAATGGCTTCGTGGGCAATCTCGACTGTAGGTCGCCGGGTCGCCGGGTCGTGATCCAGTGTCAGCAGGCGGTACGCAGCGAACGTGTCGAGGGCTTCGTCCATGCGCTCGTCGTCTGCGGCAATGCTCAACAACTCGGAACGGGGCACACGCCGCCGCGTATCTTCCACCCCCTCGCCGAGCGAAACCAGCCGCAGGAACATCTGGCGAAGGATCTCCTGTCCGCCTGCATCTTGCTCGTGATAGAGTTCTTCGGCCCGCCTGGTTAGCGCACCCGCTGCGCCTCCTAACGCCTGATATGCCTCCACCGTCAGCGTGTGATCTGTGCGCTTTTCGAACAGTTCCGTTAGCGCATACTGGAGCAGCGGCAGTGCGCCCGGTTGATAATGCACATCACTCGTTATGATCGTCACCAATCCCGGCTCAAATGAAACACCCACGCGCGCGGCAGGTCGAGTCACCGCTGCTTCGAGTTCATCCGCCGAAAGCGGCATTACGGTCTCCATCTGTGTGCATACCAGATCGCCGAACTGCGGATAATGCAGCGGACGGTCATAGAAGTCTGCACGCAGCGTGATAACCACCCGAACCCGGTTGCGTGGATCAGTCGCAGCCGCTTCCAGGAGATCAAGAAACTGGACTCGCCGGGCTTCGTTCTCGACCAGAGTAAACACTTCTTCGAACTGATCCACGATCACCAACAGCTCGCTGCCATCGTCCGGCAGAATCAGCCCACCCACACGCACCAGACCGCGTGCGTCACGCTCTAATTGCTGACGCAGATTGCCCGACTGATTGGCAGCTACCCGCGTCAGCGCGATTTCCAATTCATCCAGCGGATGTACACCGGGAATCATCTCAACGATAAACCAGCGCTCGGCGCCCGGCAGGTCGCCGCGCCGCAAAGCCGGAACAAGCCCGGCTTTCACCACGCTCGACTTGCCGCTGCCGCTCGGACCGATCACTGCCAGAAATCGAGATGGTGTGTCGTGATCTCCAAGCCGCTGCACCAGCCGCTGCACCAGCTTTTCGCGCCCGAAGAAATCGCGGGCATCCGCAGTCTGAAACGCACGCAGCCCTTTATACGGGTTTTCTGGCTCCGGCCAGGCGACAATAGTCGCTTCACCGGGCGAGTATTCGTCTGTTGTGTCCGAAACGATCAGGTTAAGCTCCCGCGCACGCAGTATCGCCTGTACCCGACTACGCACATGCAGCTTCTGATACACCTGCCGGATGTGCCATTTGACGGTACCGACGGTAATGAAGAGCTGCTCTGCTATTTCCTTGTTGCTGCACCCGTCTGTAATCATCTGAAGAATCTGCTGCTCGCGCAGGGTCAGCTGTTCCAATATGCTCTCTGGCGAACGTTTGCTCAGGTCAGCACCCCGGCGATAATCAACCACCATTTCCAGCACATCACCATAGCGCATTGCTGGATTCTTGGCGGTCGCCTTCTGGATGATCGCATTGATGTCGTCCGTAACATCTAGCGGCAGAAAATCTATCAGCGGAAGCGGCTCATTCAGGTGCTTGTAAATGCGTTCTACCGAGGAGACATCCGGGAACGGATGGTGACCGGTCAATACTTCGTAGAGCACCACGCCCAGGCTGTAGATATCCGTTTGAGGTCTAACAGGTTCACTCCGAGCCTGCTCTGGAGACAGGTAGTCCGGTGATCCCAGCATCACCCCCGTTGCAGTGAGTTTGTCTTCGGTCCGTGCGACATCTTTGGCGATCCCAAAGTCGGAGAGATAAGCATTGCCATCTTCGTCGAGAAGGACATTGGCGGGTTTCAGGTCGCGATGAACGATCTCATTGCGGTGTGCCATCGACAATGCTGACGTGATCTGATCCAGCAGCAGTGCAGCGGCCTCCAATTCGTAAGGACCATTGTTCGCCAGCGCATCGCGTAGATTGCCCCCGCGCATCAGACGCATCACCAGAAAAGCGCCTTCCGGGTCCCGCCAGTAATCATACAGGGGGACGATAAAGGGATGTTCCAGGCGCGCAATCAACTGCGCCTCTGTCTCAAACCGGCGGATGAAATCAGGGTGGTTGGCAAAATGGGGCAGGACAATTTTGATTGCGACTTCACGTCCCACAGTGGTCTGTGTGGCCCGGTGCACAACGCCAAAACCGCCGCTGCCGATCCGTTCATGCAGCTCGTAACCTTTGATACTCTTGACCAGTTCCATAGCGCCGCGCCTCCCAACGAGGACTCACACTTATCCAAATTATACTGCCGTTCCACCGACCCCTGTCTTTTCCCCTCCCCACCCCTTGCTTTTCCCCGCCTTCCTGGCGGGCGCCCTAGAGCGCACACTGAAATCATCTTTCGAGCCAGAAAGCTGGCTAACAGAATCGTCCGAAAAGAACGGGAAGGTATATCAATTAAGGAGGACATCATGTCCAAGAAAAGAAATGTTGTTGTGTTGGCGATTGCTATGCTGGTTGTGCTCCTGCTGGCCGTCCATTTTTCGGTGATGGCACAAAGTCCGCCAGGTCCCCAAGGTCTGCGCCCTGACGCGCCGCCATATGCGCTACGCGGCCCACATTGGGTTGGAACAACCGAGTTCGTGATCGATCCGGACTCTGAACGCCCAATTCCACTTTTCGTTTGGTACCCGGCACTCAATCCAGACGACGCTGATGACAGCTATGCCTATACGATTGATGTTAAATGGGACCCTGCCCCCGAACTGGCTACTGTCGTCTACGGCCATGCGCTGCGCGATGCTGCGCCCGATCTGTCCGAGGCACCCTACCCGGTGGTAGTGCTCTCACCCGGCTTCGGTACCAACGTCGCCCAGTACACATATCTGACCGAACATCTCGTGTCGCAGGGATTCGTCGTTGTGGGCGTTGAGCATCAGGAGGGGGTCTACTTAATGGACGAGAACCCCCTCAGGGATGGTCCTCCCAGCTACGCGCTGCGTCCGGCTGACATTCGACGGACACTGGATTACGCTGAAAGCCTGGCAGCCACAGGGGGCGCGCTTGAAGGGTTACTTGATCTGGAAAAGGTGGCAGTCATCGGACACTCGTCAGGCGGGTACACGGCACTTGCAGCCGCTGGCGCGCGCGTTGATGTGGACGAAATGCACCAGCGGTGCGAAACGGGTCGGGCTGAAGGCGACCCACAGGCTGAGGGGTGCGACTGGATCGAAGGGTTTGAAGATGAGATTGCGGCGCTCGCCGGGTTTGACCCAATGCCGGAGGGGTTGTGGCCATCGATGGGCGACGTGCGCGTGGATGCGATCATTCCCATGGCAGGCGAATCCTTCATGTATGGTCAGGCCGGTCTGGCACACATCACAGTACCTGTCCTGGCTATGCAGGGCACGCTTGACTACTTTGATTGGGGTGCTGGGCCAACGTTTGAGTACGCTGCGAGTTCACAGAAGGCCCTTGTCGCGTTTGAGGGTGCGGGGCATGTGATCTTCGGCAACAACTGTGCTGCTATGCCCTGGCTGGTTGACGTGGATATGTGGTGGATGTGTCTCGATCCTGTTTGGGAACAACGGCGCACCAATGACCTGATCAACCACTTCGTAACGGCGTTCTTGCTGGATGTGCTCAAGGGCGATGAAGCGGCCCATGCAGCGCTTGCGCCGGAGGCGGTGCAGTTTCCTGGAATCACATATGAAGCGACAGGTTCCTAGATGTTTCTCTGGGGCACGTAACATTTCACCTACCCGCTCAGATCAGCTAGTCGTTAGGAAAATGGCCGGGGAGTCTATGCACTTCCCGGCCTGTTTCAGTAAACTGAGGTGAACTTGCCCCGATTTACTGGTTCTTCCGCACTTTATGTGCAAGTGAGGGTAATGGGGGATGTGTAGACTGATGTGATGTGCTTGGTTACGAGAAAAGCAATCACATCAAGACGATCCCCTTCTACTTGCCTGGCTTCGAGATCGAAAGCGTAGAAAACGAGGACGGTGTGTGGCATCTTTATGGGCGAAGCACTGCCCGCTCCGCCCGCTGTCCGTGCTGTGAGCAAGCTTCCGAGAGTCGACATAATTGGCATCAGCGGCATCCCCAGGAACTGCCATGTATTGGACAAGGGGTGCGCCTCCATTTGCAGGTCAACCGCTTTCGCTGCTCGAATTTGGCCTGTCCACGGAAAACCTTTGTGGAGCAATTTCCAGACTGGCTGCCAGCCTATGCTCGGCGCACCACGCAACTGACCGACTGCTATACGTTCCGGCGGTCGAGATTTCCGAGCAGGAGGAAATCGTCCAGAGCTTACGGTAGCGAACAACCGAAGTCACTGGCGTAACCCCAACCATGCTCGGCTGCGGTCCCTGGAATGATGGCTGGATGTTCATCACACACGGCATCCCGACAGTGTGTAGTTTTTGGTCCGGGGGGATGCTGCGCATGACCCGGACGAATTCGTCAATCTGGATAACTTTATCGACGTGACACGGATTTATGTCCGCGCCATCATCGACTATCTCGGCATCGCCGACTACCTGCTGCTAACGGGCGTACTGACTGCGTATCGTGCCGGATTGGTCACCTCTTCTGAACTTAGCCCGCCAAGTCTCGTCAACACTGACGAATCGCATGGCGGGCAAAGCCGCTATACTTTATAGTGAATATTGTTCAATATATTGAAGATGGCCATTCCCGAAACCGCTGACTCTGGGAGGTTCGAATGCACCAACCTAAAGGCGATCCCACACCGCTTCGGGAAGCGACATCGAACCTGAGTACCATAGGCGAACAACTCCACGAGGCGCGGGCTCACTTGAACATGAGTGTACAAGCACTGGCTGATACGTCGGGCATCAGTACCGGCATGATCAGCCAGATTGAACGTGGGCTAGCCAATCCCTCCGTCAACACGATTTCCAAGTTGGCTTCGGCTCTGGGCCTGCAACTCGGCATTTTCTTTGAGCCCCGATCGCAAACGGATCAAGAATTGGTCGTTCGCAAAGGCCAGCGGCGAAGGATTGGCATCCCGGACCCCAACTTCGTATACGAACTCCTCGTGCCCGATTTGAACCGGACGCTTGAATTCGTTTGGGTAGAGTCTGCTCCGGGCACGTCAACCGAGAACTCACCATTCCAACACGAGGGCGAGGAGTGCGGTCTGGTACTGCAAGGTACGCTTGAAGTGCATCTTGGCGAGGAAGTCTACGTACTAGAAGCGGGCGACAGCATCGTTTTCGACAGCAGCAGACCGCACTGGTATCGCAATATCGGCTCCGAGCGGGTGCTTTCGGTCTGGGCGGTGACGCCACCGACGTTCTGATCGAACCCGTTTTTGCACATTGTGAAGTAGCCGGCAGCACAGGGAAAGGTTCCACTAAGGAGGTAGGGCAATGCACAGGAAATTCTCGGCACTCATACTGGTACTCTTTTTGTTCAGCACGTTGTTCGTCGGCAGCGCGACGCTGTCCGCGCAGGAAGCCACGCCGGAATCCACTGCCGAGCCGCTGCTGCGTGTCGCCATGATCCTGCCCGGCCCGATCAACGACAACGACTGGAATACGGTTGGTTATTCGGGTTTAATGGATGCTGCCGACGCGCTTAACATAGAAGTCGCCTACGTCGAAAACGTCACTGACGCTGACGCTGAGCGCGTGTTGCGGGATTTCGCCTCGCGCGGCTACCAATTGATCTTCGCGCACAGTTTCTCGTTCGGTGACGCGGCATTGTCGGTCGCGGAAGACTTTCCGGACACCTACTTCATGGCGGGCACAGCGCGGGAACTTGCAACGAACCTCGGCACGTACTCTAACCCCGACTATCAAGGTGCGTACCTCGCCGGTATGCTGGCAGCCGGGATCAGTGAGAGCGGCGTCATCGGCTGGGTCGGCGGTATGCCTGCTCCGAACATGCTGGCGAACCTCCATGCTTACGAAGCGGGCGCGGCGGACATGAACCCCGACACTGTAGTGCTCTACACATTTATTGGCAGCTGGTTCGATCCGCCGAAGGCAAAAGAAGCAGCCTTGGCGCAGGTTGAACAGGGCGCGGACGTCCTCAGCGCGCAGGGTGTCGGCGTGATCGATGCCGCCAACGAGGCGGGCGTATATGCTTTGGGCGCCATGACTGACCAAAACTTCCTCGGACCGGAATCGGTTGTGACGAGTGTCACATGGGATCTGGGTCCGCTGGTCACCGCTGTCGCACAGGAAGTGATCGACGGCGAGTGGGAAAGCAGGAACTGGTCATTTGGTCTGATCGATGGGTCGATCAAGCTGGCATCGTATCATGATCTGGCAGATGTGGTGTCGGACGACCTGCAGCAAATGATCGACGACAAGATCGCTGCCATCATGTCGGGTGACTTCGTGGTCGAAGAAGACACGACGCCGGTCGAATAACTCATTCGCGGAACGCAGGCCCCGGCTCGTTCAACCGGGGCTTGTTCGTATGTTCAGCCAGGCTAGCAGCAATGTCCTCGACCGTCCTGAAGATGTCCGACATCGTTGTGTGCTATGGTGACATGGTCGCCAATGATCACGTCAATTTCAACGTGCAAGTGGGTGAGATACATGCCCTGCTCGGAGAAAATGGCGCGGGCAAAACCACGCTGATGAAAGCGTTGGTCGGGTTGGTGGCAGTCGAGTCTGGCACAATCGAACTGAATGGTCAGCTGGTAGAGATCGAGTCTCCGGTTGCTGCGCTCCAATTGGGCATCGGCATGGTGCATCAACACTTCATGCTCATCCCCAGCTTGACTGTCGCTCAGAACCTGTGCGTTGGTCTGCGCACCGCCCGGAACTTGTTTCCCGACCTGCGCCGTATGGCGCGGGAGATGCGGGCTCTTGCCGAACGCTATCACCTTGACATTGACCCGGATGAGCGGGTCGCGAATCTATCGGTCGGCCAACAGCAGCGTGTCGAGATCATCAAAGCGCTCTATCGCGGAGCGCGTCTGCTGGTGCTGGACGAGCCGACCGCTGTGCTGACGCCACAGGAAACTGAAGGG
The DNA here is from genome assembly GCA_023382675.1 of Anaerolineae bacterium. Classification (GTDB taxonomy): domain Bacteria; phylum Chloroflexota; class Anaerolineae; order Aggregatilineales; family Phototrophicaceae; genus Flexifilum. The sequence goes on from JAHDWN010000011.1 coordinate 16,900, forward strand.
TTGTTTGGCATCATTCGGCATCTGGTCGCCGAAAACAACAGCGTAATCTTCATTAGCCACAAGCTCCACGAAGTGATGACCATCAGCGACCGCGTGACTGTGCTGCGCGCTGGGAAATTGATCGAGACCCGCCGAAAAGCCGAAACGACCGCCGAACAACTGGCGAACGCGATGGTCGGACGTGATGTTCAACTCCCGACCAACAAGCACTTGCTCGAACCCGGTACTCCCGATGTCTTGCGCGTGACCGACCTGCACTACGTTAACCCGCGCGGCGTGAGCGTGCTCAACGGGATCGATCTGAGCGTGAAGGCGGGCGAAATTCACGGTATTGCTGGTGTTGACGGCAACGGTCAGGACGAATTTGCCCGCGCGCTGGCGGGGCTGATCCTCCCCGCCCAGGGCAGTGTACGGTTAGATGGACACGATATCACCCACGCCAGCACCGCAGAACGGATTCGCCTCGGTCTGGCGCACATCCCCGCAGATCGACAGCGCACCGCCCTATTGATGGGACAATCGCTCGCGGATAATGCCGTGCTCGAACAGATCACCCAGGACGAATTCTCACAGCGAGGCTTCATTCGCTCCAAGGCGATCCGCGAATACACCTGCACACTGATCGACACTTATGACATTCGCTGCCAATCGATCAGTCAAGCAGCAGGCACGCTGAGCGGCGGAAATCAGCAGAAATTGGTACTCGCGCGAGCACTGGCACGCAATCCGCGTCTGATCATCGCCGTCCAGCCGACGCGCGGACTGGATATCGGCGCGACTGAGTACGTCCATGCTGCGCTGATCGATCAATGTGCGCGGGGCTGTGCGCTGCTGCTGATCTCGACCGAATTGGATGAAATTCTCGCCCTCTCGAACCGGGTATCGGTCATCTATAGGGGCAAGCTAACCGATCCACTGGATCGGGCTGCGGTCACCCGCGATCAGCTCGGGCTGTTAATGGGTGGGCGCGCGGTGACAACAACATCACCTCAGCAGAATAGTCACTAATGATCGAACGAATCAGGAAAACGAGTTTTCTTTGAACACCAAGGCGTTAACTGAAGGTCCTCGCTTATCATCACGATCGCTGCTGCGCCGCACCATCCTGCACCCTGATTTACTCGAAAGCCTCGCGGCGGTAATAGTCGCCCTGCTGGTTGGCGCTGGATTGATCACGGTCTTCGGCAAGGACGCCGGAGCAGCCTACCGCGCGCTGCTCGACGGTGCTGCGGGCAACTTGAATAGCATCGCCGAAACGCTGCTCAAAGCGATCCCGTTGACACTGGCGGGGATTGGAGTCTCGGTCGCCTTCCGCGCCAACGTGTTCAATGTGGGTGCTGAAGGGCAACTCTACATTGGCGCAATGACTGCGGCATGGGTCGGTCTGCTACTCGGCGATCAACCTTGGTACATCGTGCTGCCCGCCATGATGATTGCGGCGATGTTCGCCGGCGCATTGTGGGCAGGAATCGCCGGAATCCTCAAGACGACTCTCGGCGCCAGTGAACTGATCAACACGATCATGCTCAACTACATCGCCATTTTCTTCGTCGGCTATCTGCTGCATGGACCATTGCAGGACCCGCAGTCACCGCTGGGACAGACCGCTCGGCTCGGTGAAGCGGCGCGCTTGCCGCGCATTCTGGAGGGCACGCGCTTGCATGCGGGAATCTTTGTGGCACTCATTGCAGTCGTCATCGTCTATGTTTTGCTTTGGCGAACGGTTTGGGGTTTCCAGATCCGCGCCTCCGGGCATAATCCCGAAGCAGCCCAGAGTGCCGGTATCAACACGAAGTGGGTGATCCTCAGCTCGCTGTTGGTCAGCGGTGCGCTGGCGGGCCTCGCCGGTTTCACTGAAATCGCAGGTGTTCAACGCCGGATGATCGAAAACCTGTCGCCAGGCTATGGCTACACGGCGATCGTCGTCGCCCTGCTCGGACGCACCAACCCACCCGCCGTGTTTGTCGCTGCTATTCTGTTCGCGGGTCTGCAAGTGGGTGCGAGCACGATGGAGTCCGCGGTCGGTGTACCCAGTGCGATTGCGACCATTATCCAGTACCTGATCGTCCTACTCATCATTGGGCGAGGAACCTTCAA
>JAHDWN010000011.1:19006-167995 GCA_023382675.1 Anaerolineae bacterium
AGTGATACTGAGAGGGAAACTATGGAAGTTCTGACGTCGCCGGTGCTGGAAGGCTTTCTGTCTGCCAGCATGCGGTTAGCGATCCCAATCATGCTGGCGGCGCTTGGCGGTATTTACAACGAGCGCGCCGGAGTGCTCAACATCGGAATGGAAGGGATGATGCTGGGCGGCGCGCTGTCGGGGTTCGTGCTCACTTTCTATACCGGAAACACAATGTTAGGCATCATCGGCGCAGTGTTGTTAGGTGCCCTCCTTGGCTTGGTTGTCGGCTACTTCACGATCACGCTAGCGGGAGACCAAGTGATCGTCGGGATCGCCTTCAACTTGTTGATGCTCGGTTTGACGAGCTTCCTCTATCGTGCCTTTTTTGCTGTCGGCACGCAGCGCCCGCAGATCGAAGGATTGGAACTATTGCCAATCCCTGTTCTGGAGAACATACCGATTATTGGTCCGCTTCTGTTCCGGCAAAGCGGATTGGCATACGTCGCCTATCTGTTGGTTATAGTGACCTTTATCGCCATCTTCCGCACCACTTGGGGGTTGAAGCTTATCTCGGTTGGCGAATCGCCGGAAGCGTCGGAAACACTTGGCATCCACATCGATTGGACCCGGTACGGGGCGCTGATCATCTGCGGGATGCTGTGCGCGCTCGGCGGAGCCTTCTTGTCGCTCGGAGCATCAAGCATTTTCGTCGAAAACATGACCGCCGGACGCGGCTATATCGCGCTGGCGATTCTCGTGCTTGGGCGCCGGCATCCGTTTGGAATTTTCGGCGCGGCGCTGTTGTTCGGCGCTGCCGACGCACTACAACTACGCGCCCAGATCATGGACATTCAGATACCGTTCCAGTTTATGCTGATGCTGCCTTACCTGTTGACGATCGTCGTGCTTGCGGTTTTCGTACGCCGCACCAGCGATCCGGCGGCACTGGGCAAGCATTATCAGCGGGGGCGCAAAGAGACATGAAAATGAAAACGGCGACTTGGATCGAGGCTGAGCAGCAACTCGCTGGCGGGAGTGCGATCGCGATGCTGCCAGTCGGAGCGCAGGAGGAACATGGTCCACATCTACCGCTAGCGACCGACACGATCATGGCCGCGGGCTTCGCTGAGCGCCTCGCCAATCAACTGGATGCGATGCTACTTCCGGCGATCCCTAAAGGCGAAACTTGGACGACCGCTGGTTGGGCAGGAACGATCTCGCTCAGTTTCAACACAATGATCGCCCTAACGGTTGACATCGGGACCGCACTGGCAGAGCAAAAGACCGCCGCACTCGTCATCGTCAACGGGCATTTCGGCAATCAGGCACCGCTGGAACAAGCGGCGCGCATGCTGCAAGTGGAGCATCACCTGCCGACGCTGATTCTCAACTACCCTGGAATAGAGCAAGCCGCCGCCTCAATTTGCGAGTCGGAACCGGCTGCGCCCGGCTTTTATCACGCTGACGAAGTCGAAACGTCGATAATGCTGAGCCTAGAATCGGAAGCCGTTCACATGGATCGCGCTCAAGCGGAATATCCGCAATTTCCGCCGACTTTCGGTGCAGCGCCGATACGCCTCGATACGTTCTGCAACAGCGGCGTATTCGGCGATCCGCGCTTGGCAACAGCGGAGAAAGGTGCACGCCTACTCGACGCTTTGACTACCGCTGCCCTGGCTGTGGTGCAAATGGCTGGAAGCCCGAATGGTATGAAGACGCCGAAGGACACCGCTCCGGCATGTACGAGAAAAATCGTCCGGGTTGGCTTTCGCTCAAAGCGCGCCTGGGCGACCCGGACGTGATCGCGCTGGTCGCCAACGATCTGGCGCGGCTGCATCGGAAGGGCTGGCGAGTTGGCGATCTGCTCGATTACGTCGAGCAGCGTGGCATCCGTCTTGTCCTGGCAGATCCCCGACGTCATATCGACTTCTCGAGTCCGTATGGGCGCATGTTTGCTCAACTTTCAGCCATCTTCGACGAATGGTACGCCACCGATATTTCGGAGCGTTGGAAGTCATCTATCGCCCATCGCAAAGCAAAAGGCATCACCGTTAGCTTGCCGCCCTTTGGGACAAAACGGGACAAACAGACTGGCTTCCTCGTGTCAAGCGATGAAGGGGCATGGCTGATGCCCGATGGCACCTGGGTAGCCGGGAAAATTGGTGAAACGGCTCCTGCTGAAGGTGCAATTTGGCGAGGCTACTTCCAATGTGCTGAGCGCATTCTAACCTTATACGCGGACGAAACTGGGCGCGAAAGCATCAGTCGCAGACTTCAGGAAGAAGGTTGGGCGTTTCGAGATCGGCAAGGTCAACCCGTCCCCATTGAAGTTGATGATGTGCGCCGCGTCACCTCCAATTGGGCCGAATACGGTGGTTACGTTAGCGAAAAGCGCGCGCGCGAACGGCATCCGGTTGAGTATCCACCCGACAAGATCATTGCCAAACTCAACCCGGAGCGCGCCGTATTCGACATCGACTTTCTTGCGCAAGTGGCGCGTTCTCGCCAGAAGCGCGCGGTGCGCAAACACCCGACCGACAGCGTGAACCGAAATGCCGTTATTACGCCCCTATCGGGTATTACCTATTGTGCTCATTGTGAGCACTTGGCACTCAAGCACAACAACCCCCGCTTGCGTAGCCGTCTTTGGGGGCGTGCGGGCAAATACTACCGCCACAAGCCGGGTGGTGGCTGCGGATGCAGCACAACCCAAGTCCTGCGTGAAGTTTATGAGGCAGATTTCTTCAAGCTGATCAGGTTACTTGAGCTCAAACCCGACGAGCTTGACAAGCTGCTGCTGCTGGCAACCGAAGTCGAGCCGACCGCAGCCGAACAGGAAGGCCTGGAAACCAAGAAGGCAAAAGCGATTGCGTTGTGCAATTGGCGCATCCAGGCAGCCATCGACCTTTACTGTGATGGGCGTATTGACCGACCAGAGTACCTGCGGCGTGTGGAACGCAATGAACGCGAGATTGCCTCGTGGCAATCACGGACAACCGAACGCGAGAAGCTCGCGATGGAACTGACGATGTGCATCCACGCAATCGAAACGATGACCCGCTTGTGGGAAGTCAGCAGCGATGAAGACAAGCAAGGTAGGGCACGCCACCTGTTCGAGTATGTGACCTACGACCTCGACAGGAAGCAAATCACCGATTTTCGGTTGAAAGCGTGGGCGGATCAATTCCTCGTGTTGAGGGCAGCGCTGTATGCCGAGGATACAAAAAACGACCATCAAGTAGATGATCGTCGTATGACCCCAACGAGACTCGAACTCGTGTCTTCACCTTGAAAGGGTGACGTCCTAGACCGCTAGACGATGGGGCCTTGATGGGAACAGTCTACCAGTCGCCCATAGCACCGTCAAGCCTGAACGACAATCTCTCCACGAGAGAAGTCTTCGCCCAGATTACCCTGGTTCATCTTGCGATTGATCACTTTTGGAAAGTGTATCCACCGCTTCTTTCGGTTCCAGCCACAGCTTGATACGCGCGATCAACTCGCGTGGGTTAAAGGGCTTGCTCACATAGTCGTCTGCTGTTGAGACAATCCCTTGTGTCTTGTAATCATCGGCACGCAGCGCCGTCAACATCACCACCGGGATGTCATCCGTCTCTGGATCAGCTTTCAACTGATTGCACACTTCAAACCCACTCATCCCAGGCATGTTCACGTCAAGAATCACCAGATCGGGTTTGCGATCACGCACGAGCGCCAACGTCTCCGGGCCATCAAATGCACTGACCACTTCGTGACCAATACTCTGAATAATGTCGATAAGAAGCTGTCGGTTATCCGCATTATCATCTGCGATCAACACCAGCATGAGCGACATGTCTCCGATTTAAGGCAAATATTGAGCAAGCTTGCTGGCTAGTTCCCGGAAATTGATCGGTTTGGAGACATAATCGTCACATCCGGCAGCCAGAGCACGTTCCTTATCTCCCAGCATAGCATGAGCAGTCAGCGCAATAATAGGAATATGCGCCAGGTCTTGATTGGCTTTGATTTTTTGAGCGGTCGTCCACCCATCCATCTTTGGTAACGACAGATCCAGCAAAATAAGCGCCGGTTTCTCTTTGCCAACCAGTTCTAAAGCTTCTTCGCCGTTGGAAGCGATAATCGATGCATACTGCAATGATTGCAGGAGATCGAGAATGAGCGTCATGTTGTCTCGATTGTCTTCTACAACAAGGATGCGTTTTTGTTCTTGCATGATGATAATTTTTCGGCTTATTTGCGTTTTTTCCTGAGATACAGCCCCTCAATCCTGCATTGTAGCGTAGTTTAGGCGCGATTGCTGGCGCTTGCCTTGGCAATCGCACCTGGTGCATCCTTGCTGCGCGCATCTCGATACGCGCGCAGAGCCACAAAAAACGTGCTGCCTTGTTTTTCTGCGCTTTTTACCCAGATGGCGCCGTGATGCAATTCCACCAGGCGCTTGACAATCGCTAATCCCAACCCCAGTCCACGCTCGTCGTTTGTCTGATCGAGGGGAGCGCGATAAAACGTGTCAAAGATGCTCGCTTGATCTTCGGCTCGGATGCCAATGCCGGTATCCCGCACCGAGAGCACAATCCAGTCGCCATCGCTCAGCCAACCGATGGTAGGCAATTCCATTTGGATCGCCACCCCATTTTGTACGTGAACAGCGCGCGCATCGACCATCACACTGCCTTGATTTGTAAAGCGCAAGGCGTTGATCAGTAGTTGGCGGAGCACCTGGGCAACACGTGGAGGATCACCTAAGAGTGGGCTGATTCCCGCTTCTACCTGTTGTTGCAGGCTCACTTCTTTTGTGCTCTGCTGCTTGACTTCGGCGATCACGCTTTCCACCAGCGGCAAGACCTCGACTGGCTTGATGTGCAGCTCGATCCCTCCGTAATTGAGCCGGTGCAGCTCAATCATATCAGTGATATATGTCAGAAGGTCGTTACCGCTGCGGCCTATCACCGTGATCCGCTCGCGCGGCACTTCGCCCAGATCGCCGTATGCGCCGCTCAGAAGTAGATCACTGTAGCCAATGATCAAATTCAACGGGGTGCGGACGTAGTAGCCCATGTTGTCGAAGAATGTGCCACGAGTTTGCCCAACCTCAGCCAATTCAGCGCTGAGCGATTCTACTTTCTTGCGTTCATTGGCGAGATCGGTGCGCACGCCGATCATCTCTCGCCGGACATTCTCTAGATGCACGCTAAGATCGGCCACGGCATCTGCATCAGCACGGAAACGTCGCATCCGCATCGCTTGAACAACGTTGTAACCAACGGATAGCAGCAGGGCAATCACAGAGATGAGCGCAATATCCCCAGGTTGCATGAGAAAGTACTGCCTCCTCGGGTGGAAATCCTCACCCGATATGAGGGGCCGTTATCGGTTTACGAACTATGGTTTCAATCGCTGCCGGCTATTGGTCTCAGTGTTCTCATGAGCGGGAGACCGGGCTGCGGCCCGTCCATCTTCTGGGGCTGCGGTCAGTTGCCCCGTGATTTGCTCAAGATGATTCAACGCTTCGTAGTCGAATTCCTGGTACTGGCAGATGTCACACGTCCAGGAGTTCATATTGGGAATGCTCAAAGGCGTCCCCCGATACAGGCTAACAAACGCGGCGCGGCTGCGATGCAGATGCCCAATCTGGCACCGAGGGCAAGCGTAAGTGGTTTTATCTGTCATGCTGCACCTCTCTTACTATCATGGAAAGCGAAACCGCGTGATTACACCCCAATCCGAGGGGGGCCAATAGCGTACCAACGCTTCTCCGATGAGATTTGTCCGTGGGACAGGGCCAAAGAAACGCGAATCGTTACTGTTATTTCGGTTATCGCCCATCAAAAAATACTCATCCGCGCCCAGCGTCCATTCCGCATCCCGACAACGGCTAAGCTGGCAGACTTCCTGGATGTAGGGTTCGTCCAGCTCTACGCCGTTGACATAGACCACCCCAGCCCGAAAGCTGATCTGCTCACCGGGCAGTCCAATCAACCGCTTGATCAGGGAGGGATCGTCATAACGTGAGCCGGGCGTATTGAACACGACAATATCGCCGCGCTGGGGTTCACCGAGCAAATAAGGCACCCGGCTCACCAACACGTACTGCCCGGTATAAAAACTGGGCTGCATACTGGGACCATCAATAAAGTAGCGTGTCGTTGCCAGGTTGACCAGCGTATAGACGAAGATAATCAGGAGCACTGTATCCAGTAGCTCATGTGCCCATCCTACACGCCGGAGACGAGGGCGCGCAGGAGCATGATTGATGACCATAGCGTCAGCCTTCTGCACCGATGCGCATGACAAGCCCCCACTCGGACGGAGGCCAGTAACGCACAAGCGCCTCGCCAACGAGGTATTCTCGGCCTACCGCACCAAACCGCCGCGAGTCGCTACTGTGATTACGATTGTCGCCCATCACAAAGTATTCGTCCGCGCCCAACGTCGGGTAAACGCGGTCAGGGCAACTCGCCCGATTACAGGGTTCGTTGATGTAAGGTTCATCAATCGGCTCACCATTGACATACACCTGTTGATCGCGCATCTCAATCGTATCACCAGGCACGCCGATTACACGCTTAATGTAGTCCTCTTCAGGGTTGCCCGGATAGTGAAAAACGACAATATCGCCGCGTTCAGGCTCGCCTAGCATGTAATTCAGACGACTGACGATCACAAACTGGCCGGTTGCAAAATTGGGCTGCATACTCGGCCCTTCGACAATGAAACGGGCGCTGACCAAATTGACCAGTGTATAGATTGCGGCGACAAGGACAATCGTCTCGATGAGTTCACGCAGGAGATTCATGAATCCCTGGTTCCTGAGTTGGGGTCTCGCGAAACTTTCGATTGTGATGCCTTCAGTCGGGGAATGTTGCACTGCGGATTACCGTTTCAATCTTGTCGAGGTTAAGGGGGATTATAGAACCATACCGGGCATGGCGCAATTCCAAGTCCTTTAAACACAACGAGAGCGCGCCGTCTTGCGCGCTCTCATTTAGCGACAGGGAGCGGCAGAAACAGCTACTCCATCAGCGCTTCTTCGATCTTGCGCTTGAGTTCCGGGTGAATATCGGCATCGTTCTTGCGCTTGCCAATCCTTGGTAATGCAGGGTCACTATTGCGCGCGCGCAGCAGCAAGAAACCGCCACCACCAATCATCAACACCGCGATCACCGCGTTGACGAGTCTGCCATCCACATGATTGAAAGCGATCAGCTCGAAGAAAACGCCGAACGCTACCAGCAGCACCATGCCGACCACGACCATAGTACGCCCCGTTCTGACACTGTTGTCATTCTCGGTGCGATTGCCGTAGAACATAAGCGCCAGGCCGACAAAGACGGGATACAAAGCCCAAACGTAGGCCCAACTCTCCCAATGATTGGTCAGATTCTGGACGAACAGGATCGCGCCCGTCCCAGTGACGATGGCACCGGGGAATATGAAACCGGCCAGCTTCTTATCGCCCGAAATGGCGATTGCCAACATGAAAAGACCCGGCAGCAGGACGAAGAACGGCCATCCACCTTCGATAACGAAAAGGTCGATATTGAAGATGTTGCTGATCAGCAGCACGAGGCCGGTGGCAATAATGGCGACTGCGATGCCTTTGCGTCCGACATTTTCTGCTCTAGTAGACATATCCTCACCTCACACGTATCCTCACAACTACACTGCTATACGCAGAGGCAAGTTAATCCGTTGCGTCATCCATGCGTTCGCACGGTTGCCAGGCACTCGCGTGCCGCTCGCCAACCTGATTCTATCGCCCCGTGAACAGTCTGGGGGTTCGTATCATAAGCCGTAGCTTCTCCCGCAAAGAAAAGCGTATCGCCCTCTGACGCCGCCAAGAGCAGACGAGCATCCGCCGCGCCTGGTGGGACATGGGTGTAGCCGCCCAGGGCATACGGGTCGGCTGCCCAGGCGACCCGGCGAGCGTGAATCAGGTGTGGTTCCAGATTGTGTACGCCAAGTAAACGCTCCAATTCGCGCAGCCCTAATGCCAGCGCATGGGGTTCGCTCAACGCATCGACCGCGCGCGCGCGGCTGGCCGTGACATAGCTACTGATGATCGGTTGGCCGTCGGGGCGACCATAGGCGGGCGTCCACCAGCGCGCAACTGTCCCCATGTGCGCCAGCAGCGTCATCGCGCCATCCCAATAGGACGTATCGAAACGATAGATGAGCTTTGTGGCCGCCTCGGTACGGAGTGCAGCCAGGGCATGCTGCTTGTTTGCGCTCAGGGCGGGATCAAAGCGGATAGTGTTCTGCTGTAAAAGCGCCGCGGGCACGGTGACGATACACTGCTGTGCTTCATAGGTGTGTGACTCTGTCTGGACGCGCACACCATCGCCCCACGTAATTTTGTGGACAGGCGAGTTGAGCATAAGTGGCAAGCTCTCGGCCATCCAGTTCAGCAGCGGCGCATAGCCCTCCAGGATGCGAAACTCGCGCGTGCCAGCGTGATCGACCCGTATCTCGCGGATGAGATCGGCGCAGCTCAGAGTTTCGACCGAAGCGCAGCATGTCTGTGCCAGCAGCACGTCGGCAATCTCCAGCGCCCGCCGGTCAAAACCGCTGCCGCGCAGATAGTCCGCCAGGGAGCGATCGCCGCCCGCCACCGATTGATCATCAAGGTGGCGCTGCGCATTGAACAACTTGTCGATCAGGAAGCACGTCTCGTAGCAGGATTGACGGCATGGAATCGCCTTGCCGCCGTCCGACCAGAACAGGCCGCCTTTACGATCAACCTCGACGGCATGTAATCCAGCCTCAGAAATCAGCCCGTAGGTTGCGGCACGCTCGCCGTGAATGAATTCCGCGCCCAACTCGATAGGGAAGTCGGCGAAATCGTTCGTCGTCCAGATGCGCCCACCGATGCGGTCTCGCGCTTCCAGGATACAAACGTTAAGTCCGGCGTCCTGTAAGAGCCGTGCTGCTGCCAGCCCTGCCGCGCCGGCTCCGACGACGATCACGTCCCAGGTTGTCGTATCCATGATCTTGTGCCCTTCTTCAGCGTATCCGCATTCGTCCAGGATTATGCCTTACCCACAGATGGCAACTGCACATCCAATAGTTCCTGGCTGCCCGCGTCAAACCCAAACGACAACTTGAGCGCGTCGTCAGGACAGGTATTGAGACATTCCTGACACAACGTACATTCGGTTGATAGCACGCGCTGACCGCCGAGCACGTAATCCGGAATCCGGATGTTCATCGGGCAAACTTTGATGCAGACCTGAGTCTGACAGGCGGCGCACAGCGCGCGGTCGCCTTTGATCTTGAGGAGGGAGTAGCGACTCACGGTTTTCAGCGGCACGGCGATGGGGCACAAGTATTTGCAGAATGCGCGGTTATCGCGCAGGGCAATCGCCATACCGACGCCGATTAGATGATAGAGGAGCAAGCCCACGAAGAACCAGTGCTGGCCGGTTTCGCCAAGCGCGCCGTCACGATAGCCGAAGACGAACCACAAGACGAGCACCAGCAGGAGCGAGACGCCGAAATGCAGGTAGCGCAGCCGCCCCCAGCGTGGCGAGATGATGCGCTCGCCGCTCTTGTACGGCAGCAGGTCATAGACCATGCTGTACCAGCAGGCCCAGCCACACCAGATGCGGCCCATCAGCAGCGGGCCGAAGATCTTGGCGATGGCATAGTGCAAAATCACAGGCAGGCTCAGGCTGGTCAGCACGCCGAAGAACAGCCCCTCGATCTGCATGTTGCCGCGCCGCGAGGCAAACGCAACGCCGATCAAGAGCGTCCCCACGATGATGAGCACGATCCGCCGCGCAAACGTGCGCCGTTGGCGCGGCAGGGCGATGAAAAACGCGACGCCGCCACCAATCGCGACCAGACCATAGCCGATCACAAGGGCGGGCGCGATACTGCCGGTGAAATACCACTGCAAAACGACCAGTGTCCAGAAGGAGATCAGGATAAATGCAAATATCAGCATGACTCGCTGCAAATCTGCACCGCTTTTTTGAGAAGCTGACATGACTCGACCTTCTGCTTGGTTGGGCAGGCTTTGTTACACTCTAATGCGAATGCCGCGGGTGAGAAAATGTACATTGTCACAGTTACAGGGTGTCGTGTTGCCTGTTCATATCTCTGCGTGAGACTGCTATTGTCATAGCCTGTGCCTCCGCCTAGAATTCAACCTAATTCAGCAACCAACCGATCTTCATAAGGATCTGCCAACGTGAAACTGCTGCCTCAAGAAATTGCCGATCTTGTCGCTCACGCCGTCCAAGCCGCGCAAGCTGCGGGGGATCTGCCTGTATTCGACCTGCCTGAGTTTGACATTCGTCCGCCCAAGCGGCCTGAGCAGGGCGATTACGCCGCGTCGGTGGCGCTGGCGCTGGCAAAGACGGCGGGGATGCCGCCGCTGGAAATCGCCAACCGCATCGCGAAATATCTGCCATCGGCGGTCTTTGTGGGCAGCGTCGAAGTCGTTCCGCCGGGCTACGTCAACTTCCGCTTGAGCGATGCCTGGCTCAAACAGCAAGTCGAAACCATCATCGCCGAAGGGGAGTCGGCCTTCGCACTCGATATCGGCGCAGGCAAACGTGCCCAGGTCGAGTTCGTCAGCGCCAACCCGACCGGCCCGCTCACCGTCGGGCGCACCCGCGGCGGCGTTATCGGCGATTCGACCGCGCGCGTGCTCGAAGCGGCAGGCTACAACGTCGAGCGCGAATACTACTTCAACAACGCCGGCCGCCAGATGCGCAACCTGGGCAACAGCCTGCGCCTGCGCTATCTCCAGGCTTTGGGCCGGGAGGTGAAGCTGCCGGATGACGATTCGTTCTACCAGGGCAAATACCTGATCGATTTCGCCCATGACCTGGTAAAAGAGCGGGGGGATGTGCTGGCAGATGCCGACTGGCAGCCGTTCAAGGACTATGCTGAGCAGCGCATGTTCGACTGGATCAAGAACAGCCTGGCGCGCATCCAGATTCGCCATGACGTCTTCTTCAACGAAAACAGCCTCTATGAGAGTGGGGCGATCTGGAAGGTAATGGAGGAGTTGCAAGAGCGCGGCTACGTCTACAAGGCCGTCCTGCCGGAAGATGCTGACCCGGAAGATGTAGCGGAGAACGATAGCAAAGGCGAGGCCGTCTGGTTCCGCAGCACGCAGTTCGGCGACACCAAAGATCGCGTCCTGGTCAAGAGCAGTGGCGAACCCACCTACACGCTCCCGGACATCGCTTACCACGCGAACAAGATCGAGCGGGGTTTCGACCTGATGGTCAACATCCTGGGGTCGGATCATCTGGTGCAGGCGCAGGTCGTCAAATACGGTCTGATGGCGCTTGGCCTGGACCCAAGCAAGGTGCGCGTCATCATCAACCAGATGGTGCTGGTCATGCAGGATGGCAAACCTGTGCGCGGCTCGACCCGGCGCGGCATCTTCGACACCCTCGACGATCTGATCGATGAGACCAGCCCGGACGCTGTGCGCTATCTCATGCTCGCGCGCAGCCCGGACAGCCAGCACACCTTCGATCTCGACCTGGCGGTCAAGCAGTCGAACGACAACCCGGTCTACTACATTCAGAACGCGCACGTTCGCTGCGCCGGTATTTTTCGCGAGGCGGCGGCGCGCGGAGTCAGCGACGATGGCGCAGATGTCAGCCTGCTCAGCGCCGACGAACTGCGTTTCATCCGCAAAGCGCTCGAACTGGGCGAAGTCATTGAGGTCGCCGCGCGCAATCTGGAGGCCTACCGGGTTGCGTTCTATGCCCAGGAACTGGCGCAGGTTTTCCATCCGATCTACGACAGTGTCCGCGCCTTGCACAGCGAAGTGCCGCCGGAATTACAGAAAGCTCGCTTGCGCTTTTACCGTGCGGCGCAGGTGGTCTTCAGGCGCGTGCTGACGCTCATGGGCATGACCGCGCCGGACTATATGTGACGGTCGTTTCTCGGAGGCAGCCAGGTCGTGGCTGTCTCTGATTCGCCTGCAAAAGGCATGTGCTGTCAGCCGGTGGGCCGCCCTCCCCCGACGGCGATTGCGTCCATGCGTGACGTGTTGCGCATCGGCTCAGCCAGCGTATAGGGGGGTGATGACATGTGGCGACGCGTCAGAAAGCGTATGGGGGAGCGACAAAGGATCATGCCAGCCATAGGGGGGTGACTTGGGATATTTGGGATAACTTTGGATAAGCGTTCGCCGATGAATTTATGTCTCAACGCTCTTGCTTGCGATAATTCCGTCATCGGCATCGAGCACTTTTTCAGGAGCACATGAAATGGGCCTCAAACCCGACCATTGGATTCGCAAGATGGCGCTCGAACACGGCATGATCGAGCCATTTGTGGAAAAACAGGTGCGCAACGGCGTCATCAGCTTCGGTCTGTCCTCCTACGGTTACGATTTGCGCGTGGCGGACGAGTTCAAAGTCTTCACCGACGTTTTCAACGCTATTGTCGATCCCAAGCATTTCGCGCCTAACTCGTTTGTGGACATCAAAGCTGACGAATGCATCATCCCACCGCGCTCGTTCGCCCTTGCGCGCTCGGTCGAATACTTCCGCATCCCGCGCAACGTCTTGACCGTCTGCGTTGGCAAATCCACCTATGCGCGCTGCGGCATCATTACCAACGTGACGCCGCTCGAAAGCGGCTGGGAAGGGTTCGTCACCCTCGAAATCAGCAACACGACCCCCCTACCGGCCAAGATTTATGCCAATGAAGGTCTGGTGCAGGTACTGTTCTTCGAAGGCGACGGCGAGCCAGAGATCTCCTATGCCGACCGCAAAGGCAAATATCAAGGGCAGACAGGTGTGACACCCCCCAGACTGTGAGGTACGCGGGATACTCCATGCTCCTATCGTGTAGGCGCGGCATCGCCGGAAATGCTTGCGCCGAATCCATACACGCGGTTCAATTGTTTCCTCTGCTAACGCGAAAGGGAAACCGACATGCGTCTCGGCCTGATGCTCGGCTATTCCGGCTCAAAACTCGAACTACCCATGCCGCTGATCCTGGAAGCCGAACGCCTTGGCTACCACTCGGTATGGACGGCGGAGGCTTATGGCAGCGATGCCGTCAGCCCGCTGGCCTGGATCGGCGCACGAACTGAGCGCATCAAGCTGGGCACCGCGATCATGCAGATGCCGGGGCGCACGCCCGCCAATACAGCCATGACGGCGATGACGCTCGACCAGATCTCCGGTGGGCGGATGCTGCTTGGCCTTGGGTTGTCCGGCCCGCAGGTGGTCGAGGGTTGGCATGGCGTGCCCTATGGCAAGCCGCTGGTGAAGACGCGCGAATATATCGAGATCTTGCGCAAAATCTTCCGGCGTGAAGCACCGCTCGAACACGACGGCGAGCATTATCACATCCCCTATCACGGAGACGATGCCACCGGCCTCGGCAAGCCGCTCAAGAGTATCCTCGCGCCCGCGCCAAACATACCGATCTACCTGGCGGCCATCGGGCCGAAGAACGTTGCGCTGGCTGCCGAAATCGCTGATGGCTGGCTGCCGATCTTCTTCTCGCCGGAGCTGTATGACAAGGTCTATGCCCCGTCGATTGATGAAGGGCTGGCGCGGGCTGGAGACAAGACTCTGGCTCAGTTCGACATCGCACCGACAGTGACAGTGATTGTCGATGACGATGTGCAGTCGGCGCGCGACCGCATCAAGCCGCAGCTTGCGCTGTACATCGGCGGCATGGGCGCGAAAGGCAAGAACTTCTATTACGACCTGGCGGTACGTATGGGGTATGAGGAAGCCGCGGAGCGCATCCAGCAGCATTATCTCTCCGGGAACAAGATCGAGGCCATCATGACCGTTCCCGACGCCATGGTGGATGCGGTTGCGCTCGTTGGGCCAAAGGCACGCATCCAGGAGCGGCTGGCAGCCTGGAAAGCCAGCCCGGTCACGACGCTGATGATCGGTGTCTACACCGTCGACGATCTGCGAACCATGGCCGAATTGGTTTTATGAGCGGTGGGCGCGCAAACCAATTGCGATATCGGTCAATCCTGGGGGAGCGATGCGCCCGATGCTAGTGCCCGAATGTAGGCCGTTACTTCATCCATCATATTCACCGGGTAAGCATAACCAAGCTGGTTTGCGGTTTCTTGAGTCAACCGTGAAAATAACTTGATTGAAGCCAACACCGCGCGCCAGCTATCCTCTGCATCGAACTGCGCGAACACACCGTGGATTTCCCGCCATGTGGCGTCATTAACCCAATCACGCATAAAATCGCCGCGATAGTAGGTGTCAATTGAAGCGCCGTGAGCAGCGTGGGCGTGCCATTCAAGCATTTCCAGTAACATCGTTTGCTGGATCTGATCTGCCCATTTGACTTTCCACAAATTGCCACGCTTGATCTGTTTGGCGACATAGACCGCACCATAGAAATAACTCTCGATCCGTTTCGCAAACTGCTCTCGTGTCGGCGGCACATGAGCAGGTGGCTCGAAAGTTTTTGGCGGCGGGAGCTGGGCGGCGAGACCGTCCTTATCGAGGAGGATTTCGTAGCCGCGCACCATATCGTCCCACAGATCTTGTTTCTCGATCATTTGTTGTAATGCGCCAACCTGTGCAATCGAAAAGTCGACCTTGATGCCACCTTGATACAGGATTAGCCAGTTTTTTGTTCCATCTTCCCATTCTTCCAGCATGATCGTCCATACGGGCGCATACTCGCGCATCCAGTTGATAAAGACATCACTGTTTTTGCTGGTCTCTGTGATGAAGACATCCAGGTCAAGATCAGCATACGCATCAGCCGGTTTGACTTTGCGAGCCTGCGAACCGACTATAAGAATCGCACGCACATCAGCATGGGACATCGCCCATTGCAACAAATCGCCTTTCAACTTCCCGTAGAACGTTTGGCTATTCACCTATCCCCAGCCCTCCCTAGCTGCGCCTCACACAATTTGATAATGACCGACAGAGTTAAGAACCTGCAAGTTATGGGCGATGTTTGAGCGGTGATTGATCACGGTCTTGTCCGCAATATGTATTTGAGTAGCAAGTGCGGGATTGTTCAAACCGTGCGCGATGAGATCGACAAATTCCAGATCACGCACGTTACGCACGGCCAATTCGCATAGTACAGATTGAGTGGAAGGGGTCGCGCCCGTTGGGCCAAGGCACGCATCCAGGAGCGGTTGGCGGCCTGGCAAGCCAGCCCGATCACGACGCTGATGATCGGCGTCTATACCATTGACGATCTGCGAACCATGGCCGAACTGGTCTTATGATCGGCGGGTGTGCATCGCCTCTTCAAGTGAGATGAGTTCGCCGTCATCACCCATCTGCGTGCTATCGTCCAACATCAAACGGCGGCGCAGCGCGGCGATTTCCTCGTCGCTCATACTGTCAATCAAGCGCTCGGCCAGTGCCATATCGCTGGTCTTGGCCTTGGGCAGGCGACTCTGGCGGACTGATGTGGGGAGACTCTCTTCCACCCTGGCGCTGATGGCAATACCATAGCTTGCCACCCCTGCCGCCAACATCATGGCGATACCGAACAGGGTTTCGTTGGAACTCAATTCACTGCCGGTCAGCACCTTGAGCGCCATAAACAGCAACAGCAGCCCACCAACAATGCCCCAGATGACAATAATGGCCCCGGCTTTGTCTCTCGATCTCACGTTAACCTCCGCGGCGGCGTTTTTCTTTGAGCGCCTCTTCGAGCGAGAGGACTTCGCCGTCGTCACCCATGTGCGTGTTGTTGTCCAGGGTGAGTCGGCGGCGCAGGGTGGCGATCTCTTCATCACTCATACTGTCGATCATACGATCCACAAGCGACATATCGCTTGTCTTGGCTTTGCGTGAACTGTCAATCCGTTGTTCACGCGACGGCTCGACGACTGTCTGGGTGCCGGCGGTGATGGCGATGCTGCCGCCAACCGCCGAGCCGATCAGCCCGATAACGATAAGGGCCACCCACCCATCCATCGACCTGCCAACGAGCGTGAAGAAACTCAGCGCTGCCGCGATCATCCACATGACGATAATCACGACGGCTTTATCTCTCGAAGTCATCGTCGTTCACCTCTTCTGGCTTGCAATGCCTCTTCCAGGGAAATTACTTCGCCGTCATCCTCGCCCGCCAGCAGACGGCGGCGCAGCGCGGCCAACTCTTCATCGCTCAGGCTCTCGACCATGCGATCCACAAGTGCCAGATCGCTGGTCTTGGCTTTGCCGGGGTCGCGCCTGTCGCTCTCATGTGCCCGATCTCCGCTGTCCGGCATCGTCCTGGTCATGATGGCGATAATGTAGGTACCGCCGAGCGCCATCGCACCAAAGACAACCGCGAAAATTGCGAAAACCCAACTTGTGGAACTGGTAAAATCAAGACTGGTGAAAGTCACGCCAGCGAGAATGGCGATCACGATCCACATGGCGATCAGCGCCTGCGTCTTGTCTCTAGATTTCACGGGAACCCCCGCTATATCAAATGTGCGGTCTCAAATTCACTATGTGCGCACGACACGTATCCTTACGATGTATACGCAGTCAGGCACGTGAAGTTGCGCGTCATTCAACCGCCGCGCCCGCGCCGTGTACGCGGAGAGGGGCCAGGGCGGTTACGCTCGTCGAGGTTGCGCCAGTCTGCGCGCCTGCCGCCACGAAATGAGTCTCGTGATGTCTGGACTTTTTCCAGCGCTTGTGGGCGCGCGTGTTCTGCGAAGAAGCCGAAATCGACGTACCAGCAGCCAGGGCTGCCCGGTTCACAGTCGATGCGGCCATGATCCTTGAAGACGAAAATGTCTGACGCAGCGCGCTTGAGCTTCTTCTTGAGGTTATTCCACTGTGATTTCGTCGGCTCGTCTTCGCCTTCCGCAAGCACAAAATAGCGCGGGGCGAAGATCGCGCGGAAAGAGTGATCGTCGCGTTGGATGAGACGGAGCAGCGCGGAGCGGTCATCCGTTTTATTCGTCAGGATGTGCGCAGCGAGGTCGCGGACTTCATCTGCGTTTCGGCGGCGAAAGTGTGGCAGGTCTTTCATGGGACTTGATCTTTGCTGTGCCTACATGATCAATTAGACCGCCAAACCACGGCGCACGGCAAGAGAATTCCACGAATGGCGCTTTGTGGTATCAGAAGAGGCTGACATACAAAGAGCCAGCTAAAATGTCTGGCTCGTTTGCGGCGGCTTTGATGGAGTGGATCCAGTAGGATTCGAACCTACAACCAAGCGATTATGAGTCGCCTGCTCTGCCATTGAGCTATGGATCCCCTTCTTTTTTAGGAGCGGGTGACGGGACTCGAACCCGTGCTAAGACCTTGGAAGGGTCGTGTGCTACCGCTACACCACACCCGCATCTGTCGGGGTGCCGGGATTCGAACCCGGGGCCTCTTGTACCCAAAACAAGCGCGCTACCAGGCTGCGCCACACCCCGAACAGGCTTCATTCTACCACTGACATCAGATCGTGTCTATCCGTGCTTGCACATGTTGAAGTGTGGGTAGCGGCAGCCTGGTGATTCCTGCACTGTTCGACCTCGCCTCGATGCAAATGCAGACTTCGGCATTTTTCGGGCATATTTACGATTTTTCGAGATCTGTCTTGAGCCACGCTTATGAGGCTGCAAGTTCGCAGGATAACAATGTAAGCATGTCTTTAGGCAACCCTGGAGAAACCCATGGCAGCAAGCTCGCCCGCCCCCGCGGTATCGTCCGCGAAGAATGGGCGCATTCATTACATTGATGGCATCCGCGCTTTCGGTGCATTGGCAGTCGTCATCGTACATATTTTACAGATGCGCGGCCTGCGTCTGGAGACGGCAGGCATCATCCCCGGCTTCGATTACAGCGGCGCGTTGGGGGATGGCCTGGGGGCTGATCTGATTCACATGGCATTTCCCCTCTTTCTCAATCTAGGCTCGCTGGCGCTCAAGCTGTTCATTGTCGTGTCCGGCTATACTATCATGTTTCCGGTCGTGAAGTCGCTGGACGGGCTACCCAAGGGCGGCATCAAAGGTTACATCAAGCGCCGCGTCAGGCGCATCTGGCCGCCCTATTATGCGGCGCTCGCCATCTCCATCCTCATCATCCTGATCGTACCGGGGATGAATCAGCTAACTTACAATCGCTACCATGACATCGCCCTGCCCTTGACGCCGGAAGCGGTTTTGACGCACGTATTCTTCATCCATACATGGTTTCCGCAGTATGCGCAGACGATCAACACGCCCATGTGGTCGATCGCCGTTGAAGAGCAGATCTACATCCTGTTTCCGCTCGTCTTGCTGCCCTTCTGGCGCAGTCGCAGCAGCCTGCTCATGATTATCAGCGCCATGGTGGTTGCCTGGCTGCCGATGCTCTTCCTGCCGCTGGAGACCTATCATTCGACGCGTGCCTGGTTCTTGATCCTGTTCGCCTTCGGCGCCGCGGGTGTCAGTATCAACTTCTCGAACCGCCCACGCGAGATGTCGCTGCGTAAGAAGCTTCCCTGGGGCTGGATCAGCGTCGGACTGTTGGGCTTATGGTTCGCCGCCTCGAAAATCGCCCCCAAGCTCCTTGGACTCGACGATACGGCTTCGCTCATGCGCTTGGAAGCCTTCACCGATGTCTTCTTTGGCGGCGCGGCGTTGGCCTTCCTCGTACATTCCACCGAAGTCTGGAAAGTTGGCATTCCCAAATGGTCGGTCGTGGCCGTGCTCAATTGGCGTCCAGCGGTCAGGTTGGGGTTATTCTCATACAGCGTCTACCTGATGCACGTGCCGTTGCTCTCGATATTGACCATGATACTGGTGCAAATGGGGATTGGCGGCGAGCTGTTTTATGTCGTTCTGCTAGTCGTGGGCATTCCACTGGTGATTGGGCTGACGTATCTCTTCCACATCATCTTTGAGCGCCCCTTCATGCCACAGGCCGCCCGGCAAGTACCGCCATCTCATCCTACCTTGCGGCCAGCCAAAAGCGCTGCATGAGGTCGATGACTGCGCGCGAATAATTGCTGAACAATGGCGCAGGGACACAGCCTGCGCCATCACGTCTCTGAAGCGAAACCACATGTCTGTCTTCTGATCGCATCGATGAAAGTTCCAGGACGTTTTTCATCGCATTACAATACCCTATCATGATCTTGATTATGCCGCTGCAAGTCAGGCAGGTAACAATCATAAGGATGTATCGGGGTAACAGGAGGCAGAGATGGCAGAAGCGACTACACACGCGGCAGAACCACCTACCAAGAACAATGGGCGTATACACTATATCGATGGTGTGCGCGCCTTCGCAGCCCTTGCGGTTGTCGTGTTGCACATTCTCCAGATGCGCGGCTTGCGTCTGGAGACGGCGGGGGTGATCCCCGGTTTTGATTACAGCGGGGCGCTGACAGACGGCGCTGTTAGCGACATCCTTCGCATCATGATTGCGGTGTTCCTCAACCTTGGCACCCTCGCGGTAAAGGTGTTCATCGTTATATCCGGCTATACGATCATGATTTCGGTCGTGAAGTCGAAGGATGGGATGCCCAAAGGTGGCCTCAAAGGCTACATGCAGCGTCGTATCAAGCGCATCTGGCCGCCCTATTACGCTGCACTCGCCATATCCATTTTGATTATTCTGCTGATACCAGGGATGAACGAGCTATCGTTCAACCGTTATCACGACGTTGCGCTTCCACTCTCACTGGAAGCAGTCGTGAGCCATGCGCTCTTTATCCACACCTGGTTTCCGCAGTATGCGCAGACGATCAACACGCCCATGTGGTCGATCGCCGTTGAAGAGCAGATCTACATCCTATTTCCGCTTGTGCTGCTCCCCTTCTGGCGCAGTCGCAACAGCCTGTTCATGCTCCTCAGCGCCATGGTGGTCGGCTGGCTGCCCATGCTCTTCCTGCCGTTGGAGACCTATCACTCGACACGCGCCTGGTTCCTGATCCTGTTCGCGCTCGGTGCGACCGGTGTCAGCATCAACTTCTCAAATCGCCCGCAAGAGATCAAGCTGCGCGAGAGAATTCCATGGGCGCCGCTCGGTATCGGCTTGCTGGGAGCCTGGTTTGTCGCCACGAAGATTGCGCCCAGGCTGCTTGGGATCGATGATACGCACTCGCTGATGCGGCTTGAGGCGTTCACCGACATTCTGTTTGGCGGCGCGTGGATGGCTTTCTTCATCCATCTCACTGAAGTCTGGAAAGTCGGCATTCCAAAGCGCTCCTTCCTGGCCGTATTCAACTCACGCCCCGCCGTGACGCTCGGATTGTTCTCGTACAGCATCTACCTGATGCACGTGCCGATCTTGTCGGTGCTGACGATGGTTCTTATGCGCATGGGCGTTGACGGCGAACTGCTCTATATCCTTCTGTTCGTGATCGGTTTCCCGTTGGCAATCGGGCTGACATATCTCTTCCATCTCGCCTTTGAACGCCCGTTCATGCCACAGGCGGCCAAGCAGTTGCCGGCTGCTGCGTCCGGGTTCCAACCGGCGAATCAGTCAGCGACAGGCGATTAACGACCGCCGTGCAGTCAGGCCATTTCTGAAGCAAAGGTGCAGGAATTTGCCCTGCGCCTTTTGTGATTCTTCGCCGAGACTCGATGGCGTCTACGACCGGATTTCTCCTATAATGGCCTTGGAGATCGTGACAGAGGGAGCGCAGCAATGGCGCACGTCTTTATCAGCTACAGCCGTCGTGACACCACCTACGCACGAAAATTGGCGGAGAGTTTACGCGACCATGGATTCGACATCTGGTTCGATGAGCACATCGAGTACGGCGCGAATTGGGAATTGGCTATCTTCCGTGCCATTGACGCGTGTGCCGTATTGGTCGTCCTCATGTCGCCGGACTCGGCTGCGAGCGAATGGGTGCAACGTGAGGTCGCCTATGCCGAGCGGCGCAAGAGACCGATCTACCCACTGCTGCTGCAAGGGGAGGAATTCCCACGCTTTGTGCTCACACAGTATGTCGATGTGACCAGTCACAATCTCCCTAAAGAGGATTTTTACGACAACCTTGCTCAGTATTTGCCCCGCAGGTCTGGTCGCGGGTTGGCGCTCGCTATGCAGGATGCGGAAAAGCTGCCGCCGCCCTTGGAGGATACACGCACCCGGCGGCTGGAAATGGCCATGCCACGTCAATCTCAGCGCGGGCACGGCACCGAAGTTCGTGTCAAGATCAGCCTGCCGGATTCGCCTGGTCTGCGCGGTGAACTGCCGGATGTCACCGAGTTTGGCGACGAGATCAAGAAAGGCGATGTGCGCGATACCGGGTTTCCGCTTGCGTTTCCGACCGATGCCAGTGGCAAGCCGCTGCCGATCCAGTTATGTGTCCAGATCGACTCCGATCATTATGTGGCTCGCTATCCTGCCAATGCCTGTGGCGAAGGGCAGGCAGAACTGGCCATCCCGCCCGATCATGATTCGAGAACGGTCGTCTTCTCGTTGACTCCGAAAGATCCGTCATTTGCTGGGCGCGCCGCTGTCACTGTCCGTTTGCTGCGCGAAGGCCGCGTCATTGCCGAGAATGTGGTCAGCACGCGTGTGGTCGAGCAAGTCCAGGAGGTGAATTACACGCTGGCCGCCGCGCCGCTGGCCTGGGCGATGGCGGACGGCGGGGTTATGCCGGTAGCTGGATTACCCGTTACGGCAGATAAACTGTCAAAACCACTCTCTGCCCCGTCTCCATCGCCCGCCATAGCCAGGCGCGCGCCGGCTTCATCCTCTGGACGGCGCAAGGCGATGATGTTCCCATCCGTAGTGGCCACGCTGTTCGCGGCACTTCTCGGCGTCTCGGCATTACTCCTGGGGCAATCGAACATGCGGCAAGCCAGTCCAGGTGATCAGGTGGGCGCTGCCATGCCCAGCCCAACCCCGCTGCGCGGCATGGCTACCCAAGTTGCGCTACCAATCATTGCGGCAACCCAACAATCAACATTTTCTGCATCAGATGTCTCTCGGGCCTCAGCGACGCCTCAAGCGACCGTCACTGCCGAGTCCCCGATTCTCGCCCAGCTTGTCAATCCACTCTCGGATGCGGGCGAGGACAGCATTCAGGTTTACGACACACCCGGCGTTAGCAGTACAGTGCAGACAATGCCTCGCTCGTCGTTCGGCCAATTGGTCGTCCTGAGTAAAACGACGATAGACAATATTGTCTGGCTGGAAGTGCAATTGAATGACGCGCCCGCCATCTGGATTCCAGCAGAAGAAGTGCAGTTCCTGCGCGGCAAATCGCTGGCCGATGTGCCCGTCTGGGTTTCGTGACTATCTTTACCTTTACGTATACCTATATTGCCAATGTTTCGGCTGCATAAACCGAAAAATGTATGTGCTTTCCTGAGAGATAATGGCTGGAATTCACAAACTTGTCAACGCTTTCTCTACGCTCAGTGCCCTAGAATTAAGGTATGTCTTGAATCCCGGGATGGCGAAACTTGTCTTGTAATCGCACCCAGGGCGCATGGCGCACATGAATTATGCGTGGAACCCATTGGGCAGTGCGGTGCTCAACGACGAAGCTACTAAATATGTGACCGCTGTGCTCGCAGATGGGCTGTACGCCCTGACCGCCAGGCAGCAGGCGTGGTGAGGAAAGAACTGATGACACATATTCTGGTCATTGAGGATGAACTCCTGGTCAGAGAATCCGTGGCAGGCATTCTCAAACAGGAAGGCTACCAGGTAACAGACATGCAAAATGGCTGGACAGGCCTGGCCGCGATCAGGAAACAGCTACCCGATCTTGTCCTATGCGATATTAACATGCCGGGCATGTCCGGCTTCGAGGTGCTGCGCGAAACCCGCAAAGACCCGGTGACTGTGGATATTCCCTTCATCTGCCTGACCGGAAGAAGCGAACAGGAAGACCGACGTATCGGCATGAACCTGGGCGCAGATGATTACCTGACCAAACCGTTTACCCCCGAAGATCTGCTGTCGACCATCCGCTATCGACTCAACCAGCGTACACGCGAATTGAACAAGCAGGAACTCACCCTCAGCCGGCTGCGCGACAATATCATTTACGCGCTGCCGCACGAGCTGCGCACGCCGCTCACCCACATTCTGGGTTACTCCGAGATCATGAGAACCAGTGCTGAGACGATCACGCCCGAAGAAATCGAGCAGATGTCCACAAGCATATTTCAGGCAGGTGACCGCCTCCATCACCTGATCGAAAATTATCTCGTTTATGCACAGCTCGAATTGGTGGTGAGTGACCCTGAGAATCTGGCTAAACTCCGCGATAGCAACCTGCGCGATGCGCACTCGATCATTGCCGATGTCGCGCTTGCTCGTGCTAAAGCTTATGATCGCCAGGGCGATCTAAAACTTGAACTCGACAATAGCAGTCTGAAGATCTCAGAACACAATCTGATCAAAATCTGTAACGAACTTATCGACAACGCCTTCAAATTTTCGTCGCCAGGCAGCCGTGTCTATATCCGAACCGTGCGCAACTGCTCCAACTACGCGATTATGATTCGGGATCGAGGGCGCGGCATGACGAACGAACAAGTCCACAGCATTGGCGCAAGTATGCAGTTTGATCGTGCGCTTTACGAACAGCAAGGAGTTGGTATGGGCTTCTATGTTGCCAAACGGCTCGTCGAGCTGCACAGTGGCAAACTCGATATACGCAGCCGCCCCGGCAGAGGCACCTGTATCCAATTCAATATCCCTATCCCTGCCTGAGCCCTCAGGCCTCGGCGCTCGGCTGCTTGCCCAGCCCAATCGGAACGCTCACGACGACACCTTTCATTGCTCCGCTCTGGGTTTGCAGCTACAATGCACGGAGCAAGTACAGCTGATGAAAGACGCTCATCGCGCCACAGCAGTGTTCTTTGAACACGCGCTAACCGGACGAGGAGCGAGGTGGTGACATGCTTCTACGCGCTTATCGTCTGTCCGACAAATTGGGCATTATTCTGCTCAAACTGATCGCCGGACTCACGGAGCAGACGCTCTCCGGGCTGTTGATACTGAGGCGAGGGGTTGTCGGAATCCTGCGCTTGCTCGTGGCGCCGATAGACTGGTTGTTCAGCCGGGTCTTTCGGCTCAGCGGGCGTGCCAGCAATGTCATGGTGCGTGGCGCAGTTGGCGCGGCGCAGACCCAGATGGCACGGCGCGCCGCTCGACGCGAAATCGATAAGACCGTTGTCGAAGACCCGCTGCGCGCACAAAATCGCCGCCTCAGTTTACTCGCCGTTGCTCTGCTGGCAGCGTTGGTTGGTGTCGTCTTATGGGCGACCAACCCCGCGCGCACGCCGCCAGCGCTTCCGATGATCAATATCGATCAGGCAGCGGGATCGCTCGGCGAAACACCCCAGGCGACCGCACCCAACGCCGTCGCCGCGCTGCCCACGCAGGTACCGACCGCGACTGCGCTACCGCCCGTGCTGGCCGTGCGCGGAACCATTGCCTTCACCGTGCGTGAAAACGGACAGACCGACATCTGGGGCTTGCCCATCGGCAGCCGTAATCCGATCCGTCTGGTGGCTGATCCGACGGATGACCGCGACCCTGCCTGGTCGCCGGATGGGCGACGCCTCGCCTTCGCCTCTCACCGCGATGGCAACTGGGAAATCTACATCCAGGATTTTATCGATAACAGCATCACACGCATGACCTACGACCTGAGCTTTCAGGCTGCGCCGAACTGGAGTCCCGACGGGCAGTGGCTCGTCTACGAGAGCTACCTGGGTAATACCCTCGACCTCTGGTACGTGCGCGTGGACGGTTCGCAGCCGCCCGCCGTGCTGCCCGGTATGTCCTCTGCGCCGGATTTCTCGCCTGCCTGGTCGCCCGATGGTAGACGGATTGCCTTCACTTCCTGGCGCGATGGCAACCAGGAAATCTACCTGTTCAATCTGAACGACCAGGAACTCGTCAATGTCACCAATACGCCGCTACGCAACGAAGACTATCCATCCTGGAGTCCTGATGGCGCGCAGCTTGCTTTTAGCGCCTTTGATGAGGGCATTGAGAAAGTCTTTGTCCTGGATGTCGATACACCCGGCGCGGTCGCTCAGGTGGTCGCAGGCGGGCGCGCACCAGCCTGGTCGCCAGATGGCAGCAGCCTGGTCTATGCCACCGATTCGGTCGCCAGCCAGCAGACCAATCTCATCGCCGCACCGATCACCGATCCGGGGCTGATCACGAGCATTGTCCCCGCGCCGCTGGGCGCATCCGACCCGGCGTGGACGGGGCAGCCGTTACCCCCAGCGGTCATCAATGCCGGGGCACAGCGTGTCCTGTTCCAACCGCTTTACAACGAGCAGGAAGCGCCGCGAAATGCCGATCCCGCTTACACATTACGCTCGCTTCCCAGTGTGGAAGCGCCGTATGCCGCTTTGAGCGAACGTGTCAATGATTCGTTCAATGCCTTGCGCGAAGCGACCGCCGAGCGTGTCGGCTGGGACTTCCTGAGCACACTCCAGGACGCCTTCTGGGACATCAACCGCCTGCCGGAGCCGGGCGAGGAGCGGCGCAACTGGCTCATGACCGGGCGCGCGTTTGGCATCAATCGCAATGCCATCGTCGGCTTCCCAGCGCCTATCGAAGTTGCGCGTGAAGACATCGGTATCAATACCTACTGGCGTATTTTCGTGCGCGTCGCCGATAGCGCTCAGAACGGCGACCTGGGCGAGCCGCTGCGCCGTATGCCCTGGGATTTTCAGGCGCGTGAACAACGCGACGTGCAAGCCTATGATGAAGGCGGACGCCTGCGCCAGCAGATGCCGGAAGGCTACTACGTCGATTTCACCCAGCTTGCGCTCGACTATGGCTGGGAGCGGATGCCCGCCGGCAGCGATTGGCGCGCCAACATCAACGCGGTCAATTACTGGATGTTCCGCAAGACCGATGGGCTGGACTGGTTCACGGCGATGCGCGAGATCTACACCGAAGGCTCGCTCATCAATTTTGCGCCGACCGCCGCGCCGACACAGCCCGGCTTGACCGCCGCGACCCTGACGGCCTTGCCGCCGACGCCAGAAGGTAGTAACTAGAATTCGCCTCATCCGCATACGGACAGGATGGCGATTTTGAGCGCTGAGAATGCGCTCGCGTCAAAGATGCTCGCCAGGAATGCGGATTGATTATGCCAGGGGATTCCTATACACTGAAAGCGTCGGGCGTTTAGCTCAGTTGGTTAGAGCACACCCCTTACAAGGGTGGGGTCGCGGGTTCGAGTCCCCCAACGCCCACTCCACGCTTAGGTTTTGAAAGCCCATCAGTCAGCGATGGGCTTTTAATTAGCTGTGATCTCACGGGTGGACAGAAATGCTGTCTCAATAAAACGTATCCCCGCCAGGATTTGATCGATGCGCCGCGCGGAGAGTGTCCCGATATACGCGCCCAATTGCGTTTTTTCCACGGTTGCGACTTTAGCGACTTCCACGACACTCTGCCTGGGCAAATTGGCTTCGCCTGCTTCCAACAAGACATTACCCGGCAGGCTCACACGCTTGAGATTCGATGTCAGGGCGCAGACGACGGTCGCGCTGCGGTTGTGATTCAAGTCGTTGTCCTGAATGACGACATAGGGATGCGGGATAGCTGGTTCCGATACGTTCGGGTCGTGCAATTGCAGCCAATAGATGTCGCCCTGATTGATCACCATACTCCCTCCCTCGAGCTGCCGGAATTCTATATGTGTCATGCTGGAACTGCGACCCCAGAGGGAGAAGTCTGAGTCGGCTGCGTCTTCTTGCCCTGTCAAACAAAAAGAGGCAGAGCGTTTGCCCTGCCTCTCTCGTGGACGTTAGATGCCCGCGTTGGACTAATATTCCGGCATGGCCGGGGCCGCGGGTTTGTCCTTCTCTGGCACGTCGGTGATCAAGACTTCCGTGGTCAGGATCATGCTGGCGATGCTGGCCGCATTCTCAATCGCACCACGTGTGACCTTGGCCGGGTCCGGGATGCCCGCGCCGATCATGTCAACGTACTCGTTCGTCAGCACGTTGTAACCGATGTTGTGGTTCTTCTTGCTCTTCTGCATCCGGCGGACTTCCTGGATGACCACCGACCCGTCGACGCCCGCGTTGGCGGCGATCTTCTTCATCGGCATTTCCAGCGAACGGCGGACAATCTGCACACCGGTGTTCTCGTCGTCGTTGCCCAGTTTCAGGTTATTCAGCGCATCGACGGCGTTGACAAGCGCCACACCACCGCCGGGAACGATGCCTTCTTCGACCGCGGCGCGAGTTGCGCTCAGCGCATCTTCGACACGGTGCTTCTTTTCCTTCAGCTCGGTCTCGGTCGCCGCGCCGACGCGGATGATTGCCACGCCGCCGCTCAGCTTCGCCAGACGTTCCTGAAGTTTCTCGCGATCATAGTCGCTGGTGCTGGCTTCGATCTCGCGGCGGATCTCCTCGATGCGCCCCTTGATGTCCTTGTCTTCGCCATAACCATCGACGACTGTCGTGTCGTCCTTGGTCGAGACGACCTTCTTGGCGCGGCCCAGATCCTGCAGCGTGACCGTTTCCAGCTTGCGCCCGGTCTCTTCGCTGATGACCGTGCCGCCAGTCAGGATGGCGATGTCGCGCAGCATGGCCTTGCGGCGGTCGCCGAAGCCGGGGGCCTTGACGGCGAGCACGTTGAGCATACCGCGCAGCTTGTTCAGCACCAGCGTCGCCAGGGCTTCGCCGTCAACATCTTCCGAGATGATGACGATGTCGCGCTTGCCGATCTGCACCAGTTTCTCCAGCAGCGGGACGATGTCCTGCGCGGCGCTGATCTTCTTTTCGTAGATCAGGATATACGGTTCATCGATGACGGCTTCCATCGAGTCCGGCGCGGTCATGAAGTAAGGGCTGATGTAGCCGCGGTCGAACTGCATACCTTCGACGTACTCGGTCTCGAAGTCGAGGCTCTTGCTCTCCTCAACCGTCACCACGCCGTCCTTGCCAACCTTATCCATGACTTCGGCGATCAGATTGCCGATTTCTTCGTCCTGCGCCGAAACGCTGGCAACGCTGGCGATTTCCGCCTTGGTGCTGATCGGGGTGGCCTGGTTGGCGATGTTGCGGGCGATTTCGTCCGCTGCCGCCAGAATACCGCGCTTGAGCAGCATTGGATTCGCGCCCGCCGCCACGTTGCGCAGACCCTCATTGACAATCGCCTGCGCCAGAACGGTCGCGGTCGTCGTGCCGTCACCGGCAATATCGTTGGTCTTGGTCGCCGCTTCCTTCAGAAGTTGCGCGCCCATGTTCTCATATGGATCTTCGAGTTCGATTTCCTTCGCCACTGTCACGCCATCGTGCGTCACCGTGGGCGCGCCGAACTTCTTATCGAGCGCGACGTTGCGGCCCTTGGGGCCAAGCGTGGTTGCCACGGCTTCCGCAACCTTATCGACACCGCGCTGTAAACCGCGACGGGCTTCTTCGCGGAAAACGAGCTGTTTAGCTGCCATTGACTAATCCTCCAGAGCTTTGCTAGGTGATGATGTGCGTTACAAACAAAAATCCTGCGGATACCTGTCTTGGGCTTAGCCCTCGACGATCCCCAGGATGTCGGCTTCTTTCATGATGAGCAGCTTCTTGCCATCAAGCTTGACCTCAGTGCCAGCATACTTGGCGAACAGAACCGTGTCGCCCGCCTTCACGTCCATGTCGATGCGCTTGCCGTCATCATCACGACGCCCTGCGCCCACCGCGAGCACCTTGCCCTGCTGGGGCTTCTCTTTAGCAGTTTCGGGCAGAACCAGCATACCGCCGGCAATCGTCTCTTCTTGCTCGATGGGTTCTACGAGCACGCGGTCGCCCAACGGACGAATCTGGATAGCCATGCAAAAACCTCCCTGTTCCTGGTAATCAGTGCGATTGTCAATCGACTTTGCGCAATGGTTGGAAACGTTATTTAGCACTCTCATGCTGTGAGTGCTAAAACTACGCGATAAGATAGCAGAGAAGAGCCGTTTTCGTCAAGGTGAGAGCTGATTCTCTAGCACACTTCTTATGCGACTGCTAAGCCTGTTACCCAATCGTCTTGAAACGTCGGGATCGAAGGCTGGGTAACCGCCGGAGTTGCAGCAGGATCGCAGCTAGCAAGATCAACACGCCGCCGACGATCTGCTGGAAGGCCAGCCGCTCGTGCAGCAGCACAAACGACAGGAACAACACGATCACCGGCTCTAACGTGCTGATAATCGCGGCCTGCCCCGCTCCGACCCGCTGCATCCCCGCGTAGAAAGCGAAGATCGGGGCCGCTGTGCTCACGATCGCCGTCGCCAGCAAGGTCAACCAGCCGGTCGTGGTTGCCGGGGCTTTCAGGCCGAAGAGCGCTGCCATGACCAGGAAGGCGAGCAGCGTACCGGTAATGCTGAAGGCGCTGGCAGTCGCCATGGCTTGCTGCCCGCGCAACAGGCGGCTGCTGGCGACGATGTACACGGCATAGAACGCGCCGTTCGCAATCGCGTAGGTGATGCCTTCGCCGCTGCCGCCCTGCACTGCCCGGTCCAGATCGCGCACGGTCAGCAGCACACCGAGCAGAGTCAGCGCCAGCGCGATCCATCCCCGGCGCGAGAGCGGCTCGCCCAGCATCAGCAGCAGCAGCGCTACCATCGCCGGATAGGCATACAACAGCACCGTATATAGACTGGCATCAATCCGCGCCAGCGCCTGCACCGAGCAATACGACGTGCTGGCGAAGATCACGCCCATACCTAACAGCCGCAAGCGAGGCAGTGAGCGCGCGTCTGCGACGCCCATGTGTCCAGTGACTCGTAAGATCAGCCAGATGCAGGGCGTCGCAAACAGAAAGCGCCAGATGACGAAATCCAGCGGCGCAAGCCCGGCCTCGTAGGCAAACTTCGTGAAAATGGGCAGGAATGCATAGCCTGCCGCGGCGATCACCAGCAGGATAAACCCTGAGCGTTGGGAGGATAACATGATTGGTACTGCCAGGATGAAGGCAAAGCAGATTATCAAGTCTACGGAGCAGCCGTCGTTTGTCAACGTCGCACTCAAGATCATCTTGGGCATGACCGCCGCGCTGCTGCTGACCGGCTGCGCCTGGCTTGATCGTGTATTCATGCCCGGCGCAAGCGAACAGAACGCGGCCAATGCGGATGTTCTTTACGTGCGCGCAGTCGAGAGTCCGTCAAACGCCTGGACTTTTCACGTCACCGTCCAGCACCCGGACACAGGTTGGGAAGACTACGCCGACGGCTGGGATGTGCTGCTGCCTGATGGCACGGTCGTCAAACCCGATCCCACATCGCCGTTCACCCGGCTGCTGCTCCATCCGCATGAGGAAGAGCAGCCGTTCACCCGCAGCCAGAGCGGTATCGTCATCCCGCCTGATGTCACCACTGTGCGTGTCCGCGCTCATGACCTGGTGGCGGGGTTTGGCGGGCGAGAAGTCACGGTCGATCTGGCGTCTGCTAGTGGCGATAGTTACGAGGTTGTGCGTGGCTCATAAGGTGCGTTTTTTCGCCCATACCAGATCGTAATCGACCTGCCACATTTCGAACTTGATCGCCGTCATCCCGCCGCCAGTCAGCAGATCGCGCAGTCTCGCTTCGGAGAAGGTCTTGCCCGGCATGAGACGCCCGGTGCGCCGGTTGGTGATCAGCAGCCAGCCGCCGGGGCACACCACGCGGCAGAGTTCACGCACGACATCCGTTGGTCGCCCCATGAATTCCAGCGCTTCCAGGCACGTCACCACGTCGAATTCTCCGTCAGGGACAGGCAGGCTCTCTGCGGCTGCCTGGAGCAGCAGCACCCCGGCCTGGCCTTCGAGCTTTTGCGTCGCCATGTCGAGCATCCGCCGACTCGCATCCAGCGCCACAATCGGCCCTTCGAAATGTGCGTGCCTCAGCATTGCGAGCGGCAGCCGCCCTGTGCCGGTCGCCACGTCGAGCACGTAGGGCGCTCGCAGCGGCGCAACGTGCTGCATGATCGGTTGGGCAAGGAACATGTGATCGTGTTCCGGCTGAAAGTGCTTGATCCCGTCGTAGCGCCCGGCGAAGATGTCGTAGAGCCAGATGACCACACGCCGCCCCAGATAAACGCCTTCGGTCGCGAACAGCAGCCACCACCCCAGGACAATTATCAAGAGCGCAAGCAGCGCCAGCGCCAGTGCCGCGAAAAAGTCGCTCATGCGAGTAGTCCCTGCGCGCGCAGCCAGTCTGCACAGGCTGCGACACCCTCTGCCAGGCCGACGCGCGGCTGCCAGCCCAACAGATCGCGCGCTTTCGCCATACTGAACTGGACGCGCCTTTGCGTAAACCGGGCGTAATCCGGCAGCAGCCGGCCCATGCTGTAAGGCGGCGAGAACATCATGCCCATACCCGCCAGCGTATACAGCAGCCATGGCGGCAATTCTAGAAAGTCGTCGTTCACCCCGCGCGCTAAGCGTGCATACTCACCCAGGAATGCGCGCCAGGTTATCGCCGGATCGTAGGTGCAGTTGAAGGCTTCACCAACCGCGCGTGGATGCTCTGCCAGTACCTGCATCATATCCACCACATCATCGGCGTAGATACAAGGCACGAAGCCGCCGCCATTGCCAAACCAAGGGATAGGTTTCAGGCGCGCCAGCCGAAAAGCGACTTCCGTCCACATATGCGATCGCGGGCCAAAGATCATGCCTGGGCGGATAATGGCGTAATCCAGCTTGCGCGCTGCACCGATTTCGCGCACGGCGGCCTCGGCTGCCGACTTGGTCAATCCGTAGGGATCGCTGCCGGGCGCATGGGTCTTGTCTTCTGTGACGGTGCCCTCGTAGAGCATCCCATACACCGCCACCGTGCTGACGTGAACGACGCGCTGGACACCCACATCAGCGGCGGCCTGCATCAAATTGCGTGTGCCCACGGTATTCCCTTGCTGCTGGTGCTTCAGCGTGCCTTGCGTCGCCGCTGCGCAGTGATACACGACAGCACAGTCTTTTGCTGCCGCGGCCAGCGAGGTCGGATCGAGCAAATCGCCCTGCACAATCTCGATGGTGCTGCCCGCCGCTTCCAGCAAAAACGCTGCCCGCGCCGCTGAGCGCACCAATGCCCGCACTGGCACGTCCCTTGCTGACAAACGCAGCGCCAGCGCGCCGCCGAGGAAGCCGCTCGCCCCCGTAACCAGGACTCTGTCTCTATCCGATGTCATATTCAAACTCGCTGTGATTGCGAAGCTCACAAGATAGCGCAAGCCAATCTGGGACTCAAGCACTCCGATGGTATCCTGTGGCGCTTGCCGGGGTTATGAATTCGTGCATACTGAAACACACCCTAATCAACAAGGAATATCGCTTATGGCGCGCCGCCTGCCATTTCACTATGCGTGGATCATCGTCGTTGTCACGTTCCTGGTGCTGCTCTTCGCGGCGGGCATACGGACGATCCCCAGCGTCATCATCAAGCCGCTCGAAGCGGAATTCGGCTGGGATCGTACCAGTTTGTCTTTTGGCGTCGCTATCAGTCTGTTTGCTTTCGGCTTCGGCGGCCCCATCGCCGGCAGCCTGGTTGATCGGTTTGGGCCGCGTCGCGTCATGCTCGGCGGTCTCGCCTTCACATCAGCCGGGCTGGCGCTGATGGCAAACCTCAACACGATTGTCGAATTCAACCTGCTCTGGGGCGTCTTCGTCGGCGTGGGAACGGGCATCATCTCCAACGTCCTCGGCGCGACGATTGCCAACCGCTGGTTCAATCGTTATCGGGGCGCGGTTGTCGGCTTGTTGGTGTCGGCCTCTGCCGCCGGGCAGCTCATCTTTTTGCGCTCGCTGGTTGAAGTCAGCGTCAACACAGGCTGGCGCAGCGGCATCACGATTGTGGCTGTCGGCACGGCTGTTCTGCTCGTGCCTGTTCTCCTGCTCATGCGTGACCGCCCGGAGCAGCTTGGCGTCGAACCCGTGGGCGGCACGCCACAGACGGTGGCAGACAAGCAGGCAGATGAGAAGCGCACGACGCTCAGAGAAGCCATGCGCACACGCGATTTCTGGCTGCTGGCTGGCAGCTTTTTCATCTGCGGCTATACGACCAACGGCATGATCGGCACGCATCTGCTGCCGCATGCTGTCGAGCATGGCTTTGTCGAGATCGAGGCAGCCAACGCCATCGCTCTCATGGGAGCGATGAACATCATCGGCACGCTCGCTTCCGGCTGGCTCAGTGACCGCTATGACAATCGCAGGCTGCTGGCGGCCTACTATGGCTTCCGCGCGCTGTCGTTGGTCGCGCTGCCGTTCATCATCGACATGCAGGGCTTGTTTCTCTTTGCCGTCATTTACGGCCTGGATTGGGTCGCCACCGTCCCGCCGACAGTCAATCTGACGGCGCAGCGCTTTGGGCGCACAT
Organism: Anaerolineae bacterium; assembly: GCA_023382675.1. Taxonomy (GTDB): domain Bacteria; phylum Chloroflexota; class Anaerolineae; order Aggregatilineales; family Phototrophicaceae; genus Flexifilum. The sequence continues at coordinate 52,193 of JAHDWN010000011.1, forward strand.
CGCTCGGCACGATCTACGGCTGGATCTTCTGCTCACACATGATCGGCGCAGGCATCGCAGCCCAGGCAGGCGGCATCTTCCGCGACTGGCTGGGCGATTATCATCTGATTTTTCTGAGCGCCGCCGCAATGGGTTTTATCGCGACACAGCTCACACTGCGCATCAGTGTGTCTGCGCGCCCGGTCGCCGCCGGGGCACGCGCCTGATCCGCATTCTAGATGCGTTTGCTGCCGATCACACTGCGCCAGAAGCGGCGTGATGCGCGCTTGCGCACCCGGGGCCGCATCAACGGCGTCAGACTGCTGCGATAAATCGCGCGTGGGGCGGGCAGCTTTGTCAGATCGGCTAGGCGGCGGCGCTTGGGATTGACGACCTGCGGGCGCTGCGCATACTCCCAGACATAATTGGCGATCTCCCAGACGGCATTCGGCGTGCCGATCTTCGCGGCTGCCTGCGCCCGGCGCTGTAATTCCTGTCCGCCGCTGCTCAGCCAGCTTTCGACCGCATTCGCGACCTGGCGTGGACTCGGCGCGAAAACACCGGCATCGTTACTGACCACCCATTCGACATTGCCGGTTTCCTGACCGGGAATGGCGTCGTAAATGACCGAGGGCACCCCGGCGATGCAGGCTTCGTTCAAGGTTGCAGGCCCGGCCTTCGTCACCAGAATGTCTGCGGCCCCCATCAACAGCGGCATGTTGTTGACAAACCCGTAGACGTGTGTCGGCTGATTCCAGGCACTCGTTTCGAGTTTCTCTTTGAGCTGTTTATTGCGCCCGGCGACGACGGCAAGCTGGCACTTCAAGCGGCGCGTATTGATTGCCTTGGCGGTCTTGAACAGCGGTCCCATGCCATCACCGCCACCCACCAGCAAGATCGCCGGCAGGTTCGGGTCCCAGCCCAGTTCAGCGCGGGCGACGTCCCGATCTTTCAACCGCTCGGAAAACTTTGGGTTCACCGGCAGGCCGATGATGTGCATCTGATCGGCTGATAGCCCCGCTTTCAAGCCCCTGTCAAAAGCAGGCTGAGTCGGCACCAGGGTGAGATCGGCCCGGCGGTCATACCAGAACATGTGCGTCGAGACGAGATCGGTGACGACGACGACGAATTGTGGGCGCGTCTCCAGCTTCGCATAGGCTTCCATACATGGCCGCGTCAGCACCGAATGCACACAGACGACCACATCAGCCGGATGTTCGCGCGTCATCTGCTTGAGGCGACTCTCACTATACGCATACATGCCCTGTGACAGCGCCTTGGCGCGGGCGCGGGTGTTCGAGAGCTTATAGCCCACACCCCACGATGACTTGCTGTTATTGATCAACCAGGGATAAAACTCCGGCATGTACTTGTAGGGAAAAGGCGTGTATTCACGAAAAACATCGACCATCTCCATTTCGACTTCGCCGGGGTGCGTGATGCCCAGTGCATCCATGATGGCCTCGGCTGCCGCACGATGCCCGCCTCCCGTGTCTGACATCAAGAATACTATTCGCTTGACCACTCGTTCTCGCTCCTTGATTCTTGCCCTGTCGAATCTGCGCCCGGACCGACATGCGTGATCTTCTTCATCCGTTTCATTAACACGCTGCGCGGCAGCATGATGCGCCTGCCGCAGCCCCCACATACAAGACCAATGTCACCTCCAATGCGATAAACAGTCCACATATGGCTGCCGCACGGGTGCGGCTTGCGCATCTCAACCTGGTCGCCTATCCGGATCGGTGACTCGCTCAACCGGCCTCCTGGTCGCCTATTGCTCACGCAGCTCGATATAGACGTTGATGCGCCCCGTCCCTCCCGCCGGATCACTGACTTCGACCTCATACGTTCGGTTTGGCTCCACCGCCGCCGCGATCTGGTTTGTGCTGGAATTCAAGACATTGCCCTGTCCATCGCGCAGTGCGATCTGGATCGCATCGGTGAAATTGTCCTCCACCTCGACGCGCACATTCACAATCGTGAAGCGCTCGGTGTTGAAGCTGGCGGTGTAAAGCTGGTAGGGGAAATTGATCTCCGCCGGCAAAAAGATCGTGCGGACAGCCGGCGTTGCCGTTGGGCTGGGCGTTGGCGTCGCCGTCTCAGTCGGGGTAGCTGTGGGTGTTGGCGGCAACGTGAGTGCTGTCGGTACCGGCACGTTTCCGGCACTAAAATCGACTGTTACGTTGGAAATCCACACGCGCCCGGCAGTCGGATGCTGGATAAGATACCAGGTTTCGGTGTCAGCGGCTGATCGCGCCTGCGCCACGACACTGAAGATCTCGCCTTGCAGGGCAAATGTCTCGACTGCCGGGTAGACCACGCCGGGGCCAATGCGCAGCCGCGCGGATGCAGAAGCGACACGTACTGTCGCCGCGACGGTTTCGATAGTCGCCGAGGTCGGAGGTGTCGCTGCCGTTTGGGTGACATCTGGCGGTGGCGGCGTCGCGCTGGCGCGTGTGCCAGAAGCAAACAGATCCATCCCGCCCAGGGCAAAGAAAGCCACACTGCCCACAACCGCAACGAGCGCCAGCGCCGCACAGCCAAGCGTGAGCAGCCCGCGCGATTTGCGTCGTGGCGCGGGCTGCGCCGGGGGGGGGCTTGTGCCGGCTGCGGGACGTGCAGCCTCCGCCGCGCGAATCTGCTGCGGTTGGGGGCGCGGCACCGGCGTCGTGACAGCATTCATCGGCGGGCGCAGCGAAATCCCATTCCGCCAGAGTTCCGCATGAAGCTGCGTTAGCGCAATATCGTAGGGCTGCCCATAAAAATTGACGTATTGCAACCGTCCCAGTTGATAATGCAGTTGCGCGGGCGCGACCATCACGGGCACGATGGCTTTGCCCCGGTCGCGGTAATACTGCCATTCGTCTTCGACGTTCGCCGACGACGCGGAACTCGGCGTGATAATGACAATCATCGCGTCGCAGACATCCAGCCCTTGCTGGATCGCGCTGCTCCACTTCATCCCAGCCGGAATATCCTTGATGTCGATCCAGATGTCCGCGCCCATCTCCGAAAGCGATGTCGCCAAACGGCGCGCGAAAGTCTCATCCTGGCGGCTGTAACTGATAAAGAGGCGCGGCATATCGATCAATCCTCCACGCGCGTAGCGTCGTCATCCACTATGGACGGATGCTTGTCCGAGCATCTGTAGTCAACCAAGCATCACCCCATCTGTCATCCAACAGCCCATGTAGGGCGCCGCGACCTGACGAGACAGTGACCACACATAACGCTGGTCACATCCGTCCGCATCCACCAGATCCACTTTTACCTGCGCATGTGCGCCCAGAATCAGCATTGGCCCCAACGTTGCCCGTTGAAACCCGATGATCGGGCGGTATAACGGCTGTTTGACCAGATGGATGAAGCGCTCGACTGGCCCTGTGTAAGTTCGATTGCTTGGAGACGCAAATGCATAAGCGATACGAATTCCGCCGTCATCGCCGTAGAGATCGTTATTTTGCAGAGCTTCTAGCTGGATCATGACGACCTCTCGCGGCGAGAGATCAGGGCCTGGCTCAGGGAGGGCTATCGGGCGCGGATATACGTCCGTTAAATTCACAGGCTAACGACTCCTCTGTCCATCAGGTGAGTTCATTATAGAGGTCGCACGTCGCTTTCACAATCACCGACAAGCCACCGCCCGCCGCGACTTGCCGCTGTTTTCTCGTGGATTCGAGCACCTCTTCGCCTACGCCTCATCGCGTTTGACACGGATCATCAGGGCGAGGTTGTGCCCGATGATACGGTATTCATTACCCACCCGGAGTTGAATGGGGCCATGAAACGGCGCCATGTTGAGCACTTCCAGTGTTGTCCCCGGCACAAGACCGAGCGCCTCCAGATATTCCAGGCGATCTCGCTCGCGGGTGCGCACCCGTGAAAGCACGAGTAGCGTTTTGAGCGGGGCATCAGACAGTAGCAGATCGTCAATCGGGGGCAGATGGCCGTCCACGTCCGGGATTGGCTCGCCGTGCGGGCAGGTGGTCGGGTTGCCCGCCATCTCTGCCATGCGCTGTTCCATCACGTCGCTCAGCCGCTGGCTCATCCGGCTGGCTTCCTCGTGAACTTCATGCCAGCCAAAGCCCATCACGTTGACCAGGAACGCTTCGACCAGCCGGTGTCGCCGGAGTTGCAGCAGCGCCTCGCGCACGCCGCTTTCTGTCAGGTGGATGCCCTGATACGGCTCATGGACAAGGTAGCCGGCTTCACGCAGTTTCGTCACCATCCGGTTGACGGCGGGCGCGCTCACGTCCAGCACATCCGCCAGCGCCGACGTGCTCACATAGATGCTGTCCTCGCCTTCGCGATCATCCAGCCGGTAGATCGCCGCCAGGTACGTGCGCATGGTGTCGCTCAAGTCGTCGTTTCGGGTCTTGCCGGAGTTCTCCATCGGCTGCCTTATCCCATGTGGTTGTTCAAAGCAGATGCGCCTTTTCCATGCCCGCGTAGTCCTGCGCGAGATCGCGCCACGCATTTCCCAGGCGGCGAAAACCCTCTTCGATGTCCTGAGGTTTATGCGCACCAAAATTCATGCGCAGGTGGTAATTGCCTTCGCCATCAGGGTAGAAGACACTCCCAATCGCGTAGGCGACACCCGCCTCCACCGCGCTGATATAAAGCTCAGCCGCGCTCGGCCCATCTTCGGGCAGCTTAATCCACAAATATAACCCACCGCTCGGAATGTTCCACGTCGTCCCTTTGGGCAGATGCCGCTTCGCAGCCACCAGCGCCACGTCGCGGCGGCGGCGCAGTTCCCGGTTATTCCGCTCCAACTGGCGCGCCAGTACGCCGCGCTCCAGCAAGAGATGGATCGCGCGCTGGTTCAAGCCGGGTGAGGATATATCCGCAATGGCCTTGACGCGCACCAACCGTTCATAGTAGGCATTATTGGCGATGACGTACCCGATACGCATCCCAGGCATCAGATTCTTGGTGAAGCCGCTGGCATGAAGAACAATGCCGTATTCATCCAACGCTTTCAATGGCGGCAGCGCTTCGCCTTCAAAGCGCAGTTCCTGGTAGACGCCATCCTCCAGCACCGGCACGCTATAGTGGTGCGCCAGCGCCAGGAGCTGGCGGCGGCGATGCAGCGGCGTGATCGTGCCCGTTGGGTTCTGGAAATTCGGCATGACGTAGATCATCCGAATCGGGTGGTCGAGCAGATAGTTTTCCAGAATGTCGAGGCGTATGCCGTCTTCATCGATAGGCACGCTCAGGATCTGCTGTCGGCGCGTCCGTGCCAGATCGATAACGCCCAGATACGTGGGCGATTCCGTAACCAGAATATCGCCTTCGCTCAGCACCGTCTGCATCACCAGATCGAGTGCCTGCTGCGTGCCGCCCGTGATCAGCACCTGCTCGGCGCTGCACCGAATCCCCAGAGCGCTCACGTACTGCTGCACGGCTACGCGCAGGGGGTAATAGCCCTCCGGTGCTTCGTAGGCCAACGCTTTTGATCCATCGCGATCAAGCGTGAAATTGATCGCCTCCCGCAGATGATGCACAGGAAAAAACTCAAGCGGCGGCGCGCCTTGACTGAAATTGATCACGCCCGGTTTGCACGCAACCCGCATCAGTTCTCGCAGCGAACGGTCGTTCGGGGCATACACCTGGAGTTTATCTGCCTGACCATTGCCATTGTGCCGCATCCCGTTCGTAGAGAGCAGCGGTGTCCCGGAATCAATCGCGCCGTTCACAAAAGTCCCACGCCCGGCGCGGGCGCTCAAATATCCGGTCGCGCGCAGTTCCGCATAGGCATTCACAACACTGATCCGGCTGATGTTCAACAGCTGGGCCAGATCGCGGCTGGCCGGGAGGCGAACGCCCGGCCCCAGCGCGCCGCTCTCGATCTGCCCTTTGATGTGGCGGATCAGTTGCCGGTAAATCGGTTCTTCACTGTCTTTGTCAATTTTCATCAACAGATCATTGTCGATCATGACCCGCTCCGAACAGAGGTGGAAACCATCGATAAGCAGAAAGATACTGGTAACCTATATAGCCATCCATGACCATAGCATACCATTATTCAAATTGGATATTGGCAAGTTCATGTTCTTATGGAGCGAAGTGATCTATGATGGAAAAAATACTGCGACACAATCGGAGCCAGACGGATGGCAGCGTCAGACGCAAGAGCAAAAGCACGCGAACGCGAAATCGAACAAAATATGAGCAAGCTGAGATCGGATAGCGCGGCAGAACGGCGTGAAGCTGCCCTGTATATGGGTGAAGCGGTCGTTAGCGATGCTGTCCATGATCTCATCGACCTCTACGAAACCGACGACGATAAGAAGGTGCGCCGGGCTGCGGCCTATGCGCTCGGCCAGTTCAAAGCGATTGACGAGGAATTGAGCAAAGGGCGGCAAGCGAAGGTTGAAGCACTGCTCAAACGGGTTGAATTCCAGGGCAAGCTCGGCAAACGTGCCGCCGTCGGCGCAACCTTACAAGTGTCTCTTATTTTGCTGGTGCTGCTGCTCCTGCTGCTGGCTGCGAATTTCTTCGCGCCGCAGATCCGTGAGCGTCTGGACGATGCACGTCAGATTGTTGAAGGCGTCAACGAACCACGGCGCGATCGTGCCACGCTGATCGCCGATGCCGAATCCTACTTCATCGGCCTCAGAACGGATATCGAAACGCTCGTGAGTGAGTACCAGCGCGTCATGGGCGGCGACACCGTAAGCTGTGAGCAGCAGTTTGGCAATCAGACGGCATACAAGATCAATCCGGCGGACGCAGGTGAAAACCCGGACCTGCGCGAAGTCTTCAGCAGTCTGAATACGGTACGCGACTCTTTGCAGGCCAGCGCACAGTCCTACGCACAAACCTGCGCCGTTGGCGCGACTCTGGATGTTGCCAGTGTCGGTGAACTCATGCGTCCGCTGGTCGAAATGCGCGCCAGCCTGACTGACATCGAAAAGTCACTCTCAGCGGCGGGTGGCGATGTTGCACCGACACCCACGCCGACTTCGGAACCTGCAGGCGGCGCGATCGTTCGCGCACATGTGACTTCGCTGCGCGCGATCCTCGATCAGGTGACAGGCATCAACGGCGCGGCGGTGCAGTTGGTCGCTTATTGGGGTGAAGCCGCGACCGCAAATGCCACTGGCGGCTGTAACGCGCCGCGCCCGCCCATTCCGGATGACTACATCCTGTCAGCGGAAGATGCTGCGTTCTCGAACAATCTGACCCAGGCGGTCAACCAGATCAACACCGGCCTCGGCGCGGTGCGCAATGGCTGGAATCAGCTCGAATCGTCGTGCCAGGGGAATACGCTTGGCGCACAGGCGCGGGCCGGTCTGATCAATGCCAGCGCAGCATCCGATTCATTCGAGTTGGCGCGTCAACTACTGGCGCTCGTTGAGAACGGCGAATTCTAGAGAGAACAACGGTAGCGCACGGCGTGGACCGGCTCATACCAAGGCCAGTGCCACGCCCACCATTGCGCTCAACAGACCGACGAGCCAGAGTCGCTGCACGACCTGGGTTTCGCTCCAGCCGCTCATCTCGAAGTGATGATGCAGTGGGGCCATGCGGAACAGTCGCTGGCCTTTGGTGCGCCGGAAATACCAGACCTGAAGCACAACACTCACCGTCTCGGCCACCGGCACGATGGCGATCACCGGCAGCAGCAGCCACTGCCCGGTCATGATGGCGACCGTCGCCAGGGTTCCGCCCAGCGCCAACGATCCGATGTCGCCCATAAACAGCTGCGCCGGATGCGCGTTGTACCACAAGAAAGCGAAACACGCGCCGACGATGATGAAGCAAAACTGAATGAGAAAAATCTGCCCCTGCAAAAAGGCGATTACGCCGTAGGCGGCGAACGCGCTTGCCGTGATGATACCCGCCAGCCCATCCAGCCCATCTGTCAGATTGACCGCGTTCGACATCGAGACGATGATGAACGTGCAGAGTGGGATGAAGATGATCGGATGTACGGGGATAGCGATGCCGATTAACGGCAGCACGATCTGATTGGCGAACTGAAACCCGCCATCGTAGAGCGAAATTGCGATTGAAGCTGTCCCCGCCAGCAATATCTGGCCGATCAGCTTGGCGCGTGGCGGAATGCCCAGGCCGCGCTGTTCGCCACGTGACCGCTGGATGCCTTCCCAATCGTCATAAGCGCCGAGCGCCGCAAAGCCGATCATGACCAGCAGCGGCAGCAGAATCGAAGCGCCCGTCACCGGTTGATCGCTGCGGATCACGTTAACAAGGTTGAGCGCCAGCGTCACCAACAGAATGGGCACGATGATCAACAAGCCGCCCATGGTCGGCGTACCGATCTTCAGCTCATGGCGACCGGGCATCCCCTCGCGAATCTGCTTGCCCAGTTTCAGGCGGCGCAGAATCTCCACAAACGGAGATCCCCAGATCACCCCAAGCAAAAAAGTCACGCCACCCACTGTCAGCGCGAAGGGGAGTACATTTTCCATGAACCCGTTCACCTTTGATCATCAGCAGCCGGCGATCTCAACAAATCCCGCCGCGTATGGTGTATTCTACCCGCTCAAAACAACCGGACGCTAATCTCTAGCGCTGGATATTCAAGACCGAGCCGCCCTGAGCATTCAGCGCCAGGCGCACGTCATCGGTCGGAATCTCCATCAGGATCACCAACCGTTCCACCAGGCGGCGGAAGACCGGGGCGACGACCTGGCTGGCCCAGTACCCCCGTGGCCGGTCGAGCTTGATCAAAATCGAAATCTGCGGGGCATCGGCCGGTAAAAAGCCGACAAAGGTTGTGATTGACGCGTCGGACTCATAGCCGATGGCGTTCGGGATTTGGGCCGTGCCCGTTTTGCCCGCGATGGTGTACCCCGGCAGGCGGGCGGCGTTATCGACGCCTTGCTCGATCACCGCAATCATCATCTGCGTGACTTCATTTGCGACTTCGGCGGAAATCGGTCGCCCCAGCGCCGCAGGCTGGGCATTGATTACCTGGTCGCCATCGACGAACTGGCGGACGACATGCGGCTGCATCATCAAGCCGTCATTAGCGATAGCAGAAACCGCGGTCAACATCTGCAACGGCGTCACCGAAATGCCCTGCCCGAAGCTGCTGGTGATGAAGTTCGCCTCACTCCAATTCGGGTCGCCAGGGACAGGCATCAGGCCGCTTTCCTCTCCCTGGAGATCGATCCCCACGGCGCGGCCAAAGCCAAAATCGTCGAACTCCTCATAAAACGCGGTCGTTCCCATCTCTTGCGCAATCGTCGCCGCGCCGACATTGAGCGATTGCACCAGCAATTGCGTCACATCGACAACGCCATGCGACTGGTCATCCCAGTTTTCGACGGGGATGCCCGCCACGTTGATCCGCGCCTGATCGACGTAGGTGTAATCCGGCGTGATCACGCCGCGATCCAGCGCCGCCGCGACGGTGATCACCTTCATGACCGATCCCGGCTCGTAGTTTTCGCTGATCGCCGGGTTGATCAACTGGCGTTCATCTTCGATGTTGTAATATGCGTTTGGATCGAACGTCGGATAGCTCGCCATCGCCAGGATTTCGCCATCGCGCGGGTTCATGACGATGATCGTCCCACCCGTCGCGCCGGTCTCCTGGATCGAGCGTAAAAGCTCGTTTTCGGCGATGAACTGCACGTCGCGGTCAATCGTCAAGACTACGTCACGCCCATGGCCGACCGTGGTGATCTGGGGCAGATCGAACGGAATATTGCTGATCTCGCGTTCGCGCACCTGCCCCGCCAGTTGATCCTGATAGTAGCCTTCGACGCCGTAATAGCCTTTGAGATCGCCGCTGACGAAACCGATCACTTGCGAGGCCAGCGGCCCCTGTGGATAGCTGCGACGCGGAATCGGCGTCATCGTCACACCGGTGATGTCCAGGGCAGCGATCTGCTGGCGCACGCTCGCGCTCACACGCGGCGCAAGTTGTACCCATAAGACATCACTCGTGATCGCCTCGAAGATTTCCAGTTCGCTCGCCCCCAGGGCTGCGGCAAGCTGTGTTGCTACCTCGCGCGGGTTCGAGATCAGGTTGGGGCTGATGCCGACCATGTAATCCAGCGTATTGACCGCCATCGGCTCGCCGTTGCGGTCGTAGATGATGCCGCGATCCGCGGCCAGTTCCAGCGTCTGTTTGTAACCGGCATCGCGTAAGCTCTCCAGGTAACTCTGGACCTCTGGCGGGAGAGGAAACTGGAACGACGCTAACCGCAGGAGCAGCAGGCCGGTCAGCGCCAGCATGGCGACAATCACAAACGGCATCCGGCGGCGGACGACTTCCTGCTGGTTAAATTCGCCTCGTAGCTGCATTAGCGGCTGACCTCACGACTGTTAAACTGTTCAATCTGGCCGGCCAGCGAATCCCACTGCTGCTGAATCCAGCCCATGAACGATTCCTCGTATTCAGGCAGCGGCGTCTCGTCCGCTTCCAGGGGCACGACCGAGATCGTGCGATTGGGGTCGTAGCCATCGACGACGATGTATTCAATGTCGCCGCTGCCTGCTGAGACGAAGCCCAATTCCTGCGCCCGGCGTAGCAGCCGTTCGACCGTCCGGTAGCCAGCGATCTCAGCGCGGAGCTGCTCGTTGAATTGCTGAAGCTGATCGCGTTCATCGATCAATTCACCAAGCTGTCGCCCCAGAGTCGACGTGGCCGACGACTGGGAAAGATAGAGCGCGCCGATAAAAATCGCGACGAACATGCCCAAAATCGCAAGCGATGCTGCCTGCCTGCGCGGGTTCAACACCCGCCTGGATAGGCCATGACGAATCCAGGTCTGTGACATAAACACCTAGCGTAAGTTCCACACTGGCATTCTATTTTACCGCGTTTCCAGGCGCAGTTTCTGGACGATTCGCAGTTTGGCGCTGCGGCTGCGCTGGTTGCGCGCGATTTCCGCCTCATCTGCCGTGATCGGCTTTTTTGTCAGCGGACGCACACTGGCGTGATGCCCGCAGACACAGATCGGTGTTTTCGGCGCGCAAATGCAGTCTGTGCTCGCCAGCCGGAACGCATCTTTCACGATCCGATCTTCCAGGCTGTGAAAGCTGATCACAGCCAGCCGCCCGTCTGCTGCCAGCAGAGCCATTGCCAGCGGTAGCGCCTGCGCCAGCACGCCTAGTTCATCGTTGACGGCGATACGCAGCGCCTGGAAGACTCGCGTCGCCGGGTGAATCTTGTCGTCGCGGCGGCGTGGCACGGCGCGCTCGATGACGGACGCCAGGGCGGTCGTCGTCTCCAATGGACGCGCCTGGACGATGGCACGCGCAATCCGGCGCGAGTCATGCTCTTGGCCATAGCGATAGAAGATGTCCGCCAGTTCGTCCGCGTCCCACAGATTGATCAGATCGGCGGCTGTCGGCGCATCGCTCGTCGGGTCGAAACGCATATCCAGCGGCGCATCGTAGCGAAATGAAAAGCCGCGCTCCGGCGTATCGAACTGCATCGATGATACGCCCACGTCGAGCAAGATTGCGTCCACCGCATTCCAGCCCAATTTGTGGGCTTCGGCCTGCATCTCGCCATAACTGGCGTGGGCGAAATGCGCGCGGTCGCCAAATGGGGCGAGCGCCGTCCGTGCCAGTGCCAGCGCCTGCGGATCGCGATCCAATCCGAGCAGTTCGCCAGCGCCCGCCGCCAGCAGGGCAGCACTGTGACCACCCGCGCCGAGCGTGCCGTCGATGATGCGCTGTGCCGGCAGCAAAGCGTCAAGAATCGGTTCGAGCAAGACCGGGATATGCGGCGCGTCCGTCATGTACCGTAAACCGTCTCCAGCGCGCGCGGCAGCATCATCCGCCAGCAGGTGTAGTTGTGCCCACCGCTGTATTCGTGATACGTGAAATTCATCCCGCGCGCTTGCAACACGGCCTTCATCTGCCGGTTGGCCTGGAGGAGACCTTCATATTTGCCGCAGTCCAGCCACAGCTTGAGCGCAGGCAGAGGCGCGTACTTCGCCAGATCGAAAACGACGAAGGGCTGTTCAGGAATGACCGAAAATGCGCCCGAATGGCTGATCACATGTCCGAAGATGCTCGGCACGCGCAGCCCGGCATAGAGCGCCATCAGGCCGCCGAGCGACGCACCCGCTACGCCGTGCACGCCTGGCGTGCTTCGGGCGTCAATCAGCGGGATGTGTTCAGCAGCAATTCTGATGATCTCGCCGCCCAGGAGCAGCAGCGTGCTTTCGCTGGCGCTGTATTCGATGAAGCGTCCGGCGGGTGAATTATCGACCAGCGCCAGGGCGATAGGCCGGATGCGCTTGCTGGCGATCAGCGTATCGACAATCGGGACAATCGACGCGCGCTTGTAGAAATCACTGCCATCCAGCACGATCAGCAGCGGCACCGGCTCAGCAACCGGCGGCTGATACAGACGCACGTAGCGCTGGCCGCCGACCAGCAGCCAGGAGACCTGCTGCCCCGCCAGCGGCAGTCGCGTGACTTTGCCGCGCGCGGTGCCCCGTGGCCGCCGCGCCTCAGGCACTTCATGCGGCGCGTTTGGCATGTGAAAGAAATGATTGTCGGCGTTGACACCGTTCCAGATGGTGCGCGCGTTGAACGGATCGGCGACGCGCTGCTCATGGTCATGCGCGTCCACGTAGGCATACTCAAGGTAGGCATCCCGATCAAAGGTCTGTGTGTGTGTCCAGACCTGATCGCTGACCTGTTCGAGTTCAATCAGGTGTTGCCCGTCGTCTGCCCAGTCGCTGAAATCGCCGATGAGCCGCGGCGCGGGCGCAGGCCCGTGCCAGACGAACGTCACCTGATCGCCATCGATCAACGGGCAGCCTTCGTGCTGAGCGCGGATAATCAAGGGATGAAGATGAGTCATGGCATCACACTCTTTCAGAAAATCAAAAGGCGCAGTCATGCTGCGCCCTCTGCCTGGTGCGATGGTTTAGTACGTGCTGGTCGGTACCGCCAGCAAGAAAAAGGTAGCAATCAGTCCGATAAACAGCGGGAGGACTAGCGCAAGCGCGTAGAGCGGATTGTCATCTTTGAGATGCATGTAGAAAAGCACAACCAACACCGCTTTGATGATCGACGCGACCACCAGCAAAGTCGTTGTCACAAAGTTGCGTGGCAGCAGCTCGGCTACCGCCAGTTCGAAGAACGTCAGCAGGGCCAGCGCCCCGAAAACAACCGTGTAGATCGGGGCATTGATGGTCGTGCCCAGGATCACGGTCTTATCGCTGTGATCGGCGCTGTGGCTGTCGTGGACTTCTTGTGCTGCTTCTTCGGCGTGCTCGACTGTCGTCGATAAATCCGTCATGATGCTCTTCCTTCGCGCCTCAAATCAGGTAAATAAACGTGAACAGGAAAATCCACACGACATCGACGAAGTGCCAGTAAAGCCCGAAGATCTCGACGCCCGCGTAATTGGTTGCGCTGTAATTGCCGCGCCGCGCATTCCAGATGATGAACAATGCCCACAACACGCCGACAATGACGTGTGCGCCGTGAAAGGCGGTCGGCGCATAGAAGCGCATCCCGAACTCACTCAGTGCGCCGCCCGAATAGAACAGGACAACACCAGCATCCGAGAGCGTCCGGTATTCCACATACTGGAGCGAGACAAAAATGACGCCCAGCAGCGCCGTCAAGCTGATCCACGAGATCAATCCCTGGCGATTGCCCAGCTTGAGCTGACGCAGGCCCATCACCATTGCCCAACTGCTCGCCAGCAGCAAGAAGGTGTTGAAGGCCACGAGCATAATTCCGGCCTTTTCATGCACCTCGTGGACTACGTCACGGTTGTTCAGGCTGAAAACGACGTAGGTCGCAATCAGCACGGTGAAGATGATGACTTCCGAGGCCAGATACAGCCAGGTCGCAAACTTCAGATTTTCCAGCCGAGCCTGCGGCGAAGCGTGACCGTGCTCGTGCTCGACGTGTTGTTCAATTGCCGCCATGTGCGCTTTCTCCCCCCAAATCTACCTTACAGTGCCAACCCAACGCAGGAAACGTGCCAGCAAGCGCGCGATACGCCCGATCAGCCGCGTCACCCACAACGGGCGCAGGATAATGAGCGGAATAATCAGCGCATTCAACAAAGAAACAATGACCCGCTGAACCTCCTGAGTTCCCTCGCCAAAGCTGGGGAACACCGCAGTGTACACGAGACCGACAAGCACGTGATAGAACAGCGGATACAGGAACGCTGCCATCGCGCCATAGACGGCCAGCGGCATCAGGTTATTGCGTGGGCGGGCAATACCTGCCGCCAGCGCGAGCGCGCCAGCAACGCTGAACAGCAGCCGCGCATCGTCAGCGATGGGCACAAACGTTGCCAGAATTTGATCGGATACAAACGGCACGATCAGCAGCCAGAGTGCCGCAAATGCGGCCAGGAAGACCACCACAAAGACAATGTTGCGTGTCCAATCCGGCATCCCGGCTTGTGGGGCGGCTTCGCCGGTTGGCGCTCCTGCGGGTAGCTCAAATAACTGACGTTCCATCGTCGTTTGCGGGGCGACCGCCGCATTTGCAATACCGCGTGATAGGCTGAAAAACACTGCGCCCAATGCGCCCGCCGCCAGCAGCAGCGAGATCATCATAATGATGATGAAGACGATGAACACCACCAGTTCACTCACCGGTATGATCTGATCGCCGAGCGCCAATTCAAAGAAACCGATCTGGACAGGTGACGCCAGTGCATTATCAGTCACCGTCAAGCGCGGGCCACCGGGCAGCCAGGCAACAAAGCCGATCACGATCATGAAGACGATTAGAATCGTCGTCAACTGCCAGATCGAACTCCCCAGGAGTTGAATTGGTTTCGCTTCGCCCTCGGCTTCTTCCTCATGCGCGGCTGCTTCGCCATGGACACTCATGCGTGGGTCGAAACCGCCGATGCCCCAGACGAAAAAGCCCGCGCTCATGAAAGCCGCCAGGGTCACACCAACGCCCGTATCCCAGAGCGGCGTCAGCCCTTGCAGCCCCCGCAAAATAATGACGATGAGCGCGCCGAGCAGAAAACCGAGGATACCCATCGGTATAGCGCGCGACAAACCGGGTCGTATCACGTCGTTTTTCTCCTTGAAGACCTTTCGCTTCCCGTTCCTGAGCCGGTTTTGCGAAAGGCCGGAAGCAAATGAAGCGCGATTATAACACGTACAATACCAGGTAAAACATGATCCAGGCTGCGATCACGAAATACCACAATTTCATCCCGGCTTCCACGGCCCAGGTATCCCGTGCAGTCACGCGTTCTGCGCGCACGCGGCCATCGACGTACCACATGTACAGCCCGATTGCCACCGCATGTACCGCGTGATAGGCCGTCATCACCCGAAAGACGGTGCTGTACTGGCCGGTCGTCGGGATCGTGATCCATTCAAACGCAATCACGGCGACAAATGCCGCACCCAGGACGAGTGCTGCACGCCACTGCCCGAAAAAGCGCCCCAACTGATTCGCATTGATCGCCTGGAGCGCGTTATGCACCAGCCAGCCACTAACGACGAGCAAGATCGTCACAATCGTTGGCAGCGCCCATGGCAGCGGTTCAACACCTGCCGGAGGCCATGTCGGGGAATTGCTCCGGAGCTGCCAATTAACGACGATCAGGCACACAAACACCATAATCCAACTGATCTGGAAAACCGTCATGCCTGTGCGCTTGTTCCGCAGCGCGATCAATTCATCGCGCGAAAGTCCTTGTTCCGCTACATTCTGTGCCATCGTTCGCCTTGATTCCGCTCATCACTGCAACATATATGTGCAGAGGCGACCATTGGTCGCCCCTATTTGCACATGCCGACTGCCGGGCGCAGCACAGACGGTCTTAAGCCTATTCGCTCGTGACCGCCGTGCTCTTTTCTGCTGGCAGGTAATCTGCCGGATTGACAGTACCGTACTTCTTGTTCTGTGACTCGACGTAGTTGTAAGCTGCTTCCGTCCCATACCCATACGGATTTGGGAACGGCACCGGGTCGCCGATGAAGTTGGTGCTCGGCGGCGGTGAACTCGTCGCCCACTCCAGCGTCAGGGCGCGCCAGGGGTTGGCGCTGGCCTTCTCGCCGTGATACAGGCTCCAGACGATGTTGTAGAGCAGGATGAAGGTCGAAATGCCGAGCACGAACGCCGCGATGCTGATGATGACGTTCAGCGTTTGGAATTCCGGTGCGTACTGTGCTACGCGGCGCGGCATACCGAGCATCCCCGCCAGGTGCATCGGGAAGAACGTCAGGAAGAATGCCGGATAGGTGATCCAGAAATGGATCTTGCCCAACCGCTCGTCCAGCATCCGCCCGGTGATCTTCGGGAACCAGTGATAGATACCGCCGTAGATCGCCAGCACGCTCCCGCCAAACAGAACGAAGTGCAGGTGGCTGACCACAAAGTAGGTGTCATGGACGTGAATGTCCCACGGTACCGAACCGAGCATGACGCCGCTGATGCCGCCGATGACGAACATGCTCAAGAAGCTGAGCGCGAACAGCATGGCGCTCGTAAAGTGGATCTTGCCGCCCCAGATCGTGCCTAGCCAGCTAAAGACCTTGATGCCCGTAGGCACGGCGATGATCATCGACGTGATCATGAACGGTATGCGCAGTTCCGGCGTCAGGCTGGTGAACATGTGATGTGCCCAGACCGTGAAGCCGACCAGCGCAATCGCCATGCTTGAAAGCGCAATCGCGCGGTAGCCAAAGACCGGTTTGCGGCTATGCACCGCCAGCAGCTCACTGATGACGCCGAATGCCGGCAGCACCATGATGTAAACTGCCGGGTGACTGTAGAACCAGAAGACGTTCTGCCAGAGCAGCACGTCGCCACCCTGGGCCGGGTTGAAAAAGGCTGTGCCTGCTACACGGTCGAGGATCAACAGGGTCAGCGCGCCCGCCAGAAATGGCGTCGCCATGACGACGATGATTGAAGTCGCCAGCACCGCCCACACGAACAGCGGCATCTGGAAATAGCCCATGCCTGCCGGACGCATGTTGCGGATGGTGACGATAAAGTTGATTGAACCTAAGATCGACGATATGCCGAGCAAGTGCAGCGACAGCGCCCACAGCGTTTGCCCGTCGCCGCTGAACAATGTGCTCAAGGGCGGGTAGCTCGTCCAACCGGCTTCCGTCTGCCCGACGAAGTAGCCCAGGATCATCAGCATACCAGCCGGTGGAATCAGCCAGAAGGCGAACGCATTCAGCCAGGGAAAGGCCATATCCTTCGCGCCCAGCATCAGCGGCACCAGATAATTGCCCAGCCCGGCGATCATCGGGATGATCCACAGGAAGATCATGACCGTCCCGTGAATGCTGAACAGGCTGTTATACGCCTGACCGTCGGCCATCAGGTCGATAGCCGGCGTGAGCAGCTCCCAGCGGATCAGCATCGCCAGCGCGCCACCAAAAATGAAGAAGAACAGTGCCGTCGCCATATACTGGACGCCGATGATCTTGTGATCCACGCTCCAACGCAGATAGTCACTCACGTGCAGTCGCGTGGGCTCCTCGCCTGCCACGCCGGGTAGCGTTGGTGCGGTTACCGCTGCCATAGCTCGCCTCTTTCCTTATACAGTCACTTACACTCGGCCTAATTGCTCGGATTCGCCGTCTGCGTCAGCAGATAGGCAACGATAGCATCCAGATCGCTCTGGGGCATGTAGTTCGGTTGGCCCGGATCTGGATTGAACTGCGGCATCAAATTGCCAAATCCCGGCACCAGGTAATCCCCCGGATGCCGCAGTGAATGCTCGAGGTACGCCGCGCCATCCGCATCACCGGTCGTTTGCGCACGCGCCGCCGCACGGTCGCCGATACCGTTCATGTTCGGTCCGATATTGCCCGTCCAGCCCAGATCATCAAGAGTGTGGCAGGTCGCGCACGGATACGCGCCGCTGGCGAGGATCTGTCGCCCCAGCAATGCCGGATCGTCCGGTGGCACTAGCACAGTGGCCGCTGCAGGGTCAAAGAAGTTCGCCAGGTAGTCTTCTTCGTTCTCAAACACGATCAGCCACGCACCCAGCAGTTCACCATCGCGCCCAACTTCGCCCGCCATCGCGCCGTGCCCGGAACCGCAGAGTTCAGCGCAGACGATGCGGTAATTACCCGCCATGGTCGGCGTGAAACGAATCTCCGTGGTGCGCCCCGGCAGCACATCCTGCTTGACGCGCATCGCCGGAATCCAGAAGGCGTGGTTCACATCTTGCGACTGCATCTCCATCACAACCGGCTGCCCAACCCAGGTGTAGAGCTTGGGGTTGTTGAAATGGACGACGCCATCTTCATCCGTCAAATCGGCTTGAATCTCGGGCTTGAGATCACCGAAATTGAGCGTGGTCGGCAGCGTTTCCTGGCCGACTTCATAATTGAATGTCCAGGCGAAACGCGCCGCAGTCGCGCCGACGCTCATCTCGTTGGCCGGGATGGCTCGTGTATTGATCCACACGGTGTAGCTCAAAATCGCGAGCACAGTCACCAACACTGCCGGAATCGCCGTCCACACCAGTTCAAGCGTGGTATTACCCGAGACTGGCGGGCCATCGGCCAGATCACCTGGCTGTGCCCGGAAGCGGATCACCGATACCAGAATGACGCCTTCGACCAGAATGAAGATCACGCCGCCGAAGAACAGCAGAAACGTGAACAACTGATCGACTTGCTGTGCCTGTGTCGATGCTTGCGGCGGCAAGATCATCGGTATGAACAGGGTAAAACCCAGTCCACCGGCGATCATGACGACCACACCCACGATGATCAAGGCTAGAGAAGGGGTCATATTCGGGGTACTACGCGGCGAAGGAGGATGGCTCGAACTCATACTTATTGTCCCATCGACAGACTCAAAACGCGGCTCACGAGGTTGGCGTGTCATTCCACGCCCCATGGAAAGGGTCACAAGAAACAGTATATTCAGATTGTTCAATTTTACACAAACGCAGTACCGATTTTACCTGAGTCTTTGCCAGGGTGCAAGCAGTGTCTTGTACGATTTCAAGTGTCACATGTCATTTTCACATATGACAAGCATACTCACCCATGTGGGTTCGATGGTAAAGTATATTGCCATGAATTTCAAACGTATTTTGCTCGTTTTGCCCTGCTGCATCGGTGATGTCGTCCTTGCCACGGCAACGCTGCAGGCGCTGCGTCGTGCTTACCCTGCGGCGCATAT
The DNA here is from genome assembly GCA_023382675.1 of Anaerolineae bacterium. GTDB lineage: Bacteria > Chloroflexota > Anaerolineae > Aggregatilineales > Phototrophicaceae > Flexifilum. The sequence goes on from JAHDWN010000011.1 coordinate 71,273, forward strand.
CGCCTGGGCTGTCGGCACGTGGTCGAAAGCTGCCATCGAACGCCATCCCCTCCTTGATGCGGTCGTCGATAGTGGCCCACAGGCGCTGCCCATGCGAACACCCGGCGGCATGTGGCGCTTCGTAAGCCAGATTCGAGAGGGTAATTACGATCTGATCGTGTCGCTCGTCCGCTCACCGCTCATGAGCGTCGCCGCGCTGTTCTCCGGCATCCCCAATCGCGCGGGCATCGACAGCGCCGGGCGCGGCTTTGGTTACACCATTCGCGCGCGCATCGATCCTCATGTGCCGCGCCACGAGGCTGAAATCTATCTTGATGTCGCCCGCGCGCTCGGTCTCGACACAGCGGGTTGTTACGCTAACGTTCCCATCCTACCGGACGCGCGTGGGATTGCCACCCGGCGCGGTATCCCTGTGCCCTACTTTGTGGTCAACCCGGCGGGCGGGCGTAACCCTGGCATGACGATGGATGTCAAACGCTATCCTCCTGCTAGTCTTGCGACTTTGACCGAACGATTGGCCCGACATCTGAGCGCACGGCCTGTTTTGCTGGCGGGGCCTGGGGATGCTGAAATCGTCGCGGCGGTGCGCGCGGCCATGAACATCGAAGCGTCAACGCTGGTAGGCGAATTGAATTTCGCTGACATCGCGGCGTTGGCGGCGGAGTCTCACCTTTATGTCGGTAATGACACCGGTCTGACCCATTATGCTGCGGCTGCCGGGGCGCGCACCGTCATGATCATGGGGCCAAGTGATCCAGCGCGCTATGCGCCATTCACAACCGATGCTTTGGTACTGTGGAAGGCGGCTGATCTGCCTGTGGCAGGCGTTGCGGCTGGCACGCCGAGGGCATTCGATTGGGCGCGGGATGGCATCAGCGTCGATGAAGCCGAAGCACGTATCCTGGCCTGGGTTGGGCAATCGTCAATCGGCTAATCGTCGCAGCAGGCTGCGTCCGCTAAACATATTTGGACGCGCAGCGACCGCCGATGGCTCGTTCCCATCAATTCTGGCTATTCCGTTGCGAACAGCGTGTAGTCGCGCGGCAGCATCCGCGTGAAGCTGCGCATTATTATAGCGGGGAGTCTGTATGATAACGGCCAACGCCTGCCGAGCATCGTGAGCGCGGAAAGCGTCTCGCACTTTCCCGGCCTTGTCGATCATTAGGCGTAGCTGCGTCACATTCGGCTTATCTGCCATGGCGACGAACACATAACCCCACTCGCCCTTAAACCCGATCAGGATCGGCGCTTCTCGTAGCGAAATCACCTGCTCAGCATCGAGCAGCACATTCCTGACTGTCGTGATTGCGCCGTGACGCGGTATGGCGAGTGTGATCGATTGGTCGAAAGCAGCCATGAACATCCTCTGCTGAGCAGTGATTTGACCTCTATTGTAGGGGAAAAGGCGACGCGCCTTTATTATAATGTGCCCAATTTTGTGAATTTTTCTCCGTAAGAGATCGCTGCGTTCGGTTACAGCCTGAGCACGACTAGGCCAGACGATAGAAGAGCGGTTCGCCGCGCAAATGGCGCAGGATATTGGTGTAGGCTGACCGGCGTTCATCGGCGGAGGATTGCGGAGTGTAACTGCCCGCAGCGATGTGCGGCGTTAAAACGAGATTGCGACCGGCATTCGCCAACACGACGAGCGGGTTATCCGGCTGGAGCGGTTCCCACGCGTAAGTATCGAGCGCCGCGCCACCTAATTGCCCGGCGTGCAGAGCATTCGCGAGCGCTGCCTCGTCGATGATACCACCGCTGCCACAACTGATGAGGAATGCGCCGGGTTTCATCTGGGCAAAGGTGGTTGCGTCCAGACTCAGCGCGGTTTCTGAAGTATAGGGCAGCAGATTCACCAGATAATCCGACCGGGCAATCAGTGTATTGCGCTCTACATATGCCAGGCCAAAATCAGCCTCGGCTTCTGTGGGCAATCGCCGCCGCTTGTGATATATCATGGTGCAGCCCCAACCACCCAGTCGTCGCGCTAACGCCGCGCCGATCTCGCCAAAGCCCAGAATTCCGATGACACGTTCGAAAAGCTGGCCGATGCCTTGAACGCCTGACCAGTTATAGGCGAAGGTGTTTTCATCGGTGCGGCGTGCTGCGTGTCCATCCGCTCTGGCGGCGCGCGCGCCATCTTGCGCTTCGTCGAGTTTTTTCGCCAGCACCAGCATGAACATGATCGTGTGCTCTGCGACCCGGATCGCACCCGCATCCGGCCATTGACAGACGATCACACCTGCAGCCCGCGCAGCAGCGCGGTCGATGTCATGGGCGAGCGATCCCAGGCGCAGGATCAGTTTGAGTTGTGGCGCAGCAGCGATAAGTTCGGCGTCGATAACGCCCACCCGTTCAGAGATAAGGTACTCTGCGTCGGCGAGGGCGTCTCGCAGCGCCTCGCGGCTGGGGCGGTGGAGCAAGGCGATGTCGAGATCCGGCGGGGCGACAGCCAGTGCTCGCTCCTGATGAAATGTCGAGCGTTCAGTAGTGTAGATGGTTTTGTGGGGCATAGTGAAACAACATTTATGTCATACGCGGGCGTTCACACCCACCGTCAAGCCAACCAGTTTTACCAGGCCGCGGTTAGCCTTAGTCGCAGGCCGGTTGTTATCCGCCAGGCTGGTCCGCTGGTCAGTTAACGTGCCACAGATTGTAGAAATTGACCAGACCGAGCATAAAGCTGCCGAAAAATATCTCCATGCCAAGCGCACCCAACGCCAGGCCAGGAATTAGCCAGCGCAGCACAACCTGCACGTCGATGGGGCCGAAATCAGTCTGCGCCCAGAGCTCCACGGAATGCAAAACCGGGAGCAAGCTGAGGAAGATGAGCAAGACGCCGAGCGCCAGGCCGATGCTCAACAGTTCGCTGCGCCCGAACCAGCGTGACGCCCTGGTTCTCGGCAGGATTCCGGTCGAAGTGCTAAACGTGTGCCCGACGATGCCTAGCAGCACGACCTGAACGCCGATGATCAAGCTCATATTGGCGACCAGCAGCGTGTGAACGTCGAAGGTCACGCCGCCGATAACAAGTGGCCCTGGCAGCAGCAGCAAGTTGCCGATTACGCCAAAGATCATCAGCAGCAGACCGGGTGCGAAAAACACCCACGTCGGGCTGAGCAGCAGCATGAAGATCAGGTGACGCCAGCCGTCGCGCCAGGTGCGCAGATGCGGGCGTCGTGTGCGCCCATCAGGATGATAGCTGATCGGCACTTCGGTCATGCTCACGCGATGCAGTGATGCCTTGGCAACGAGTTCGGTGGCGAATTCCATGCCGGAGGTTTGCAGATTGAAGTCGAGCACCGCCGAACGTTCGAAACCACGCATCCCGCAGTGATAATCGCTGATGCGGGTGCCGAAGAGCAGATTGCCGATGGCGGTCAGCACCGGGTTGCCCAGCCAGCGATGGAGCGCGGGCATCGCGCCTGGAAAGATTTTGCCTTTCAGGCGCGTGCCCATGACCAGGGCATAGCCCGCTCGCAGTTTTTCGACAAACGGCGCGATTTGCGACCAGTCATAGCTGTCATCGGCATCGCCCATAATGACGTAGCGCCCTTTCGCTTCGTGGATGCCCGCGTTCAGCGCCGCGCCATACCCGCGCTGTGGCACATGGACGACGCGCGCCCCCGCTTGCTCGGCGATCACTGGCGAGCCGTCGCTGCTGCCGTTATCGGCGATCAATACCTCACCCTCGATCCCAGCCGCCGCCAGCCCGTGCTGTGCTTTCTGGATGCAGCGTTCCAGCGTTTCCGCCTCGTTCAGGCAGGGCATTAGCAAGGTGAATTCAACGCTGCCGGCCAATTCGCGCATCATGATTTGCGGTACATCCAGATCACAACGTCATTGAACCACAACGGAATGCCCAGATTGCGCAGCGGACTGCGGTACAGGGCCGGTGCTGCTTGTCGGTAGAGTTTCGAAGCAATCGTCGGGATCGAGATCGTGCGCGGAAAACTGGCGCTGGCGACGCGGTTTAGCCCGTGCGACACCATCAAATCGTCAATCGCCTTCAGACTCAAGATGTTGAGATGATTGGGCGGGTCAATCGCGTGCCACTTGGCGCCTGAGGTCTGCGCGAACCAGGAGTTAGGGTCGAACGTCTCGCCGATCAAGTAGCCGCCGGGCGCAACCAGATCGATACTGTTTTGGAGGATGTCACGCGGGCACGGAATATGCTCCAAAACGTCGATGTAAGATACAACGTCGAAAGCGCGCGGAAAATCCTCCGGCAGTCTATCAATCGTCCCCTGCCGCACATTCGGCATCTGGAGTTCGCGCTGGGCATACTTTGGCCCAAAAGCGGAATAATCCAGCCCATAGGGCGAAAAACCATGCTCACGCACAACGTCGAGCAAGAACCCTGCGGCGCAGCCCACATCAAGCCATGTCGACTGCCCTGCGAGCGCGAGGTGTTTTCGTGCCCACGTCACCCGCCGTGTCAGGTTTCCCTGAATGAATGCGCGCTGGCCGATGTAATCGACGTAGCGGCTCATGTCATAGTTTTCTTTGTAGCCCTCGTAATAGTGTTTGTTGTAGAGTTCATCGAGGGTTTCTTGGGTGGGCAAATGCGTAACCTGCAAACCATGACACACGTCACAGCGGCTCCATTCAAAGCCTTTTGCCACCCATAAGCGCGTCGATTGGGTGGAGCCACACATGCGGCAAGCTTCCATCGCTGTCACTGTTCTTGTTTCGCTCAAAACTATCCCCTCCGCTCTCGCTTCAATCGGGTATGCGGCTGATTGAAACGCGAAGATGCTATCGTTATATCGATAGCATAAAGTAATTCTTGTCGAATCGTTGTGTTAGATCCCGTTCGTAAATACTTGGTGCGCGCTCGCTGCTGCCGGGGAGCCAGAATCGCCGGCATATTCTGTCGCGAAGATGGTCACGAACGCATCTTCATAAACTACGTCGAGGTGGTCTCGCATGAGCGCGATTTCACTGTCAACCTCTGGCGATGGCAGCAGCCGAGACTGGATGAAGACTGAATACGCAAAGCTGACTACCACGTAGTCGATCTGGTAATCGTCGATGAGCGCCTCAACTTCGCCCCACTGGTATGCCTGATCGCCAAAATATCCATGATGGCTGGGCGTCGCGTAATAGACAGTGTTCGCGAGATTTCGGCCATAGAGCGGCAGCGGCGGAGCGTTAATCGCATAGACCGACTGACCCTGCACGTGTTCATAGAGCCAGGTATACGCGCCTGTCGGCAGTGCTGCATGTTCTTGCACACTCGTAAGCTGCGCACCAGGATCGCCGCGCAGGAGTGGCAATGCTAACCATGCCAGCACACTGCCCACGAGCACGATGCTTGCGTAACGCTTGAGCGGTAGTGATAACCCCGGAGATGTATCCACGTCAGGCGCTTCCGAGGCCGGAGTGAGTACGTGTGCAATCAGCGCCAGATTGGCGATCAGGAGCGCCGGGTAGGCGGCACCGGCATAGCGGTAATTGATGCCGAAGAAATAGCCATCATTCCAGGTGAAATGATCGATCCAGGCGGAATACGGCGTGACTGCCAGCAGGAGCATGGTGATCTGCGCCATCAGCATGACGACAAGCATGTCTACTGGCGCGAAACGTCGGTTGCGCAGCCAGGCAGCCAACACGATCACCCCGACGGTCAGGGTTGTATAAAAAGCGCCGAGATGCCAATCGAACGGCGGTGTCAGGGTGAGCCAGGCATAGCCGATGACAATTAGCGCCAGTGTGATCGGCCGCCCTACCCCCCGAAGACGCTCGTTGAAATACAAGAGTGCAAGGTTGCCCGCTGCGACGAACATGTATGGCACAATCCAGAACAGCGTCAGGGAAGTAAACAGCGGATGTGCCCAATGGCGGATGATCGTGTACGTAGCGCCTGCCGCTGAAATCGCTGCTGAATCTACCAGCATGTCTGGATTCAGTGCGATGCGCAGTACCCAGGGAAGCCCTATGATCACCAATGGCACGCCGACAGCCACAGCGTGACTCGACAGTTGAGGCAGCCAACGACTCCGATCTTTGCTCACCAACAGAACCAGATGCGCGCTACTAATCGCCACAACCCAGATTGCCGCTGAGATCTTTGTGCTCACACTCAGACCGCACGCCAACCCGACCAGGATAAGAAAGCGCGTATCTCGCATGCCATTCCAATAGCGCAGCAGATAGTACGCCGATGCCAAACCACAGACGATCACCAGGATGTCATTCTTGCCGGTACCGAACGTCAGATCGGTCAGCAGCTCGGAACTAAGCAGGAGAGACAGCGCTGCCAGTGTAACCAGGTGGCGTGCTAAGCTTGGCACGTGGCGCAGCAGAAACTGCGTGATCAGAGCGGTGTAGAGGAGGGAATTCAGCGACAGCAGCCCTTGCAAAGCAGGAATCTGGGAGATTGCGCGCGTAAAGGCGATCTCCCAGACAAATATCATGCTATGCGCCGCTGGAAAATAGGTCAGGATGCCGTGATTGGTGTTCAGGCTGCCGGCCTGCACGAAGTTGATCATATCGGGCGTATACACCCACACCGCGTCGCTGTTTGCGACCGGCACGCTGTCCATAACCAGGTGGATCAGATTGAAGCCGGTGTAGGCAATCACCAGGGCATAGCCAATCCACAATGCCACATAGGGGCCTTCTGCAAGCGGCGTGCGCACGAACGCCACGTTCTCCAGCGGGTTGAGGCGAGACGCAAGCAGGATTTCTCCACCCCAAAGCAGCGCTCCGGCGACGATCAGGCCAGGCATTGTCAGTTGATTGATGATCCCGGCGTAGGTTGCCGGGACGACCAGATTCGTGACGAAGAGCAACAACGTGAGTGCGGTATGATGCAATGGGGCATTGGCTGCCAGCCGTCCAGCCAATCGGAACGCGGCGACCAGCGCAATTCCATAGCAAGCGAACATTAAGATGTAATTCATGCAGGCGTCCAGAAGTCGCGGAAAAGAACACGATCAGTTTCAGCGTATCAGAACCTGTTGTGATTGGGGCGAAAGGTTTAACCCCATAATCAGTCTTTGAGCATGGCATCAGTGCCCAGACGCTGTGTAATGCGAGTAATGATTTCTTCTGTGGTTTCTTCAATTGGCTTGTCTGTCACGTCTATGACAGTGAAGCGCCCACGCTGAAAGATAGTGCGTGCATACTCAAGTTCATCATAGAGTTTTTCGGGGTCAGCGTAATTGATCTTTGCGCTTAGACCGAGGCGCCGGCGACGATACTGCCGGAACGAAATCAGTTCACCCGGATCGACCATCAACCCGAAGACTCGCCGGTGATCGACTTCGAACAACTGTTGTGGAGGCGGCATCTCGTGCATGAGCGGAACGTTGGCGACGCGCCAACCATGCGTCGACAGATAGGTGCTCAACGGTGTTTTGCCCACCCTAGAAACGCCGGTCAACACAATCTCGGCCATATGCAACTCTTCTATTCGCTTGCCGTCGTCATGATCGACAGCAAACTCCATGGCTTCAATGCGCCTGAAGTAGGGTTCACGCAGGCGCGAATATAGACCCGGCTCCACTTTTGGCTCCTGCTCCAGGCGTCGGGCCAGATAGAGGAGCAATGCTCCTTGCAGATCGAAGCAGGTGACGTTGTGCGTCTGCGCCAGGTCGTTCAGGTTATTCCGCAAAGCAGGATCGACCAGGGTGTGAACGATCAGGTTGTCACCGTTTTGCGCGTTGTTCACGACCGCCTCAAGCTGGGCCATTTGACGCACGCCGGCGATCACCTGGATAGACACAATTCCGCCCGCAAATTGAGCCAGCGTGGCCTGAACCAACTGTCTGCCCGTGTTGCCCTGGCCGCCACTGACGACGTAAATGGTCAGGGGTTTCATGATGTGCCTCCGATTATTCGCAGAAGAAACCGAAATAGGTCATTACTCCGCTGAAATCCTCTCTATCGATCATACGCTCTTTGGCGTCCTGCGGGTTATACTGTTCGTGCCGCTACAGGCCGATGTTCGGGGGCGAGAAGTATGGCCCCCGAAAGCTCTGCCGCCTGTCAAAGGAAATTTGTGCCGAAGCAACTGCTGATCGAGAGCGATCCGATACCTGATGAGGTAGAGTTGATTATCATCGATCTCGGCAGCACGCCCCAAATGCCTCCTGAGGATACGCTCGTGGAAAACCAAACGATATACCTGCTTCCGAAACCTGTTACCGTTATCGAGGTAGGACAGCCATTCGAGTTAACGTCCGCTGCGCAGATCGTCGCGACGGGTGATGCACTTGCAGCGGGCAACCTGCTTGCAGACTATCTGCGCCCTGCGACCGGCTTCGTGCTGCCTGTCGTCGAGGCGACTGACGCGGAACATCCTGTTCTTCACCTGCTGATCGATCCCAACATCAGCGATGATGAGGAAGCCTACCGCCTGGAAGTCAACGCAGAGTCTGTGACCTTGCGTGCGCCCGCGTTGGCAGGGCTATTTCATGCCGTGCAAACCTTGCGCCAGCTCCTCCCGCCTGAAATCTACGGCGCATCATTGGTCACGAGCATCCGCTGGTCGATGCCTGGCGTGACCATAAAAGATCAGCCACGGTTTCCCTGGCGCGGTGGACACCTTGATGTCTGCCGGCATTTCTTCCCGGCACATTATGTGAAGCGCTATATCGATTTACTGGCGCTGCACAAGTTCAACCGCTTCCATTGGCATTTGACCGACGACCAGGGCTGGCGCATCGAGATCAAGCGTTATCCGCGTCTGACCGAGGTGGGGGCGTGGCGCAGAGAGACGATGCTTGGTCACTGGAGTGACCAGCCGCGCCGCTTCGATGGCAAGCCGCATGGTGGCTTCTATTCCCAGGACGAGATCCGTGAGATTGTGGCGTATGCGGCAGCACGCGGCATTATCGTCGTACCGGAGATCGAAATGCCCGGCCATGCGCAGGCCGCCATCGCCGCCTATCCAGAGTTGGGCAATGTGGATACACCTCTGGAGGTCAGCGGCGAGTGGGGCATCAGCGACAATGTCTTCAACGTCGAGGAATCGACCTTCACTTTTCTTCAGAACGTCTTGCTCGAAGTCCTCGACCTGTTCCCAAGCCCATACATCCACATTGGTGGCGATGAAGTCCCGAAAACGCAGTGGAATACCAGCCCGACCGCGCAGGCCTACATGCGCGCCCATGGCTTGCCCGACGCGCACGCCCTGCAAAGCGACTTCATCCGCCGGATGGACAGATTCTTGAATGCCCATGGGCGCACGCTGGTCGGCTGGGATGAGATTCTCGAAGGCGGGCTGGCAGATAATGCCATTGTCATGTCCTGGCGCGGTGAAGAGGGCGGCATTGAGGCGGCCGGGCAGGGGCATGATGTCGTCATGACGCCCGAATCAGACACCTATTTCGATCACTATCAATTTGATCCATCCAGTGAAGGCGTCGCCATCGGCGGCCTCACCTCACTCGAAAAGGTCTACGGCTACGAGCCTGTTCCCGCTGCGCTTGCCCCGGATCAAGCAAAGCACGTGCTCGGTTCCCAGGGACAGTTGTGGACGGAGTATGTGCCCACAATCGAGCGTCTAGAATATATGGTATATCCACGTATGTGTGCGCTCGCCGAAGTCGTCTGGTCGCCACGCGAACGCGACGCCTATGCGCGTTTTGTTGACCGGCTGCGAACCCACGTGAAACGGCTGGATCAGATGGGCGTCAACTACTGTCGGCGCGCGCTCTGAGGAAGCATGAGATGGCAAAGAATGCGCAGTTGCGCGCGAATGTCCGGGGGCGAGTGCAGGGGGTCAGCTATCGCGCCTTTGTCCTCGCGCGGGCGAATAGCCTGGATTTGAACGGTTACGCGCGCAACAAAATCGATGGCAGCGTTGACGTGCTCGCCGAAGGGGCGCGGGCCAATCTCGAACTCCTGCTCGATTTCCTGCACGAAGGCCCGCCGGCCGCGCGGGTCGAACAGGTCACACACGAATGGTACGCTGCCAGCGGCGACTACGATCACTTCGACATCCGGTAGATTGGGCGTGGCGCGTAATGTGATGATAGCGAAACACATCTCGACGACGGTTCTGCGCAAGATCTGGCTCGCCCACCAGGCGCGGGATACCCGACCGTCATGCATCACAGTGCAATCTTGCCGCATCGATAATGCAGATCGAACTGCGATCGGCCGTCAACAACGTGTTTGGATACTTTGACGCCGGAGGTCGTTTCTCACGTGCTGTTAGGGAAAGGCTCGATGTACAGAGATCGTGAATGCAATTGGCGCTTTCGGGAATAGTGTGCTGTGGACGTTTGGGAGACATTCCCGCCCGGCAAGGGTACATACTGCCTGATTCTGCGGATGAGCATGGCCGGGCAGCTGACTGTTGGCAAACTCGGCACCTTCGCATTCGCTGCCGGATGGTACGTCTATATCGGCAGCGCACATGGCTCCGGCGGTCTACGGGCGCGACTTGGACATCACCTCTCATCCACGACGAAACCACACTGGCATATAGATTATCTGCGGCAGGCGGCCACGATCTGTGAAGTGTGGTATCTCGCCGGTGAAACCGCCTTCGAGCACCGCTGGGCTAACCAACTCCTGGCTATGCCCGATGCTGAGATCCCCGTTCGTCGCTTTGGCGCGTCAGATTGCACATGTGAGACACATCTGATTTGCTTCCATGAATTCCCAGACCAGGAAGCATTCAGCAAGTCAATTGGCTTTGAAATTACGCAGCGGCAAATCACCCCATAAGGGGTAATGCACATTTGAGCAACAGCAAGCTGAGCAGCAATGTCACGACGCAACCCGCGCCCTCAATCGATCACCTGGCGCAGAATGCCACCCGCGCCCAGCAAAAGCGAACGCGCCGCCTCAGCCGTCACGCCGCGCCGCGCCATGACGATAGCGACTTTGACCTCGTCGTGCGCCGCCGCCAGCAGTTCTGCCGCCTGCGCCTCGTCCACCTGCCCAATCTGAGCGACGATGCGCCGGGCGCGCTGGAGTAGCTTCTCGTTCGTCGCCTGCACGTCCACCATCAGGTTGCCGTAGACCTTGCCGAGTCTGATCATCGTCGCTGTGCTCAGCATGTTCAGCACCAGTTTTTGCGCCGTGCCCGCTTTCATGCGCGTGCTGCCCGTGATTACCTCCGGGCCGGTGACGACCGCGATCGCGATCTCGGCGGCTTCGAGCAGTGGCGCGGGTTCGTTGCACGAGATGCCGACCGTCAGCGCGCCCTGGGCTTGCGCATAGGCCAGCGCGCCGAGCACATAGGGCGTGCGCCCGCTGGCGGCGATGCCGACGACCGCATCACGCGCATTGACGCCCTGCGCCATCAGGTCGGATCGGGCAGCGTCCATGTCGTCTTCCACGGCTTCGACGGAGCGCGTAATCGCCGTTTCCCCGCCTGCGATCAGCGCCTGCACAAGCTGCGGCGGTGTGCTGTAGGTCGGTACACACTCCGCCGCGTCGAGGACGCCGAGACGCCCGCTCGTGCCCGCGCCGACGTAGAACAAGCGCCCGCCGCCGCGCAGTCGCGCGACAATCGCATCCACCGCCTGCGCAACCGATGGCAGCGCGCGCGCAACTGCCAGCGCCACGGTTTGATCTTCGGCGTTGATGCGCGTGACAATATCCAGCGTCGAAAGTTGGTCGATGTCCTGGGTGTTCGGGTTTTGCTGCTCTGTAATCATGATCCGTGTCTGACTTTCACGCTGCTCTTTAGTCTTGATTCGCCTGCGCCGCGCTCAGTTTCGCCAGCAGGGCAGCGCCGATCACTGGCGGATAGATCGCCTGCGGGATCGCATCCAGCTTCAGGCGCGTACACAATGCCCGGCTGAGTGGATTGTCGCTCGTCAGCAGGCCGCCCGCAAACGCGATCTGCGGTTCCGTCATGTGCAGGCGGCTGATAATAGCCTGTGTTAGCGCGGTCAGTGCATCTGCCCCGCGCGCGACGATCTCCTGCGCTGCCGGATCGCCATCTGCGGCGGCGTCCAACACCATGCCCGCGTGCTGTGCCAATTCGCGCGTTGGCGGTGGCTGACGATAAAGCCAGCCGATCACGTCGGATGGTTCCTTGAAGCTCAAGCGGCGCACGACACGCTGGGCGAGTGCCTCGGCTTCCGGCTGCATCCCATCTGACCAGCGGATCAGCGCGCGCAGTCCCTCCAACCCCAGCCAGTAGCCGCCGCCCTCATCGCCGAGCAGATAACCCCAGCCACCCGATTGCGCGCTCTCGCCCGCAGCATTGATGCCATAGGCAATGCTGCCCGTCCCGGCGAGCACTAGCACACCGCGCCGTGCGCCATGCGCGCCGACCAGCGCGATCTCATTGTCCATGCTGGGCGCGATGAAAACGTCGGGCAGGATTGCGGCGACAACTCCACGCAGCCACGTTTCCGCGTAAACCGCTGATGCTCCGGCAACGCCGATGCCGACGCCTGCGATGTTGTTTGCGCCGTCGCTTTGTAGAAATGGAGCAGCCAGTGCCTCGCGTAACGCCTCCTGGATCAAGGCCGCCGAGGCATCACGCCCGATGACGCTGGGGTTGGCGGTGCCGCGCGCTGCCTGGGCAACGACGTGCATGTCATCGTCCACGACCACAACGCGCAAATTGCTGCCGCCACCATCAATGCCTACGTAGTAGCGCGCCATCTCTATTCTCCCTGGCTGCCTGTGAGTGCCATTCGCTGCAAAACGCCTATTATCCGCGCACACCGTCCGCGCCGTCAACACTGCCGTACCCGCGTCGATTGTGATGTTTGTCACTAGTGTGGCGGCAGCTTCAAGAGTATAGTAAAAGTGGGATATAGCACATCTGTGCTAATCTTTTGCAGAGGAGTATGTGTGATGTCGTACAAATGCGAGGTGCGCGTACAGGTGCCGAAGACCACCTTGACGGTGCGCACACGGACGCCGGTCAGCCATCTCCCACAGGTGCTGGGGCAGGCTTTCGATGAAATCATGGCCTATCTCGGCGCGCTGGGTGAGCAGCCTGCGGGGCCGCCGTTCGTCGTCTACCACAACATGGATATGCAGAACCTCGACATCGAAATCGGCTTTCCGGTGAGCAAGCGACTGCCGGGGAAAGATCGCGTCCAGGCCGGCAATCTGCCAGAGGGCCGGGTCGCGACCTGCCTGCACACCGGCCCCTACAGCGAGATCGGCCAGGCCTACGAAGCGCTGTCGAAATGGGTCGATGAGAACGGCTATCAAGCGACCGGCACGGCGATTGAAATCTATCTCAACGACCCGGAAGTCACCGCGCCGGACAAGCTCCAGACGCAGATCGTCTATCCGCTGCGGGCGGCCTAGCGCGTTTTCGGCATCTGCCAAATTCAACTCTATCCCCTCCCCATGGCGAAGAATTGGGAAGGGGATAATAATGCATGTTAGTTGCCCACCGACGGGTCAACCCGTCGGCTAAGCAAAATCAAGCGCGCTAAAGGCGCTGGAGGAATCAAGTCCAAGCTGGATTCCTGTCAATCATGTTTCTCTGGACGATGAGTATAGCCAAGAGCGTCTCACGTGACGTGGAGACGAGATAAGCAATCGCGCATCCTCATCACCTCGTCCCTCGTCAACTCATCACCCATTACTCATGACGCATCACTTCTGCCCTTACCGCGTCACCGTCACCTTCGTCAAACCTTCCGGCTGATCGATGGGCAAGCCTTTGGCTTCAGCGAGTCGCATGGCGTAAATCTGCCCCGGCACGACGGCACAAATCGGTGCCAACCATTCGGGCATCCCGCTGGGCAGCATGACCGTCTGCTCCGCCTGGATATCCGGCTGATCGGTGATGACGATCCGTTCCGCGCCGCGCGCCTGGAGCTTGCCCAGCAGATCGATCATCAATGGCAGCGGCTTGCCTGTGGGTGCGACGACGATCACCGGGAAGCCGCGCTGCACGATGGCAATCGGCCCGTGGCGGAAATCGGCCTCGCTGTACTGCTCGCAGGTGACGCTGTTCATCTCTTTGACCTTCTGGCCGATTTCGAAGGCCGTGCAGTAATGATAGCCGCGCCCCAGCACCGCATAGCGCTCGGAGTCGCGGTACTGCTCGACCCAACCGGCGATGCCGTCCGCGAGCGCCAGCGTCGCCTGCATGTGATCCGGCACGGCAGCCAGTGCTGTTTGCATCTCCGCCCGGCCTGTCAGCGCGCCAACGAGCATCGCCAGCGCCATGACCTGCGTGGTGTAGGTCTTGGTCGCGGCGACGGCTACCTCCTCACCGCAGCGCAGCCAGATGTGATTCGCCGCTGCCTGCGCAATCGGCGACTCCGGCTCGTTGGTGATGCTGAGGGTCAGCGCTCCCTGCGCGCGCGCATCGTCGATCACCTGGCGCACATCTTCGGAGCGCCCGGACTGCGAGATGCCGATGACCAGCGCGCGGTTCATGCGCGGCTGTGCATGGTAGAGCGTGTGGATCGACGGCGCGGCGAGCGCGACCGGCAGCCCGTATTCAATGCCGAGCGCATATTGGGCATAGCGCGCGGCGTTATCCGACGTGCCGCGCGCCGCGATCAGAACAAAGGTCGGGTCGAAGTCACGAATCTTCCCGGCGATGTCAGCGATGTGTTCGCTTTCCTCGTTCAATAAGCGGCTCAGCGCTTCCGGCTGCTCGTGGATTTCCGTTTCGAGATGGGTGGTCATCGTGCGTGTACCTCGTCGTCACATCAAGCTGTGGACAGAGCTTGAATTGTGCCACAAGCTGACGGCGGCGGCGAAATCGCACGCACGGCGCTATTTCAACCCGTCATTCGTTCAGATTCACCACCATCAGGCGGATCTCGGTCATGTCCTCGATGGCGTATTTGACGCCCTCGCGCCCCAGACCGGAGGCTTTGATGCCGCCGTAGGGCATGTGATCGACGCGGAAGGTCGAGGCGCTGTTGATGTGCAGGCCGCCGACATCGATGCGCTCCCAGGCGTCCATGATGCGCTTGATGTCACGGGTGAAGACGCCCGCCTGCAAGCCATAGGGCGAGTCGTTGATGATCGTGATCGCGTCGTCCCATGTGCGGTAGGGGCGCAGCGTGACGACCGGCGCGAAGACCTCTTCGCAGTTGACGCGCATTTCGGGGGTCGTCTGGCCGAGCACGGTCGGCGGGAACATCGCACCCTGCCGTGTGCCGCCATAAAGCAGCGCCGCGCCGGCGCGCACAGCCTCGCTGACCCAGTTTTCGACGCGCTCGGCCTCGCGTTCGTTGATCAGCGGGCCGATGTCGGTGTCGGCATCGCGCGGGTCGCCCACCTTGAGTCGCTTGACCGCCTCGACAAAGCCGTCGGCGAATTCCTCGAACACGTCCTGTTGGACGAGCATCCGCTGGACGGAGATGCAGTTCTGCCCGGCATTGGCGAACCCACCGGAGGCCGCCTCGCGCACCGCCAGCGCCATGTCGGCGTCGCTGTGGACGATGAAGCCGGCGTTGCCGCCCAACTCCAGCACGACTTTCTTGCGCCCGGCCTTGCTCTTGAGCATCCAGCCGACCGACGCGCTGCCGGTGAAGCTGATCATGGCGATGCGGTCATCTTCGACCATTTCGCCCGCCAGCGGCCCCCAGCAGTTGAGCATGTTGACGGCTTCGGGCGGATACCCGGCTTCGAGCACCAGTTCACCCAGCAGCACCGACGACAGCGGCGTCTTTTCCGCGGGCTTGAGGATAAACGCATTGCCTGTCGCGATGGCCGGGCCGATCTTGTGGCAGGCGAGGTTGATCGGATAGTTGAACGGCGTGATGCACAGGATGGTGCCAATCGGCGCGCGGCGGGTGAAACCCTGTCGATTCGCCCCGGCAGGCGTCCAATCGATAGAGAAGACCTCGCCGCCGATGCGGTGCGCTTCTTCCGCCGAGACGCCGATGGTTTGCAATGCACGGGACATTTCGCCACCGGCGGTCTTGCGGTTCTTGCCGCCTTCCATGATCATCAAATCGACCAGTTCGTCGAAATGCTCGCGCATCAACCGCTGAAGATTCCACAGGATCTCCGTCCGCTTGTAAGCTGGCAGCTTGCGCGTCACTTCAAAGCCGCGCACGGCAGCATTCATCGCGTCGTCAAGATCCTGCCGCTGCGCCATGTAGACCGAGTCGACGACCGTGCCGTCATAAGGGAATTTGACCTCCATGACCTCGTCGCTCGTGCGCCACTCGCCGCCGACCAGGAATTTCTGAGGCATGATCGTTCCTTTCGTAATCTCCAGGACATTCTGGCGGGCAAGCATAACGCAGGCGAATCGTGTACGCCAGAGACGTATGAGTCAGCCGCTTCACGGCGTCAGACGTGTGATATGATCGATCTACGTTTTGTACGATCAAGAGGATTACCCCGTGGAACAAACACACGAGTCCGAGGCGGATACCTTTATCGCTGAACCCGATCAGCAGCCCAGTCTGCCGCCTGTTGCTGAGCCGGTCGCGACCGTGCCACGCTCGACCATGAACTACATGCTGATCGCCATTATCTTCTTCGCGTTGGGGCTAATCATCGGCGTCTTTTTCATGGATCGCCAGGTTCAGCTCAATCAGGATGAGAACCGCGCCCTGATTGCGCAGGCGGTCGAAGCAGCCGTCGCCGCTGCTGGCGGCGGACAGGGCGATACGGCTGCCGCCCCGCAGTTGAACCCCTCGCAGCGTTACACAGTCGATACGGCGGGCAACCCTAGCAGAGGATCTGCGACTGCGCCGGTGACAGTGATCGAGTTCAGCGATTTCCGCTGTAGCTTCTGCAAACGCTTCCACGACACGACCTTCGATCCGCTGCTCGAACAATTCGGCGATCAGATACAGTTCGTCGTACGCGACTATCCGATCTTCGGGCAAGCCTCTTATGAAGCGGCGCTGGCGGCGGAATGTGCTCATGACCAGGGCAAATACTGGGAATACTACGACAGCCTGTTCGCTGACCAGACGACGTTAACGCGTGATGGTTTCCTGGCACGGGCGGAAACACTCGGCCTGGATGTCGCCACGTTCACGACGTGTTTTGACGACGAAACGCACCTGCAAGAAATCGTCGCCGATTACCAGGCGGGTGAGGCACTCGGCGTGGGTGGTACTCCGACCTTCTTCGTCAATGGGCGTCCGCTCGTGGGCGCACAGCCGATTGATGCCTTCATCAACCTCATCGAAGAAGAACTGGCCGCTGCCAATGGCGGTACCGAATCTTCGTCGTAGATTTGACACACTGGGGCGCAGCAGCCTGCGCCCCGTCCCGTGTACATGCTCGACCGTGTACGTACCTTCACCCGCCAGATCAAACCGCAAATCGACGTCTATCAGTGCGTCTTGCGCGATCCACGAACGCCGTAGTTGGCGATGCGCCCTGTTCCGCGCAGTCTGGGAAGATGCACACCAACCTTCGCTTTGACACCGTTCATCTTGCCGCGTCTATCATTTCCGTGTACCCTTCCTTGCATCTTAGTGTGTATCGCTAAATGAACGATCCTATGCGTACATCTGCATTTTTTCTCAGCCTGATCCTGCTCGCGCTGTCGTTGGCGGCCTGCCAGAACACACAGGTCGCGGTGGAACCCACCGCCACGCTCGCGCCCATCGTCAGCCTGACGCCGCGTTTCACGGCCACCCCCGTGCCGTCGCGCACACCGACGCCAACGCTGACCTACACGCCGTCGCTGTCACCGGTGCCGCCGACGGCCAGCAACACGCCGACGCCGACGGTGCCGCCGCCAGTATTGGGCGTCGTCCAGTCGCTGCAGAACGTCAATATCCGCTCCGGCCCCGGCACGGCATTTAGCCAGATTACCGCTTTGGAGCCGGGCACTGGGGTCGAGGTGCTCGGCGTCAACCCGGTGGGCAACTGTTACAACATCCTGAGGGAGGCCGGACGCGAAGGCTGGATCAGCTCGACGCTCGTCTTCATCCAGCCGAGCGCAACGCCGCAGACAACCCTGCCCGCAGTCGTCGGGCCAGGGGGCGCGCCGCTGCCGACCGACATCTTCGGCAATACGATCACACCGACGCCACCGCGCTCGGTCGCCACGCCGACGCTGCCCGGCGAAGCAGCCACGCTGCTCGTCGCCACGAGCGTGCCCGTCGGTGGGCTGCCGACCATCGACATCAACGCCATCAATCTGACGGCGACGGCGCTGCGTGGTGGCGCGGGCGCGATCCCGCCCACGCAGGCAACCGCCGTTGGTGGGCCGACCGGTGGCCCGCTGCCGGTGGCGACCACGCCTGCCGCGCCGGTCGCAGTCGGTACTGCGCAGACAGGCGCAGGCATTGACGTGTTTGCGCTGTGTGACAACCCGGCCTTCGGCTTGCCCGCGCCTGCCGTAACTGCCGGTTCGACACTCGACATCTACTTCGCCTGGTTCGCGGCCACCCGTGAACAAGTCGAGGATCACGCCGCGAATGCGATCTACGACATCCGTCTCAATGGCGCGCCACTTCTGGTCGGTGCGCCCGCGTTCATCCGTCAGAGTGCGGGTGGGGGTTACGAGGCTTATTGGTACGTCAGTTCGGGGGCCCTGGCCGCCGGTGACTATCAGATCACGTATCGCGTGACCTGGCGCGAGGCTGTGTTCGACGGTACATCGAACTTCGGCCCCGGCACGAATACGCCGGAAGAACGTGGTTCGTGCACCCTGAGAGTGAACTAAGAGGGGGTACATTACGATTTAGATAAACGTCACCATTCCCGCCTGACAAACCACACTACAAGGGTGGATTGTCGACGGTCGATAATGGTTGGCGGATAGTGTGACGTTTGCCCGTTGGGCGAGTAGCTGAGTGGCTGTTGCACGCTATCTGTGCTAATCCTCTGAAGAACACTCAGACGCTCAACCGGGCAAAGTTGCTTTCGTTGAGCGTTTTTGTTCCTCTATAGTTCCTCACCCAGCATGGCAAGCGCACAGCTTATTCTTCTTTAGTGGAGGAGTTGTGTCATGTTAAAGTGGCGTAACCTGTTGTGGGTTGTCCTGGGGCTGTTCTTGCTCGCTGGTGCAGGGATTGCACTGGCACAGGACGACGAGGAACCGATTCCCCCGTTCTTCACCGATGGTCGTCTGAATGGCTACGATCTGGCAGCGCCGGTCGTGGTCTATTACACTCACGACACGGTGTCAGGCACAAAGTGGGGTGAATTCAACGAGGTCATCACCGGTCTGGAGCTGTGGCGAGTCAGCGGTGAAGGCATCGGCCAGAAGATTCTCGAACTGACCAACGAGGAAATCAACGCGGCGGTCGCGCGGGGCCACATGGTCTTCGAGAGTGACGTTCCTGGCTTCGATCTGAATGTCGGCAGCGACGGCTGGCTCTGGGTGAGATGCCCAGGGTGCGACGGCAAGATATACACTTTTGAATGGGACGATAGCGGACGCACGCTGAACGTTCCCTATTAGCGGCATCCGATGGCAATTCGCCGGGTGTGAGCATTGAGCATAGGCCGGCGTTCACAGCGGCGCTCCATCCGGGGCGCCGGTTTCGTCTCACAGCCACCAGGCAGTTTCGCCTGCCGTCGCATCCGGAAAGACGCCACGCTCCAGCGCGGTTTTCCATTCGTCCGTATGCAGTAAAGTCACAGGCAGCGACGGCATAGATGGCGCGCCGTGATGTAACAGTGCCAGCGCTTCGATGGAATCCAGCACGTGCTCGATCCGCAGCGGCGCAAAGCAGCGCACGTGAAGCGGCGCAGGCGTCCCGGCGAGCGGTGGCGCAGCCGTGAACAAGAGTGCCTCACGCTCCGAGATAGTGAAAGCTGCGCCGCGAGCGGGAAGTTCGATGCGGCGGTTGGCGAAGGCGTACAGACGCGGCACATCTTCCGCTGTGATTTCCACAGGGTAAAGGGCTGCATCGTGCGCTGCTTCCCAGTCGGTGAGTGTCTGCGCGTCGGCCTTGTCGAGCCGACCATCGACGTGAATCAGCACCCGCCGCGCATTGATCTCACGCGGTGGCAATAGATGAGCCAGAATCTCGCTCGTCAAGCCTGCGCCGGCTGAAACGAGCGCGCGAGCGGTGCGCCAACCCTGGCAAAGGCCACGGTTGCCGTAATATCGCGCGATGGCGGTGAGATCGTCGCTGCCTTTCTTAGCGGTGCGCCGGATCGCCAGGCCAACGATCCGGTCGGCGTAGGGCAGGGGTTCTTCAAAAATGAACGGCGTATTGCCCGCCCGTGCCAGCAAGCCCATGATAATGCGCGGCATTGCTTCGATGTCGTGCAGCGTCCGTTCGAACAGGATCAGCGATGGCAGCGCGCGCCCGACCGCTTGCGCTTTCAGAAACTGCTCCGGCGCGGCTGGGTCTGTGTACGCGGCATCTGGCAGGCAGGCGAGCAAGACATCGGCGTCGGCCTTGGCGAGCGCACGCACCGCCGTCTGCAAATTCTCTGGCGTAAGCACCTGCACCGCGCGTGTGCGCGTGACCTTCAGCCTGACAGGATGGGCGCGCTCGAATTCTCGTGCCAGCGCTTCCACGAAGATGTCGGCCACGTCGCCCTGGGCATTCAAAACAGCCAGCCGCAAAGGCTCGGTCTGGTAGCGGGGTGCGCACTGATACAGGCCGTGTTGGGCGAAATCCGCGCTCGAAGACCGGGGATCGTATGGCCGGATTTTGTCATTGCCCCAGACCACGCTCAGGCGCGGCGTAACCTGTTTGAAGTACTCCGGCAGATTGCGCTGGCTGTAGGCGTCGCCGATCAGCCCGGCGTCTTTGGCGATGTCGGCGATCACCTTGACCAGCCGTGCGCGTTCGTCGGGCTTGAGTTGCAGCGCTCGCTCGACCTGGCCGGGGATCACGTCGAAGCGTGACGCCGTCTCCGGCGTGATGCGCAGATCCAGCGCGTTAGCCGGATAGTCCTCTGTCTTGCTGCCAACCGCGATGCGCAGTGCCAGCATGTCGTCGGTCGCCATGCCCATCCACTCCCGCAATCGCTTGTGCTGGAGCAGGCGCTTGCGCTGTTCGGCGACCGTGCCGAGCACTTTGACGATTGTTCCTTCATCCCCGGCGAGCTTCTCGACGACTGCCAACCCGGTGAGCGCGTTCACGTCCGGCAGCGCGCTGGCGAATGCCGTCACATCCTGCGCATAGAGCACGCGCGTGATCACCGCCAGCGCCAGCGTGGGCTGCCCGCCGATCACCCAGGTGCGTGCATACGGTTCGTGAACAACGCGAGCATTCTTGATTGTCCCGGCGGCACGTGCCAGCGCCTCCACAAAATGACCGTCCAGATCGGCCAGCCGCCCACGCATTACGAAAGCAGCGATCGCTTCCGGCGTGGCGCGCCAGTGCAGGTCTTCTTCGATGTGCGTGAGCGCCGCAAAAAGCGCGGGGTGTTCAGTGCGCAGGGCGTCAATGGTTATCAAGACCCTGGCCGGGTTTGGGGGTGTATCGGTGATCAGCCGACCGTCCAGCCAATGCCACTGACCGCCGAGATCGCGGCGCAGGTGATACGCCAGTTTTGCGCCTGAGCACGCTCCATCTCCATTCCAAATGGGCGCGTAGGCATACAGCCGCCCGATGCCCTCGGTGCGGATGGGAAACAGTTCGGTGAAAAGTAGAGCCTCACTGGTCAGTGTAGCGTCACCGTCAGCGGGTTCGCTTGCATGCATCGGCGCTATCTCATCCTCGATCCAGGCGTGATTCAATAGAACAGATGTACAATTATAACATGACGCTGGGGCAGTTGGCTACTGGCGGGGGCAAAGTTAACCCCCGCCAATTATCTCGAGTATGTGATGTGTGGAGTTCGCTGTCGTTAGTAGGCGATACGCGGCTGGAACGTCTTCAGCGCGCGCATGTACTGCGCACGTTCAAATGCGCTGGGGTCTTCAGCGTTGATCTGGCTGACGCTCCCACGCATCTGTTCCACCGACTCGTACTCATGCTCTTCCATCCACTGGCGCATACCCGTTTCGACCACTTTCAGATGGTCGATGCCGCTGCGCAGCAGTGCCGACGCCATCATCGTCACATTCGCGCCCGCCATGATCATCTTAATCACATCGGTCGGCGTGTGGATGCCGCTGGTAGCCGCGAGATCCGCCTGGATGCGTCCAAACAGGATGGCGACCCAGGTCAGCGGCAGGCGCATGGCCTGCGGCGTGCTCAGGATGACGTTCGGCGTCACCTCGCGCGTCTCCAGGTCGATGTCAGGCTGGTAGAAACGGTTGAACAGCACGAGCGCATTGGCCCCGCCCATGTCCAGCCGTTTCGCCATGTAGGCCATGTTGCTGAAGAACGGGCTGAGCTTCATCGCGACCGGGATCTTGACCGCGCTCTTGACGGCGTGCAGGATGTCGATATAGGCGTTCTCGACCTCTTCGCCGGTCATGTTCATATTGGTCGGGATGTAATAGACGTTGAGTTCAAGCGCGTCGGCCCCAGCTTCTTCCATCTTGCGGGCGAACTTCGTCCAGCCACCCAGCGATGAGCCGTTCAGGCTGGCGATCACGGGGATGTTGACGCTCGCCTTGGCATCGGCGATCAGTTTCAGATAATCCTCTGTGCCCGCGTGATATTCTTCCGGTTCCGGGAAATACGTCAGCGCTTCGGCATAGCTTTCGGTGCCATACAGCAGATAGTGCTGCATCGCCTCGCGCTCACGCCGGATTTGTTCCTCGAACAATGAAAAAAGCACCACAGCGCCCGCGCCGGCATCTTCCATCCGCTTGATGTTCTCCACCTTCTCTGAAAGCGGGCACGCAGATACCACCAGCGGCGAGCGAAGTTTCAGGCCCAGGTACGTAGTCGTGATGTCTACCATGAGTGTCTCCTTCTAGGGCGACCGACGATCAGCTTCTCGTCCCCTGAGGCTGCGGAAGCTGATCGTCGATGCGCGATTGTTACGCGTGTCCGTTGGCGATAGTGACCGGGCGTGAAGCCAGGTATTCGTAGAGTGCCCACTGTGTGCGCACGTTCTCCTGCGCCTCGGCAAAGAGCGTCCGCGCGACCTCCGGCTTGCTCATTTCGAGCATTCGGAAGCGGTTCTCCATGCGCAGATACTCCGTCAGCGGCAGCTTGGGTGCGCGCGAGTCGAGCTGCAGCGGGTTTTCGCCCTGAGCCGCACGCGCCGGGTTGTAGCGATACAGAATCCACGCGCCCGTATCCACCGAGGCTTTCTGATTCTTCATCGCCGTCGTCATGTTGATGCCGTGCGCAATGCAGTGGCTGTAGGCGATGATAATGGATGGGCCGTCGTAGGCTTCCGCTTCCAGGAAGGTGCGCAGGGTTTGTTCGTCTCGCGCGCCCATCGCCACGCGCCCGACGTAGACGTTGCCGTAGCTCATCGCGATCAGGCCGAGATCCTTCTTGCCCGCGCGCTTGCCGCCAGCGGCGAATTTCGCCACCGCGGCCAGCGGCGTTGCTTTGGACATCTGGCCGCCGGTATTCGAGTAGACTTCGGTATCCAGCACAAGAATGTTGACGTTGCGGCCACTGGCGAGCACGTGATCCAGGCCGCCGAAGCCGATGTCATAGGCCCAGCCATCGCCACCAATGATCCATACGTCCTTACGCACGAGGTAATCCGCCAGCGTCAGCAGCCGTTTGGCGTCGTCACCGGGGATGGATGGGAGCTTCGCCTTGAGCTGAGCGACGCGCTCCCGCTGTTCGTGGATACCCGCTTCGTCACGCTGCTCCGCGTTCAAAATCGCGTTCGCTAGTTCGCCGCCGACCTGACCAGCCAGCTTGCCGAGCAATTCACGGGCATATTCGGTCTGCTTATCGACCGCCACGCGCATCCCGAGGCCGAACTCGGCGTTGTCTTCGAAGAGTGAGTTCGACCAGGCCGGGCCACGTCCGTCGGCGTTATACGCCCAGGGCGTCGTCGGCAGGTTGCCGCCGTAAATCGACGAGCAGCCGGTCGCATTCGCCACAATCGTGCGGTCGCCAAACAACTGCGAGATCAGCTTGAGATACGGCGTCTCGCCGCAGCCAGCGCACGCGCCAGAGAACTCGAACAGGGGCTGCTGGAGCTGCTGCTGACGGATGCTGGAGATCTTGATGTTGCGACGATCCATCTCCGGCAGATTGACGAAGAAGTCCCAGTTCTCGTTTTCCGGCTCGCGCAGCGGCGGCTGCGGATTCATGTTGATCGCTTTGTGGCTGGTTGCCGTCTTGCTCTTGGCCGGGCAGACATCCACGCACAGCGCACAGCCAGTGCAGTCATCTGGCGAGACCTGAATGGTGTATTTCATACCTTTCCATTCAGTATCGCGCGCGTCGGTCGACTTGAAGGTGGCCGGAGCATTCGCCAACTCGGCTTCATCGTAAGCCTTGATACGAATGACAGCGTGCGGGCAAACCATGGCGCATTTGCCACACTGAATGCAGATTTCGGGGTCCCAAACCGGGATTTCCGACGCTAGATTGCGTTTCTCGTACTTGGTCGTGCCGGTCGGATACGTGCCGTCGGCAGGCAGGACGCTGACCGGCAGCAGATCGCCGCGTCGCGCGATCATCTCACCGGTGACATTGCGCACGAAGTCGGGCGCATACGCCGGGACGGGCGGCAGGAGTTCGACCTTCGACGTGACCTGTTCTGGCACTTTAAGCTCGTGCAGGTGGCTGAGGGTGATGTCAACCGCTTGCAGGTTGCTCTCGACGATTTCTTCGCCCTTCTTGCCGTAGGTCTTTTCAATCGATTTCTTGATCTCAGTGATGGCTTCATCACGCGGCAGCACACCGGAGACGGCGAAGAAGCACGTCTGCATGATGGTGTTGATGCGTTTGCCCATGCCAACTTCGCCAGCCACGGCATATGCATCAATCGTGTACACCTTCAGGTGCTTGCGGACGATCTGCTCCTGTGTGATACGTGGTAACTGCGCCCAGACCTCGTCCGGGGGATACGGCATGTTGAGCAGGAACGTGCCGCCATCGACAATATCCTGAAGCATGTCGAATTTCTCCAGGAACGTCGGTTGGTGACAGGCGACGAAATTCGCCTTGTTGATCAGGTAGATGGAACGGATCGGCTTCGGCCCGAAACGCAGGTGCGACACTGTCATCGCCCCGGATTTCTTCGAGTCGTATACGAAGTGGCCCTGGGCATAGTTTTCGGTGTTCTCGCCGATGATCTTGATCGAGTTCTTGTTCGCGCCAACCGTGCCATCCGCGCCGAGGCCATAGAAGATGGCGCGCACAACTTTATCCGACTCGACCGAGAAGTCCGGGTCGAAATCGAGGCTGGTGTGCGAAAGATCGTCGTTGATGCCAACCGTGAAATGGTTCTTCGGTTTCGCCTGTGCCAGGTTATCAAAAACGGCCTTGATCATGCCGGGGTTGAATTCCTTCGACGACAGGCCATAACGGCCACCGACGATCACCGGGGCTGGCCCTGCCGTCCATTCCTCGACAACCGCTGTCACCGTGTCCAGGTAGAGCGGCTCGCCCGTGCTGCCCGGCTCTTTGGTGCGATCAAGCACGCCGATGACGCGTGTCGTCGCCGGCAGCGCCTGAACGAAGCGACGCATATCGAAGGGGCGATAGAGGCGGACCTTGAGCACGCCGACTTTTTCGCCCTGCGCCGTCAGGTAGTCGACCGTTTCGTGTGCTGCCTCCGCGCCCGAACCCATGATCACGATCACGCGCTCAGCATCCGGCGCGCCAACGTACTCATATAGCTTGTAGGCGCGTCCGGTCAGCGCGGCGAACTTGTCCATCATGCGCTCGACCACGTCCGGGCAGGCGACATAGTACGGATTCACTGTCTCGCGCGCCTGGAAATAGACATCTGGGTTTTGCGCCGTGCCGCGCATCACCGGATGATCTGGCGAGAGCGAGCGGTTGCGATGCGCCGTGACCAACGCATCGTCGATCATCGCGCGCAGATCTTCCTCGTCGAGAACAGCCAGCTTGTTGACCTCATGCGATGTGCGGAAGCCATCGAAGAAGTGCAAAAACGGCACCCTTGCCTCAAGCGTCGCCGCATGAGCGATGGCCGCGAAGTCCTGCGCCTCCTGCACCGAGGCTGAGGACAGCAGCACCCAACCGGTGGCGCGCGCTGCCATCACATCGCTGTGATCGCCAAAGATCGACAGGGCCTGCGCAGCGATTGACCGCGCCGCGATGTGGAAGACTGTCGGCGTCAATTCACCGGCGATCTTGTACATATTCGGGATCATGAGCAGCAAGCCCTGTGACGCCGTAAAGGTTGTCGCCAGTGCGCCTGCTTGCAGCGCGCCGTGAATAGCGCCCGCAGCGCCGCCTTCGCTCTGCATTTCGATCACCTGGGGGACGGTGCCCCACAGATTGGGCTTGCCGTTCGCCGCCCACTCATCCGCCCATTCGCCCATTGGCGAGGCCGGAGTAATCGGGTAAATGGCGACGACTTCGTTCGTCAGATAAGCCACCCGCGCTGCCGCTTCGTTGGCGTCGATGGTGGTATAGACAGGTGTTTTAGTCATAATCGAACCCTATCTTCCCTCGTTTCTGTGCGTAAAAATACGCCGTACGTACCTCTCATCATGGTAGTCTTCGCACGGCATGGTCACCAGTGATGCACGTCATGCACGACAGGTAGCATTTGTCTCTAATCTTGCTCGGACATCCGTTCGGGAGTTGTGGGTCGCGATGAATGAAATCGGGGCGGCTCTTAAGAAAGAATCCGCCCCGATACTTCAACCGTTACTTATTGTTATCAGTCGCCCGCTGCGGGTTTACCGGCGTGAGCTACCGTTTCGACCATATCCCTGGTCTCTGTGTCTTCGCGGCGGCTGCGCTGAATCGCAAATAGAATGATCGCGAGCAGCACGATCATGGCGATCGTGACCGGCGTGCGCGAATTCGGGTCCGCGATGGCGTTGGCTTCCACGGTAACGACAATCGGCGCAACGATCAACGCAACCAGATTGACGACCTTGATCATGGGGTTGAGCGCAGGTCCAGCCGTGTCTTTGAAGGGATCGCCGACTGTATCACCGACGACAGCAGCTTTGTGCGGCTCGCTCCCTTTGCCGCCATAGTTCCCATCTTCGATGTACTTCTTTGCGTTATCCCACGCGCCACCGGCGTTGCTCATGAAGACGGCCATCAACTGCCCGGCCAGGATGATGCCTGCCAGGAAGCCGCCCAGAGCTGTTGCGCCAAGCAAGAAACCGACTACGATTGGCGATAGGACGGCGATGACACCCAGAGGCAGTAGTTCACGCTGCGCCGCCCGAGTCGAAACGCCGACGGCTTCGGCATAATCCGGCGTCTTGGTACCTTCCATGATGCCGGGGATGCGCAGTTGCCGGCGCACAATGCCGATCATCTTGAAGGCTGCGCGGTTAACCGCGCGGATCAACAGGCTGCTGAACAGGAAGATCAAGCCGCCGCCGATCAGGAAGCCGATGAAGACGACCGGCTCCGCGATGTTGATGCCCTTGGCAAAAACGGTCTTGTCCAGCGGCACATCCAGACCCAACTGAACGACGCGGGTATCCGTCAGGAATGAGCCGAACAACGCGACAGCAGCGATGACTGCCGAACCGATGGCGACACCCTTGGTGATAGCCTTGGTCGTGTTGCCAACGGCGTCGAGGCTGTTGAGCGTTTCAGCGGCCTGCCCGTGACTCTCACCGGCCAGTTCGGCCACGCCTTGCGCGTTGTCGCTGATAGGCCCGAAGGCGTCCATCGAGACGTTGTTGCCGGTCAGCGTCAACATGCCGATACCGGTCATCGCCACGCCGTAGAGCACTGCCGTGAACGTATCCACGATTTGCAGACCGTTCGCGTCCGTGATCGGGAACAAGCCGAAAACGATCACGCTTGCCAGGATGCTGCCCGCGATCACGAGGATCGCCCACACGCTGCTTTCCATGCCGGTTGCCAGACCACTGAGGATGGTTGTGGCCGGGCCGGTCTGCGTGTTGCGGGCGATGTCACGGGTAGGTGCGAACGAGTGATCGGTGAAGTACGAGGTGACGCGCTCGATCACGATTGCCAGGACGATGCCGGTGATAACCGACGCCAGCGGCTGCCAGATGATCCCGCCCTGGTTGATGCTGGCGTCACGCATGTAGAAGATCGTGAACAGGCTGAACATGACGATACTGATGATCGCCGCGCTGAAGAACCCGCGCGTGATGGCGTGGAGGGCATCCTTGCCGGAGGTCGACTTGACCAGGTACGTGCTGATAATCGAACTCAGCACGCCAATGCCGCGCACAACCAGCGGGAAGATGATCCAGATCGGGCTGCCAGTCACGGTGGACACCGCCAAACCCAGGATCAAGCCGGAGACAATCGTCACTTCGTAGCTTTCGAAGATATCTGCCGCCATACCGGCGCAGTCACCCACGTTATCGCCGACGAGGTCAGCGATCACCGCCGCGTTGCGCGGATCATCTTCTGGCAGATCCGCTTCGACCTTGCCAACGAGGTCGGCGCCTACGTCAGCCGCCTTGGTGAAGATGCCGCCGCCGACACGCATGAACAGCGCCAGCAGCGTACCGCCAAAGCCGAAGCCGAGCAAGGCGTCCGGTGCGGCAATGCCGAAGATCAGGAAGATGATCGTGCCGCCGAACAGACCCAGGCCATCGGTCAACATGCCGGTGATCGTGCCCGAACGATAGGCGATGCGTAGCGCATCTGGGTATCCACGTTTCGGGTCGGTCGATGCCGCCGCAACGCGAACGTTTCCCTGTACGGCCATATTCATGCCGACGAAACCGACCGACGCCGAGAAGAGCGCGCCCATCAGGAACGCCCCTGCACGCCCGATGGCCGTGTTGATCGTGGCTGCCTGGCATTCGGTCTTGCCGCGCGTCACGATCAGCGCTTCTTCTTGATAGACGATGGCATTGTACTCTTCAAGCGTGTACTGCTCTGGCAGCGGATTCGCCGCGCTGTACTCGTCTCGAATACTCTCGACCAATTCCGGGCAGAAGTGCTCGATAGCGTAAGGCGTCGGGTTGACAATGTAGACGCTGAAGAAGAGAACGACGACCAGAACGACAATAAGCACCGCGATAATGCGGAATTGTGACCGGAGGTAAGCGTTTGCACCAGTGCGGATATAACTCCACACTTCCTGCATCTTCGCTGTTCCCTTCCCTTCGCCGAGAATCTGACGAGCGAGGAAAACTGCGTAAAGCAAGCCTGCGATAGCTATGCCGAGAACGATGAAGATCAATGTGTTCTCAGTGGGGGAAAGTGGACGCATCTAAGACTCCAGTTCTGAAAGCAGCAATTTTCGAAGTCCGTGTGCTGCAACGCGGTTCAAAAGCAACACAAAGACAGGCGACAAAATATTGTCGCCCCTGTATGAATAAGTATAACGCGGTTTCGGCGAATTTAACTAAGCGACATCTGCTGATTGCGCACATCAAGTCCATCGAAATGTTGCTTTGTATAGTGTGCCATACGCCTCAAGCCGCGCCTCACGTGGGACGATTTGTACTGGAGCATTGTGGCGGTTCACACGCCGCCATACCTGCTTGATGTGGGCGCTCACCCTGTAATCATGACAAATCACGCACTGAATGCTGCCATCTGTCATTAGGGCGTTCGCGCTCGTGCGTGGGACAATCAGTACAGTGTTTTTACCTCGCACGCGAAATACACAACGCATACGCGGCGGCTAGTTCTAAGGGAGATGGGTTATGGTTACGCCGACCAAACCAGCGGCGTCTTCGCCACGCAAACGCAGCGAAAAAGATGACGCTGACAAGCGCTGGGTCTATCAATTTAACGAAATCGACCAGGTCGAGAAGCTCGTCGACTCCTGGGACAAAGTACGTGCTCTGCTCGGCGGCAAGGGCTCGGGTTTGTTCGATATGACGCGCTCCGGCGTGCCGGTGCCCCCCGGCCTGACGGTCACGACTGAAGCCTGCAATGCATACCTGGCACGCGGCAACAAGTTCCCGGACAATATGTGGGATCAGGTGTTGGTTGCCCTCAAGGGCATTGAAGACAAGACCGGCAAGAAATTTGGCGATCCCAAGAACCCACTGCTGGTGTCCGTGCGTTCGGGCGCGAAGTTCTCGATGCCCGGCATGATGGACACGGTGCTAAACCTGGGCATGACCGATGCCATCGCCGAAGCCATGGTCAAGCTGACCGACGATGCACGCTTCGTCTATGACGCCTATCGCCGCCTGGTGCATATGTTCGGCTCCGTGGTCATGGGCATGGACGACGAAGTCT
Organism: Anaerolineae bacterium; assembly: GCA_023382675.1. Taxonomy (GTDB): domain Bacteria; phylum Chloroflexota; class Anaerolineae; order Aggregatilineales; family Phototrophicaceae; genus Flexifilum. The sequence goes on from JAHDWN010000011.1 coordinate 101,293, forward strand.
TCGAAGAATATCTGACCGAAGTCAAGAAGAAGCGCGGCTTCTCCTCCGATGTCGAATTGAATGCCGACGATTGGTTCGGGATTACCCAAGAATATAAGAAGCGTTTCGCCGAACACGTTGGTGAGCCGTTCCCGCAAGACCCGCTCCGCCAGCTCCATCTGGCAATTGAGGCGGTTTTCCGTTCGTGGAATGGCAAGCGCGCTATCGATTACCGCAACGCCGCTGGCATCGCCCACAACCTGGGCACGGGCGTCAACGTCCAGACGATGGTCTTCGGCAACATGGGTAACAAGTCCGGCACCGGCGTCGCGTTCACACGCAACCCCTCTACCGGCGAGAGGAAGCTGTTCGGCGATTACCTGATGAATGCGCAGGGTGAAGACGTCGTCGCCGGTATCCGCACGCCGAATCCCATCAGCCAGCTCGAGACCGAAAATCCAGAAGTCTACGCGCAGTTCCTGGATATTTCGAACAAGCTGGAAAAGCACTACCGCGAGATGCAGGATGTCGAGTTCACCATCGAAAACGGTAAGCTGTGGATGCTCCAGACGCGCGATGGCAAGCGCACGGCGACCTCAGCCGTCCGCATCGCCGTCGAGATGGTCGAAGAAGGGCTGATTTCCAAGGAAGAGGCCGTTCTGCGCATCAAGCCCGACCAGGTGCTGCAACTCCTGCACCCGCACTTCGACATCGACGCCAAGGACTCTGCGGTCAAACAAGGGCGCCTGATCGCCAAGGGCGTGAATGCTTCCCCAGGTGCTGCTGTCGGTATTGCGGCCTTTGACGCGGACGTGGCGGAAAAATGGGGCAAGTCGGGCCGTGCAGTCATCATGGTGCGCCCGGAAACCAAACCGGACGATGTGCACGGTATGCTCGCCTCGAAGGGTATTCTGACCAGCCGTGGTGGCGCGACCAGCCATGCCGCCGTCGTCGCTCGCCAGTTCGGTGTGCCGTGTGTCTGCGGTGCGGAAGCGCTGGAAATCGACCTTAAGGGCCGCGTCCTGCATGTCGGCAACGTCGAAGTGCATGAGGGCGACACCATCTCCATCGACGGTGGCGCAGGCGAGGTGTTCGTCGGCGACATCGAGCGCGTTGAACCTGATTTCATGCGCGAGGTCAATCTGCGCCATCTGCTCGGTTGGGCGGACGAAGTTCGCAGCCTGGGCGTTTACGCCAATGCCGACTATCCTAAAGATGCCCGTCGCGCTCGCGAATATGGCGCTGAAGGCGTTGGCCTCTGCCGCACAGAGCACATGTTCTTCCAGGAAGAGCGGCTGCCCATCGTGCAGGCGATGATCGTCTCTGAGCCGAACAGCGAAGAAGAACAGCGTCACCTGGATGAACTTGAGAAGTTCCAGCATGACGACTTCTACGGCATCTTTAGAGCCATGGACGGCCTACCGGTGATCGTGCGTTTGCTCGACCCGCCGCTGCACGAGTTCATGCCGCAGCATGAACAACTGGCGCTGCGCGCTGCTGGTCTGCGCCTGATGGGCGACCGCCCGAATGATCTCGCTCGTATCGAAGAACTGATGGTTGCGGTTGAAAGCCTGCAAGAATTCAACCCGATGCTCGGTCTGCGCGGCATCCGTCTGGGCATCACCCGCCCGGCGATCAGCCGTATGCAGGTGCGCGCTCTCTTCCAGGCAGCCTGCAAGCTCGTGCTCGAAGGTGTGAAGGTCCATCCAGAAATCATGCTGGCAGTGACCAACACCGAGAACGAAGTTCGCATCCTGCGCGAAACGATTGACACGATTGCCGAAGAGATGTTCGCCGAATATGGCGTGCGCTTCGAATACAAGGTCGGGACGATGATCGAACTGCCGCGCGCAGCCCTGATCGCCGACCGCATGGCACAGTATTCCGAGTTCTTCTCGTTCGGCACGAACGACCTGACACAGACAACCTTCGGCATCAGCCGCGACGACGCAGAGGGCAAATTCCTGCTCCATTACGTCGAGCACGGCCTGCTGGAGGAGAATCCCTTCCAGGTGTTGGATGAAGACGCCGTCGGCGCGCTCATCCACATCGCGGTCGAGAAGGGTCGCGCCCAGCGCCCCAACATCGAAATCGGTATCTGCGGTGAGCACGGCGGCGAGCCACACAGCATCGACTTCTGCCATCGCGCTGGTCTCAACTACGTGAGCTGTTCACCGTTCCGCGTGCCGATTGCGCGGCTCTCAGCGGCTCATGCAGCGCTGAAGCAGAAGAAAGTTTCAGTGCTCGAAGACAAATAGCGGGTATCCTTTCCCCGCTAAGGGCGCACAGTCGTGCGCCCTTTTTGATTCTCAGGCTCGCATTGGCATCGATTTCAATTTGCATCATGCCTGCGTTTAGAACATGCGATGGACTATAATCAACATGCTTCCCGTTGACAGCAACGGATGATAACCTCTGCCTTCTAGGGTTGTTGGGAGGTGAAGAGTTGGCACGATTTGTTTCTAGAGGTACGTGTGTGTTCTGCGGGCAGAGTTTCGCCAAGAACATGATTGGACGACATCTCGCAAAGTGTGAGGCACGCATCACGGCAGATGCTTCCGCTGCAAAGTCCAAAAAGAAGGGACGCAGCGCACGGCTCACACATCTCGTCGTCGAGACACCCTACATTTCGCCATACTGGCTGCACATTGAGATTTCCTCCAATGCCCACTTAAGATACCTCGATCAATTCCTGCGCGACATCTGGCTCGAATGCTGTGGGCACTTGAGCGCATTCAAAGTTGGCAATACATCGTACGTCGTCTTCGAAGAAGCTATGACCGACACCAGCTATATGGACAAGTTTTTCGATGACATGGCGGCGTCCTTCGGTATGGCAAACGTCAACTCGGATACTCTGTCGCTTCTCAGGCCGAGAATCGTCGAAAAAACCATGGCGTCTGCCAAGATTGCCGATGTCTTTCAGCCGAATATCAATGTCAGTTATGAATACGATTTCGGATCGACAACGGAACTACGCCTGCGCTATGTGAGCACGCGCACAGGCATCGCGCACGGATACAAAGTCCAGCTTCTCGCACGCAATGAAGCCCCGGTTATTCCCTGCGAAATCTGTGGTGAACCGGCAACTCTGATCTGCAAAATGTGCAGATGGGACGGTGTCTGGCTCTGCGCCAAACACGCGCCAGAGCACGAATGTGGCGATGAATACATGCTGCCCGTGGTCAATTCACCGCGCGCCGGCGTCTGCGCGTATGGCACTTAGCCTCAGGCGGTCATGGCGGGTTGCCGCTCTTCACGCAGCCGGGCATAGACATCGATCACCTCGTCCATCATTGCGTCCCACGACTGCGTCTCGGCGAATTCGCGCGCGGCGCGCCCCATCGCTTTCATGCGCGCGGGATCGGCACCGATGGCGCGCACAGCGTCTACCAGCGCCGGGATGTCGCCGCTCTCAAACGAATAGCCGTTGACGCCCTCGTGGACAATATCGCAGACACCGCCGACACGCGAAGCAACCACGGGCAGACCCGCAGCCATGGCCTCGACAACGACCAGCCCGAAGGTTTCCATGGCCGAGGGGAAGACGAACATGTCAGCGCTGGCATAGGCCTGGCTGAGTTGTTCGCCTTTGAGATAGCCGACGAAATGAGTCGGTGTACCGGCAAAGTGCGCCTGAAGATCTTCACGTGCCGGGCCATCGCCGACGAGCGCCAGTCGCGCGCCGGGCACCTGCTCCAGCACAGCCTTCAGGTGATTGATTTGCTTTTCGTGCGACAACCGCCCGACGTAGAGCATGAGCAGATCTTCCGGGTGGCCGTTGGAGAGATGATAGCGCATGACATCGCTGGCATAGCGCGGGTTAAACCGTTCGGCATCGACGCCGCGCTTCCACAGGCCCACGCGCTGGATGCCGATGTTCTCCATGTATTCCATGACCAGCCGCGAAGGCGCAAGCGAATAATCCGCTGCGTTGAAGACCAGCTTCGTCAATTGATCGACAACTGGCTCCATGAAGCCGATACCGAAGTGATGTGAGATGCGCGCCAGATCCAGGTGAAATGACGCCAGCATCGGCACGTCCAGGCGTTTCGCCATCAACATGCCCGGAATACCGACCAGCGCCGGGTGGATTAGATGGACAATGTCAGGATTGAAACGCTTTACCTCGTGATAGGTCGAAAGCGTCGGTGGGCCAACGCGCAGTTCCGGGTAGAGCGGCATTTTGACGCCCGGAACGCCAATGACGGGCGTCGCGTTATAGCGGTCGATGCCCATCTTGGGTGCGACGACGACGGTTTCGATGCCGCGCTTGTGCAGATGATCGAGCAAAAGGCAGACGACGGTAACAATGCCATCAGTCTTGGGCAGAAAAGTCTCTGTAAAAACGGCAACGCGCATATACCGGCGCTCCAGCGGATGTGAATAGGCGAGGTAAATTCCAGTATTGACAACACAGTTTACCGAAAAAGGTCACGAAACTTTGCACTTGACCTCGATTTGCGTTTCAATCTCAAGGTATGGGTAGTCTTCTCACACGCGATCAAGCGATCAACTTGCGCGCCAACCTGGCCATGGCCGGGCAGCGGCTCGTCTTTACCAATGGGCATTTCGATCTGCTTCACGTCGGGCATCTCGATTATTTGGAGAAAGCGCGCGCGCTTGGCGATGCGCTGTTCGTTGGCGTGAATGGCGACCGCAGTTCCGAGCGACTCAAGGGCAGCGGACACCCAATCGTGCCGGCGGAGGAGCGCGCGCGGCTGCTGGCGGCCTTGATCCCGGTGACGGCGGCCATCATCTTCGAGCAAGATACGGCGGATGAGCTGATCGAGGCGCTCAAGCCAGACATCTACGTCAAGGGTGGCGATTACCATGACAAGCCGCTGCCAGAGCGACCCCTGGTCGAAAGCTATGGTGGGCAGATCGTCCTGATCGACTTCCTGGCCGGGCACAGCACCAGCGATCTGATCCGCAAGATCAAAGCCCTGCCGTAGAAAGCCACATCCGCCACCTGCTACAATGAAACGAACTTTATACGCACGATAGCTAACTGATTGTGCATTCATCTTGCAGTGATCCATGACTTACCACGCCCAGACCCGCACTTACAGACTCGATCCTCATCAGCCCGACCCGGAGATCTTGCGCATCGCTGCCGATGTGCTGCGGCGCGGCGGGCTGGTCGCGTTCCCAACAGAAACCGTCTATGGCCTGGGAGCCAATGCTTTCGATGCGGACGCGGTCGCGCGGATTTTCGCCGCTAAGGGCCGCCCATCCAACGACCCGATCATCGTCCACATTCACGCGCTTGCGCAGCTTGAGCAGATCGCTGTCGCTGTGCCACCGCTGGCGCAATCGCTGGCTGATACATTCTGGCCCGGCCCACTGACGTTCGTGCTGCGGCGCGGTGAGCGCATCCCGCCCAACGTCAGCGCCGGAAGAGCGACCGTTGCCGTCAGAATGCCGAGCGGGAGCGTGGCGCGGGCGCTGCTGCAAATCGTCGAGCTGCCGGTGGCCGCCCCCAGCGCTAACACCTTCAGCCGCCCCAGCGCGACGACCGCCGCGCACGTCCTGCACGATCTCAACGGGCACGTCGATGTTGTTCTCGACGGTGGCCCGACCACCATCGGCCTGGAGTCGACGGTGCTTGACCTGACGGGTGCTGTCCCCACGATTCTGCGGCCGGGCGGCGTAACCATCGAAGCGCTGCGCGAAATCGTGCCTGATCTCCAGATCCGACAGAGTTTCCTGGCATCCGACGAGCAAGCCGGGGCCTCGCCGGGGATGTTGATCAAGCATTATGCGCCGCGTGCGACCATGCTTGTCTTTGATGGTGAGCGGATGGCGGTGCTGGCGGCAATGCGCAGCCGGGCGGAAGCACTGATCGCCGCAGGGCAGCGTGTCGGTTTGCTGATATTTGATGAAGACCGCCAGGCGTTTGCCGGGTTGGCGGTAGAGCTTCAAGTTCTGGGCGCAGTCGAAAATGCCGAGCGCATCGGCGCAGGTTTGTTTGCTGGCCTGCGCGCCCTCGACGCTGCTGGCGCCCAGGCGATTCTGGCGCGCGCGCCCGGGCGTATCGGCCTCGGCGCAGCGATATATGATCGTCTGCTGCGCGCCGCCGAAGGGCGAATCACCCACGTATCTTAATGCTACAGGCCAATCTCAATGCTACACGTACAAAATTTATCCACGATACTCGACATTTTGCACAAAGTTCACAAAACCTCGTGGAGCTTTGTTGATGTAATGGAAATATGATTATTCAAGATAGACCGCACGCTGGTGTACCCCAGCCACCAACGAAGCACGCTAGCGTGCGGCTTATTTCAGTCCGACGCATAGTCTGAGGGGAGGGCCATCATGAAACGAATAGTGCCTCTCATCATCATCGTATTTCTCCTTGGTGCCGTGACTATCGTCAGTGCCCAGGGGCAATGTGAGGTTCTCGTACGCGAAGCGATCAACCTGGTCGCCGATACCTGTGTCGGCCTGGGGCGCAATCAAGCTTGCCATGGCTATCTTCGCGTCGATGCCGAGCCGCGCGAAGGCATCTCGCCATTTAGCTTTGCGTTGGGCGATATCGTCGATGTCAGCGAAGTCGTCTCGCTGCGCACCTACCCTCTTGATGTTGAGACTGAGGAGTGGGGCATCGCGTTGATGAGCCTGCAAGCCAACCTGCCGGACGAGCTGCCCGGTGCGAATGCGACTTTTCTCTTGATCGGCGACACTGAAGTCGATAATACCGGTGGCCTAGGCGCGTCACCGATGCAATCGATTCGCCTGAAGACCGGAATTACGGGCACGCAGTGCAGCGAAGCGCCTAGCAATGGTCTGCTCATCCAGACGCCGCACGGCGTCGGGCGTGTCACCCTGAACGTCAACCGAGTCGACATCAGTCTGGGATCAACCATCTTCATCGATGCTGTCCCCGGTGGTCTGATGACGGTCAGCACGTTGGAGGGGTCTGCCATCGTCAGTCTTAATGGTATGAACCAGACGGCGCTGCCAGGTTATCAGGTGCGCATCGCCATGGATGACGACATGAATCCGCTCGGTTTCGTGGACGCGGCTGGCATGTACGATGCTGCAACAATGTTGAACCTGCCGGTTACGCTGCTCCCACGCGCGATTGAGGTTGCGTCACCGCGCACCGGGGATGTCCTAGCGAGAGTGTTCACGAATGACGGGAGCACTACCGCTTCTGCGAACGGTACGGGTTCCACGGGAACCGGCAATTGTGGCAATGGGGTAGGGAGCGGTTCAGCAACTTGCGACGTCGCCGACTCCGTCCGGCAGAATGAAAACACTCCCGATAACAATGCCGGTGGGAATGGCGGCAACCCTAATAAGTGACCAGCGTCGCAACGACTGATGGTCACTGCCAAAATCCGCGCAAATATCCAGTCAATCAGAGATCAGCCGCCATATCCCGGCGGCTGGTTTTTTGTTTGGGTAGGGTAAATTGGCGTTTTCTCATATCCTAAACCTATAAAATCCCGAAAAGAACACTATTCTTTTTCATTCCTCTTCATCTAGCGTTATACTATATGAGAATATTCTCGCTGTCACGTCTGCCAGTGGGGGGTACGCGGCGTGATCATAAGTTGTTTATCGAAGGCTGTTATGAGAAAGTCGGTCATATTTCTGCTCGCTGCAGGATGTATCCTCCTGATCGGGCTGGTTGTGCAAGCGCAGACCGACTGTGCTGTAGTGGTGCGCCAGGCTCTGCTGCTGGTTGCGGATACATGTGAAGTCACGGGCCGGAACGAAGCGTGTTACGGTTTTCTGCGGGTAGACGCAGAAGCCCGTGACGATGTAGAGGCATTTTCCTTCGAGCCGGGCGACATCGAGGACGTGGCGAAGATAGCCTCCCTGCGTACCTATCCCTACGATGCCGAGACTGGCCAGTGGGGTGTCAGCCTCGTGCGCCTGCAAGCGAACCTGCCTGACCTGCTCCCCGGCGCAAACGCGACCTTTCTGATGTTCGGGGATGCCGAGATCCGCGACATTCCCAGAGATAATCTGCGCCCGATGCAAGCATTTCGCCTGAAAACCGGAATTACCGGCACGTCGTGTCAGGAAGTGCCCTCGGATGGGGTGATGATCCAAACGCCGCACGGTGTGGGGCACGTCGATTTCAATGTCAATCGTGTGGATGTTAGCCTTGGTTCCACCCTCTTTCTGCAAGCAGTGCCCGGCGATAAAATGACCCTCAGCACCATCGAAGGCTCGGCGCGCGTTACACTCGGCGGTGTAACACGAGTCGTCCTGCCCGGCTTCAGGATCGAAATCCCACTGGACGAAGACCTGAATCCAATTGGCAGCCTGGGATTGCCTCGACCGTACATCATGGAGACGGTTGAAACACTGCCAATTGAACTACTCGACGAACCTGTCGTTCTGCGCCTGCCTGGCGGTGCCGAGATGCCGCCGACTGAAGATACGGTGGCGTGTTGCGACGGAGCATCCACTCCGGGAAGCGGTCTTCGCCCCACGTCTACGCCGAGCGCAAATGTGGAGGCGGATGAGGATGGGCGGCTGGGCGAGATGGCGGGCAACAGCGATAATGTATTCACCGGCAATTGTGGTAGTGGCCAGGGTGTCGGTGTCGCGAATGGCTGTAACGACAGTTCTACATCGTCTTCCCAGGGTAATCCGCCACCGAACAGCAACGCCGGCGGAAACAGCGGCGGCAATTCCAACACTCAGCCTGGTTCTAACAGCGACAATGCAGGCAATCCGCCACCGAACAGCAACGCCGGCGGAAACAGCGGCGGCAGTTCCAACGCTCAGCCCGGTTCTAACAGCGACAATGCAGGCAATCCACCGCCGAATAGCAATGCTGGAGGCAATGACGCCAACAATTCCGACGCTCAATCTGCGCCCAATGATCCGCCCCCAGGCAATCCGCCTCCAAACAGTAACGCCGGGGGTAATGGGAACGGCAACGGTTGAGTACGCCGCTGCAGAAGCATGGATAGTACAGTGAGCATGATGCGGGAACTATCTTTACCCAAACTCGAATACAGGATCCATACCTAGAGCTATAGCTCATGGTCACTGGAGCAATTAGTTGAGTATACGAGATAGAACTGTGCGAGTAATGTTGGTTGAAGACAACGCTGATCATGCTGAGATGGTAATGCGCCAGCTTGAAACGCATCACATCGCCAATTTGTTGATCCATCTATCAGACGGACAGGCTGCTCTGGACTATCTCTACAGGCGCAATCAATATACGGACGGCGCACAATATCCGCAGCCCGACGTTATTCTGCTTGATTTACGGCTGCCCAAAGTCGATGGTTTGGAGGTATTGCGGATTCTGAAAGAAGACAGCAATTTGCGCCGGATTCCAGTCGTCATTTTGACAACCTCCAACGCCGAACGTGACATTGCTCAGGCATATAGCCGACATGCCAACAGCTATCTGGTCAAGCCGGTGGATTTCGAGAAGTTTCGCCAGATGATGGTTGACCTGGGCGAGTATTGGATGCAATGGAACAAGCGGGCGGAGTAAACAAACTTGATGGCGCAGCGTATTCTGATCGTCGAAGATGATGATGCCCATGCAGAGTTGATCCACCGCGCATTCTCCGATAGCAGCGAACGCTTCACGACGGAAATCGTCAACACCTTGTCCGACGCGCGCAGCCGCATCGCGCAAAATATTCCTGCGCTTGCGCTCGTCGATATTGTGCTGCCTGATGGCAAAGGCATCGATCTGCTATCAGGGGGTGAAAAAGAGAATTCTTTCCCGATTGTGGTGATGACGAGTCATGGTGACGAATCGGTCGCTGTCGAGGCGATGAAAGCGGGCGCGCTGGATTATGTCGTCAAGACTTCGGCGACGCTCACCGAACTGCCCCACATTGCCGAACGTTCCCTGCGCGAATGGGAAAATATCCTGGCCCGCCGTCAGGCTGAGGCCCAATTTCGCCGATCAACCGCTGAGATGAAGGCCTACGTCGAAACAGCGGCGCAGGGCGTGGTTGCCATGGACTGCGAAGGGCGAATATTGCTGGTGAACCAGCAGCTGGAAATCTTGTTTGGCTATCATCGGGATAATCTGATCGGCAAACCCTTTGCTTTGCTCTCGTCGGAAGCCGCAGAAGACTTGCGCAATATGATGCGCACAGCCACCGCTGGAACCGCATCCGCAGGCAGAGAGTATCTAGGCCGGCGACAGGATGGCTCGCACTTTCCGATTGAGGTCGCCCTCAGCTTCAGCGAAACCGAAGGCAACACGCGCATACTTGCCCTGATCACCAATATCACCGAGCGCAAACGGCATGAGCAAGAGATGCTCGAATTTCAGAGGATGCAGCTTGAACTGGAGCGCGAGCGCGAACTGAACCGACACAAAAGCCACTTCCTGTCGATGATCTCGCACGAGTTTCGCACACCGCTCGCCATCATCCTGTCATCGAGCGACATCTTGCGTAATTATGGTAACAAGCTCACCCCGGAGGGGCGCGAGGATCATTTTGCCAAGATTACGCGGGGGGTACGGCGTCTTGAAGACATGATCAATGACATTCTGCTTCTTTCCCGCGCGGATATGCAACGCATTGATTGTATGCCAGAATGGCACAATCTCGTCCATTTCTGTCAGACTATTGTCGAGGAAATCAACAAGACTTTTCACACCCAACGCATCGAATTCAAACATGAAGGTGAGCGCACGCTGGCCTTCTTCGATGTTCACCTGCTCGAACATATCCTGGTCAATCTGCTCACAAACGCCATCAAATATTCTGCCGAGGATGGTCACGTGCTGTTTTCGGTCGCCAATGAAGATGACAGGTGTGTGTTCACCATTGCTGACGACGGCATTGGCATTCCTGAAGCTGATCAGAGCCGCATCTTTGAGCCTTTCCACCGCGCCAGCAACAGCGATGTATCTTTCGGCACTGGGCTTGGGCTGGCGATTGTCAAGGAATTCACGCAGCTCCACAACGGTACAGTGGCATTCCATAGCCGCGAAGGCGAAGGCACAATGTTCACGGTAACTATTCCCCAACCGGGTGAAGGCAGCGCGTCAGGCCGTTAAGTTGAATTTCAACGCTGCGCTGTATTTTGTCGATCGCCGGGAACAAACGCAACCGCCATTCCCCTCACGCAGTGTATAATCAACCGCGTTCTGCAACAGCTACACTTGGAGACGAACAACATGGCTAAAGAATACGATGTCGTGGTGATGGGAGCAGGTCCCGGCGGTTACGTCGCCGCGATTCGTGCCAGCCAGCTCGGCATGAAGGTGGCAATCATCGAGAAGCAGTATTGGGGCGGAGTCTGCCTCAATGTCGGCTGTATTCCCTCGAAAGCGTTGCTGAAGAATGCAGAAATTGCCCACCTCCTGAAACACGAAACCAAAGCTTTCGGCATCAACATCGATGGCAAAGTGTCCATGGATTACGCCGTAGCCTTCGAGCGCAGTCGCAAGGTCGCGGATGGTCGCGTCAAGGGCGTACGTTTCCTGATGCGCAAGAACAAGATCGATGAGTACGACGGTTGGGGTGAATTCACCGACCCGCACACGATCAAAGTCACACTCAACGGCGGCGGCGAAGAAACGCTCAGCTTCAAGGCGTGCATCCTGGCGACCGGCGCGACGACACGGCTGATCCCGAACACGAGTCTGAGCGAGCGCGTCGTCACCTACGAAGAGCAGATCATGGAAAGCGCGCTGCCGAAGTCGATCATCATCGCCGGGGCGGGCGCAATCGGCATGGAATTCGCCTACGTCCATCACAACTACGGCGTCGATGTGACCGTGGTCGAATTCCTCGAAAGGCCGCTGCCCCTGGAAGACGAAGAAGTCTCGGAAGAGCTGCGCAAGCAGTACAAACGCCTGGGCGTCAAGGTCTTGACGAGCACACGTGTCGACAAGATCGAAGACACCGGCAAGAACGTGCGCGTGACCGTTACCAACATGGCGGACAACACCCAGCAGGTGCTGGAAGCAGATAAGTGCCTGCAAGCCATCGGCTTCAAGCCGCGCGTGGAAGGCTACGGCTTGGACAAGGCGGGCGTGGCGCTGACCGAACGTGGCGCAGTCGCCATCAATGGGCACATGCAGACGAATGTGCCGCATATTTACGCTATCGGCGATGTCACCGCCAAACTGATGCTGGCACACGTGGCCGAGGCCATGGGCGTGATCGCCGCCGAGCGCATTGCGGGCGTGCCAAGCATCGAGCTGGACTTTGACATGATGCCGCGCGCCACCTACTGCCAGCCGCAGGTCGCCAGCTTCGGTTACACCGAAAAGCAGGCGCGCGACAAAGGCTACGACATCAACGTCGCCAAGTTCCCCTTCCAGGCGAACGGCAAGGCGCACGGCCTGAATGACACGGTCGGCTTCGTCAAGCTGATCAGCGACAAGAAGTATGGCGAAATCCTTGGCGGACACATGATCGGGCCTGACGTGACCGAGCTGCTGCCGGAACTGACGCTCGCGCGCTACGCCGAACTGACAGCGGAAGAGATCGCGCGCAACGTCCATGCCCATCCGACGCTGAGCGAGGCCATCAAAGAGGCCGCGCATGGCCTGGAAGGCCACATGATCAACTTATAGCCGCCGATGCTGGATGTGTGGGACGATCATCGACCAAGGCGGGGGCGATCTTCGAGGGTTGCCGCCCGCCTTGGTCGTCGAGATTAGTCTCTGATGAACCCGCCCCTGACACTATTGACCAACTGTACAAAGTTTTCTATCATCCAGTGTGATGATTGAAATTATCGTGATTCGGCAGCGGACGCTATGGTGATTGTGACGAATTCAATCTGTGTCACCACCTTCCGACGCACCCTTGGGGCGCGGCTGAATACAATTCGTCTGCATCCCGGCTGGAGAATTTCTGACGACAGCCGCCCTCCAGAACACGCCTGAGTGTTCAAACTTTCCCACGGATTTTTGTAAACAATAGCCAAATCATCGGTATCCGATGGGGATAGCTCCCTCGTCGGTAATGTTTCACCAATCATGACCAGGATCATTGGTCAATCATGACAACGGAAAGCTGAATTGTCTGTGGCATAGTCGTTACGACTTGCAGGAGGTTGGATTGTGACATTTGCGCTGATTGTCACAGCGTCATTTATCAGTGCTCTCGTGATCAGTGTGTTCGGTGCGCGTCTCCGCGCCACTCTGCAAGGCTGGCTGCTGGCGCTGGTGATGGTCATGCTGTTCGCGCTGGCACTCGGCCAGCTCCCCGCAGTCGGCGACCAGGGTATGACTGTCTTCTCCGTCGCCTGGGTACCTTCACTGGGTCTGAATCTGACACTCTACGCCGATGGGCTGGCGCTGCTGTTTGTATTGCTCGTGACGGGCATCGGCGTGGCGGTCATGCTCTACGGCGGCTACTATTTTGCACATGAGGACAAAGCCGAAGCCGCGCGCTTCCTGGCGCTGATGATGGCTTTCAGCGGCAGTATGCTGGCGCTGGTGCTGGCGGGCAACGTCTTCACCCTGTTCATCGCCTGGGAAGCGACGAGCATCATTTCGTTCTTGCTCATCGGCTTCAAGGGCAAGAAGGACGAGTCAGCGCGCGCAGGCGCGTCGCAGGCGCTCGTCATCACAGCAGGCGGCGGGCTGGCGCTGCTGGTTGGGCTGCTGCTGGTGAGCGCGGCAACGGGCAGCAGCGAATTCAACCAGATTCTCACGAGCGGCGATCTGCTGCGCGAACATCCGTGGTACACCGGAATCGCCATCCTGCTCATGCTCGGCGCGTTCAGCAAGAGCGCGCAGTTTCCGCTGCACTTCTGGCTGCCGGGCGCGATGGCTGCACCGACACCGGCCAGTTCATTTTTGCATTCTGCGACCATGGTCAAGGCGGGCATCTACCTGCTGGCGCGCTTTTCCCCGGTGCTGGGCGATACCAGCCTGTGGGTGACAGCACTCGTCGGCGTGGGGCTGACGACGCTGGCAATCGGCGCGCTCTTTGCCCTCGTTCAGCGTGATCTCAAGGCGGCGCTCGCCTACTCGACCATCAGCCAGTTAGGCGCGCTCGTTGCCCTCATTGGTCTGCCGGAAGCGCACGGTATCAAGGCAGCTATGCTCGGCATCATCGCCCACGCGCTCTATAAGTGTGCGCTCTTCCTGGTGGCGGGCGGTGTCGATCACGCCACGGGTACGCGCTTGATCGAGCGGCTCGGCGGTCTGTGGCAGCGGATGGGCGGATTCGCCGCGGTCAGTGCGCTGGCGTGCCTGTCGATGGCCGGTGTGCCGCCGCTGCTCGGCTTCGTCGCTAAAGAGACGCTGCTGGAAGCCATGATCGAACAGCCGATCCTGCTCGCCATCACCGTGATCAGCGCGGCGTTGACAGTGGCCATGGCGCTCATCCTGTTCTGGGATGTCTTCATGGGTACCCTCCGCGACGCGCACATTCGCGAGCACTTCCACGCTAACCCGCGTCTGCTGGTCGGCGGGCCAGGCATCCTGGCAGCGGCATCCTTGATCATGGGCATTGGCATCGAGCCACTGCTTTCACCACCGGTTTCGGCAGCGGCGGGGAAGCCGATCTCGCTCTACCTGCTGCCAGCGGAGGTAAATCTGGCGTTGCTACTCAGTATCGGCGCCCTGGCCGGCGGTGCGGTCATCTTCGCGACACGGCAGACCTGGCGCTCATGGACCGTGACTCCGTTCATCAGCGGCGAACGAGTCTATCGGGCGCTGCTCGGCCTTGTCGAAAAAGCCGGTGACATGGTACTGGCTACGCAGAACGGCAAAATCCGTTCATATCTCCGTGTTATTCTGGCAACAGTCGCTGTCCTGCTGCTTTTGATCATCCCAGGTGAAATCAGCTCGCTCAACCGGCTGACCTTCAGTGTCAGCGGCGCGAGCGACGTGCTTAAAGGTCTGCTACTCCTGATGGCGCTGAGCGCGGCGCTTGCCAGTGTTCTATTCCGCCAGCATTTATTGGCTGTATTGGCGCTCGGCGTCTCCGGCTACACCATCGGGGGCATATACCTGCTCGAACCCGCGCCGGACGTGGCCTTAGTGCAGTTCCTGGTCGAAACGCTGGCAACGGTGCTTCTGATCCTGGTGCTGGTGCGCACCAGCGAAAAAGAGCGCAAGCAGGCAATGGAGCGCATCTGGCATCAATCACGCCCAGGGCTGTTCCGCGACATTGCTATATCAGTCACCATTGGCCTGGGCGTGACCGTGTTCGCACTGGCAGCAGTCAGCCACCGCCCGACCCCCAATCCGATTTCGAACTGGTATCTGGCGAACGCGCTGCCGGAAGTGGGCGTCAATGACGTGGTTGGCAGCATCATCACCGACTTTCGCGGTATGGATACCATCATCGAGATCGCAGTCTTCGGCATGGCTGCGCTCGGAGTATTGTCGGTCTTGACACGCCAGTCGCCCGGTCGAGTCGTGCGGGTGAATCTATTCCGACGCATGGCTCCCGTAGAAGAAGTTTCTGCTCCTGTTGAAACCGCCAAAGAGGTGCAGCGCGCCAATGTACTCAATCCACGCGACAATCCGATCATGCGCACGGTTGCGTCGCTGGTGCCGCCTTTCGCCATCATGCTCGCGCTGGCCCAGATCTTTTACGGCGGGTCCGCGCCGGGCGATGGCTTCACGGCAGGCGTGATCAGCGGGCTGGCAATCGCACTCTCCTACGTCGTCTATGGCTACGAGGAGACGAAACGCCGCTTGCGCTGGCTACACCCCGCACCGCTGATCGGCGTTGGGCTGACGCTGGCGCTGGCGAACGCGATCTTTCCTCTGCTGCTCGGCGAGTCATTCCTGGCCCATCTGAGCGTCTATGGCGTTTCTTTCGCCGGTATTCATCTGGCATCCACGACCGTTTTCGAGATCGCGATCTGGCTGACGGTGCTCGGCGGCGTCAGCACGATCATGGACTCGTTATCCCATCCGGAAGAGGTTGAGACTCTATGAACACGTTATTTGCGATTGCAACCGGCGTTATGTTTGCCATCGGGGTGTTTCAAGTCCTGCGCCGGGATCTGATCAAAGCGGCGATGGGCTTCAACATCCTGTTCACAGCGGTGAACCTGCTGCTGCTGGCGGTCGGCGCGTTCAACGGCACGAGCGCCGCCTACGTCGATGACGCTAACCAGATCGCCGGGCAGCCGAGCGATCCACTCGTGCAAGCACTACTCCTGACCGCCGTCGTCATCAGCTTTGGATCGTATGCGGTGCTGCTCGGCTTCCTGGCCGTGACTTCGCGTCGCTTTCAGACCGTTGACGGCGACGAGATGCGCCGTTTGAGCGGCTAGGCCAGAGGACACGCGATGCCAAACGCTCTTCTGCTTGGTCCGGTTTTCATCCCGCTGACGGCGTCGGCGCTCACGATTGTGACCGCGGGCAACCGCAGCCTCCAGCACCTGATCGCGATTACGTCGGGCGTGCTCGCCTGGCTGAGTGCTATCGGCGTGCTGCTCGCAAATCTCAGCCAGGGCGTCCAGACGTATGCCATCGGTGGCTGGCAGCCACCGCATGGTATCGTCTTCGTCGGCGATCAACTTTCGTCGTTCTTTGCGGTGATGGCAACCACCGTGCTTCTGGCTGGCATCATCTACATCCTGGGCTGCAAGGACAAGTCCGTCAGCTATCCGACGTTCATGCCGCTGTTCCTGGCGATGAGCGCTGGCTTGAGTGGCGCGCTCTACACCGGCGACATTTTCACGCTGTTCGTCTTCATCGAGCTAATGGTGATCTCGTCGGTCATCATGGTGGCGATTTCGGACAACCGCCTCGGCCTGGAAGCGGCCATCAAGTACCTGTTCATCAGCGCGATGGGCACGCTCTTTCTGCTCTTTGGCATCGGCGCGCTCTACGCCACTTTCGGCACGCTTAACATGGCGGACATCGCGCGACTGTTGTCGAGCGGTGAGCGCCCCCTGCTGGCGGAGGCCGCGGCAGTCATGCTGGCCTGCGCCTTTCTGCTCAAGAGCGCTGTCTTCCCGTTCCATTTCTGGCAGCCGGACTTCCACACAACCGCGCCGACACCCCTCAGCGCGATGCTGTCGTCTGTGGTCGTCAAGGTCGGCGTCTACGGTCTGCTTCGTCTGGTCACGCTGCTGTTCACTTCCGAGTCGGGCACCATCCAGACGATCCTGATCGTGCTCGGCGTCATCGGCGTCTTCTTCGGCAGTCTGGCGGCACTGCGCACCTATGATGCAAAGCGGCTGCTGGCGTATTCGACCTTCGGGCAAATCGGCTTCATCCTCGTCGGCATCGGCTGGGGGACACCAGCGGCGCTGGCAGCGGCGCTCGTCTACACCTTCAATCACGCGCTGATCAAGTCATCGCTGCTGATGCTTACGGGCGTCGTCTCCAGTCACACGCTTGGCAAGACGGCGCGCATCAGCGAGATCGGCGGCATCGGCAACAAGATGGTCTTGACCGGCGGCTTGTACTTCATCGGCGGGCTAGCGCTCGCAGGTGTGCCGCCACTCAACGGCTTCATCAGCAAACTGGCGTTGGCCCAGAGCGGTGTCGAGGCCAATGATTGGGTGACTCTCGGCCTGATCGTTGGCGCGGGCATACTCACCCTGATCTACATGTCTCGCACTTGGCAGCACATTTTCCAGCGCGCGCCGGAAGAAGGCGTGAAAGCCAAGCCGAACGGCGACAGCCCACTTGCGCCTGCGCTCTTGATCGCCGGGTGTATTTTTCTCGGTTTCTACGCGCAGCCGCTTCTCGACCTGGCAACGCGCACGGTGACGCAAATCGGCAATCCGCAAGTCTACATTCAGGCAGTTTTTGGAGGTTGAACGATGTTGATCTATGCAGTCCTGGCACTACCGTTGGCAGCCACCTGGATGGCGATCTCCAATCAGTTGACCGTGCAGAGTTTCTCCCTCGGCTACGCTGCGTCGATCCTGACGCTCGCGGCGATGCAACCGCGCGCCATCACGCTTAATTGGCGCTGTCTGCCGGATCAGGTGGTAGCACTGGTGGTGTACGTCGTGCGCCTGTTTGTAGATGTCGTGCTCTCCGGCCTCGAAGTTACCAGGCGTATCCTGTCGCCGGATATGGGGCTGAAACCGGGCATTGTCGCCATCCCGACGTTTGATGGTACGGCCAACAGCGTCGTCACTGCCCTGAGCGCAAACTCGATCACGCTGACCCCTGGTGAGCTGGTGGTCGAAACGGAAGACAACGCTTTGATGTACGTCCATGCACTCGACGTGGAGGACAGCGCCCGCAATGCCCCCGGTGAGCAGCACGCCCGTCTGGCGCTGATCTACCGCATCATCGGGGAGGGTTGCTGATGAGCGACGGGGCTAATCTGGCGCTGCAATTCGCCCTCTACGTCATGATCTTACTGCTGCTACCGGCGGCCTATCGTGTCTTTCGCGGGATCAACCATGCCGAGCGCCTGCAAGGAATCGACTTGATCACGACGCTGTTGATTGGCATCATTGTGCTGCTCGCGCTGGTGCTGAATTCAACCTTCGTGGTCGATATTGGCATCGCGCTGGCAGCGTTCAGCTTCGTCGGCACGGTCGCCATTGCCCGCTACCTGTCCGAAGGGAAGGTGTTCTGATGAGCTTGCAAGAGATCATCGGCATCGTTCTCATCTTCGGCGGTGTGTTCTTCAGCGCGGTCGGCACCCTGGGGGTCATCCGCCTGCCGGATGTCTACACACGCTTGCACGCTTCGGGCAAGGTCTCGACGTTGGGTCTGGTCGGGCTGCTGGCTGGCACGGCAGTGCTCATGCCGCAGACGACTATCAAGATGATCGTGCTGGCGCTATTCATGGTGATTACTGCGCCGGTCGCCTCGCACGCAATCGCGTCCGCCGCGTACCACCTGGGCATCAAACCTCAGGTGCAGCGCGACGATCTGGCCCGCCGGCGCGGCACACCGACGCCGGTGGTAAACGGAGAATGACGCGGATCGCCGTACTGTCTGACATTCATGGCAACTTACCCGCGCTCGACGCCGTCATCGAAGACATGGCGCAGTACGCGCCCGATGCGGTCGTCGTCGCGGGGGATTTGATCAACCTGGGGCCGTTCTCGACCGAAGTCCTGGAGCGCGTTTTCGCACTCGGCTGGGCGGTCATTCGTGGCAATCACGAGTTCTACCTGCTCAATCACGATACGCCACGCGCCCCGGAACACTGGCGAGCGTACACAACGCCCGCCTGGCTGCGCCGGACCATCTCTCTGCCTCTTCAGCGCCGCATCGCCGCACTGCCGGACATGCTGACGCTCTACTACCCCGACGCGCCGCCCCTACGCGTCGTCCATGGCTACCCCGACACACCCTGGGATGGCATCTACCCCAGCACGCCCGATGTCGAAGTGCTCGCTCACTACCGCGACGTGGCGGAAGAAACGATTGTCTGTGGTCACATCCATCTGACACAGCAGCGGGAGGTGCGGCAAAATGGGCGCGGCTGGCAAATCTTCAACGCAGGCTCGCTCGGTGTACCGCTGAACGGGCGGCCCGGTGAAGCCCCATATTTGCTCCTTGACGGGGACACGCACGGCTGGCAGGCCACCTTCTTGCACGCCCGTTACGACCTTGCGCCGCTGTTGGACGCCCTGGAAAGCGACGCTTACTTCGCTGCCCACGGCGCATACGCCGTGCTCTACACCGAGGAATTCCGCACGGCGCGGCTGCGTATCTGGCCTTTCAACCAATGGCGCACGCAGCGTTATCCCGGCGTGACGCCGACACAGGCGATGACCGACGAATTCCTGGCGTTAGGTGAGGGCATCTGGGACTACACCCACCCGGATTTCTGGCTCAATCGCGATTAGACCTAACGCAAGGCTATATGTAGTCATGTGAGTCCACCGAGGCGGATTTGCAGCCGGGACTTGCTGGCGTGCGCGGCCAATTCGCGGCAAAATCAAGGCATTGTGGATGCCGAATTGAGCATAGGGGAACACGGGTTATGGCAACAACCGATGCGCCGGTAACGCGCCCTGACATCGACATATTGGACGCGATTCAACTCTGGATGACCGGCTACCCGCCGCTGGTCAATGATCGCAAGCACATTCAGGTGCGGGTCGAGGATGGCGTAGTGCTCCTGAGCGGCAACGTCAAGACGCCGATCACGCGCAGCTACCTGCTCTCCCACATCAAGCAGATCGCCGGTGTGCAGGGTGTGGATGACAGCGCGCTCCATGACGACGAGACGATTCGCCTGAGCGTTGGGCCAGTGCTGACCAATGGCACTATCGGCCAAGTGGAATGGGGCACCGTCATCCTGGCAGGCAAGCTGCCCGAAGGCCCTGCACTGGATGCGTTGGTCGAACGTATCGGCAAGATCGCGGGCGTCAAGCGGGTAGTTATGCCCGCCTAGACGTGCTTGACGACTGCCGTGCGCTCTTCGACGGCGTACATTTCGGTGCGGCGTTTACGCGGGTTCAGGCTGCGGTGGCGCGCGATCATCTGCCAGACGCGAATGGCTGCTTCCAACGGGATACGCACGTCCATCTTCGATTCGCCGTGTGCGCGATCTGGGAAATGGATGGGTATCTCTGTCACCTTGAAGCCGAGGCGACAGGCGACGTAAGCCATTTCCACCTGGAAAGCGTAGCCGTTCGAACGAACACGGTCGAGATTGAGGCCGATGAGGGTCTGACGCTTCCAGATGCGATACCCTGCGGTCGCATCGCTGACAGGGATTCCGAGCAGCAGGCGGACGTAGATCCGGTTGGCGAACCAACTCAGCAATTTGCGCTGCCAGCTCCAGTTCTCATCCACACTGCCGCCGTCAGTGAAACGCGAGGCGATCACCAGGTCGAATCCCTCTTCGAGTTTGGCGATCATCTGCGGAATGTAGGCTGGCTGGTGCGAAAAATCTGCGTCCATCTGGATGATGTAATCGGCGTTGCGGCGCAGCGCCTCTTTGAAGCCAGCAATGTATGCCGGGCCAAGCCCTGCTTTTTCGGTGCGATCCAGCACGTGAATGCGGCCTGGATGGCTCTCCGCCAGCGCGTGAGCGATCTTGCCTGTGCCATCGGGCGAATTATCATCGACGACCAGCACATTCAACGGAACACCGGGCAACGCGAACAGCGCATCGATCAGCCGTGGCAGATTCTCGGCTTCGTTGTAAGTGGGGATCACAACCATGATATTGAACATCGTTACTGTCCTGCGCGCCTATCGGCGAGACTTTTCATCTAGACTATCGATCTTAGAGTACCCCGATCCTTGACGCAAGATGAAAAAGATTTTGCGTAGACAAGCCGTCTTTCGGCGGCCACGAGCATCACGGCAGATTGCCGTATTAAGATTTGCCTACACGGTTGCATATCCATGGCAAACGAATTATGATCATTTTAGGATTACGGCACAGTTAGTCTTTCTCTTAAAAAATGCACCCCGAAGATCGTGTTCTCGTTGGTATCATCAATCGTGTGCGCGATTTGCGCTATGCTCGCGAGCAACACTGGTATCGCATCCCACAGGCACGGCTGCCTCACGGCGTCCACGCAGAGTACCTCGCCTTTTTCTTGAGCCGGGCGTTCAAAGAGCGCAATGGCGGGATTCACTATTTCGCCAGGGCGGGCGGGATCGAACTGCTCTACCGTAAGGACATTCTGCCTGCGGAAGCCGATCATCCACGCGCGAATGATGTTTACTACAAGATCAGCTTGCGGGAATGGTACGAGAAAACGCCACCGGTACACAACCCCACAAAGCGGCCAATCACCTTCATCTACACCACCTGGGACAGGTTCGTCACCGCGACGACCATCGCCGATCTGTACAGCACCGCCGATTATTACGTAGATCGAATCTTCCATGCTCTGCGCGACCGCAAGATCTACGCCGAACGCTACTGGGAAGCAGAACGGCGAACGACGCAGCGTGCGCCGGGCCTGCGCATTCTGTGTGACAATGGGGCGATCACCGCCAGCACCGAACCGGAGGGGGATGATCTGCCGCTCGATCCACGCCAGCCGGAAGACGCCATCTTGCAGGTGATCCTCCAGCGTATCGCCAACCAGGGAGGGCCGGTCGCCCTTGGTGTCCCGCACGATATGTAGTGCCGAGTGGCTGTTGAGGCACAGCAAAATGCGTTAAGCTGGTGGCGGTTAGCGGCACGCGAACAGCCAGAGGCACAATCATGCTCATCACCAACGCGACTCTGATCACCTGGGACGATCCCAACACGATTATCAGCGGCGGCGCGCTCTACATGGAGAAGGGCGCAATTGTCGAACTGGGCAGCGCGCGCGATCTGGAGGCAAAGTACCCCACCGCCGAGCGCATCGATGCCCGCGACCAACTCGTGATGCCGGGTTTGATCTGTGCGCACACGCATTTTTATGGTGCGTATGCGCGCGGCATGGCGATCCCCGGCGATCCGCCGCGTGACTTCCCGGAGATTCTGCGCCGTCTGTGGTGGCCGCTCGACAAGGCGCTCGACATGGACGCGGTACGTGCGAGCGCGCTCGTATGCCTGGTTGACGCAATCAAGCATGGCACGACCACCTTGTTCGATCATCATGCCAGCCCGAACGCTATCGACGGCAGTCTGGACGCCATCGCCGAGGAGGTGGAGCGCGCCGGGCTGCGAGCGGTGCTCTGCTATGAAGTCACCGACCGCGATGGGCCGGAGAAGGCGCAAGCGGGTATCGCCGAGAACGTGCGTTTTCTGGCGGCGCGGCGTACACATCCGACCGTGCGGGCGACATTTGGTTTGCACGCCAGCCTGACACTCAGCACCGAAACGCTGCGCCAATGCGCCGGTGCTGTCGGCAGCGATACCGGCTTTCACATTCATGTGGCGGAACATGAGGCCGACGAAGACGACAGCCTGCGCCAGCACGGCAAGCGTGTCGTGCAGCGGCTGCATGAGCTGGATATGCTGCGCGCGAAGACCATGGTGGCGCACTGCGTACACATCGACGAGGCGGAGCGCGCGCTCCTGCGCCAGCAGCAGACGTGGGTGACGCACCAGCCGCGCTCGAACATGAACAACGCGGTCGGTGCGATGGCGTTCGACACGATGATGGCCGAGGGGATGCCGATTTGTCTGGGTAACGATGGCTTTAGCAATGCTATGTGGCAGGAATGGAAGGCAGCTTACCTGCTGCATAAAGTGGCGCACCGCGATCCGCGCCTGGCGAACGGGGCGGACATCGCCCGAATGGCGATCTACAACAACGCGGCGCTGGCAACGCAGTTCTTCGAGGCGCCGGTCGGTGTGCTCAGGCCGGGCGCGCGGGCAGACATCATTTTCGTTGATTATCAGTCCTACACACCGCTGACGGCGGGCAATCTTCCCTGGCATATCCTGTTCGGCTTCGAGCCATCGATGGTGACGACGACGATTGTTGAAGGCCGCGTGCTCATGCGCGACCGCCAACTGTTGACGCTCGATGAGGCGCAGATAGGGCGTGATGCTCTGGCGCTCGCACCGGGTATCTGGGAGCGTTACGAGCGAAATGCGACAGGGCAATAGATGGCAAGCTAAGCAAACGAATGCGGCGTCGTTGCCAATGATCAGCAGCAACACGCCAGTGGCACGCAGTCGCTAACGCGCTATCCATTCTGTGCCAGGAACATTCGGCACAGAGAAAGGCTAATCCATGAGATACGCCATCATTGGCGGACGAGTCTTCACCGGCGAACGCATTCTGCACGACGCCGCTGTCTTGATCGACGAGCACGAGATCGAGGGCGTGATGGCTCGCGCCGATGTGCCGCTGGATGTCGAGGTGATCGACCGCACGGATTGCCTGATCGCGCCCGGTTTCATTGACGTGCAGGTCAACGGCGCGGGCGGCATCCTCTTTAATGACGATCCTTCGGCGGAGGCGATGCGCCTGGCTTATGAAGCACAGAAGCCATTCGGCACCGTCTACTACTTGCCGACGATCATCACGCCGCCGCTGGAGACGACGCTCGATTTCTGTGCGGCTTATCACAGCGCGATGCGGCGTGGTCTGCGCTCGGTGCTCGGCCTCCATCTCGAAGGCCCGTATATCAGCCGTGAGAAGCCCGGTGTCCATAACCCGGCTTACATCCGCCCGGCGACGGACGCCGAACTCGATAAGCTGCTCGAAGCGCGGGCCGACATGCCCTGCCTGATGACCGTTGCGCCGGAGAGCATCACCCCTGCGCAGATTGGCCGGTTAGTGCGCGCGGGCGTGATCGTATCGCTCGGTCACACCAACACCACCTACGCGCAGGCGATGGCCGCCTTCGATGCGGGCGCGACGATGGTGACGCATCTCTACAACGCCATGTCACCGTTCGAGCACCGCGCGCCCGGTGTCGTCGGTGCGGCGCTGAATGCGCGTGATGTTTTTTCGGGCATCATCGCCGATGGATTTCACGTCGATTGGGGCGCGGTCGAAGTCGCCTACCGGCTGCTCGGCGACCGGTTGGTGCTCGTGACGGACGCCATGCCACCGCTCGGCGTGCCGGATATGCGAACGTTCAAGCTCAGTGATCGTGAGGTCTTCGTCGGCGAAGGCCGCTGTGTCGATGCGAATGGCCGCCTGGCGGGTGCAGCTATCGACCTGGCCTCGTGTGTACGTAACTGTGTCAAGCACGCGCGTATCCCACTGGAGGATGCGCTGCGCATGGCGTCGTTCAGCCCTGCGCGTGCGCTGCGCATGGATCGCCTCGGTCAAATCAAGCCCGGCTATCTGCCGAGCCTGACGCTGCTCGATGACGATCTGGTCGCCCGCGCGGTCGTGATCGAGGGACGCTTCGAGGCATTGTCGACCGAGAGTGCGTAAACATGTTAGAAACTGTCACCTACCCAGGCCGCGCCGTGTCATAACAAAGTGAGTTCACAATGCCCGATATGCTGGTCAAGTTGTATACACTGCCGCCGCTCACGCCAGAGATCGCGGCACAGGCGGCCAATGGCGTGACGATCCGCCGCGGGCTGCCGCCGGAGAAACATCTAGTTCTGGAGTGGGTGGCGCGCCACTTCAGCCGCGGCTGGATGAGCGAGTGTGATGTCAGCTTCAGCCGCCAGCCGGTAAGCATCTGGCTGGCGCTCGAAAGTGAGAAGCTGGTTGGTTTTGCCTGCTACGATGCCACCGGGCGCGGCTTCTTTGGCCCCACGGGCGTCTCTGAAGCAATGCGTGGCAGAGGTGTGGGCACAGCGCTGCTGCTGGCCTGTCTGCACGCCATGTACGACGTGGGCTACGGCTACGCCATCATCGGTGCGGCCGGGCCGGTGGAGTATTATCGCAAGACGGTGGGCGCGCAGGTGATCGAGGATTCGTGGCCGGGGTTTTACAGTGGGCTGCTGATGAATGAGGCGGAATGAGCAGCGGAGGGCGTCGCGCCCTCCGCCGATAGGTAAGACAGGTTAGTTGTCGTTCGACATGCTCTCGAACATGCTGAGGATCGACTCGGTTGGGATGACGTTCGCATCCTCAGGCGCGGCGATAGATTCGACGGCGTTGACCTGATCGAACGTCACATTCATGTTGACCTCGACCATCATGCTATCGACACCGCTCCCGGCGGGTAGGCCGCTGCCGTCCATGGTCATCATCATGTCGAAGCTCACCGGCCCAGCCGTCTCACGGTCGACCGATTGTGTGACGACGATGTTCATGCTCTTGACCAGGGCCTGGCTCAGCGCCATAGCCTGCTGCCGTTCGCGCGTGGTCATTCCCGGCTGTGCCTGGAACTGCGCTTCCATCATCGTCTGCATCAGTTCGGCAAAGGCCGGATCTTCCGCCATACTACCGAAATCGATGGTCGTTTCGAAGACCGCAACCGCCGCATCATCCGCGCTCGTGCGCCGGATAGAGACGTATTGGTTGAAGTCGCCGCCCTCTTTGAATCTCTCTATCATGTCTGGGTCGAAGGTTGGGGTCATCATGCTCATCGTTTCGAACAGCTCTGGATGCTCTTCGAGCAAAGTGTCGAGCAAGCCGACAATATCCAGGCCAACCCAGCCCTGCATTCCCTGCTGACCTCGACCGGACGTACCCATCAATGGCGCGAGGGTGTCCATATTGACGTAGCCGACGCCATCGACCAGCTTGATTTCGAGCGTAATCCCCTCGACGCCCGGCGGTAGATCGGCGAGGACCTCTTCAGGCAGCGTAATCGTCACTGACAGTTCGCCATCAAAGCTGCGCATAACCTCGACTGCGGTCTTGATCTGCTCCAACGTGGTCATTGGCGGCTGCATAGCCACGTCTGTCATCATAGTCGGATCGACAACAAATGCGCCGGATGCCGTCAGGTTAAACGCGATGGCTTCCTGATTGACCGTGGCGGTCATATCCATGTTGACATCCACCGCTGCCGATGTCAGGGCGAAATTATCGGCGCGGGTCATCAATGCGCAGTCCGCCTCGGAGAGCGAACCGCAAAAAACGCCCTGCGTGCCATCCTGTGCGAGCGCCAGCCCGCTGCTCAGCAGGGCGAAAATCACCAGGAGGACGAGCCAGATATAACGACGCATGGCTAAACTCCTTTCGCTTTGCCATACGTAACCCCCCACTTTTAATTGTAAATGTAAGCGTAATCCCGCTGAAGATGATCACGCCGGGCAGCGGCTCGATCCGTGCAAAGCGCACAAATGTCCGAGGCGCTCGTTCGCTCCTGGCGCAAGGTCAGGGTAGGATCGGGGGGACTTTCTTCAACATAGGAGCATCGATATGCAGATCCAACTCAAGCATCAGCCGTCGTATTCGCTCGCCGTGGCATCACTTGCGCCGAATGAGCAGGTGCGTGTCGAGTCTGGCGCAATGGTCAGCTACAGCGAAGGCATCGCCATCGAAACGCGCTCAGAAGGCGGGCTGCTGGGCGGGTTGAAGCGCATGGTCGGCGGGGAGAGCTTCTTCCAGAACTTCTACCAGGCACCTGCCCAGGGTGGCGAGATCACGCTTGCGCCCGCGCTGCCCGGCGACATGATTGTCCTCGCGCTGACGGGCGATACGTTCTATCTCAAGAGCGGCGCGTTCATCGCCAGTGAAGACGGTGTGGCCGTCGATACGAGTTGGGGCGGCGCGCGTGGCTTCTTCAGCGGCGCAGGCTTGATCTTGCTGAGGCTGACGGGCAGCGGCACACTGCTCGCCGGGAGCTACGGCGCGATTGAAGAGCGCGTGCTCAGCGCCGGTCAAAAGTATTTCGTCGATACCGGCCACATCGTCGGCTTTGAAAGCAGCGTCACTTTCAACATCGCGCGCGTGGGCAACTGGAAATCGACGATCTTGAGCGGCGAGGGTCTCGTCTGTGAAATGACCGGGCCGGGACGCATCCTGATGCAAACCCGCTCGGAAGAGGCACTGGTCGGCTGGATGTCGGCGAAGATGCCGCGCCCAAGCAGCGGCAACAACTGATCAGGCAACAACACGGGAGCGCTCAAAAACGGGTGGATAATGGAAGTACAAGAAACACGGCTGTCGTGAGCAGAGGAGGTCACGCATGTTTGCTAATCGCCGCGATGCTGGCCGCCGCCTCGCCAATGAGCTGC
Organism: Anaerolineae bacterium; assembly: GCA_023382675.1. Taxonomy (GTDB): domain Bacteria; phylum Chloroflexota; class Anaerolineae; order Aggregatilineales; family Phototrophicaceae; genus Flexifilum. The sequence goes on from JAHDWN010000011.1 coordinate 128,652, forward strand.
TCAGCCACCCGCTGATCCGGCAGCGTTCGCCCGCAGATCTGCATGTGCTTTCCATTCCACGCGGGGGTGTCATCGTCGGTCAGGCGCTGGCCGACGTACTGCACTGCGCCCACGACGTGATCATTGTCAAGAAAATTGGCTGTCCGGGGCAGGAGGAGTTCGCCGTCGGCGCGATTGCGGAAGATGGCCGGATCGCGCTCAACGCGCACGTCGTACGCGCGCTCCGGCTGACAATGGACAATCTCATGCCCCAGATCGAACAGGTCAGAGCCAGAGTCGCGGATTATGTCCAACGCTTCCGGCATGGCGCGCCCCTGAACGTGACCGGCAAGCTGGTGATCCTGACCGATGATGGCATCGCCACCGGCGAAACCGTTAAAGCGGCGCTGACCTGGCTGCATGGGCACAGCAGCGACGCCGCGCCTGCCGCGACCATCGTGGCGGTGCCGGTTTGCCCGCCGGATACCGCCAGGGAGCTTGTCGAACTATGCGATGCATTTGTCTGCTTGATGATGCCGCGCCGGTTTGGGGCAGTTGGTCAGTTCTACGATGAGTTCGAGCAGGTGGATGATGCTCAGGTGTGGCACATCTTAAATAGCGCGCCTGACGAGGCCGCCGACTGGTTATCTTGAGTGCAGCGAGACGAGGCGAGCGGGCGTTGTGCTACACCGGCACACGAAAGCTGAACGTCGTCTCGCTCGCCGTGGTTTCCACCCAGAGATCGCCGCCGTGGAGGCGCACCAGTTGGCGCGCAATGGCGAGGCCGAGGCCGCTGCCGCCGCTGTCCGCCTGGCGGGCAGAGTCCGCGCGCCAGAAGCGGTCGAAGACGTGCGCGGCCTGATCGGGCGGTAGAACACCTGTGTTGCGCACGCTGAAGACAACTGAATCGCCCTCGCGCCGGGCGGAGAGTGTCATGCTGCCCCCCGCCTCGGTGTGGCGGACGGCGTTCGAGAGCAGGTTGTCGATCACCTGTTGAATGCGCGCGCTATCGACATTGAGCGCAGGCAAATCGGGCGCGATCTCGTGGCGCAGATCGACAGCGCCATCCTGCGCCAGCAGCGCGAAACGAGCGACTGCCGCCTCCGCCAGATCGCCGGGGGCGATAGCGGTGCGGTGCAGCGACAACCGCCCGTGTTCGGCCATGGTCAACAGACGCAGATCTTCCACCAGGCGGGTCAGATGCAGCGATTGATCATAGGCGACGGCGACGTGGGCGCTGTCCATCGGGTAGACACCATCCATCATCGCTTCGAGATGCCCGCGCAGCACAGAGACCGGCGTGCGCAGTTCGTGGGCGACATCCGCCGCCATGCGCTGGCGCTGCGCGTCGGCAGCGGCCAGGTCGCTGGCCATCTGGTTGAAAGCGGAGGCGAGTTCGCGCACTTCGACCGTTCCTTGCACCGGCACAGGGGAATCGAGCCGCCCACGTGAGAACTGGCGCACGCCAGTTGTGACCGTGCGCAGCGGGCGCGCCAGCAGCCAGGCGAGGCCGACGCCGCTGACGACTGCCAGTGCCGAGGCGATCAGCGCGGCGAGCCAGATCCAGTGGTTGACCTCATTGAGAAAGGCTGTTTCGGCATCACCAAACATCTGCGCGCTCGGCGTCAGCCACAACAGCCAGCCGACGGCTTGCCCGGAGACGGTGAGCGGCGCGGCTGCGCTGCGTGCTTCGGCATCGACGGTTGTGCCGACGAGATCGGGTGTCTCCGCTGCCTGGATCACGCCGTCATTGTCGAAGACGACCCACTGCGCGCCCGCCTGCGAGTCACCGCCGCGACCGCGTCCCCGCCCGCTGCCACTGCCGCGATCTGCCACCAGAATCGTCTCCGCGCCGCTCCAATCGCCCTGCTCGGCGTAGTACGCTTCTAGCTGTGTGATCTGGACGGCGCTGGCGTTGATGCGGTCACGCTGGCGCACGTACTGCTGGAAGCCGACGCCGGTCGTCTGGTTGACGATCATTGCGACGGCAGCCACGCTGATCCAGGCGACTATCAAAAAGGCGAGCGAGAGGCGAAACCAGAGTTTATTCCACATTTTCGTCTTCATTCATGCGATAACCGACACCGAAGACCGTCTCGATGTGCCGAGGATGGCGCGGGTCATCCTCGATCTTGGCGCGCAGGTTCTTGATGTGTACGTCGATGGTGCGGTCAAAACCGGCGTAAGCATCGCCCTGGACGAGATCGAGCAGTTCCATGCGCGTGAAGACACGGCCAGGGCGCGTCATGAGCGCATGCAGAAGGGCGAATTCGGTCGGCGTCAGATCGATGCGTTCGCCGTGTACCGTCACCACGCGCGTCTCTGTGTTGAGTTCGACCGCGCCCGCCCGCCAGATGACCGGTTCGGTCGATAGCTCGCCATAGATGCGGCGCAGCAGCGCGCGCACCCTGGCGACGACGACACGCGGGCTGAACGGTTTGGTCACATATTCATCCGCGCCCAACTCCAGACCTGTGACCTGATCGATGTCCTCGACGCGGGCAGTCAGGAACAGCAGCGGCACGTCGGCCTCTTTGCGGATCATCCGCGCCGCTTCGAAGCCGTCCATCTCCGGCATCATCACGTCGAGGATGACGAGATCGGGATGCTCGTGGCGGAAGGTATAGAGCGCCGCCCGGCCATCCCGCGCCTCGACGACCTGGTAGCCCTCCTGGCGCAGATACGCGCCGAGCGTGTCGAGAATGTGCTGTTCGTCGTCAGCGATCAGGATTTTGCGGGTCATCGGTACTCCGAGAGATTAGTGCTCGGTGCTCAGTGCTCGGTACTCGGTAAATATGGGTTCATTGTTCACGGTTCACTGTGCGAACACCGGTCGTCGCGAATGGTTATCCGGCTGTCGGTCGTTAGCGTTAGCCGAAAGCTGACAGCCAACCGCCGATAGCAATAATAACGCGTCAAGGGGCGCAGTGTGTGCTGCACCCCTCGAAGTAAACTTTGGCGGAGAAGAACTACCGCGCTGCACACTGCTCGAAGGCGGGCAGGTGCTGGAACTCCGACGCATTGCGCAGGGACGTGACCACCTGCACCATGTCCGGATAGTCGGCCAGCGTGACCAACATCTGGTCGTAGAGGCCGAAGTTCGCGACTTCAGCGTCCGCTGCTGCCTGGCAGGCTTCGGTCAGGCTAACGAAGGTTGGCACGACGGTTTCCGGCGCGGCTGGGACGGTCAGACCATAGCGGTCGAACAGGTATTCCCAGGCAGCGATATGCTGCGCTTCTGCCTGCTGGATGTTGATGAAGGGGGCAATCGCGCCGAACTGGGCGATCACGCCTTCATAAATGGCGTAGGCATTGTACTCGTCCATCAGGCCAGCGGTCATGGCGGCGATGACATCGTCTGTCAGCTCGACGCCGGTGGTCGGCGGCAGTGTCGGATAGATACCGAGTCCCTGGCCGCGATTGCCGCGCATGTTGCCGCGCTCCTGGTTATTGCCGCGTGCGCCATTGCGTCCATACATCATGCCGCTGCCATCATTCGGCATCTGAGGATCGCAGCCGTAGGGGCAATCGCCCGGTGCTACCGGATTGACCGGCCCTGGGCCGTTGCCATTTCCATTGCCCTGCGCCGAGGCGACGAGCACGCCGACGGCGAAGATAGCCACAAGCACCAACAGACTGATGATTCGTTTCCTGGTCATGATCTACCTCTTTCTGAAACTCTGAGCAGGTAACTCAATGCTCTGAAGGGTAGACGAGAGTTGTGTAGAAGTTATGAAGGCGGTGTTGGCGTTCGATGCAGATTCTTTGAGCCGGACGCCGGTTGTCATGCCCCTGAAGGCCACCAGTACCAAAGACCCAATTTTGCCACTGGCCGTAACTTCACGACCGTGACGAAGTCGGAATATGCGCCAGGACGCTGGCAATCGCCTACTTGAGGGGGAACTTGATGGAAGAAATGGGACAAACGAGCGGCATCAAAGAACGAATGAGAATCGAGACGGAGCAGACAACGGAGTACCGACCATGGCAAATGTAGATCGCGCCCGCAAGCTGCTTGTCCGCACGGCCCTGGTGACCAGCAGCACCATCGCAACACTGATCGGAGCGCAGAATCTGGCGCTGCAAGACACGAGCAAAAGCGAGCCTGCACTCACGCCAACGGCCGAGCCAGCAGGCATCCCGACGACTGCGCTCGTCGCGCCCGTCGAACCGACAGCCATCACCCAGGCAAGCCCGACGATCGCGATCAACCACGCCGCGCCAAACGTCGTCATCTTGCGGCGCGCGGGTCAGGCCGGGCCGATCCAACAGTCTGCCCCTGCTGTCCAGGCCGCTTCGATCCAACCGCCTGTCCCGGTGGAGGCTGCCGCGCCCGCGCCGGTCATCGTGCAGGGCGAAGCGCCGCCGCCGATCATAGTGCAGCAGGGTTCGAGTTCCGGCAGCCAGCCGAGTACGACGACGCAGACCAGCCGATGATCTACGCAATCACCTTCCGGGCGATGGGCTGCCGGGTCGAAATCAAGCTGGATGCGCCCGATGGCGATGCCATCCTCGCCGGAATGCCAGCGAAGTTCGACGCGCTCGAAGACTGCCTGTCGCGCTTTCGCCCGGACAGCGAGCTGATGCGGCTCAATGCGCAAGCGGGCGCGTGGGTGGCGGTGAGCGACGTGCTGTTCAACAACATTCATGCGGCGAAGCACATGGCGCGCCTGACCGACGGGCTGTTCAACCCGCTGGTGCTCCCGGCGCTGGTCGCCAATGGTTATGACCGCAGCTTCGAGAGCCTCAGGCCACATTCCGAAGCACCGGCGCGACCTGCCCTGGATTGGCGCACGATTGAGCTGGATTTCGCGTCACAGCAGGTGCGACTGCCCGCCGGTGGCGCGATTGATCTGGGCGGCAGCGCCAAGGGCTGGTCAGCGCAACGCATCGCTGCTGAGTTGGCGGCGTATAACCCGTGTCTGGTGAATATCGGTGGCGACGTTGCCGTGCGCGGCGCGCCTGAAGGCCTGCCCGGTTGGCAGATCGATATCGCCGATCCGACGAGCAGTGACAATCTGGGCGCGGTGTGGCTGCATGACGCGGCAATTGTCACCAGCGGCGTCGATTACCGGCGCTGGACAGGTGCGGACGGCCAGACCCGCCATCACATCATCAATCCAGTCACCGGAATGCCCGCCGAGACGGACTTACTGACCGCGACCATCATTCATCCTGACGCCGCCACCGCCGAAGCCTACGCCAAGGCCGTGCTGCTCAAGGGCAGCGAGACCGGGCTGGCCTGGCTCGATGAGCGCTGGCACGCCGCCGGGCTGATTGTTCGGCAAGATGGCGCGGTTGTGGCGACCACCGATTTCGTTAACTATCTACGAGAAGGAATACCCCAATGAAACGCATTTTCATCGCAACGCTTGCTCTTGCCCTGCTGATATTTGCGCTGCCGGCGTTTGCGCAGGACAGCAACCTCATCACGCTGAACGACGCGACGCCAGCTATCGACGCTGTCATCACGCTGCCGCCGGATACCACCGGTACGATCTCGCTCAATTTGAGCCTGGCTGCGGTGACATTAACGGACGAGACCAATACGACGGTCTTCAGCGCCGCCGATGGCCGTCTGCATGCGCTCGAATTCAACATCGCGCCCAACACCGGCGCGCATACGTTGACGGTAGAGCGGCTGCCGGGCGTTCTGGAAGCCTACGTGAGCGTTGTTTCGCTGCCAGAGCTGCCTGTGCCCGGCAGCGCCGCCCTCGTGCCGACCAATCAGGTCAGCTTCAATCAGGAAGCGTCGCTGCCGCTGAATGTCACCAGCCCTGGCAATACCGTCGCCGTCAATATCCCTGGCGATACTGCCGGGCTGGTTTCCGCCACATTTCCCGGCGCACATGCCACCACGCAGCTGATCGATGCACAGGGCGTCGTTGTCGCCGCTTCGTACAACGGGCACGTTGATGGCATGAATCTCGTCCTCGATGGCGGACAGTATGATTTCACGGTGCTGGCGAGCAACCTGAGCGACATTGTCGTCATGGGCGTCCGGGCGATACCCCTGGCAGAGAGCGGTCACAATTTGTTGGAAGCGCCTGCCCCCATGACGACCGTAGCGAATGTAGGGACGACCTGCACAGCCTCGGTGACGCTCAGCTCGGTCAACTTGCGCAGCGGCCCCGGAACAGGCTACAGCGTCATCGACTACGGCTACCGCGATCAAACCTTCCCGGTCGGCGGGATCAATCCTGAGAACAACTGGGTCGTCATCGGCACTGACAGCGGCAGTGCGTGGATCTCGGAGAGCGTGGCGCGCCTGGACGGACAATGCGCCGGGCTGCCCGTCTTCAATGTCCCGCTGAGAGATGCGCAGCCTGCTCCGGTGATTATCACCACGCCTGCGCCAGCGATCATCGTTCAGTCCGCGCCGCCGAGCGCATCATCAAGCCAACCCGTGACTTCCAGTTCGAATGGTGAGGATCATGATGAGGATCATGAGAGCGAACATGAAGATGACGACTAGATTTCGATGCGCATCGATCGGGGTAGCGTCCCCGATGGACGCCGGAGGATGGGGATATGACAAAATCGACCAAATGGATTGACCTGCTCGTGATCGCTTTCAGTCTGGCGGTCATCGGCGCATCGGCCTGGGGGATGCTGAGTTCCGGCGTCTTCAACTTTGCCTTGCACGACGATGTGCAGTTGACGTGGCATCTGATCCGTTCGTCGGGCATCGTCGCCTATGTGCTCATGGTAGCCTCGACCGTGTGGGGCCTGTTCATCAGCAGCCAGCTCGTCAAGGATTGGTCGCCGGGGCCGATCTCGATCACGCTGCACAGCACGTTGTCGTGGCTGGCGCTGACGCTGGGGTTGGGGCACGGGCTGCTGCTCATGTTTGACGACTATTTCACCTACAGCCTGGGGAATGTCCTGATCCCATTTACCGGGCCGTACCGGCCAGAGGTCGTCGGCCTGGGGACAGTGGCGCTGTGGATGATCATCGCGGTCACGCTCAGCTTCCCGCTCCGAAAGCGGCTCGGACACACGCTGTGGAAGCGCCTGCATTACCTGAGCTATGCCGCCTTCGGGCTGGTGACGGCGCACGGCCTGTTCGCCGGGACGGATGCTGAGCATCTCGGCTTTCGGCTGCTCACCGGTATCGGCGTCCTGCTCGTCGTGCTGCTGCTCGGCATGCGCCTGGGCAGAGATCAGTCAAAACCGGCGCAGGCAAAGGCGCGAAAAAGCGCGGCCTCCTGAAACTGTGGGTGGATGAGCGCCTCAGCATCTACATTGCCCGGCATAAAGAGAGGGCGCGCGCTATGTGCGCCCTGCTTATGTCCATGGCTTGCCTTACCCCACGCTTGTGTCGCTGTGCCCCCGGTTGTATACTGCGGACTGGGGAATCAAACGCAAATTACACCTTCCCGGAGCAGTTTCATTGGGTATTTTCCGCAGCGGGATGTCGAAAACCCGCACTTCTTTCTTCGGGCGAATCGCCCAGATGCTCGGCAGCACGCAGATCGACGACGAGACGTGGGATGATGTCGAGGCGCTGCTGATCCAGGCGGATGTCGGCGTCGATACGACGCAGATCGTGCTTGAAGATTTGAAGCAGCGCGTGCGTAAAGAAAACATCACGCGCACGGATCAGATCAATACAGCGCTCAAGGCATCACTCGCAAGTCTGCTCAAACCGCCGCCGCAGCCGAACATCAGTGGACGCCCGCTGTCGATCATCCTGATCGTTGGCGTCAACGGCAGCGGCAAAACGACGACCATCGGCAAGTTGGCGCACCGGCTGAACAACATCAACAATCGCAAGGTGCTGCTGGCGGCGGGCGATACGTTTCGCGCGGCGGCCATCGAACAGCTTCAGAAGTGGGGCGAGCGCGCCAACGTGCCTGTGATCGCCGGGCGGCCCGGTGGCGACGCGGCGGCGGTTGTCTACGACGCGACCGAGGCGGCCAAAGCGCGCGGGCGTGATATCCTGATCGTAGATACAGCCGGGCGGCTGCATACGAATTACAATCTGATGGAAGAACTGGCGAAGATCAAATCGGTATCGGCCAAAGTCGTGCCGGATGCGCCGCACGAGGTCTGGCTTGTGCTCGATGGCACGACCGGCCAGAACGCGCTCCAGCAGGCGGACAAGTTCCGCGAGATGGTCGATGTGACCGGCTTGATCGTGACCAAGCTCGACGGCACAGCCAAGGGCGGCATGATCTTCGCGATTCAGCAATCATTGGGGCTGCCGGTGCATTACGTGGGGCTGGGCGAAGGTATCAACGATCTGGTGCCGTTCCGCCCGGATTTCTTCGTCGATAGCTTGTTTGAGGAGGAATAGGGGTAAGCCACCGGCGATATGCCAGGCGCTAACCGCTGAAAGCTATGGAAACACACGTCATTGCCCTGCGCGACATGAAAAAGCAACTCGATACGTTGATGCGACAGCTTGACATCGACGGCAAAGCCGCGCGCATTGCCTCGCTGGAAGAGCTGTCGAGCACGACCGAGTTCTGGTCGAACGCTGAAGTTGCCCAGAAGACGATGCAGGAACTGTCATCGCTGCGCGCCGAGGTTGAACGCTGGCGCTCAGCCGCCCGGCATATCGACGAAACGCTGGAATTGGCGCAGCTAGACGACGACAGCCTCGAACACGAGCTGGACGCCGAGGTTGAAACGCTGTCGGCGCTGGTCGAACGCCTGTCACTGGAGGCGATGCTCTCCGGCCCTTACGACCGCGATAACGCCATCCTCGCTATCCACGCGGGCGCGGGCGGCACCGATTCGCAGGACTGGGGCCAGATGTTGGAGCGTATGTTCCTGCGCTGGGCGGAGCAGAACGGCTACAAGGTCGAGGTGCTCGAACGCAGCGAGGGCGAAGAGGCGGGCATCAAGAGCGTGATGATGAGCATCAAGGGCGAGTTCGCCTACGGCTATCTGCAAAGCGAGGCAGGTGTACACCGGCTAGTGCGCATCAGCCCGTTCGACTCGGCGGCAAGGCGGCATACGTCGTTCGTCAAGGTCGAGGTCTGGCCGGACATTCAGGGCGACATCGACATCGACATCAGCGAAAAAGACCTGAAGGTCGAAACCTACCGTTCGAGCGGCGCGGGCGGCCAGAACGTCCAGAAGAACGAGACCGCCATCCGCATCACCCACGTGCCGACGGGCGTCGTCGTTGCCGTGCAGGATCAGCGCAGCCAGGCGCAAAATCGTGAGCGTGCCATGCAGGTGCTCAAGTCGCGTCTGTTCGAGTTGGAGCGTCGCAAGCGCGAGGCACAGCTCGCCGCGCTCAAGGGCGAGAACGTCGATGCGGCCTGGGGCAATCAGATCCGCTCCTACGTGCTGCATCCCTACCAGATGGTCAAAGATCATCGGACGGATTACGAGGTCGGCAATCCGCAGGCCGTGCTGGATGGGCGGCTGAACGACTTCATGGAACATTATCTGCGCGGCAAGATCAAGGGGTTTAGCCCGTCGCCGCAAGGCATCGCCGAAGCGTAACCAGTCGGGGCGGTTTATGGCGTATCTGAATCTCATCCTTGAGATCACTGCACTGCCGGACAATCGATACCGGATCAGCATGAACGCGCCGGTTGGCAGCGTGAGTGCAGAAGCGCCCGTCCCTTTTTCGCCTGAAGAACTCCAGGATTTCAGCACGATCTTCAGCCGCCGGCGTGAGGGCATCACCCGCGCACAGGAGGCGCAGGCAGCGCGCATTTTCGGCACGCGGCTGTTCGACTTTCTCATCCGCAAGAACCAGGATTTGAACGCGGCCTATTTCGCCAGCCTGGAGCGGGCGGGCAACAACGGCCTGCGCATCCGGCTGGTGCTGCAAAATGCCGGGCCGCTGGCCGATTTGCCCTGGGAATTCCTGCGCGATCCGGCCCGCGATTTCCTCGCGCTCTCGCGTCTGACGCCGATCGTGCGTTATTCACCGCTGCTCAGCGTGCGCCCGCCGGTGCCGGTGACGCCGCCGATCCGGGCGCTGGTCATGATCGCCGCGCCGGAGGGCTACGAGCCGCTCGACGCCGCCGGGGAGTGGGATCGGCTGCAAGCGGCGACCGAGGATTTGCAGAAGCGCGGGTTGCTGGTGCTGGAGCGGATGGAGGATGCGACGCTCATCAGTTTGCAGCGGCGGTTGCGCGCGCGCGATTTCCACATCTTCCATTACATCGGGCACAGCACTTACGACGATCTGGCCGACCAGGGGCTGCTCGTCTTCGAGCAAGAGCAGGGCAACCGCGCTCAGTTGGTCAGCGCCGGGTCGCTGGCGCGCGAACTCGGCGACGAAAGCACCATCCGGCTGGTCGTGCTCAATTCCTGCCGCAGCGCCCAGCAAACGTCGAGCGACGCTTTCTCCGGCATCGCCAGCAGCCTGGTGCAGCGCGGCATCCCTGCCGTCGTCGCCATGCAGCAGGAGATCACCGACCCAGCGGCGAAAGCCTTTGCCGAGGAGTTCTACCGCGCTATCGCCGAGCAGCTTCCGATTGACAGCGCGATCAGCGAGGGGCGGCGCGCCATCGCCAACCGCGTGCAGAATATCGAATGGGCGACGCCGGTGCTCTACATGCGTACCGATGACGGCGTGCTCTTCCGCGTCGAAGCCCCGGCCACCACGCGCACAACCCGGCCTGTCGTGACCGCTGCGGAAACTGCTGCCGAGCGGCCCGCCACGCCGTCGAGATCCCGCAGTCGGCGCGGCTTATGGCTGGGTGGGCTGCTCCTGGGCGCGCTCGCCATCTTGACGGCGCTGATCGTGGCGCTGCTTTCGCCGCCGCCCCCGCCGGTGACACCGACGCCGGTGGTGACGCCGTCACCGCTGCCGGTCGGGCTGCCCGATCTCGAAGTGACGACCTTCCGCATCTTCCCGCAAGAGCCGGGTCCGGGCCAGATCTTCCGCCTGAGCATCGGCATTCTCAACAGCGGCGAGAGCGATTCCGGGGCATTCGAATATGCCTGGGACGCCAGCCCGCGCCTGCTGAACGCGATCAATGGGCGCGTCGAAAATGTGACGCCCGGCGCATCCCGCAACTTCACCGTCACCTACGCCTATGGCTGGTGGGGCACCTACGATTCGCTGATCACCGTCGATGACGTGAACACCGTCGATGAGATCGACGACCGCAACAACAACCGCCGCAGCTTCACCATCGAGGTCGATCCGGCAGCGCCATTCATCGTCGATTTTTCGCTGCTGCCGACGTTGGACTTCACCGAGCCGGACATGCTGCTGGCCGCCGATTCATACGTGCCGTGGAACATGACCTTCGGTGTGAGCGGGCGCGAACGGATCGATTGTGTCGATACGCCGATCCTGTTCCGCCAGGTGGACGAGCGGGATATCGCGATCCAGCCGAACGCGACCGGTGTCGCTGCCGACTGCCCATTCCAGGCGCTGGCGATCGAACTGGCGCAGCCGGTCGGCAATGCCTTCGCGACGATCATCCCGGCCAGCAACAGCAGCGCCGACATTATCCTCTACAGCGATCGCGCGGGCGCGAACGAAGTATTCCGTTTCAGCGCGCCGCTGGTGGCGGGGCAGCCGGTCGAGCTGGGCGAGCCTGTAGGCGCGGGCGCGCGTATCCGCCGCATCGAGATCCGCGCAGAAGGCCAACCGGTGACGCTCACGACTCTGCGGCTGCTCCCGCCGGGGTGAGACGGTCGGATTGCGTTGCCGATAATGCCGATTCCTGATTGTGAAAATTGAGCGTATTACCGTGGTGGTTTTGCGACCATGCGATGGGTACATGGTGATACCTGTGCTGATGCGGGGAGAATCTCACCAATAGGAGCGGGTGCATCTAAATGGTGTCGGAAGACCTTTTTTGAGCCGAAAAGTTGAGGCCTGTCGCTTATAAGCGGCGATGAAATACGAAATAGATTTATAATAGTAGTACTCTGATATTCTCCTAACTGATTGTCCTCATTGTTATGCCAGAAACACAATCCAAGAACGAGATTTTCATCTCCTACTCTCGTGCTGATCAGCCCTTTGTCACGGGACTAATTGTGAGCCTCGAGAAAATCGGTGGTGATCTGTGGGTGGATACTAGCGATATTCCTAAGGGGGTAGCGTGGTGGCACGAAATCAAGCATGGCATTGAAGGTGCAAATGCTTTTGTATTCATTATCACTCCAAGTTCACTTGAGTCCGAAGTGTGCAATTGGGAACTCGGTTACGCGATTGAAAACAACAAAAAGATCATCCCGGTTATTCATGTTGATCCCGATAAGGTGTTCTTAAAAGACCTTCAGCGCTTACAGTGGTCTAGTCCTGAAGGCAAACAAATAGAGGCCGCCAGGAACTGGATGGCGCTCCAACGCATTAACTTCATCTTTCTCAGAGAGGCCGATGACTTTGTTGCGGGCGTTCGCGAAATCCTCAATACGGCTCGAACCGATCAACCCTATGTCGAGGCACACACACGGCTTCTTCAACGTGCAAGAGAGTGGGAAAGCAAAGGACGAGAGACTAGTTTCCTGCTTCGGGGTACAGAAATTAGCGAGGCTGAAGCCTGGTTGTTGCGCGGCGTCGCACAAGAGTTTCCACCTTCCAAGCTGCATGTTGCCTATATCACCCAGAGTCGTGAGTACGCTCGAAAACAGCGCCAACGCTCGTTGAGAATTGGTGGAGGAGGATTGGTGCTCCTGATCGGCCTACTCTTTTTTGGCCTGAACCAGTTCCAGGTGGCACAAGAGCGAGAATTCCAACGTGCCACACAACAGGCAATTGCCCAAACCGAAGTGGCTAATCGGGCAACTCAGCAAGCCATAGCTGAACGCGAAAACGAAAGGGCACGAAGTCTCGAATTGGCAGAGAGCGCGCGACGAGTATTTTCAGAAGGCGATCCTGATCTTGCATTAGCGCTAGCTATCTTAGCAAACAAAATTGAGGAAGCCCCGGGAGAGGCCCAACAAACATTGGCCGATTTAGCCTATGCTCCAGGAACTGTACGGCGGTACGAAGGTTTCCAGGAAGGCGTATTCATGCCTGATGGGAAACATGCGCTTGCAGCGTTCGACGAGAGCCTTGAGTTGCTTGATCTGGAAAACGGCGCCGCAGTGCGCCCATGGAGTGATCAAGGATACGCAATGATTGCTTCCGAGACAGGAGAAGCCATATCGTTTATGGGGTCTCGAGTATCTATTTGGGACTTTGCGACGGGACAGACCGTCAATACGTTCACCGGATTCGACGCAAATATAACAGATGCGGCAATTAGCGCAGATGGTCATGTATTTATCATCGGACTCGAGAATGGGATAGCCCAAGTTTGGGATGCACGTTCACAGGAATTGATTACATCATTTAATTGGACGGTTAACCACGACTCAATACCAGAGGTTTTGGATCCAACTGAGTGGACACTATTGAAAACGCATGTCGCTATTAGCCCTGATGGACGGACCGCAGTTTCTGCTGTGAGCAATATTCCGAACTTCGCATTTGTTCTCGAAGACCCAAGACTACAGTGGTGGAATACGAGCAGCGGCGAGATTATTGATCGTCTGGAAGGCCATGCTGAACCAATCGAAAGTGTGGCAATCAGTTCTGATGGACGTTTCGCTTTATCAGGTGGATACAATGAATTGGTAATGTGGGATTTGACAAATGGATCCGAAATGCGTCGGTTGTATGGCCCACGGGGATTCGTTCGACATATATCGATTGGTCCTGACAGCAGACAGGCAATCGTGTCGGACGAGACTGGCTTGAGACTGATTGAACTCCAGTCTGAATCGGAACTCATGAACCTTGATGTTGGAGGGTTTGGCAGGGGAACGCTTGTGACTGCAATGGCGCCGGGGCCGGTTGAGAATTCGGCGATAATCGGGGGGTTCAATACGGCTAGTTCTCGTGGAGATGCGACCCTCATAGATATTCTTACGGGAACAACGATCCATTCATTTGAGTGGCACGGGAATACTTTATATCTTGGCACTAGCTCCGATAGAAACCTCGCGGTGCATGTTCACGAGGAGGGGATTGATATCTTAGAATTGACTACGGGGCGCACTGTTTATACTTATCCGGAATATACAGATGGCAGAATAAGTCCCGATGGGGAGTTGATCCTGGGTCTCGCAAACAACCGTCTCGACGTTTTGGAGGCTGAAAGCGGGCAAGTGCGCAATTCTCTGGAGGGCTACATTAGTGGCGAGTTTAGTTCTGATAGCCGAACTATCCTCGCTTCCACGGGCAGTGATTTGCATCTGATGGACTTGAATAACTTCAAGGTCATCCATATCTACGAAGGTTTTACCTATGGTCTGCTTAGTCCTAATGTGGAGACCATTCTGGCTGTAAGGGGCGAGTGCACATCCCGATCAACGACGTTCTTTCCGTCGAAGCTGAATGGTGAAATCTACGCAATATCATACGAAACTGGCGAAATTCTTAGGCAGATCGCGCCATCTCTATGTGTGCAAAGCGCCGTATTTAGTCATAACGGGGAGACACTACTGACAGGTCTTCAAGATGGTAGTGTGAGGTTGTGGGATATGCTGACGGGCGAGGAAATCAGGCGCGAATGGCATTCCGCAGCGGTCACCGGCGTCATGTTTGGCGAGAGTGATTCGAGCGCATTCTCTGCATCAGAGGATGGAATCATCAAGCAGTGGAAGATGATGGTGTCCTCCCAGGATCTCATCACTTGGACTTGTTCACATCGCTATGTTTCTGAACTTTCAAACGAGCAACGCGATTTGTTCCAAATTGGAGACTCGTCCGTGGTTTGCCGGTGACGATGTCCGCGACTTGAGTCTGACTGGAGTATATGGGGTGAATGTGCGCGCACAACCCTTTACAGCCTGAAGGTTCTTCGACCCGTTCTCCTAGCTTCTCTCGCCTCACATTCCCAGCGAAGATCGGCCCGTCTCACTCACTAGTCAAAAGCATAGGTTTGGCAGCTAAATTGCCCTCTTGACCCGATATGAACCTCGTGCTATTGTTTTGTCAACGTCGGTTTAACTGAAAGGAGGTGATCGTGGATAGTCGCAGTCATATGGGGGTGCACCCAAACTAGCGCCTCACGATCTCTCTTAAGTGATGCGTCCGCACCTCGTGTGCTATGGGCGTACCTCCAGAGACCGCAGACAGACGCCCTCGGCTTGCCGGGGGCGTCACTGTTTCTCCTGCCTGTGCCTGAAAAATCCCCGCCAGCCCTACAACTCCGCGACCAGCCGTTCCAGTTCTGCCGCGCGCACGTCATACGAATGGGCGCTGTAGACGTGTGCCTGCCCGGCGGCGGCGATCCGTGTCCGTTCGTCATCGTGCGCCAGGTAATACGCCACTTTCTCACGCAGGTCATCTTCATCACTGTAGGTGACGATGTTCTCGCCGGGCGTGAACCAATCGCGCACGCCCGGACGATCATCGGTGATCTGGAAGATGCCTGCCGCCGCCGTTTCGAACAGGCGGATGTTGCCACCCCATAAGGCGAAATCGCCGTGCGTGTTGACGCCGATCTTGGCCGCGCCCAGAATCCGCATCGTCTGCTCGCCGAGCGCCTTGCCGCGCGCAAAACGCCGCAGCGAGGGCGGCACTTCGTGGACACTCCAGATGCCGATGTCGAAGTCGCGCAGGGCTTCCAGTGCCCGCACGCGGTGACTGTAAAGATGATCCGGCGTCAGCGTGCCGACGAAAGCGATGTCGCAGGCATATTGCTGGCGCTCGGCGTCGCTCAGCGGGTAGGGTTTGTGGAAGTCCGGGTCGCAGGCGACAATCGGCATGTTGACCATGCGCGGCGCACCCAGTTCGCGCCATTGAATGCCGTGGTAGTAATCTGTGGAGATGACCAGATCGTAGAGTCGGGCGGCGGCGCGGTCGATGGCCGGGCAGAAAATGATCGGCGAAGTGCCGCAGAAATAGACGATCTTCGTGCCGGTCTCGCGCTTGATCTGCGCCAGCGTCTCCGGGTAGATGACGTTGTTATCACCGACCATCCAGACCAGGTCGGGTCGGAAGGCGCGCGCCTGCTCGATCAGCCGCGTATTCCGCAGCCGCAGATCTGGATTCAGGCGCGGCGGGATGCGGCCGAGCGCAGCGTTGACCAGCTTGCCGGGCGTCATACCCTGCGTGTGGCGGGTCGTGGTGCGTTCGCCGCCGCCAATGACAGGATCAGTGCGATAAAATGCCGCCAGCGTATGCCCACGCTTGCGCAGTGCCTTTTCCCAGAAGAATTGCGCCACGCTCGGCGGAAACAGCGGCGGCGTTTCCCCGGCAGGCGTGGCTTCGCGGGCGGCACGCAGTTGCTCGGGATGATGAATTGGAGCGATGAATAGAATTCTCAAAGGTGTCCTTTGTGGGCTATTGGCGGTTGGCCTTTGGCCGTTAGCCGAAAATCTCCATTGGCTGTGCAGTGATGGCACATGTGCTAATCTGCTAATGCGCTAATTTGCTGTTTCAGCGCCCTTCCAGCCAGTCGATCATCGGATTGAGCCAGTATAGGATCCAGCCGTCATCATGGTTCTCGCGCTCGTCCTCGTTCGGGAAATCGCGGTGGATGAGCATGATCCGCGTCGTCTGTCCATGAGCTTCCAGTTCCCAGCACACCTGCGAGTCTGCCCACTCTTTCGGCCAGTTATCCTGACGCCAGGTGTATTCGAGAATGGTCGGCGCTTCGATGCGGGTGAAGCGTCCAGTCGTCTCGCCTGCGAACAGGGCATACGCGCCGCCGATGCGTAGATCGACCGACGCTGTTTCGTCCACCATCCAGGCGGCGATGGCGGTTTGATCCGTGAGCGCCGCCCAGACACGCTCGACTGGAGCGTGAACAAGCACTGTTTTCCTGATACTGGACATCGACATCCTCCTTGAGGGTATCTATTATACTCATCGCTGCACCAACACAATTCCAAAGTGACGTGATCGCCTGCACTATCGGAAGAGTCCGATGATTGCCTACGACGATGTCGGTGTCGCACTGAAGCTGGTGCGGCAGGTGCGTATCCCCCATGACAATGAGCGACATCGTGCTAGAATCAGATGACGAACTGCGCTTCAGGTGAGTGTATTTATGACCCGGTCTGTCCCTCGCCAACCGAACCCCGATGCGCCGATGCCGCGCGATCACGCCGGAATGCTGCTCGCCAGCATCATCATGGCGACTCTAAGCTGGCTGGGGTTGTATCACCTGATCACGACCGAGTATCCGCGCGTCGGCCAGCGTTTCATCTTCTTTGTGCTGCTGATGATCGCCGTCGCCGGGACAGTCATCCCGTTCGTGCGCTATCTCAACGTGCGCTTTACCCGCGTTACGCAGCCGGTGCCGCCGAGCGGCGTCATTGTTCGCCAGGGCGTCTGGGTCGGCCTGTTCGTCGTGTTGTGTGCCTGGATGCAGATCCCGCGTGCGCTGACGCTGCCGATTGCCTTCTTCCTGGCGCTGGCGCTGATCGTTGTCGAAATCTTCCTGCGCAGCCGCGAGATCCAGCATGAACGCGAAAACGCCCGCTAACGCGCTGCGGGCGCTGCCTTCGGTCGATGCGCTTATCTCCAGCGTGGGCGGCGTGGCGCTGGTCGAGCGCTATGGGCGCACCGCGACCGTCGATATGCTGCGCGCCTTGCTGGACGAGACACGCACCCGCCTGCGCGCCGGTGAAACCGCCGCCATTGACAGCGACAGCCTGCTTGATAGTGCCGCCGCCCGCCTACATACAGAACAGCGCGGTTCGCTCGTGCCGGTCATCAATGCGACCGGTGTCATCATCCACACCAATCTGGGGCGCGCGCCTCTGAGCGACGAAGCGCTCGACGCTGTGCGCGCCATCGGCGGCGGCTACAGCACGCTCGAATACGATCTCGATGCGGGTGCGCGTGGCAGCCGTCTCAAGCACCCGGAGACGCTGCTGTGTACACTGACCGGGGCGGAGTCGGCGCTCGTCGTCAACAACAACGCCGCGGCCACCGTGCTTATGCTGGCGGCGTTCGCGCGCGGGCGCGAGGTGATCGTCTCGCGCGGGCAGCTTGTCGAGATCGGCGGTGGCTTCCGCGTGCCGGACATCATGGCCGAAAGCGGCGCAACCCTGATCGAGATCGGCACGACCAACCGAACACGCGCTGCCGATTACGAACGCGCCATCACCGAGAACACCGCCGCGCTCATGCGCGTCCATTCGTCCAACTTCAAACAGGTTGGCTTTGTCGAGGAGACGCCGATCGCGGACATCGCTCGCATCGCCCAGGCCCACGGTATCGCTGCCCTCGACGATCTCGGCAGCGGCGCGCTGCTCGATTCGGCGGCCTACGGGCTGGCACATGAGCCGCTCCCTCAAGAAAGCCTGCAAGCGGGTATGGATCTGGTCGCTTTCAGCGGTGATAAGCTGCTTGGCGGGCCACAGGCAGGCATCCTGATCGGCAAACGTGAGCTGGTCGAGAAGCTCAAGCGTCACCCATTGGCCCGTGCCTTCCGCGCCGACAAGATGACGCTGGCGGCGCTAGTCGCCACACTGCTGCATTACCGCAAGGGCGAGGCGGTCGAGAAGATCCCCGTCTGGCGCATGATCGCGCGCCCGCTGGCAGATGTACACGCACAGGCTGAGGCTTGGGCTGTGCAGGTGGGCGGCAGCGTCATCGACGGCGAGTCGACTGTTGGCGGCGGCAGTTTGCCCGGCGCAACCCTGCCGACGGCACTGCTGGCGCTTGATATGTCGTCAGTCGACATATTTGCTGCGAATTTGCGCCGTGCTGATCCGCCGTTGATCGCGCGCATTCAGGATGGACATGTCGTCTTCGATCCGCGGACGGTGCTACCCGGCCAGGCGGAAATGCTGATTGAGATTGTCAAACGCACTCTCCAAAGCGACACGTAATAATGCAGCCAGATACTTTCACAACCACTGGCGGCTGGCGCTCACTCCCACGCAACATCTGGGTGATGACGGCAACCAGCTTCCTGACCGATATTTCGTCAGAGATGGTACTTAACCTGCTGCCGTTGTTCCTGGCGAATGTGCTCGGCATCAAGACCAACGTCATCGGCCTGATCGAAGGCACCGCTGAAAGCCTGAGCAGCCTGCTCAAGATCGTCTCCGGCAGTCTGTCCGACCGCATGGGGCAGCGCAAACGGCTGGCGGTGGCTGGCTATGGCATCTCGGCCCTCGCCAAGCCGCTGCTGTATTTCGCGACCAGCTGGTTCGGTGTCGCCTTCATCCGCTTCCTTGACCGTGTCGGCAAAGGTGTGCGCACGGCCCCGCGCGACGCGCTGATCGCTGACAGCACACCGCCTGACCGGCGCGGGTTCGCCTTCGGATTGCACCGCGCGGGCGATACCCTGGGTGCGGTCATTGGCGTTGGCATTGCGCTTATGATCGTCCTGGCGAATCAGTCGGGCGCGGTCGAGCTTGGCCGCACAACTTTTCAGACGGTTGTCCTGTTCAGCGCGATTCCCGGTGTGCTGGCGGTCGTCGTGCTGGCCTTCGGCGCGCATGATCAGCCGCGAACGCCGGCAGCGCAAACACCGGGTCTGGCGCTGCGCGGCCTGCCGTCGTCCTTCAAGACATTTCTGCTGATCCTGGCGCTGTTCACGCTGGGAAATTCCGCCGACGCTTTCCTGCTCTTGCGCGCCCAGGAGCGCGGTCTGAGCGTACCCGGCGTGCTCTTGATGCTGCTGACGTTCAATCTGGTCTACGCGTTCGTCTCGGTTGTCGCCGGGCGTTTCTCGGATCGCGTCGGGCGTAAGCGGCTGATCCTGATCGGGTGGGCGGTCTATGCGCTGCTCTATCTCGGCTTTGCGCTGGCGCAAACGGCCTGGCAGGTCTGGGCGGTCTATGCCGCCTATGGCATCTACTACGGCATGTTCGACGGCACGGCCAAAGCGATGGTCGCGGATCTCGTGCCTGCGCACCTGCGTGGCAGCGCCTACGGCGTTTACAACGGCGTGATCGCGCTGGCGGCGCTGCCCGCTAGCCTGCTCGCGGGCATCCTCTGGCAGGGAATCGGCGGCTGGGCGGGCCTGGGCGCATCCGCGCCATTCATCGCCGGGGCACTGCTGGCGGGCGCGGCGGCGCTGCTGCTGACGATCTGGCAACCGCACACGGTGTAACATCGGCAACCTCGTATTAAATCTGCCTTAAATCCCCGCGGGGGGTACTAAAATAAGAGAGGCGACACGATCTACTAGCCAGGAAGCCGCATGACACACATTCTCCTTATCGACGACGAGCGCAAGCTGACAGGACCATTACAGAGCGCATTTGAACGCGAGGGCTATCAGGTCACAGTCGCGCATGATGGGCACGCCGGGCTGAGCCTGGCGCTGGTCAGCAAGCCGGACGTGATCGTCCTCGACGTGATGATGCCAGGTCTGGATGGCTGGCAGGTGTGCCAGGCGATCCGCGAGCGCAGCAGCGTGCCGATCATCATGCTGACTGCGCTTGACGAGAGCGTTGACCGCATCAAAGGGCTGGAGATGGGCGCGGATGATTATCTCGTCAAGCCGTTCAGCTACCAGGAGTTGGAAGCACACGTGCGGGCCATGCTGCGGCGCGTGCGCCTGGACGCGGGTGACGAGCCATCGCATCAAGTGACCATCGGCGTCATCGAACTCGATCTCGACTCACATACGGTCACGCGCAGAGGCAAGCCGGTCAGCCTGCGCCAGAAAGAGTTCGAAATTCTGACGCTGCTCATGACCAACGCGGGCAAAGTCATCACCCGCGAGCAGCTCTTCGATGAAGTCTGGGGCACGGATTGGCTTGGCGATACGCGCACGCTTGACGTACACATGAGCTGGCTGCGCGCCAAGCTGGAAGATGACCCGGCGCACCCGGCCTACCTGCAAACGGTGCGCGGCGTTGGCTATCGTTTCGCCATCCCTGAAACGACGTAGTCATGTTCAAGCGCAACACGATTGGCCGCCGCATCCTTCTGATCTTCACCTTCATCGTCCTGACCGGCAGCCTGCTCCAGCTTCTCATCTCCGGCTCGCAAATCCAGGACGCAATCTTCGAATTTCACCTGCACGCCATGGAAACTGAAGCGTTGATCGCCTCCTCACAGTTAGGAGCGCGCGGCGGCGATGGCGATGAAGAAGATCGGCTTCCGCAGCCGACAGCATGGCTGCCAGCCAACCTGCGCTATGAGTATTACGTGGTCGATCCCCTGCTACGGGTGATCGCCACCTCGGATGACGATCTGGCTGTTGGTACGCAGGTGACGCCCACGGAGGAGATCCGCGAGGCACAGCGCGAGGCCATCGGACGGTCGATTCGCGATAGGCATTTCTACGTCGCCGCGCCGATTGGCGGCGGTGAGCGCGGCACGGGCTTTCTCGTCTTCTACGAGCCTGCGGACAGCGCCTATGCCGAAACCGGGCAGCGCTGGTTGCAGTTGATCCTGTCGACCGTGCCGGTGCTGGGGTTGGTCGTCATCGCCAGTCTGTGGATTTCGCGCACCATCGCCCGGCCAATTCGCGCGCTCGAAAACACAGCCTTACAGATGGCGGACGGTGCGTTCGATGCCCGCATCGACGTGCATTCTGACGACGAGATCGGCAGGCTGGGGCGCAGCTTCAACTACATGGCCGAGCAGCTTTCGGCGCTCTTGCGTTCGCAGCGGGAGTTTATCAGCAATGCAGCGCATGAACTGCGCACGCCACTGATGACCTTCAAGCTGCGCATCGAGGCGCTTGGCAATCCTGATCAAGACCCGGCGGAGCGCGCGACCTATCTGCGCGAGTTGAACGAACAGGTCGATCACATGGCGTCGCTGGTGTCGTCGCTGCTGATCCTGGCGCGCATCGACGAGAGCCGCCACCCGCTCAACGTCGAGCCATATGACAGCACCGCCCTGCTGCACGACGTGACGCGGCACTGGCGTATCGAAGCGCAGCGGGCAAAGCTAGGCTTCGAGACCGACATTCCGGCGAATCTGCCGGACATCCCCGTGGCTGCCAATGATCTATGGATGGTGCTCGATAACCTGTTCAGCAATGCGATCAAGTACACGCTTGAGGGGAAAATCGCCTTCGCGGCCTGGCACAGTGGCGGTCAGGTGGTGCTGCAAGTGACGGATACCGGGCGGGGCTACTCAACCGAGGAAGGCCAGCAGATCTTCACGCGTTTCTTCCGCACTGCCGACGTGCGTGCCGATGAGATTTCCGGCACTGGCCTCGGTCTTGCCATCGTCCAGAGCATCGTCGCCCTGTACGATGGCCGTGTCGAGGCGCACAGCGCGGGGATCGGGCAGGGTTCGCAGTTCACCGTCACCCTGCCGCTCAAGCGCGCCTAGCTCTGCTGGATGATCTGGCGCACCGCTGCCGGTTCGCCCTGACCGACGTGGCGCAGGCGCATCTCCAGCAGCCCGACGACCCCCACCACGGCGATGCCCATCAGCAACCGCACGCCCAGGCGCTCGCCATCCGTCCCGGCGGTCAGGCCGTGGAGCGTGACCATGGCGAAGGTCAGGTAGCTGATCAGATGGATTGTCTTCCACAGCTTGTAGCCGATGTGCTTGCGCAGCGGGAAGCTCACCGTGACCACCACCAGCGCCCAGAAGGCGAGCGTCCCCAGGCCGACGAACAGCGGGCGATACGGCCCCTGAAATGGGATCAGGATGTCGGCCAGGCTGAACTGGAAGTACTTATCGATCAGCAGCAGCGCCGCGTGTGCGCCGCCGAGCACCAGTGCCAGCCAGGAGATGGTGCTGTGCATCGTCACCGAGAGCGCGCCCGGCGACCAGTTCTTGACGAACTGCGTGCTGATGAACAGACCCCAGATCATCGAAGCGGTCAGCAAGATATAAGCGATGAGGCCCAAGGCGCGGATCAGATGCCAGGTAAGGCGCTCGTCCGTCACGAGTGTGTTGAAGAAGCCGCTGTTCAGCAGCCACCAGGCGGTGATGCTGATCACGGCGACGCTGAGGATCAGCGCGATTGTGTCGAGCCATTTGGCCGGTTTGACCATTGTCAGTGTTCCTTGTCGCTTGCCAGGGCGGAGATGCGCCCATCACCGGACAGGCGCATCTCCGATAAGAAAGTTAGTCGTCGTGCTCGTCGAATTCGCCGTGTTCATTCTCCCCGCTGAAGATGTTGCCGGGGACGATCTGCACGCTCTGGCCGTTCATCTGGGGGAGGTTGTAGACGGTCAGGTTGCTGCAGTCGCCCGCCAACTGCACCAGATCGCGCCCGATCCAGGCTGATGCGCCGTCGGGCGTGCCCACCAACAACCAGTTCTGATCCGCGTTGGTGCCGCCGACCGGCACATTCAGTCCGCCGAAGCCGTAGCCGAGGATGCTGTAGCCGGTGCCGGGGCCGCTGCGCAGGTTCGCTGCTGCCACGCTCACTGTGGCGTTGCAAGCTTCGGCTGGCGCGGGTGCGCTCGCGGTGTCAGAGACGGTGATCGGCGTGGTTGCGGGCGTGGGCAGCAGCACATATTCAGAGCCGCCCAAAGCGTGCATCTGCACGTCAATGTTCATAGCCGGTGCCGTGGGGCTTGAGCGCAGCGTAAAATCGTAGACGCCGCTGTCGAGCACAATGCCCAATCCGTCGATGGCCGCGCCTGCCGTCGCCACGACCGCGCCGGTGTTGTCGACCAGCTGCGCTGTTGCGCCGCTCGCCGGATACCGAGCGGTCACGACGGCCGATGTGTTTGCTGGGACATCCAGCCGGACATTGCTGCTTGGCACAGTGCTCGTCAGTGGCAGCTGATAGCCCTGGTCGAGTGTCAGCGCATTCGTTGTTGCTGCATTGACTGTGCCGGTAGCGCTCATGCCTGCCAGCGAGCGGATGCGGGCGAACGCCTGCGTATGCGCGGGCAGTCGTTCAATCGTGATGGTGTGATCGCCGGAGTTCGGCGCGATGCTCAATTCCAGGGCACGAACACGCGGATCGGCCTGGCGGAAGACGACGCTTCCATGCGCGTCAGTGATGACAACCGAGGCCATACTCAAGTCAAGCTTGACGACGCCGGTGGTGTTGGCGGGCAGCGCGACCGATGCGGTCACGCTCGGCGTGGCATCATCCAGCGTGATGACATCGCTCATCGAGTTCGGGTCGCTCTGCGCCAGCGCGGGCAGCGCGGCGGCAGTGGCAATGACGATGCCCATCGCCCACTTATGCAGTGATTTCATGTTCCGTCTCTCCTTCGGTAGCAATAAACGTGGTAAAGCGCCCGGTCGCCAGGAGCGCGCCGTCCGCGCGCACGATCATCCCGGCGGCGTCCCACTGCGCATCCAGCCAGCGCAGCCCGGCTTCGCTGCCCATCAACAGCACAGCCTTGGCGAACGCATCCGCCAGCGCGCCGTTCGAGTGGATGACCGTCGCCGACCGAACGTCAGTGTCGGCGGGCTGCCCCGTGCGCGGGTCGATGATGTGATGCTGCGCGCGGCCATCGGTGGTCTGCCAGCGACGGTAATCGGTCGCGCTGGTGACGATGCTGCCGTGCTTCAGGCTGACGGTGGCGGAGATGTCGTTGTCCGTGCCCGGCTGGCCGATGTCCACACGCCAACCGAGTCGCCCCGCCGGCGCGCCCGCGACGGCGATGTCGCCGCCCAGGTTGACGATGGCCGGCCCATGCGCCGCCAACTGCTCGACGAGAATCTGTGCCGCCCAGCCTTTGGCGATCCCGCCCAGGTCGATGCCGCTGTGTTCCGGCAGTCGCACCTCGCGTGTCTCTGGCTTGAGTTCGATCCCGCGCCAATCGGCCACGGCAACCTGCGCGCCGCTCGCCCCCGGTTGAAGCGCCTCGAACGACCGGTCGTAACCGGCAGCAACCAGGGCGGGCAGCACCAGCGGGTTGAACAACCCGTCGGTCAGGCGCGCGGCGTTCTTCGCCAGCACCAGCAGCCTGAACAGTGTCTCACTGACCTGCGTCCACTCCCCGGCAGCGGCGTTCATCCGCGAAAGCTCGCTCTCAGGCCGGAAGCGCGATAAGCAGGCTTCCAACGTTTCGGTGGTGGCGGGCAGTTCACTCAGGATGCGCGTGCCGTCAGCCTCAGTTTCGAGCTGCGCTTCGACCGTGCAGCCCATCGCCCGAAAGCGGATGTAATGGATCGGTGTCATTAGCGGGTTGACCGGCTTCGCATCGACAGCAACTGCTGCTGTGTATTCATTTGTAGCTGTGGCTGCGGCACGCTGATCTGCGGCTGCTGCTGAAGCTGAACTGTCGGCGCGTTGGGGACGACCTGCGGTGTTTGCTGTCCCTGGCGCAGGATGACGATGCTCGGCGCAGCACGATTGATCGTGGTCCCCGGCGCGGCATTCGTGATCGCCTGGGTGCTGCTATCAAGCAGGGCGGTGTCCGCGCTTACGTCCGCGGCGTTCGCAAATGTGCGCTCGTCGAGCGCCACCAGCGTTTGTGCGCCGATGATGGTTGCAACCGTGCTGCCCGTCACGAGGAAGGTACGCACGAGGAGTTTGCGCGTGCGGTCCGTGTTTGCCATGGTGACTTTTCCGTTCGTTCCTGTAAGTCAATGTGTACAGCGTAAAACGAATGGCACGGGCTCGCTTAAACGCCAACTCAAATGTGGCTTAAATCTGCGTTAAATGGCTTAACGGAGGCAGCAAACACCATCGGAGTGTGTTTCGGGCTGCAATCGTGGCGCCGGCTTGCGTCTTTCGCGCGTCTGCAACTCGATGCGCAAATCAGCGTATACGCTCATGGCGCAAGTAACCACGTGTCACCGGGGAGGAAATGATGCCTTTAGCTATCGAGACAGTGGGTTTGACACGTCAGTATGGTGATTTAACCGCGGTCGACAGCGTCGATCTCAAGGTGCCAGGCGGCAGCGTCTACGGCTTTTTGGGACTCAACGGCGCAGGCAAGACCACCACGATCCGGATGCTGCTCGGCCTCATCCGCCCGAATCGCGGCGAAGTGCAGCTCTTCGGCCAGCCGCTCAAACGGCGGAATCTCGCGCTCCTGGGGCGGGTGGGCGCGCTCGTCGAAACACCCTCGCTCTATCCGAACCTGACCGGTCGCGAGAATCTGGAAGTCACCCGACGCTTGATCGGCGCGGACAAGCAGCAGATCGATGGCGCGCTGACTCTGGTCAACCTGTCACAGGCCGCCGACAAGCTGGTGCGCAAGTACTCGCTCGGCATGAAGCAGCGGCTGGGGCTGGCACTCGCACTTCTGAACGAACCTGAGCTGCTCATCCTCGACGAGCCGACCAACGGCCTCGACCCGGCAGGCATCCAGGAGATCCGCGAGCTGATCCGTACGCTGCCTGTCAAGCACGGCATGACGGTCTTTTTGTCGAGCCATCTTTTGAGCGAAGTCGAGCAGGTCGCCACGCACATCGGCATCATCAATCGCGGCAAGCTGATCTTCCAGGACACGATCCAGACGCTGCAAGCCGAACGCCGCGAACATGTCAAACTCGGTACTTTCCAGCCGGATGTCGCCGTCGGCCTCTTGCAGAAAGCCGGTTATCACGCTCGCCAGGGCGACGAGGATATGGTTATGGTTGATGCGCATGGCCGCAGCGAGGCCGCGCAGATCAACCGCTCGCTTATGCAGAACGAGCAGGAAGTCTTTCATCTCGCTCTGGAGCGCCTGTCATTGGAAGACATCTTCCTCAAACTGACGAATGGCTCAGCATCGGAAGGGGCCAGCGCATGACACCCTTGCTCTTCGCCTTGCGCGCCGAATCGCTCAAGATCAAGCGCACGCTCGCGCTCTGGCTGGTCGTGATCGGCCCGCTGGCGGTGGTCATCTTCGCGACGCTCCTCTTCATGCAGTCACGCCAGTTCATAGACAGCGAAACCGATCCCTGGTTGATAATCGGCAGCAACAGCTTTGGCATGTGGGCGGTGCTGGCGCTGCCGTTGTTTATCGCGCTGGAGACGGCGCTGCTTGGGCAGTTGGAACATGGCAGCGGCGGTTGGAAGCAGATTTTCGCCCAGCCGAATCCTCGCTGGGCGACCTATTTCGCCAAACAGGTGGTCACACTCGGCGTCATCGGCCTCAGCCAGATCGCACTGATCGCCGAAATCCTGTTGGCAGTCGTGTTGATGCGCGCGCTCAACGTCCATCCCGTCGTCAACTATGCTGCGCCGATTCCCTGGGCAGCGCTGGCAAAGGCGGGCCTGTTCAGCTACGTGACCGCCTGGCTGATGATCGCGATTCACACCTGGGTCGGCCTGCGCTGGCAGAACTTCGCCATCGCCATCGCCGTCGGCGTGATCGCGGCTGTCGCCGGGTTCATGGCGGTCAACAGCGAACTCGGTTGGTATTTCCCCTGGTCAATGGCCGCCTTGTCGTCGTCCGCCGCGCTCAGGCCAGAAATCGATGCGCAGTTAATGCCGCTGGCGCTTGTCCTCAGCATCGTTGGAACGCTGATCGTGAGTTTGCTCGGCAACTGGGATGTCACACGCCAGGACGTGCTCTAATCCGAAAGGTAGACAATGGCCGCTCTAGTTCGCGCGTTAAATGCCGAACGCCTCAAAATGAAGCGCAGCCTGGCCTGGTGGCTGGTCGCAATCGGGCCGCTGGCGGTGGTCGCCATGGTCGCGCTCATGTATATTCAACGACCTGGCAGCGGGATGTGGAAAGAGTACGCAGATAACCCGTGGATGGCGCTGGCGACCACCGCCCTCGGCGTCTGGTCGATGATGTTCGTGCTCCTGTTCATCGCTTTGCAGACAGCCCTGCTCGGCAATCTGGAACAGCGCTCCGACGGCTGGAAACAGATCTTCACCCTGCCGAATCCGCGCTGGGCAACCTACATCGCCAAGCAGGTTATCGTTCTGGTGATGATTGGCCTGAGCACTGCGATCCTTCTGGCGGGGGTGTTCGGCGTTGGGGTGCTGCTGCGCGCGCTCAACGTCCACCCGGAGCAGAACTTCGCTGCGCCGATTGACTGGTCGCTCTTGTTGCGCGCCGGTCTGCTGAGCTACGTCGGCTCGTGGCTGATCATCGCCATCCACACCTGGGTCGGCCTGCGCTGGCGCAGTTTCGCCGCTGCCAGCGTCGTCGGCATCGTCGCGACGATCTTCGCCATTTTTGCGCTCAACAGTGATCTCGGCTGGTATTTTCCCTGGGGGATGCCTGGCATGGCCGGTTTCTCCGCGCTGGATAGTTCGACGGATGCCTCCCTGCTGCCACTGACTCTGGCGCTCAGCGTTGCCGGCGCGGCAGTGGTGACGCTGTTCGGCGCGTGGGATGTGACCCGCCGCGACGTGCTCTAGACAGGTGGGGCGGTGATGCGTGTCATCGTCCCAGCCAGCCGTTCATGAGCATGTCGATCAGTTCGTCGATGTAGGCGTCCATCGGCATCTTGTTGCCGCTGGTCTGCACGCCGTGGACGACTTCGATCATGGTGATGAAGGCGACAGCGCCCATATCCAGGTTGCGCAAGGTGATCAACCCCGCGTCACGGGCGCGACCGAGCGCAGCCACCAGCGGTTCGCGCAGGGCGGCGTTGGCAAGCTGTGAAAGATGCGCTGCCTCCGCCGCGCTGATGCTCCTGGTATCAACTCGGATGAGGCGGCGCATATCGACCGGCGGCTGTGAGATCAGCCAGCGCCCGACGGCGCGCAGTTGGGCGCGCAGGTCGTCGCCTGCCCCGGCGATGGCCGCCGCAATCCCCTCGCGATGCCGCATAAGGTTGCGCTCCATCACATCCAGGTAAAGCTGTTTCTTGCCCTCTGGCGCGTAGTAATAGAGCGACGCATGTTTCATATCCAGCGCCTGGCCAATATCGCGCAGGGTGACAGCCTCATAGCCGTGCCGGGCGAACAGTTCGGCAGCCGCATCGAGGATGCGCTGATAGGTCTCGTTATCTGGCATTGTTTTCCGCTTCTACCTACAAGTTGGTAGAATAGCTCCATTTTGAGGGCTGAACTATGAGTAGATGATGAGAAACAGCCTCATTTGTGCTTTTTGGCACGAACTTCATCTACCAGAGTGTAGACATGCGCGGAGCGATGGGCTAGACTGTGGGCGTGATGTTGGCAGCCAAGTGCCAAGATCTCGCCCCGGCGGCCAGGCAACAGAGCCAGGAGAACGTAATGGCAGACACCAGTATTTTTGACTCGCTTCTTAAGCAAATTGAGGGCTACAAGCCGACGATTGAAGCGACCGAGGTCGGCTTCGTCGAGGAAATCGGCGACGGCATCGCCCGCGTGCGCGGCCTGAACAACATCCAGTTCAGTGAACTCGTGCGCTTCGAAAACGGTAGCGCTGGCATCGCCTTCAACCTGGAAAAAGACAATGTCGGTATCATCATCCTGGGTGAATACGACACGATTCAGGAAGGCGGCGAAGTGCGCCCGCAGGGCATCATCGCTTCCGTGCCGGTCGGTATGGGCATGGTCGGGCGCGTCGTCAATGCGCTCGGCGAGCCAGTCGATGGCCGCGGGCCGATTGAGTTCAGCGAACGCTACAACATCGAACGCATCGCCCCTGGCGTTATGCAGCGGCGCAACGTCTTCCGCCCGGTGCAAACCGGCATCCTGACCATCGACGCCAACACGCCGATTGGTCGCGGCCAGCGTGAGTTGATCATCGGCGACCGGCAGACCGGCAAGACCGCGCTTGCCATCGATACGATCATCAACCAGAAGGGCAAGGACATGTACTGCATCTACGTCGCCATCGGCAAGCGACGTGGAGAGATCGCCCGCCTGGTCGCCCTGCTCGAAGAATATGGCGCGATGGACTACACGACCATCGTCATGGCCTCGGCATCAGAATCGGCGGCGCTCCAGTATATCGCCCCCTACTCCGGCTGTGCCATCGGCGAGTGGTTCATGGAAAACGGCAAGGATGCGCTGGTCGTTTACGATGACCTGAGCAAACACGCCTGGGCTTACCGCCAGGTGTCACTGCTCCTGCGTCGCCCGCCCGGACGTGAAGCTTATCCCGGCGACGTCTTCTACCTCCACAGCCGTCTGCTGGAACGCGCGGCCCAGCTTTCGGAGGCACGCGGCGGCGGCAGTCTAACGGCGCTGCCCTTCATTGAAACGCTGCTCGGCGACGTGTCGGCCTACATCCCGACGAACGTGATTTCGATCACCGACGGCCAGATCTTCCTCGAAGGCGAGTTGTTCAACGCGGGCCAGCGCCCGGCGATGAACGTCGGTATCAGCGTCAGCCGCGTGGGTGGTGATGCACAGACGAAGGCGATGAAGAAGGTCGCCGGTGGTTTGCGCCTCGACCTCGCGCAGTTCCGGTCGCTGGCGGCGTTCGCTCAGTTCGGCAGCGATCTCGACAAATCGACTCAGCGCCAGCTTGATCGTGGTTTGCGTCTGACCGAACTGCTCAAGCAGCCCCAGTACCAGCCGCTGGCGCTCGCCGACCAGGTGGCGCTGCTGTACGCCGGTACGCGCGGTTATCTGGACGAAGTGCCTGTCAGCAGCGTGAACGAGTGGCGGAGCGGCTTCCTGCGCTCGTTTGCAGCCACCGAGGTGCGCGGCGCGATCGAATCCGCTGGCACGCTCAATGACGATCAGGAAGCGGCGCTCAAGAAGGCACTCGAAGATTTCAACGCGAGTTGGAACTAGCGCGCGGCAGCGTAGAAAGGACTTTCTATGTCAACCGCACGTGAGATCAAGAAACGAATTCGCAGCGTCAAGAACATCGCGCAGATCACGCGCGCGCTGGAGGCGACCTCCGCCTCGAAGGTACGCCGTGCGCAGGCCCAGGTGCTCGCCAGCCGTGCGTATGCCGACAAGGCCTGGGAGATCCTGGTGAATGTGCAGCGCACGTCACAGAGCGGCGCGCCGCTGCATCCCCTGCTGACGCCGCGCTCCGAGATCAAGAAGGTCAAGCTGATTCTGATCACGTCGGATCGTGGCCTGGCTGGCGCGTTCAACACCAACATTGTCCGCACCGCCCGGCGCTTCGCGTACCATCTGGGCAAGCCGGTCGAATGGGTGACAGTGGGGCGTAAAGGGCGCGACTCGATGATCCGCCTGGGCGAGCGCGTTGTGGCGGAGTTTCCCAACCGCGACAACCCGACCGTCGCCGACATCTCGCCGATTTCGCGCCTCGCCATCGATGAATTCCTCAGCGGCGAAGTTGACAGAGTGCTGATCGCTTACACGGACTTCATCAATACGCTGACGCAAGCGCCGGTCGTGCGCCAACTGCTGCCACTGACGCCGTTTGAGACGGAAGATACGGTGCTGGCGGAGATGCTGAAGGATCAGCCCGCAGTGACGCCTTTCAGCGGCGATTACGAGTATGAACCCGGCCCGGCAGCCATCCTGGAAGAAATTGTGCCGCGTTTCACCACGCTTCAGCTTTATCAGACGGTGCTGGAATCACAGGCCAGCGAGCATTCGGCGCGTATGGTTGCGATGCGCAATGCGTCGGACAACGCGACCGCGCTCACGGCTGACCTGACATTGGCCTACAACAAAGCGCGCCAGGCGGCGATCACCGCCGAAATCCTGGACATCGTTGGCGGTGCCGAGGCGCTGCAAGCCAGCATCGAAAAAGTTGCAGATATGATCGAAGACAGCCTCGCCGCTGCCGAGCGGACGGCGAATGTGTACTAAATGTTGACCGGCTGCCCACAGCCGTCAACGACCAACACAGGGAGATAATCTACATGGCAGAGATTCAAGGTGTCATTTCGCAGGTGCTCGGCGCGGTGGTCGATGTCGAGTTTCCCGGCGGCGAGCTGCCGGATATTTACGACGCCATCCGCGTGCCCCGCGCCGATGACGACGACCTGATCCTCGAAGTCCAGATGCACCTGGGCGATAACGCGGTGCGCACCGTCGCGATGGACACGACCGACGGCTTACAGCGCGGCGTTCCGGCCTTCGCGACCGGCTCGCCGATCACGGTGCCCGTAGGCCCGGCATCGTTGGGGCGCATCTTCAACGTCCTTGGCCGCCCGGTTGATCTGCGTGATCCCGTCCCGGCCGATGCGCCGCGCAAGCCGATCCATGCCACCGCACCCGCATTTGAAGAACAATCGACCCGTATCGAAGTCTTCGAAACTGGCTTGAAAGTGATCGATCTGGTCGCGCCGATGACGAAGGGTGGCAAGACGGGCATCTTCGGCGGCGCGGGTGTCGGCAAGACCGTCACCATCATGGAGTTGATCAACTCCATCGCCACACAGCACGAAGGCCTGTCGGTATTCGCCGGTGTGGGCGAGCGTACCCGTGAA
The DNA here is from genome assembly GCA_023382675.1 of Anaerolineae bacterium. GTDB lineage: Bacteria > Chloroflexota > Anaerolineae > Aggregatilineales > Phototrophicaceae > Flexifilum. The sequence goes on from JAHDWN010000011.1 coordinate 160,657, forward strand.
GGCACGCAGCTTTACGGCGAAATGGAAGAAGGCGGCGTGCTCGATAAGCTGGCGATGGTCTTCGGCCAGATGAACGAGCCGCCGGGGGTGCGTCTGCGCGTGGCGCTCTCCGGTCTGACGATGGCGGAATACTTCCGCGACGAGGGTCGTGACGTACTGCTCTTCATCGACAACATCTTCCGTTATTCGCTGGCAGGCGCGGAAGTGTCGGCGCTGCTCGGTCGTATGCCGTCCGCAGTCGGTTATCAGCCGACGCTGGCTGACGAGATGGGCCAGCTTCAGGAGCGCATCACCTCGACCAGCACCGGCTCGATCACGTCGATGCAGGCGGTGTACGTGCCCGCCGACGACTACTCTGATCCCGCGCCGGTGGCGGTGTTCACCCACCTCGACGGCACGATTGCCCTAGAGCGTTCGATTGCTGCGCGCGCCATCTTCCCGGCGGTCGATCCGCTGGCGAGCACGAGCAAGATTCTCGACCCGAACATCATCGGCGAGGAGCACTACCGCACGGCGCGCGAAGTGCAGCAGGTGCTTCAGCGCTACAAGGACTTGCAGGACATCATCGCCATTCTCGGTATCGACGAGTTGAGCGACGACGACAAGCTGCTGGTGGCGCGCGCCCGTAAGATCGAACTGTTCCTGAGCCAGCCGATGTACGTGGCGGCGCAGTTCACCGGTCGCGATGGGCGCTACGTCAAAGTGAAAGACACTGTGCGCGGCTTCCGCATGATCCTCGATGGCGAAGTCGATCACATTCCGGAGCAGCTTTTCTACATGGCAGGGCCGATGGATGACGTGCTCGCCCGCTATGACGAGCAGCAGAAGCAAGGCTAGTTTTCAACCTCGACCTTTGCCCCCGCCCTCATAATGGTGAGGACGGGGACGAGGTTGGAGCAGAAAAGGATGTGATATGCCCATTCATGTGGAAATCGTCACGCTGGAAAAGAAAATCTTCGAGGAGCCGGAAGCCGACATGGTCGTCATCCCGGCCAGCGAAGGTGAGATGGGCGTGCTGCCACACCATGCGCCGGTGCTGACGACGCTGGGCTTTGGTGAACTTATCGTGCGCAAAGGCAACGCGGAAGAACGCTTCGCCATCTACGGTGGTGTGGTCGATGTACGTCCGGATAAGGTCGTCGTCCTGGCAGACCTGGCCGAGTCGTCCTTCGCCATCGACGCCGAAGCGATTGAAGATGCGCGTGAAAACGCCCGCCGGATGATGGCCGAAGGTGTGCCTCCAGAGATCAACCGCGAGGCGGCGCTGGCGCTGCGGCGTGCAGAACTGGCGCTCAGGATCCAGCGCAAGGTTCAACAGCACGCTGGTGTCCTGCGCATCGTCCAGGAAGAGAATAACGAATAACTGCGCGTGATCTCATCATGTGCGTAAGAGAGGCGGCCAAATCAGGCCGCCTTTTTTGACTTTGGCTGTTTCGGCGATCTAGACCCTGGTTGATGGATCATACAAATACAGATGATAGGACACACGACGTAGAAGGCGGCTGGCGCGGAGCGCTTGCATCGCCGACCGATCAATTGGTCGGCTAGTGGAAATCCAGCACACTCAAGGTGCTGCACGCTCTAAGCATGTGCAAAAGCATCTTCAGTATGCTTGATTTGACTTAGCCGACGAATGTATGGACAGGCGAACCGCTTCTAATCGCCGTTTTCGACGTGGACGGTTTCCTCAACCGGTAAAGGGACGTGCGGTTCAGTATCCCCCCCGCTGTCGCCGCTCGTGCGCGCAACGACGTAGAGCGGGCGGTTGCGCGTTTCGTCATACGTCCGCGCCACATATTGGCCAAGCACGAATAGGAAGAACAACTGAAACGAACTCATCAACAGCACCAGGACGATGGTGGTCGCCTGGCCTTCAAACCAGAGCGCATTGGTTGCCACGCGCATGATTGCCACGAACGGGATCGCCAGCAGCGCCAGGACGCCGAGCACCAACGCCACGTAGACCATGACCTGGAGCGGCCAGAATGAGAAGCCGGTGATGGCGTCCAGGGCAAAACGCACCATCTTGCGCAGAGGATACTTCGTCTCGCCCGCATGACGGCGGTCGCGCACGTAGCTGACACCCGTCTGTTTGAAACCGACCCAGCTCGTCATACCGCGAATGAAGCGGCTGTGCTCACGCATCGACTTGAGCACATCGACCACGCGCCGATCCATCAACCGGAAATCGCCGGTATCCACCGGGATATGCACGTCGGTGATCGCATGGATAACCCGGTAGAACAGGCGCGCCGTGAAGATCTTGAACCACGACTCACCCTCACGGCGTTCGCGCGTGGCATAAACGACCTGGTAGCCCGCCTTCCAGCGCTCGACCATCTCGCCGATCAATTCCGGCGGGTCTTGCAGGTCGGCGTCGATCAAGATAACAGCGTCACCGCGGGCATAGTCGATGCCCGCCGTGACGGCGATCTGATGGCCGAAATTGCGCGCGAAATGGATCGCTCTGACGCGCGAGTCGCGCTCGACCAGCTCGTCCAGCATCTCCGCCGAGCGGTCACGGCTGCCGTCATTGACACAGATCATCTCCCACGGCTCGCCCAGATCGTCCATGACTTTGCAGATGCGCTCGTAGAGTAGCGTGATATTGCCCTCTTCATTGAAGATAGGCGCGACAATTGAATAATGGGGAGCAGTGGTCATGAGCGGTTCGCCATATGTCTTGTGCTGCGCAGGGATCATGCTCTGCGCTGATCAATTCTCTAAACGTCTCAAAGCCCCAAAGCTTTCCGGATCGCGCCCAGATTCGGCAGCACACGCAGCCCGCCGCTGACAGACTGCTGGGCGCGGCGCACGTCTTTCAGGCCGCTGCCGGTCGCCAGGAAGACGACTTCATCATCCGGGTGCAGATAGCCCAATTCTACAGCACGGCGCGCCCCGGCGTAAATGGAGGCGGCGGACGGCTCGGCGAAGACGCCGGTCAGCCGCGCGAAGGCCGGAATCGCCGCCAGAATCGCATCATCCGGCACGGCGATGAACGCGCCGTCCGTCTCGCGCACGGCGCGCAGGGCTTTCGCCCGATCTCGCGGGATACCAGCGCTGATACTGTCCGCCAATGTCTGCACTTCTTCCGGCGGCATGTCCTGCGCGGCAATGCCATCCTGCCAGGCGCGCGCTATGGGTGAGCTTCCTTCTGCTTGTACACCGATCAGGCGCGGAATCCTGTCTATCCAGCCCAATTTGTGTAAATCGGTAAAGCCTTTGTGTATCCCGGAAATGATGTTGCCATCGCCGACACTCACGACGAGCGCATCCGGCGCGCGCCAGCCGAGCGCCTCAGCGATCTCGAAGGCGGCGGTTTTCTTGCCCTCTGCCGTATAGGGGTTGATGCCGGTGTTACGGCAGTACCAGCCCTGCTCCTCGCAAATGGCGAAGCACAGGTCGAAGGCGACGTCGTAGCTGTCCTCGACAAGCACGACCGTCGCGCCGTAGACGAGCAGTTGAGCGATCTTGGCCTCCGGCGCGCTGGCGGGCACGAAGATGACGATGCGAACGCGATCCGCCCCGACCGACGCACCGACCCCGGCCAGCGCCGCCGCCGCGTTGCCCGTGCTGGCGGTCGAGACGACCGGGATGTTGCCTTCCAGCGCGCGGGCGACGATCATAGCGCTGGCCCGATCTTTGAGCGAGCCGGTCGGGTTGAGGCCGTCGTCCTTGACCCAGGCAGCGCGCAGACCGAGGTCGGCGGCCAGGCGCGGCGTGTGATAGAACGGCGTGCCACCGACACGCAACGGCGGGACTTCGGCGTCGTCACCGAGCGGCAGCAGCGCCCGGTAGCGCCACATGGATAGCTCCCGGCTGGCGCTGATCGCGTCACGGTCGAGCGTGGTGCGCAGGGCGTCGTAATCATAGAGCACATCGAGCGTGCCGACCCCACCGCAGACGGGGCAGGTGTAGGCGACTGCATCGGGCGCGTAGGTGCGGTTGCAAATCGAGCAGCGAAGTTCGCGTATGGTTGCCATGGTGATCTCTATCAGTCAATAGCAAAGAAACTGCGCTCGATTTTACCGTAGCTATGCACAGACAGCCCGCTGAACTACGCACCGACTTTTATGGATAGGTGACTGGCAGTGTCTTATGCTAAGGATGGCGTTGAATTTTCAGGAGCTACTCTTGGCACAGCACGACAGCCTCGATCTGCCCGCATTGGTCGCGCAGGGACAGCGCTACCGGCGCGCCGCCCGCTGCCGGTGGCTGCGCATGGCCTTGATCCTGCTGATTCTGATGCTTCCAAGCATCGCACTCACGTACAGTGTCTCTGTGCCGACGAGTCAGGTCTACCGTCTGGATGCCAACGGCGAATGGTCACGCTTCGACCTGCCGATGGGCAACGTACTTCGCGCGCAGATACGCTGGACGATGGCTCGCTGTGGATGATCGACGGCAGCGGGCTGGCGCTCGATCCAAGCGGCTCGGAGGGCATTCACGCGCGCGAACTGTTGAAAGAAATGGCTGAAGCTGTCACTAATGGCGCAATGGCATAATGTGTGCAGATCGATGCTTGGGAGAGTCCATTACGACTCTTCTGAAATTGTAAGAAAAATGATAAAAAGATTAATTCTTAATGCTATTCATGGCAAATATGATATAGTCTCTAATTAACGCGATCATTCAAGCTTTCATCATTCCCCGTCGCGATTAATAAGGACACGCCGCGCGCGTGTCCTTATCTTTTTCTCCGGTTCACGCCTCAAAATCTGGCGCTCCCGCTGGTATAATGCGCGACAATTCACAAACGCCAACCTCCAGGAGCACTTCGTGACTGATACTACCCCTCGTCCTGTGCGAACGCGCTTCGCACCCAGCCCGACCGGATCGCTGCACATCGGCGGCCTGCGCACGGCGTTGTTCAACTGGCTCTACGCACGGCGGCACGGCGGCAAGTTCGTCTTACGCATCGAAGACACCGACCAGAAGCGCTACGAACCACAATCGCTGGAAGAACTCATGGAAGCGCTGCGCTGGGCGGGGCTGCAATGGGACGAAGGCCCGGATATCGGCGGTGATTACGGCCCTTACATCCAGAGCGAGCGGCGCGAACTCTACCAAAAATGGGCGAACTGGCTGCTCGACAATGACAAGGCCTATCGCGCGTATGAAACACCCGAAGAATTGGAGCAGATGCGCAAGGAACAACTGGCGCGCAAGCAGCCGCCCGGCTACAACCGGCAGCACCGCACCCTGAGCGAGGCCGAGTGTGCCGCTTTCGAAGCTGAAGGGCGGATACCGGTCATCCGTCTGAAGATGCCGCTCGAAGGCAACACTGTGATCGAGGATGCGATTCGGGGACGCGTTGTCTTCGAAAATGCGACCCTGCAAGATATGGTGCTACTCAAGGCCGATGGCCTGCCGACCTATCACCTGGCGCACGTCCTTGATGATCACTTCATGGAGATTTCGCACGTGATGCGCGCTGTCGAATGGCTGCCATCGCTGCCGGTACACTGGCAGTTGTGGCTGGCGTTCGGTTGGGAGCCGCCGATCTATGCACATCTGCCGGTCATCCTCAACCCGGATGGCAAGGGCAAGTTGAGCAAACGCAAGCCGCCGAAAGATAAACATGGCAACCCGATTCCGGTGATGGTGCATGACTTCATGAAGGCGGGGTATCTGCCGGAGGCGCTGTGCAACTTCCTCGCCAACATCGGCTGGAATTTCGGCGACGACCGCGAATTCTTCTACATCAATGAGGCCATCGACCGCTTCGAACTGGATCGGATCAACGAGGCCAACTCGACGTTTCCGACCGAGAAGCTCGAATGGCTCAACGGGATGCACATCCGCGAACTGCCGGTCGAGGCGCTGGCAGCACGGCTGCGCGCACCGCTGGAAGCCGCCGGGCTGATCGTCGATTCCGATCTGCTGCTCAAAGTGACGCCGCTGGTACAAACGCGCATCAAGACTCTCAGCGAGGTCGTCGGGTTGGCAGGCTTTTTCTTCAAGCCGGAGTTCACGCCCGCGTCTGCCGAGGCGATCATCCAGAAGAAAATGGACGCGGCGGCGACGGCGCAGGCGCTGGTACGTTCGCGCGAGATTCTGGCGGGCGTGGACGACTTTTCGACTCAGGCTTTGCACGATGCCATCCAGCCGCTGACATCTGATCTGGGGTTAAACAACAGCCAGCTCTTCGGTTTGCTGCGGGTGGCAGTCACCGGCCAGACGATTTCGACACCGACGTTCGAGACGATGGAGATTATTGGCAAGGCCGAGACGCTGCACCGAATCGACATGGCGCTGGCACTTCTGCCGGCATAATCCGGCTGCACCAAGTGATGCGCTGGCTGCCTGACGCTGATACAGGTGCAATGGCAAGGCAAAAACAAAGGGTTTGCTCGTATACTGTAAACGACTGGGAATTGCAGTCGAACTACAAGGCAGGAAACCTGGTGAGTGGGGCGCAATCACACTACGGAAGGGTAGGCTACCACGGGGCGCTGCTAGAGAGAGACTGTGTCATCTGACCCGGCCAGGAGCCATATAGGATTGGCATGATCTAATCTCTAGTGCGCTGCTTTTCAGCGTCTTTCGTGCACTTATTTCGGCCAGTCGATGGGGGCAGCCTATCGGCGGACACTGAAGCAATTCATGTCAATTTGACCTGTTTGTCCCTGGGATGCCTTTCCTTTTCAGATCTGAGTGACCGCCTGGGGGCAAAGGCGCGGAATTCATTCGATAAATGATAAATAAACTGTTATCTGCCTGGGATCGACTCACTACACCACTGGTCGCGATTGACGATGAAGATCGTCGTTTCGATGCACAGGCGCTGGCGTCGCTGGCGATTATTGTGCTGCTGCTGTCGATTGCTGCCGGCATTGTCACCATCCCTTTGCTCTGGACTGAGCGGATCAGCGATGTGCTGGCGATTGTCGTTGGCACGACCCTGTTCATTGTGCCCTATTTTCTGAGTCGCTATGATCGTCTGACGGCGACTGTCTACTCTGGGGCGGCAGTGGCGACGACGCTTTCACTACTGGCTGCCAGCTTTCTCGCCGGGCATCGCGGTCAGGACATCCTCTACTATCTGATCACAGTTGTCGTTTTCGCGGCCTCTTTCCTTTCGATCCGCATGGCCGCTGTCATCATAGTGGCATATTCTGCCGTAGCGATGGTGGCTGGACCAATCGTGCTTCAGGTGCCGCTGGCAGATCTGCTGGCCGGGCCAATCTCATTCAACCTGATCGGTGGCACATATACCCTGATTTTCGTCTATCACTGGAAGCGGAAAGAGAAGCGCAAGCAGCAGGCATTGCAAGCCAGCCAGAATCGCTACCGCATGATCTCCGAGTTGACGACAGATTACACCTTCTACCATCGA
>JAHDWN010000012.1:0-81323 GCA_023382675.1 Anaerolineae bacterium
GTAATTCCATCTATGTGGTCGGACGCGCCGAACCGCGCGAAGATTATCCGGCAATGCGCGCCTTCATCGGTTGGATACAAAGCCCTGTCGGTCAAATGGTCGTGGCGCAACATTACACGCCACTGCTGCGTCCCTGATACGTATCAGGATAGCGGAGTCGATGTTGGCAACGTCGGTAGCGCTGTGCTATCCCATGTCGAGGGCACGCCGGAGAAAAGTGTCACCAACAAAGCGAAGAGCAGCACGAAGATCAACAGCCAGAAGCCAATCGCCGCCATATCCCGCCAGAACCGCAGTCTGGACAGCCGTTTTTCTTGCTCGATGTCGGACAAGCGCAGTCGGTACAGCGCCCCGGCGGCTACTGTATTCCGCGGGTTGATGCGCAGCACATTCTCCAGGCAAACTGCACTCTGATCGAGACTATCGACGACCACGCTCATCCACAGCCACGCATCTTCGAAGTCGCCATTCTCACCGATCAATTCGCGCAGCAGGCTGCGTGCTTCCTCCCGGCGATCCGCCTTGATCAGGTCAATCGCGTCGAGTAGACGGTCGATACGGTCGGCGGCTTGCGAGTCTGTCATCGCGTCTGCGGGATTGTCTCGTCATAGCGTATGCCCGCGAAAATGTCGGTTTCATCAGCGCGCTGGTGTGCTGGGGTTGGATAGATCCGTGTCAGCCCCTGCCATGGCGCAATCCACTTTCTGAGCCAGAGGGGAACACTCGTACTGCGCCCGCCAAGCTGACTGGCATGGCACGCATTTGCTTCATCCCAGCGTTCATAATAGTCGCGGATGTCAATCCGGCTGTGCGTCGGCTCGACATTATCCAGCACCATCTGCAAATCGATGTCCCTATTGACACCCATCTTGCGTGGATCTTTTCCACTCAGCCGCGCTATCGTGATCCCATAGCGCACCAGCGCCGTCGGAATGCTGGTGTAATAAAGCTTCTGTGGGGTGTATGGCGGTAGCTCTCCGGTCACATAATTCGCGTCGCCCGCGAGATAAAACGCCTGCGTAGTTGCCCGTTGAATGGCGATGTGATCGGGATGTCCGTAACCACCGTATTTGTTGAACGTCACGATCACCTGCGGTTTCGCGCGCCGGATGGTCTCCACCACTTTCCGGGTGAGCTGGTCTTGCGGGGCTTGCCACAAACATTCGGGGTCCAGATTTGTGCTGGAACCCATCATGCCGCTGTCTTTGAAGCCGAGGGTGAATACCTGCTTGAGACCGAGTTTAGAGGCCGCACATGCGAGTTCTGCCAGGCGCAGTTCCGCAATCGAACTATATCCGTTGAGGTACTCCGGTTTCACTGTTCCCACATCGCCGTTGGTGGCACAGATCAAATACGTGTCTACACCCTGGGCGACATATTTAGCAATCAAACCGCCAGAGCCAAAGCTCTCATCATCGGGATGGGCGAGCGAGAAAAGCATACGCCGGTCAGACATCTTCCTGACTCCACAACTGATCGTCTTTTATGGGATTCTGCCATTATAGACCAGCCGAAACCGAGACTGAATGAGCAGTTGATTTGCAGCGTCAGATCGAAAGCGTATCTACGAATTCGTCTCACGAGGCGTATCAGGTGACACAGCCATGATGAATTCAGGCGGGATTGCCCTGGCGAGATAATGTTCGGCTTCCGGATGGTAGAACGTGACTCCGGCGCGAGATGCCGCGCCCGCGCGGATGATCAGGAGGACGATTTCGCCCCGGTGTCGACTCGCCGTTGTGAGCGCGCGTTCGCGGCTGCTCGTCAAATGAACGTATTGACGGTTTTGCCTGATCAGCCCCTGTTCCAGGATCGCTGGCAGGGCTTTGGCCGTTGTTCCGTGATACAAACTTTCGGGCGGTTCGCAGGCAGCATACGCGATAACTACGCTGCTGTGCCCGTACAGCGCGCGGATTTTGCGCCCGCTGATCTCGTAGCGCTTTTTCCCGGTTGCGTCCCCATCCACAACGGTGAGCAAATCCTGATATGTGTATGTGCCGTGGAACCTGCCCGTGATCTGCCCCCATACCTGATCGAGATCAGCATAACCCTGAGCATCTAGCGATAAGCCATGTCGAAGCGGATCGTGCCGCAACATGACAGCCAGAAATTTGGACAGACGGGTCAGGCGGTTTGTATCAGTCATTGGATTGCCCCTTTTGTATTCTATCAGCGTAGCCTATGCGTCAGGTACAACGCCCTATCCATTCACGGCCTTCACCCCTATACTTAGCGCCGCTGCGCACCCGCTGCAGCCTCAATTCGCAGTTGGATAGAGGAACGCCCATGCGTAAGACGGCAAGTGTGCTTGTCATCATTATCTGCTCACTGTCTTTATTGATGAGTATCGCCAGTGCTCAGGACACTGACATCATCTTCGCAACCAATACGCCGAATTCTGCCAATATCGACCCCTTTGTGACCAATACGCCATCCGGGCCAACCAGCACGCCCACGACCCCACCGAGCGCGACTTTCACTCCGACGCCGACGGTAACGGCCACCTTCACGCCCTCCGCGACCCCGACGGCGACCGATACGCCGACACCCACGCCGATTCCGTTCGGGCCGAATGTCTTTCCCGAAGGCATCAATGCTCTCACAGGCTTGCCTTTCCCGGATGAAGCATCCGCCGCTCGTCGCAATCTGCTGGTCAAAATCTCGAATTTCCCGCCGGAAGTGCGTCCCCAGAGCGGCATCAATCAGGCGGATGTTGTCTGGGAATATGAAGTCGAAGGTGGCGTGACCCGTTTTGCAGCCATTTTCCGCAGCCAATCGCCCGATCATGTCGGCCCGGTGCGTAGTGGCCGCCTGATGGATCTGGAACTGGTGCCGATGTATCAGTCACTTTTCCTCTATTCCGGTGCGAGCGAACCTGTGCAGCAGATGTTCATGCGTTCGCCCTGGGGCTTGCAGATCATCTCGCCCAGTGTTGGTGACAACTGCGAGGAAGCGGGTTTCTGCCGTTTCCCGCGCGATGGTGTGGCCTTTGAGCATACTCTCTATGTCGATCTGAATGTTGCCTGGGATCGCGCTACCCGCCGTGGGGTCAACACCGGCTATCGCTCACGTGGGTTCGCCTTCAATGAAACGCCTGATCCCGCAGGCACACCCGCCAATGACATCTACATTGACTGGTATGGGCACATCAGCGCGCGCTGGCAGTATGATCCGGCAACCGGGCGCTATCTGCGCTACACCGACGATGTGCCGCATATGGATGCGCTGGACAATACACAGCTTTGGGCCGATAACATCGTCGTCCTGGAAGTTGAACATGAAGAGCGACCGGATCTCTTCGAGCCGGAAAGCCGCAGCGCATCGCAGCAGATCGATCTCTGGGATCAAGGTCGGGCCTATCTCTTCCGCGATGGTGTTTACTATCAGGGCTTCTGGCGGCGCGCGTGCGACGCCAATCTCGCGGAAACGCCGACTCCCGTGGTTGGCGCGACGGTTGACCGTTGTTACAGCCGAGAAGGCACGGCCATCCAGATCATTTATGGTAACAACCAGTCGATCATGATGAAACCGGGGCGCACCTGGGTAGAAGTCGTGCGCTTCCTCGGCAACGCCGTCATCGACACGAACTACGCCGACATGGCCGCTACTGGCACAGCCATTCAGTTGGGTGCTACTCCGTCCCCCGGTTCCTGATCATTCCCTGCCTTGTAGATGGTCGAGTCATCCAGGTCTGTGTACTTATGCAACAGGCCTGGATGTCTCGCATTCTGTAGAAATCTATGCTCCTCACAACATAGTTAGTTATAGATTTTGCGAAAATGATAGTTCCTTGAAAAGTCGCTCTTATAGAATCATCTTGAGAAGATCGGTCATTTACACGAGGCAAAGCGGATGCGTCATTGGTTGATTGGCCTTGGCTTTCTGATTATCCTGAGCTTCGCTGGATTCCAGGCAGAAACAAGCGAAGCTCAGTTAGGCGGTACGTGTACAGCCCTGGTGCAGGAAGCACTGGTTGCGATTGGCAATAACTGCGCTGAGTTAGGGAGAAACAGTGCCTGTTACGGCTACAACCAGGTGCAGGCCACGTTCATCGGTCAAAAACCGGTCGATTTCTTCACTCAGCCGGCTGATCAGGCGCAGGTATTCGACATTCAAGAACTCAATACCGCGCCGCTGAATGTCACTAGCGCCGAGTGGGGCATAGCCGTCCTCAACGTTCAGGCAAACCTTCCGGACTCAATTCCCGGTGAGGCAGTGCGGTTCTTACTCTTTGGCGATGTCACGGTCGAAAACGCGGTCGATCCGAGCGCCGAGACTATGTCGAGCCCCGTGGCGGACGTGATGACCATCAACGATGTTGCCATGCGAACTCGCCCGACATCTCAAGCCAATGTGTCTGCTGAGATTCCGGCGAACACACAATTACAAGCCGATCAGCGCAGTGTCGATGGCGACTGGATACGAGTCGTATACAACGACCTCGCTGGCTGGGTGCCTCTAGATGCGCTCGATGCTGCGGACGCGCTGGACACGCTGCTCACGGCTGATCGCACGCCCTATACGCCCATGCAGGCCTTTCGACTGCGTACCAATCTTATGGGGATTTCTTGCACAGATGCGCCGCCCTCACTCGCCGTCATGCAAGGCCCGCAGCACATGACTATCAATCTCAATGTCAATGGCGCTAATCTGACCGTTGGCTCGACGATTGCGCTGTGGACGGCGGATACTTCCGCTGGCTCGATCATGGTGCTCGCTGTTATCGATGGTGGTGTCTATCTGGATGACGGCACCTACATTCCTGCCGGGTTCATCGCTCAGGTGGCGCTCGACGCTGCCGGGAATGTCACCGGCGTTTGGTCGCAGCCGCGCCCGATGACACTGGATGAGTGGCTGCTGTTCGAACCTCTTGAAGGTGTCCCTGGCAATATCCTCAATTATCCGATCGTGGTTCCCAGCGAATTGATCGCCGATCTTCAACCCACGCCCACGCCTTTGCCAACACTGCCGCCAGTCGTGTCCGGCAATACGCCCATCCTGAGCACACCTGACATTATCCAGGTGGATTGTGCCGGTTTGCGACCCACGTCGCCGCTTGGTGGGCTGCCGTTTGGGGATGTCACGTTCTTTTGGGATGGGATTTCCAGCCCTCTGATTACCGCTTATCGTGTCAATCTCTATCGGGACGGGGCACTGGTCGCCAACTTCGGTACGCCAGCCGGTCACACGAATGTCTCCGGAAATCTGAGCGGTGTGCCGGTGATGGGAATGTACACCTGGGAAGTGCAGGCACTGGTCAATGGCGTCGCCATTTGTACTGCCTCGACGAATGTGAGCCAGCGCGCTTTCCCGACCGATGTGCCCGTCGAAAACCCGGCGCAGCCACCGGTCGAAGTTTCGCCGGAACCGACGGCTGAAGTTTCGCCAGAGCCGACGGTCGAAGTTTCGCCACAACCAACGGCTGAGGTAACAGCAGAGCCGACGGTCGAGGTCTCGCCTGAACCAACGGTTGAGGTCTCGCCGGAGCCGACTCCTGAGGTGACTCCGGAACTAATCTGCAACTTGAATCAGATTTGTGACAACGACGAAGACCCCGAGACGTGCTCCGACTGTGTCGGCGAGAACATCTGTGGCAACAAGATCTGCGAACCGCCGTCCGAAGACGTGGAAATCTGCCGCCGCGATTGCAATCAGGATAAGGGACACGGCAATGACGAAGATGGCGTTGATGAAGATAATCCGGGCCGTGGCCCCAATAACTGAAGGACTTGGCTGCTGGTCAGCGAGGCAGAAAACTCTGCCTCGTCTGATTCATACGTCGAGAAGTACCATTACGCCAAGCTGCCAGGCACGATGAACTGCCTGCAAAAACCGCTTGAGTTCACTGATTGTGCGGTCGTCATTCTCTTCGGCGGTCATAGTGAAGGGGTATCGCTCTAAAATTTCGTCGCCACTCAACGAGCGGTTCATAAGGCGCAGGATTTCATCTGCTTCAGTCGCTCGCGGCACGGCGTTAAAGAACTGGAGCAAGATACCGGCATGTGATGGCTGGATATGCCCCAACAGAAACAGCATCTCGAAGATCTGATTGCTGTTGAAGATGAAGTCTTGCAGGTCACGCTCAAAGACCGTGGTTGATTCGAAGTACACGCCATTAGCACGCAGCGGCTCAACATCGTGCCCGTCGTAGGCCATCTCCTGAATCCCCTGGCGTAGTAAGAGCCACAGCAGCGGTTCGTCAATGTCCGGCAGACGACTCAGCATCCAGCGTTCACTCTGTGCCGTGAGCGGATACTGAATGGCGTCGATACACCCGAACGGCATAGAACGCACATTGGCGGGGCAGTTACCGCAAGCCGCTTCGTAAGGCAGCAAATCATTGGCCCGGTCGAGCAAATCCTGGACGACGATTACCTGCGTCTCGGTTTCGCCGGTTGCCGTATTCCGTTCGAATTCGAACCCCATCTGACTTGGTGGGCGCTCATCGCCATGCTCGCGAAACAGGCGGATGATGGTCTCGGCGCGCGCACGGCCTTTGAGCCGCTCCAAAATGCCGGGCGTACTCAGCGCCTCCTTGGGGGCACAGGCATAATCGATGATGTAGTCAATTGCCATAATCGTGGTAAATGATGCGGCGGCGTTTTGCTACGCCGCCGTCTAGCGATAAGATCCGATTGTACAGGACAAAAGCGTCAGTCGCTATCCTGGGGCAGCGGCACGCATCCGGGTAGTTCAAACCAGAAAATTGAGCCGCCGTCGGGTGGGCAATCCACCCCGACTTTGCCGCCCTGCATTTCGACGAGGCTCTTGACGATCCACAAGCCCAATCCGGTGCTGCTCTCAGAGCCGACAGGGCGCACACTCAGCTTGCCGAACATCTGGAACAGGTTCTTGCGCTCCTCGAAGGGGATGCCCGGCCCTTGATCCGCGACATTAATGCGCACCCAATGCGGATCGCCTTCCGACCAGATCATGATAGTGCTGTTATGCGGGCTGAACTTCAGTGCATTGCTGACCAGGTTGCCAACGATCTGCGCCAACAAGCGCCGGTCAACCATCGAGCAGTGATCGGTGGGAAACATATGAAGCTGGATGTTGCGCCCTCGCGCCGAAAGCTGATACTGCTCGACAGTGCGTTGGATGACTTCCGCAAGTTGTACGCTCTCAATGTTCAATTCCAGGGTGCCGGATTGCAGCATTGCGGCATCCAGGAATAGCTGGATCATCTCCTGCATACCATTCAACGAGAGTTCGACGTTTTCGAGGATCAGCCGCACGTCCGGATCGTGTGCGAACATATCGGATAGAATGTACTGCGCCATCCGAATATTCGAGATCGGCCCCTTCAAATCGTGCGATACGGTGCGAAAAAACATCTCGCGCATCGTCTGCAAAGATTGGAGTTCGCCAATCGTCACTTTCTTTTCATCCGAAAGCTGTTTCAGTTTGAGCTGCATCGCCACGCGCGCGCGTGCCACCTCGACGTTGAGCGGTTTTGCCAGGTAATCGTTCGCGCCAATCTTGAAGCCGCGCACGATGTCTTCGCTCTCGTGAAGTGCAGAAACCAGGATCACAGGTAAGTCGGTATGGGCATACGTCTGGCGAATGTTTTGCAGAACATCGAGTCCACTCATGTCGGGCATCATGATGTCGAGCAAAACGACATCAAAAGTATGCTGCTGCAAAAACGTCAACCCTTCAATCCCACTCTGGGCAGTCGTGATCCGATAATCCGGTTCGAACATGCGCCGGAGTAACAGTCTGTTCATCGGATCGTCATCAATGATGAACAGATGGGGGAGTGAACTTGTTTGCTCTTTTTCTGCAACGTTCTCCACGGGCTTCACTGAGAACATGCCAGCATTCCTCGTTGATCCTGCAATATATTCCTAAATTTACCTCCAAACAGACGCATAAATAATTAAAAGTTGACAAAGAATTGGGTTATAAAAATAATTTTACGATGTTTTTCGGATTGATTTACCTTTTTGGAATGTATCACAATTCTTTGGATTCCTTTGTACAATATTCCATGCAGAAACAATCCAGGAAGGAGATGAGCGATTGACAAACACGTTGGCGGGTCTGGTCGTACAGGAGCAGAGTGGATTCTTCTGGGTAGAAACGTCCGGTGGTCATATCTATATGTGCAGGTTGCGCGGGCGATTGCTTGAGCAGGCACAGTCGGCAGATATAGCCGCCATCGGGGATCGCGTACAGATCACGGCCGTTGACGCTTCGACGGGAACTATTGAATCGGTCGAGCCGCGCAAAAGCATTCTTTCCCGTGCCTTGCGGACAGAGGGAAATCGTGGTGCGGGCGCAGCCGAACGCGAACAAGTCATTATTGCAAATGCCGATCAAGCGATATTTGTTTTTGCGGCGGCACAACCCACGCCCAGCATGCGGATGCTGGATCGGTTTCTTGTGGTTGGCGAAAAATCTGGCATCGACGATCTCGTCATCGTCATCAACAAAGTCGATCTCGACGGCGCTGCACCGACGATTTCGCGCTTCGATCTTTATCAGCAACTTGGATACAAGCTTCTGCACACCAGCGCTTTGCGCCACGAAGGGATAAATGCGCTGCGCGAGCTGCTCAAAGACCGGATTTCCGTCTTTACCGGGCCGTCCGGCGTCGGCAAAAGCAGCCTGCTCAACCAGGTCCAGCCCGGCCTTGCGCGCTCAGTTAGGAGCGTGAGCCAAACTCGCCACGAAGGGTTGCATACGACGCGCGACAGCGAACTGGTAAAACTTGACTTTGGCGGCTATCTGGCGGATACGCCCGGCATCCGGACGCTCAATATCTGGGATGTCGAGCCAGAAGAGCTGGATGCTTACTTCCGTGAAATTGCACCACTGGTCGCAGAATGCCGTTTCGCGGACTGCTCACATCGCAACGAACCGGGCTGTGCAGTGCGGACTGCCGTGGCTGATGGAAAGATCAGTCACAGCCGCTATCAAAGCTATTGCAGCCTGCGCGAGGAGATGGAAGCTGCCCTGGACGCCATGTACTGATTGTAGATTATGGCCGCCATCAACGCATTAAATCGAGTAGAATGAAACTGCGCAGCACAACCTGCGTGTTTTTTCAGTGAGGAGATTGCGGCTTGTCTACTTCACTCATCGGCCAGTCACTTGGCAAAATCCAGATCAGAGAACTCTTAGGGCGCGGCGGGATGGCGACCGTCTATAAAGGGTATCAGTCGGATATTGATCGCTATGTTGCTATCAAAGTCCTCACGCCGATCCCGGAAATGGATGTCGCGTTTGTCGAGCGTTTCAAGCTCGAAGCCCGCACCATCGCGCGCTTACAGCACCCACACATTTTGCCTCTTTATGATTATGGCGATGACAAAGGTCTTCTCTATCTGGTGACTGCTTATATATCCGGTGGGTCGCTCGCAGATCGCTTGATACATGGCCCCATGCCTTTGCCAACCATCAGCCGCATTCTCCGTGAAGTTGCCTCGGCCTTAGACTATGCCCATCGCCAGGGCATTGTCCACCGCGATATTAAGCCGGGGAACATCCTGCTCAGCGATGAAGGCTATGCTCTGCTGGCGGATTTTGGCATCGTCAAATTGCTTGAGAGCACAAACACGACTGCCAATCTCACCAATCCATCCGGCGTCGTCGGCACGCCTGCCTATATGTCACCAGAGCAGGCTAACGGTCAGGAAATCGATGGCAGGAACGACATTTATGCTCTCGGCGTCGTGCTCTACGAAATGATCACGGGTCGGCAGCCGTTCCAGGCTGAAACGCCGGTTCAACTCTTGCTCAAGCATCTGACCGAACCACCGCCGTATGTTCGGGATTTCAACCAGGACGTTCCGCCGGCGATTGACATCGTCTTGCAGCGCGCTCTTGCCAAAGATCCCGATGATCGCTACCAGACAGCGACCGCTTTTGCCGAGGCATTCAGCCAGGCCATTGGCGGCGTCGATACGATTATGCTGACAGGAGATAGCCTGGCCGCTCCGAATAAGCCGAAGACGAGCGAGACAGCGAAGACCGCCGCGCTCACGTCTACCGAGCCGTATACGAAGCGACCAGGTGTCAATCAGAAGACTGTCACCTTGTTGATGTTAGCGGCTGCGGCGCTGGCACTCATCCTGGCGGTCGCGGCGCTGCTGACGGCCAATCAGCGCGATTCGATGACGCCGGTGTCCACTGACGTGCCTACCACAGCACCGACCGTCGCCGCTCTCGTGGCGACGCCTGTGCCTGCCGCTCCGCGCTTCGGCGTCGCCAGTTTTACCACCACTTCGGTTCCGGGGGATACACTCAACTTGAGCGTCGAAGATCTTGCGCCGCTGCCAGCCGGCACGACCTACACTGCCTGGCTGGAAAACTCAGCCGAAGCACAAATTCTTCGCCTGGGGACACTGAGTCTGGATGCGCTCGGCAGGGGCATATTGACCTATACCGAGCCTGACAATATGCCCTTGCCTGCCATCTACAATCGCATCTTTCTGACTGCCGAGCGCGAGGCTGGCGATGCCCCAACAGGTGATGTGCTTTACAGTGGCAGCGTGCCGATCGCTGTCACCACGGCGCTGCACAACATTCTCTGGGCTTCCGACGAGGGTATCCAGGGCGGGAGCTTGCTCGATGGCGCGCTGACCGAGGCTGGCATCGCTCTTCAGCACAGCGGCCTGGCCGCAAGTGCAACGAATGTCGGTGGTTTGCACCAGCACGCCGAACACACCATCAACATTCTCCTCGGTACGAGAGACGATCTTGATGGCGATGGGAGCGGGACAAACCCTGGTCGGGGTATCGGCGTCAGATTCTTCCTGGATCAAATCGATCAACACCTGCAAATGGCGGGAAGCGACCCAGAGGCTGATTTTGCCGTGCAAACACAGATCGAATATGTGCGTGTCTGCCTGGTCAACGCACGTAACCGCATGGATGAGGTCGTCGCCCTGGAACATGAACTGCTCGCTGCCAGTGATTTAGAAGCGGTAGCGACGCAGCGCAATCGTTCGACTGAGGTCGGTGCTGCCCTGATCGAGGGGGTAGATCTCAACGAAAACGGGACGGTTGAGTTGTTCGAGGGCGAATGCGGACTTCAGCAGGTTGGCGAATCGGGCATCGTTATGGGGAATCTGACGCTGCAAGCAGCAGGGGATTCATGAGCGAATATTCTCGCTTCAGGTCACACTTGCATCTGTCCAAATATGCTCAACTGAGCGCGATTCTCTTGTTTGTTTCGTTCGTGTTCGTGGCCTGTGGGCCGACTACGCAGCAAGATACTGGCCCGCGTGGCAATCCGACTACTGCCACGCCGCAGCCCTGGCTCGTTTCCGCCGTACCTATCACGCTGGATAGCGTCGCCGATATTCAAGCCATGGGACGTCTTGATCAACCCGATGTTGCCAGCACCATCATGGATGCTGCCTTATCGCCGGACAATACGCGGTTGGGTGTACTCACCAACACACAGCTTGTCGTCTGGGATCTGTTGACCGGCGAGACGGTTTTTTTCACCGGGCGGGGCGATGCCACGCAGCTTTTCTATTCACCAGATAAAGCCGAACTCTATGGTCTGACGCCCGGCGGCACAGGGCTGATCTTCGATGCGGAGACCGGCGCGTTAGATAATAGTTATCGCGGACACGACGCTTATAGTGGTGTGGCTGCCTTTGATCGCGAGGCTGGGTGGCTGGCGCTCGGTGGCTTGGACGGCGTAGTCAAGGTCTGGGATCCGCTGGAGCGCACTTCGCTGGCGACCATCAGCGCCCATGAGGAAGCCATCGTCGCGCTGGCTTTATCGCCTGATGGTGACTATCTTGCGTCCGCGACGAGCCGCCAGGTGCGCCTCTGGGATTGGCGTGTACGCAGCCAGATCCAACAGTGGAATACAGGCTCGGACATCGCGCGGCTCGCCTTCTCGCCCGATGGCGAACTCGTCGCTGCCGGCACGCGCAGCGGTGCTTCCCTCTGGAATGTGGCGGATGGTGAGCAAGTCTACGACTTCAGGCTGGCCCCGAACGGCGCGTCACGGGTTCTTGCTTTCTCTCCAGATGGTCACTTTTTTATCGGCGGCAGTGACTCGGCAGGGCTGCATCTCTGGTCGCTCACCGATGGCGCGCTGGTCTCCTCGCTGCCGGAGCTGGAAGGCAGTCGGTTGGCGGCACGTTTTTCGCCCGACAGCACGCTCTTGATCACGGCGAGTTTTGGCGGTGCGGCGAGCATCTGGAACTTGACCAATATCACAGGCGATACGCTCAGCCGTGCGCCACTGCCGCTGCCCTCAACCGAGATCATCGACGTTTTCTGGACAGATGACGGGCGTCTCTTACTCTTTATCGATGCGCGCGGCCCGATCTATGCTGTCGGCATTCCCGAAACCAGCACCGAGACACCGTAGATGCAACCGGTCACGGCATCCCCCTCGCGCTTGACTCCGGCGCAGCGTCATTTTCGTGCCTTTGGCCGCCGATTAACTCGCTTTGTTGAGGCCTGGCTTACCAGGACAACCATCACCGGCAGCGAAAACATCCCCCTGCAAGGCCCGGTCATTTTCGCCGGCAATCATGCGTCAACTTACGACGCTGTCTTGATTATTGCCCATTTGCCAGAAGCCACAGAACTCGTTGGCCCCGGTGATTTCAAGCTGCTGTTTCCCGCCGAGCACGTGATCGAGCTGGCAGGCATCGTTCGCATCAAGCGGGCGACGCTCGACCGCGACAGCCTCCGGTTGATGAGCGGAGCGCTCGAAGCCGGGCTTAATCTCGCGCTCTTTCCCGAAGGTGGTACCTGGGAAAAACGTTTGGAAGATGTCAAGCCGGGCGTGGCTTACCTCTCGCACATGCATCATGTGCCCGTCGTGCCCATCAGCTTTGGTGGCACCTATCAGGTCTGGCGCAAGCTCATGCTCCTCCAGCGCCCGGAGATTCACATCCATTTTGGTGAGCCGCTGCCGCCGGTCGAAATTGTGGATCGCAAGCAGCGGGCGCAGGCCTTACACGATTACAGCCTCATGCTCATGCGGCACATCTACGAGCACCTGCCGTCTGAAGATCAGGCGCGTTACGACAACGCTGCTCGTGCGCGTTATCGGGCGGAACTCGTTGCTGACGCAGCAGATACGCTTTCCGACAGGGGGATGGATTTTTCAGTGCTGGCGGAATTTGCGAGCAAGCCCAATCTGATCAGCCCGCTCTGGCGCAATGCCCGGCTGCCGCTCAAGCCGCTGGCACGCCACGACCGGTTCTATCCCGCCGCCGATTTCGTCATCGCCGCCGAGCGATTGTGCAGCGCCCTGAACGGCGAATTTGCCGGTTATCTGAACTATCGCCTGGGGGATGAAAAGGCAGCGCAGGCGCTCGACGAGCTTGACGCGCTTCAGCAGTTTGCGCTGGATGCGCACCGTAGCGGGCACAAACTCAAATTCATGGTCAGCGAGACGTTGGTGGATTGATGCTATTCGGCCAGAGGGGGCACTTCGTCGGCTTCTTCTTCCGGCGCGGCTTTCCAGATTTCACTCGCAATGTCGATGTAAAGCTGCCCATTCAGATGATCGATTTCGTGCTGGAAAACACGGGCTAACCAGCCACTGGCTTTGATGCGGATCGGCTTGCCGTGCCGATCTTGCGCCTTGATGGTGACACTTTCGTGGCGGTCAACCCTGCCGAAGAAACCTGGAATCGAGAGGCAGGCTTCCACGCCTTCGACCATGTCTTTACTGGCCTTGATGATTTCCGGGTTTGCCAGCACGTAGAGGACGCCGGATTCCTTGCCGTATTCTTTCTGGCTCTCCTCGTCATCAGGCAAACGCACGACGAGCAACCGTTGACTGACGGCGACTTGCGGCGCAGCCAGCCCTACTCCGGGGGCGTCAAGCATCGTCTCGACCATGTCATCAACCAGCTTTTGCAGGTTGTTACCGAAGTCAGCGACCTTGTTCGCTTTCCGCCGCAGGATGGGGTCTTCCAATGAGACGATTTTGCGTAGCGCCATGAGCTTTCTTGTGATCTATCAATTCAGGATTGAAGTGAATTATAGCGGCCCATTTCTCGACTCCTAGGGTGATATTCCCTGTGTTCAGCTGAGCAGGTGGGTGTCGGACAAGCAAGCGGCAGCTAAGATTGAGCGCAGTGATGCGTCTTGAAACCTCACAAATGTTCTATTTCGCGGCATGTAGAGATAGGTCTGTGAACACAAGAGGATGCAACATGAACAGCTTGACTCAGCAGTTTGAGATCTTGCACGCGACTGTTAAGCTGCGCGACTTGTTACTCAGCGCAGCCAGTGACGACGATCTGGCCTACCGTCTGCCGGGCGACAACCCGACACTGGGCGAATTGTTCCGTGAATTGGGCGAGGTCGAGCATTCGTATGCCCAGGCGTTCAAGACGTTCAAGCAGGACTTCGAGTATCGCCACCCAGATCCGACGATTGCCGGCAGCAAAGCGCGCCTGGGGGAATGGTTCAAGACGCTGGATAGTGAGATCGAGACGACGCTGACAGCCTTATCCGACGAGGATATTCAAAGCAAGATCATCGTGCGCACTCACTGGCAAGCGCCGGTAATGATCATGTTTCACACCTACCGCGAATGCTTCTTGATCTTCGCGGCAAAGGCGGCGGTCTACTTCCGCGCGCTCAAGAAACCACTGCCCGATCAGGTTTTGTGGTGGATCGGGTAGCCTATGGGATCGACGCGATGCTCAGGTTGCACATCGGGCACTGAGATCTAGAAATCGGGCGAACCGTCGCCATCGAGCAATCCGCCCAGCATATACTCGTCGTTATCGTTCTGCTCACGCGGACGGGTGTCGTTGTCGCGCATCCGGTTCACGCGTTTGAGGCGTTCCATTGTTGCCGGGGGCAGATCATCAAATTCAGAGGACGGCTTGTGAACGCCCTGGCTGTCGTCATTCTGCTGCTTGGCGCGTTCTCTGGCTAGCGCATCATCAAAATCGACGGCCTCGGCCATTTGCCGCAGATCTACGCGCGGGCGTGGGATGTAGATCGATTCGACTTCGGTGTCATCACGCTGTGAACTGCGCAACAGCAGCCCCATGAAAGACCATAAACTGCGGCCAGTCACTCTCAATACCAACAGCAACATGACGAAAAGCGTTCCCGCACACACCACCGCGAATCCGGCGATAGCGATAACCAGCGCGCTATTGTCCTGCATAAACGGATCCCATCACCTCATTGAAGCGGTCTTCTTGACCATTGTATATCCGTTTTCAGGCAGGTGCGCTAGCTCGCCATTGCCGATTGGGTCAGTTTTTGCAGTGCTTCCAGGTAATACTGCCAGGCTTCCGCGTGGTGTTTACGCTCTTGCTGTTCGTAGAGGCTGTAGGGTTTGTGGATAACCGTTACCATTACGCCGTTAGCACATGGCTCGAAACTAATACTGACGCTGCGCGGCGCGCGCTTTTCATGATCCCACTTCCAGGTAAACGCCAGCTTTCTGCCCCGCTCGACAAAGGTGTATTGGCCGCGAAGGTGCAAGCCCATTTCCTCCCAGGCGAAATGAAACGTGCCGCCCTGGCGCGCGTGGATCTCCACTTTTGGCGCCCACCAGCGCGTCACGAGTCCTGGGCGCACGAAATAGTCGAACAACAACTCCGGCGTAATATTAGGATATTGCGCTGCGACGATGATGCGATCAATGGTCGAAGGCAACTGAACGGGAGCGCGAACATCACTCGTTGGCACGCTCATATGAAACCCCTTGCAACTTCGCCTAACCCCATTATAAACAAAACCTAAACTACTCGCGCCTTCCAATTGTTGGGGGATATGGCGATGCGGGGTATCATGCAAACAGATCTCGGCGTCGGGGAAAACATAATGCAAATCGCGCTTCAGGAGCAGGTCGCGCTCGTGACCGGGGCGGCGCACAGAGTCGGTAAAGCCATCGCCCTTGAACTCGCCCGGCATGGTGTTCACCTGCTGGTGCATTATCACAGCGCATCAGAAGAGACGGTGAAGGAGACACTGCGCGACATCAAGTCTTTCGGCGTTGATGCCTTCGCGGTGCAAGCTGACATCAGCCAACCCCAGGCCATCGACCATATCTTTGCTGAGCTGCGCAACCGGTTTAGCCGTCTGAATATCCTGGTCAACAGTGCGGCAAACTTTCAGAAGCGCACTTTGATGGAAGTCACGCTTGAAGAGTGGGAAGAAACGCTGCGCATCAATCTGACTGCGCCTATGCTGTGTACTCAGGCGGCTGTCCGCATGATGCGAGAAAACACGCCTCCCGGCGGTTGTATCGTCAACATCTGCGACAAGGGCGCAATCCAGCCCTGGCCTGCCTATGCCCATCATGGCATCAGTAAGGCCGCGCTGCATATGCTTAGTAAGGTGAGTGCGGCCAGCTTTGGTCCGGAGAACATTCGCGTCAATGCGATCATCCCTGGCAAAGTGCTCAAACCACCGACGTATTCGGATGATGCCTGGGAAAAGGGCGCGGAAGATGTCCCGCTGCGCCGAACGGGTACGGCGGAAGATGTGGCGCGCGCGGTTGCTTATCTTTGCACTGAAGATTGGCTGTCCGGGGTGACGATCCGCGTCGATGGCGGCGAATACTTGACGTGAGCGCCTCGACATCTTTATGCGCCTGTCACTGCCCGCCGATGTAGGATGACATCATCGCAGCGCATGTCTGGTCCAGCATGTTCTTATGAAATCTTCTCTCGTTAGCCCGCAGGAATGGCGGCGCGTCGCCGTGTTTGCAGTCATCTTTATGGCTCTGACGATGCTGCCCTACGTCGCGGGCTGGCTGGCTCAAACCGAGAGCCACGTGTTCAGCGGCGCGGTCATTGGTGTCGAGGATTTTCATTCCTACATCGCCAAGATGCGCCTGGGTGCGCGTGGCATCTGGGATTTCTATCTGTTCTACACGCCTGAGCCGAGTGAGCCTGTCGCCCTGGTCTTTCTGCCGTACATCTTGCCCGGACAGATGATTGGCCGATGGCTTTCGCCGACCGACGCAGCCCTGACGCCCGCACTGGTCGTGACTTATCACGTCATGCGCATCGTTTTCGATCTGCTGCTGATCGGCGTGCTGTATCGCTTCATCGCCGCGTTCTTGAAGACACCCTCGCAGCGCATGACCGCGCTGGTACTGGCGACCCTCGGCGGTGGGTTCGGCTGGCTGCTGGCCTTTGTCAACAACAACTGGCTGGGCAGCCTGCCGCCGGACTTTTTTATCCCCGAAGGCTTTTCATTTATCCTCCTGTTGTCACTGCCGCACCTGGCGCTGGCGCGTGCAGCGCTTTTAGGCGGTTTGCTGCTGCTGATAGCCAGTGAGCGGCCAGAGCGACGCTGGATCTGGGTGCTGGGGGCAGGGATGTGCTGGTGGCTGGTCGGGTTGGCCGTGCCCTTCTACCTGGCCGTCCTTTACTGCATCCTTGGCGCATGGGGATTGGCGCTGTGGCTGCGGCAGCGCGCCTTTCCCTGGGCATTTGCACTGCGTGCCGGGCTGGCAGCCGGTCTGACGCTGCCGCTCTTTGCCTACTACACCCTCGCCTTTTCGCGCAATGCCGTGTTTGCGGCCTGGTCGGCGCAGAATCTGCTCCCGTCGCCGCATCCGCTTCAGTATCTCGTAGCCTACAGTCTATTTATCGCGCTAGGCGTCTTGGCTGCCAGATGGGCGTGGCGTCGCGCCAGACTGCAAGCGCGGTTCGCACTCCTGCTCGGGTGGATCATCATCGTGCCAGTGCTCGTTTATTTGCCGATCAATGTGCAGCGCCGAACCGCCGAGGCCGTGATCGTGCCGCTTGCTATCCTCGCGATGCATGGACTGGCGCGGATTTTGCGGCGGTTGCGTCCCCGGCAGCGGCAGCGTATACGTCGCCTTGTGCTGGCCTTTGCCAGCCTGAGCAGCCTTGTCCTGCTGATTACCGTCAGCGCGGGGGCGCTCGGTGCCGGGCTGCCGACGCACATCCCGGCGGACGCGCTGGCCGCGTTCGACTGGCTCAATCAGAATGCGCCCGAGGATTCTATTGTGCTGGCGTCAAAACTGACGGGCAATCAATTGCCTGCGTACACTAACTTGCGACCCTATGTGGGGCATGGGCCAGAGACGCTGCTTGGTGACGAGAAAGCGGCGCTGGTAAATCGTTTCTACAGCGATCAAATGGACGCTGAAGAACGCGCCGAGTTGTACGCTTCGGTAGGTATCCGCTATGTATTCTACGGGGAAGTCGAACGCGAGATAGCTGACCCGGCCATCTCTCAACGCGGGACAACCGACCCGGCCACCTCTCAACCAGAGTGGACTGCGAATCTTGAACTGCTTTACGACCGGGGCGGCTATCGCATTTACGGCGTGCCTTAGGCTCGCGGCGGTGTAGGTTCTGGCGTAGCGAAGATAATCCGCCCGGTTTCCTTGTTAATCAACTTGGTCACGGTCACGTACAACGTGCGATCCATATATTGGCGTCCGTTTTCGACAATGACCATCGTGCCATCTTCGAGATAGCCCACGCCTTGCCCGGACTCCTTGCCTTCCTGGATGATGCGCAGGGCGAAAGTCTCGCCGGGGATATACACCGAGCGCACCGCATTTGCCAGCAGATTGATATTCAGAACCGTGGCTCCCTGCGCCTCGGCCACGCGGTTGAGCGGAAAATCGATAGTGACAATCGGCGCATTGAGTTTGAGCGCCAGGGCGATCAGCTTGTCGTCGACCTCATCAATGCCTTCGATGTCGTCATCGATGATTTTGAAGGACAGCGTTGATTCGCGCTGAAGCTCCTTGAGTTTGTCCACCCCTCTGCGGCCACGATTGCGCCGCTGGGCGTCCGAGGAGTCTGCCACACGTTGAAGCTCCTGGACCACAAATCGGGGAACGACCAGCGTACCGCCAACGAAGCCGGTTTTGGCAATATCGACGATGCGACCATCGATCAAGACGCTGGTATCCAACAGAAGTTGGCGTTCCATCCCCATGCCAGCGAAGGCGCGCCGCCGACCGATGCCGAGCCAATCGGTCAAGAAGGCCCAGAACTCACGGGAACGCACCGTGAACAGTGTCAGCCCCAGGTAAGCCAGAACGACTGAAGCAATCGGTGGCAAAATCCCGCCAAGCGGCTCTGATAGCGTTGACAGCGGATACGCGAGCAGCAGCCCCAGAAGCAGGCCGATCAGCGTGCCGACAATCGCCATGAAGACGACCTCGACCGGCATTCCGTTGATCGTTTTACTGATGGCGCGCACAGGCCGCACCGTGAGATAAGGCGTCATGATCAAGCCGAACAAGACGCCGATAAGAGCGAAGAGCAAGGATGAAACATCAGATGGCAGCCCGACCGAAGTGGCGGCGTCCAACCCGAAGCGCGCGCCCAGAAGCGCGCAGATCACCATGCCGATCATGCGGAAGGTGAATTCGACGGACATAATAACGGCTCCCCATACCTGTGGATAATTGAATGACGTGAATTCAAATCACGTGTCGCCGTGTAGGGAGAAAGTCAATCTGTGCTAGGCGAATGAACAATGAGTATCTGGGGATGTTAACACGCGGGCAAAGTGGCGTCAACGAACGATCACATTCAGCAGATGATTGGCGGTCATGACGCCGTAAATGACCCAGAGCGCGAGCGAGATTATCAATGCAACGCGCGGGAGGCGCATTGCCAATAACGCCAGGTGCAGCAGAACGCCATAGAGCGCAAGATAAGGCACGAAAAAGACCCAGGCAAAGATACCGAGCACAGGATCGTGCCGTTTCACTGCCCGCCAGGCCAGGAAAAGCCCGATCAAAAACGACACCGGCGCGCCGATTAGCGACATCGGCGCGAGATTATAGATACGCGCGGATAGGGCACCGTTCCGAATCTGATCGAGCATCTGGGTGATCCATCCAGGCCAGATCAGCAGCGAGAGGCCAATGATGAGGGCTGCCACCAGCCCGGCACGCAGTGTTTCACGCCAATCTGTGCCGAGGTAGTAACCGAAGGCCGTCTGCGGCTTCACCAGCAAGAAAGGCATACTCCAGCGGACAGGCAGCAGGAGGCCAATGCAGACCATCCACTCGATATTGAGTTCGAGGGCGGAGTCAAAGGCGACGAACGAGGTGAGTGCCAACACGATCGCGCCTCGGCTGCCGCCGAAACGATGGATCACCAGCGCGATCAGCACGTAGTAGAGAATGAGTTGAAACAGCACCGCGAGCGGTTCTGGCAGCAGACTGAAGGGCAGCAGCAGTGCCGCCGTCCAGGGTGGATTGAAGTACCCTTCGACCTGAAACGGATCGTTAACCATGCGCGCGGCGGGCAAGAAAATCCCATATTGATCGGTGAGTACATTGATGGCATTGAGCGGTTTTAACGCGAAGACCACGCCCCACCAGACCAGCGCCATCACCACTGCGATGACGAGCTTTGAGGCCAGCGACTTCGACAACACCTGGCGGCGTATCGATTTGTCGGCGTTCGTCGGGGCGGTGATCTGGGTCATGCTGTCCTGTGTTCGGGAATGATCGTCAACTACATTCCCGATCCTAGCCGATCTGCCGCCGTTAGAGTCTTGAGAGCGCTCGCTTGTGGTGTTCGACAAAGGGCTCCTGTGAGTGAATTCTCTCGTTTGGCTGTGCCTTCGACCTCAGAGAACAGCTTTTGGGCGAACTCATTGACAATTCAAGCGTGTTTCATTAATCTCCCAAACCAATGTTTGCATTAATTGATTACAGGATTATCGATTTGACAATTGAAAGGGAAATTGTACTTCATCATTGAATGGCCCCGCTGCTGTGGGGCTACAGGAAAACGCTGCCGGATAGTGCAGCGGTCCATCGGAGCGATCTCTTCGCAAGTGAGATCACAACTCCTTGGCGCGAAGACGGGATCGATGCCCGGATCGCGAGTCACATGACTTCATAATTGGATAAACGAGTTGCTTCATAAGAAGGGAAAATTGTCATGCCAAGATCGATAACGCTGTTTACCGGACAATGGGCAGATCTGACATTGGACGAACTGGCCGCGAAAGCCAAAGCAATGGGCTTTGACGGGTTAGAGCTTGCCTGCTGGGGCGACCACTTCGAGGTCGATAAAGCGCTGTCCGATGACAGCTATGTTCGAAGCCGTCACGATATTCTTGAGCGACATGGCTTGAAATGCTTTGCCATCAGCACGCATCTTGTCGGGCAGTGTGTGGCCGACGCCATGATTGATGAACGGCACAAAAGCATATTGCCGGCGCGCCTCTGGGGCGACGGTGAACCAGAAGGCGTGCGGCAGCGCTGCGCTGAAGAGGTCAAACTGACCGCTGAGGCAGCGAAAATGATGGGCGTTTCCGTCGTGAATGGTTTCACCGGCAGTCCGGTCTGGCATCTCATCTATCGCTTCCCGCCAACCTCGGATGAGATGATTGATGCGGGTTTCCGGGACTTCGCTGACCGCTGGCGACCGATCCTGGATGCTTATGCTGAGGCTGGGATTCGCTACGCGCTGGAGGCTCACCCCGGTGAAATCGCATACGACATCTATACGGCACAGAAGACGCTGGCCGCGCTGGACGGTCACAAAGCTTTTGGCTTCAACTTCGATCCCAGCCATTTCATCCATCAGTTGTTCGACCCGGCGAACTTCATTGAGGCGTTCCCTGATCGCATTTTCCACGTTCACGTCAAAGACTCGAAGGTCAAGTTGAATGGACGCAGCAGCATTCTCGGCTCTCATCTTCAGTTTGGCGATCCACGTCGGGGTTGGGACTTTGTTTCGCCAGGACGCGGCGACATCGATCTGGAATCGATTATTCGTGGGTTGAATCGTATCGGCTATCAGGGGCCTCTGTCTGTCGAATGGGAAGACAGCGGCATGAGCCGCGAGCATGGCGCGCGTGAAGCGGTCGAATTCATCCGCCGCACCGATTTTGAGCCATCGTCTGTCGCGTTCGACGCGGCTTTTGCGTCGAATGACTGATTGAGCGACACCAATGTTCCGACACTAAGTGCGCTATCTGCACCCAATTCAAAACCAGGAGGCATTCATGGCTGAGAAAGTTGGCTTTACGACGATGGCAGGCGAACACGCGGAGGGCGAAGCGCCTGTGTTAGGTATCGGTATGCTTGGGTATGCCTTCATGGGCAAGGCTCACAGCAATGCCCTGAAGAAACTGCCCTACATGATGTACCCCCCAGTCGCCATTCCACGCCTGATCGGGATCGCTGGACGCAACCAAGCGGCGGTGCAAGAGGCGGCCAAGCGCTATGGCTATGAACGCGCTTACACCGATTGGCGGCGCATGATCCGCAATCGGAATGTCGATATATTTGACAACGGCGGCCCGAATGATGCCCATGCAACGCCAAGCATCTACGCAGCGGAGCATGGCAAGCACATCATCTGTGAAAAGCCGTTGGCGCGGTCAACCTCAGAGGCGCGGCGTATGCTTGACGCAGTCCAGAAAGCGGGCGTCAAACACATGGTGGCATTCAATTATCGATTCGTCCCTGCCATCGTCCAGGCAAAGAAGCTGCTCGAGAGCGGCGCGCTGGGGCGGATCTTTCACTTTCGCGCCGTGTATCTGCAAGAATGGATCATCGATCCAAACTTCCCCAAGATCTGGCGCTTGGACAAAAAAGCTGCCGGCAGCGGCGCGCTCGGCGATCTAGGCGCGCACGTCATTGACCTGGCGCGATTCCTGGTGGGCGAACCTAAACGCATTTCGGCCATGACCAAGACCTTCATCGAGCAGCGCCCACTCCCCGATGGCAGTGGCACCGGCACGGTCGATGTAGACGATGCATTCGTCTCGCTGTTCGAGTTCGAAAACGGCGCGCTTGGCACCATCGAAGCATCACGTTTTTGCCAGGGGCGCAAGAACTACAACTGCATCGAAATTAACGGGGAGAACGGCTCGATCCGCTTTGATCTGGAACGCATGAATAATCTTGAGGTTTATTGGGCGAACGAAGAGCCGAAAGAAACGCGCGGTTTCCACAATGTCCTGGTGACAGAGTCACATCACCCGTACTGGGAGAACTGGTGGCCTCACGGGCATATCATCGGTTGGGAACACACGTTTGTCCACGAGTTTCACCACTTCTTCGGCGCGATTCTGGGCAAGTGGGAGGTTGCGCCCTGGGGAGCCGATTTTGTCGATGGGTACAAGAACGCCGTCATCTGTGATGCCATCTTGAAGTCATCGAAGAGCGGGCGCGCTATTGAAATCGATTACGGCCTGTAGATGAAAAAGCGCCAGATCGCTGACGTGGCGATCTGGCGCTCGGGTTAGCGGCTGTGATCGGGTGGCGCAGCCACGGCTCCCGGATTGCGCGCATAAAAATGCGTCAGATCGCGTAACCGCTCACGCGGCAACCAGTTGAATTGATCCTCGGTCATGCGCCAGGCCCAGTTCCCGCTCTCGACGCTTGGCGTATTCATGCGCGCCTCAGATCCCAACCCCAGCAAGTCTTGCAGCGGCAGCACACACATCCGCGCAACCGACCCCATCGCGAGGCGAATCATTTCCCAGTTGATCTCCGTCACATAGTGACCAACGTAGCGTCCCACGTGCTCTTTAATGGTTTGCGTGGCTTCGTTGCCGTTCCACCAGCCAACGGTCGTGTTGTTGTCGTGTGTTCCGGTATAGACGATGCAGTTCGGTGTGTAATTGTGCGGCAGAAATACATTGACACCGCTGACATCACCCCAGGCAAATTGCAGCACTTTCATGCCCGGCAGCCCAAATTGGTCGCGCAGGGCTTCCACGCCTGGCGTGATCACACCGAGATCTTCGGCAATGATCGGCAAATCGCCCAATCTATCCAGAACGGTCTCAAAGAGCTTCATGCCCGGCGCGGGCACCCATTTGCCGTGCTTGGCGGTTGGCTCGCTGGCCGGAATTTCCCAGTAGGCTTCAAAACCACGAAAATGGTCGATGCGCACGATGTCGAAAATGCTGAGCACCGCCTTCAGCCGCTTCGTCCACCAGTCAAACCCGTTCTGCTCCATCCGATCCCAGCGATAGAGCGGGTTGCCCCAGCGCTGCCCATCCTCGCTGAAATAATCTGGTGGCACACCGGCGACAACCGTGGGATTGCCCGCATCATCCAGATAGAAGAGGTCACGCGCTGTCCAAACGTCGCTGCTATCGTGTGCGACGAAGATCGGAATGTCGCCGATGAGCTTGATACCTCTCTCATTGGCGTAGTTTTTGAGGGCATACCATTGGGTGCGGAAGACCCACTGTCGGAATTTCTGCTCGGCAATTTTGTCGGCAAGTTTCGTTTGGGCGATGCTGATAGCCGCCTTGTCGCGCAGCGCTTCGCCCCTTTCCCATTCAACCCATGGCCGCAATAAATAGTTCTCTTTGAGTGCCACAAACAACGCGAAATCATCGAGCCAGAAGCTGTTGTCTGCGCACCAGGCTTCGAAGGCGTCCCGCTGTTCAGCAGCGGCGGAGGTGGAAAAGCGCACGTAAGCGCGATTGAGCATCTTGGTGCGATACGGGATCGCCCAGCCATAGTCCACGCGATGTCGGGGGAATTCCGGCGCATCTGCGAGGTCAGCCGCCGTTAGCCAGCCAATCTCGGCCAGCCGTTCCAGACTGATGAGCAGTGGATTTCCGGCAAAGGTTGAAAGTGATTGATAAGGCGAATCGGCATAACCGGTTGGCCCCAGCGGCAGCATCTGCCACAACGATTGATCGGTGTCCTTCAGAAAATCGACAAATCGGTACGACCAATCCCCCAGATCGCCCAGTCCGTAGCGCCCTGGCAGCGATGTTGGGTGGAGTAAAACACCATTCGAACGTGCGAATTGCATAGAGTCAATCCTAATAATATGAGGCCAATCTCAGGCTTCAAGTGTACCTGATTCAACACCGCGAGTCATAGGCTGCTCACGTATCTTCCTGGAGTTTGATCACAAGCGTCTCTGACCCAGGATGCAAAGCCAGCAGCCAATCGCCCAGCAGCTTGACCGCAAGATGAACCCCCTCGGTCGGGCGTGGATGGCCGAGCGTGCTCAACTGCAATGTGTAGTGTCCATCGTGGCGAAGACTCAACGTGAGCGCCAGCCGCTGTTCGATGGTCGGCTCTTTGATGTGGGTTTCGAACAGGATGTGTCTATCCGAGCGCCACGGGCGCAGGAAATGAATGTAAGTACCCGCGATGGGTTGAAACTGCTTCTCTTCAAAGCTCGCTTCGACCTCATCAAGCGTTATCGGACTATGGAAGACCAGGTGTGGCATGGGCAGTTCCTGAACAGCAGTCATCGCTGGCGGTGGTTGTTGATTGCGCCGGTAGGCAAAGTAATAGCAGCTTCGGCCGTCGCGGCGGGCTTTCATCTCGTACTTCGTGACGATGCGCTCCGGCAGTTCTGCCGCCCAGGGAACGGCCAGCACATTGTCCAATCCCGGCGTTTCTGCGAGCAACTCGTGGCTCATCTCGGCGTATTCCAGAATGTCAGTCGCCAGGTAGAACAGCCCCCCAGGCTGCAAACGATTGACGATGACATCCAGTGTGTCGCGCTGCATGAGGCGGCGGTGACTGTGGCGCGTTCGAAACCACGGATCGGGGAAATTCACATGTATCTGGGACAGGGAAGTGGGCGTAAAAAGGTGGTGCAAGGCTGCTTCTGCCATGGCATAGACCACGCGCGTGTTGGTCAATTCCTCACGTGCGATCATGGCTTCGGCACGGGTCAGGCAGCGATTCGAGATTTCGATACCAACGACATTGTGTTCGGGGAATCGATGGGCGAGATGGCGCAAGAACGCACCTCCCCCAAAGCCAATCTCCAGGATGAGCGCCCGATCTCGCCCGAAGATCGCCTGCCAATCCGCCGGCCAGGGCAGCTTCAGAACGTTGAGCTTCTGCAATGTGTCTTTCATGCTCGTGATTGTATCGGCGCGCCGGTAGATTGGGTATGGGCGATCACATGGCTTCTTCGAGCCAGGCAGCGCAATCAGGCTAATGCAGCTGTGCGCACGTCAAATCGCGAGAGAATAGATGCGGGCATCAGGGTCAGCATGAAGATCACACCCGCGACTGCATACGGCAGCAAGGGGGATCGCTCAAACAGAAACCCGCTCAGGATAGCACCCGAAATGATGCCCAGGCTGACCGCAGATTGGTAAACGCCCAACACCGCGCCGCTGACTTCTTCGCGAACGGAAGTTGTGACCAGTGATTGCAGAGACGGCATCATCGTTCCGCTGCCGACAGCGAAACCGAGCATTCCGATTGTGGCAACGCTCAGAGGGAAAGGCAGCAACACCAATGACCACAGGGATAATGCGCGCAGGATCGCCCCCAGAATGACCAGGCGGTGTTCGCCAAATCGCGATGCGAGCGGTTCGATGAGGAGGAGTTGTGTCAGCAACTGCCCGACGCCATGGACGGCAAAAAGCAGCCCGGCTCGCAGCGTGACGTCGGCTGCGCTCATATCCTGAAAAAGAACATCTCCGGCATACAGCGACCACGTACTCTGAAACAACATCATGGCGAACTGCCCGCCGAAGCCGATGAGCAGCATGAGCAGCAAGGGCGTATTGTGGATCACCTCGTTGCGGGATAAACGCGGGCTGCCCTGGCTGAGACGTTTGGCGCGCACCTCTGGAGTCAGGGATTCGTCCAGCCAGAACCAGGCCAGCAGCAGCG
The DNA here is from genome assembly GCA_023382675.1 of Anaerolineae bacterium. Taxonomy (GTDB): domain Bacteria; phylum Chloroflexota; class Anaerolineae; order Aggregatilineales; family Phototrophicaceae; genus Flexifilum. The sequence goes on from JAHDWN010000012.1 coordinate 26,555, forward strand.
CGAGCAGCGAAATGATCGCACCGCCATAGAATGGTGCGCGTTCTCCCAATTGTGCTAGCAGACCGCCCAGGGGTGGGCCGAAGATCAAGCCGGTTCCGAACGCCGCCCAGACCAATCCCAGGGCGCGTGTGCGCTGTTTGGGGGCCGAAATGTCGGCCAGGTAGGCTTGTGCCACGATCACATTGCCGCCGGTAATGCCGTCGAGAATTCGCGCCAGAAACAGCACGGGCAGCGTATCTGCCATACCCATGATCAGGAAGCTGACGACTGTGCCGAACAGACTGACGAACAGCACAGGCAACCGCCCATAACGATCCGACAGACGGCCCATCACCGGGCTGGCGAAAAACTGTGCAATGTAAAACGTGGCGTACAACAGCGTCACCAATTCGGGCGACGCGTGATAATAGCGCTGTGTAAACAGCGGCAGCACCGGGATGACGATGGTCGCGCCGATAAAGTTGCTCAGGACGATGACAAAGATAGGGATGAACCGACGTCGTTCCACGATTTTGCTCGATGATTTCCATGATTACGCGCACAAGTAAGCGCACGTAATAACACATCTTGTCTGGCAAAGCACTATTCAGGCAGTACGCCCAGCCTGGAGCGTGAGGACACTGATTTCAGGCCGGCAGTTGAAGCGCACCTGGGGAAACCAGACCATGCCCAATCCGCGATTGGTGTACTGCCACATATCGCCGACGCGATAAAGGCCGCTCGGATACTTATGCCCAAGCTCTGGCAGGATCGGCATCGCGCCGCCCGGCAGCACACACTGCCCGCCGTGCGTGTGGCCGGAAAGCTGCAAGTCGAAACGTTCTGTCGCCGCGCTTTCGTCCGCGAAATCAGGCTCGTGCGCAAGCAGCACGGCTGCGCCGGCGGCAGGCACATCATCCAACACCTTGTCCAACCGGTGTTGATTCTCCCAGACATCATCCACGCCCGCTATGTGAAGCTGTACGCCGCCGCGCACGAGCGTGTGAACACGATTATTCAAATCGATCATGCCTGAAGCTGAAATCATCTGCCGCACGGCATATGCACCCGTCCAGTGGTCGTGATTTCCCAGGATGCCAGCCACCCCGTCGCGCGCCCGCAGTTCTCGGAGCGGCAGCACCACGCTGTTTGCATAATCGCTGGCTTTGCCGCGTGTCACAAAGTCGCCGGTCATGATCACGAAATCGGGCTGCTGTGCATTGACGAGCGAGACAATTCCCAGCAGTCGTTCGCGCGTCATGTGCCGGTGATCCATGTGGATGTCGCTGATCTGCACCAGACGGTAACCATCGAACGCCGGGTCGAGGCGCGGCAGCCGCAAGTGAACATGTTCGATGGCGAGCATTTCCGGCTCGATCCGGCTGGCATACACATAACCTGCCCCGCCGGATGCTGTGAGCGCCACCCCTGCGCCTAAGACCTGAAGAAAGCGTCGCCGCGTGATGGAACCATTTGGGTTTTGCATGTGTCCCTCGTTATCCCGTTTCGTCTGTGGCGAGCACGCAATCGCGCCTTGCCACCAGTTTTCTTTTACAGGGCGACGAAAGCGTTTCCTCGAAACGGGCGCTCATGAGAGCGGAAGGTTACTCATGCCCGAAAGGAATGATCCCAAAAATGCGCTTGACAACACGTAACCGACGACCATGCTGATCACCCACAAGAAACCGAAAGCGAAGATATTGGTCAAACAGCCGCTGCCAGCGCTGAAATTGTACGCCTGGGAGGTGAGGCTGGAGGCCTTGAAGAGAATCTGAAGGCCGATCAACGACGTGATAAAACCAATAAGTACCGTAAAGATGGGGGAACCGGCGCCGATTGTGACCCAGACCGAAGCAACGAGGAGTGCATATAACAGCGGTAACCGCTTGTTGTACAGCCCAAAGAGCTTGTCGAGCATGAAGCGGATCGTGCCTTTGCCCCCAAAGAGCGTGGTGGCGACGAAATGGATGGCGGCTCCCTGCAAGAAAAGATTGACCGCACTGCCGACACCCGAAATCAGACCGACGATCAGGCCTGTCACGAGCGAGAATGAAGCGACCATCGAACGAAGCTCACCGGCCTGCCTGGCAGAGATCATGTCGGAATCTGTTGAAAGACTGGAAATGCTTTCGGTAAAAACAAAGAACATGATCAAGGTTCCAAACACGTTGATCAGCACGAATACCGCCAATTCCAGCGTCACGCCGCTCCAGCGCGATTTCTCAGCAGTTTCCAGGTGCATAGCTGTCTGCACCGATTTTTGCTGACGCTTGCTTTCTTTGAGGAATTCTTTCGCTTGCGCCTGATCAAGAATGAAATTGATAGCCGCCTGCCCGGTATCGCCGGTGACTGCGCCTGCAACACTGACAAAAAATCCATCGTCCTTAATGTCTGGATTGAGTTCAAGTGCCTTGCGCAGCGCCTTGAGTGCGCGGGCATTGTCGCCATTCATGTTGTGGGATAAAGCTTCATCGAGGTAGCTCTTGCTGCGGTCGATGTCCGCCTGCGTGACCACGTGGCGGCGTTGAACGGGAATCGCGGATGCTTTTGCAGTGTCTTCGGCTTCGTAACTCGCCAATTCTTCCTTCAGGCGGCTGCTCGCGCTTGAAGATGAGGCAGCGGCACCGACCTGTTGCACAGGCGGTGGCTCCTGCTGGGTCTGTTGGCGCAGATAACGCCCGGCTTTGAGCGCAAGTTCGCGCAGCGCTGGTTCGGGGTCGTTTTTGTAGACTTCCGCCAGCGGCTGCAAAGCAGCGCGGTCATTGGATTTTCCCAGTGCGATAATGGCTTCTCGCCGGCGTGCGGCGTCGTTGCTCTTGAGCTGCTTCACATATGTCTCGATCACAATCACCACCTTTGCATATCGCTTAGATGATCACGTTTCTCTCTATTCAATTATCACCTTGGCAAAAGGGTTCATCACTTGAGATCGGAAAACAGGTTATTCGCTTAGCGCCTCAAACGCCGCGCGTGAGATGTAGTCGGCTCCCTGGGGCGATAACCTGCTCTCGTAAAGAACGAACCGATCCACAATCAACGGCTTGCTCGCCAGTGTCTTATGCTGCTCAAGGAAGTCGTCCACGGCGCGATCAGGCCTGGATGCGCGCAGCCGGGCGAGGGTCACGTGTGGATGAAAGGCACGGCCTTCCGGCGCAAAACCGACCGTAACGAGCGCTTGTTCGATCTGAGTGTACAAGTCGCTCATTGCGCCAGGTGCCGCAATCCCCGCCCAGAGCACACGCGCCGCACGCTTTTGATCTGGCGGAAAACGGCCAACATTTTGAACATGGATCTCAAAAGGTTCAAACCGGATCGGTTGCAGCGCAGCGACAATGGGGGCGATTTGAGCAGCCGAAACGTCATCCCCAAGAAAACGCAGTGTGATGTGGTAGGTGTTACGCCTGGCCCAACTTGCAGCGCCAATATTCGCGCGAACATGGGTCAGGAGATCCTTAACCGAGTCTGGAAGATCAACTGCGATAAAGAGACGTGGCATGACTTAGGCAACTTAAAGAAACAAAAAAGCCACGCCCGGGCGTGGCAATCTGGGCAATAATGTGAGTCAGTTATTGCTGAGCAGGCTCGACAAGATTTCCCGCTGCCGGTGAATCATGATCACCATCGTGGGTCTGGTCGTTCCCCTCTGCCCGATTGCGCATTCTAAAAACGCCGGTGATGCTGGCGCTGTCTTCGGCTTCCGCAGATTCACGCAACGCTTCAGCCGCATCTCGATACGCTTCCATCAGGTGTCGCGGGATTTGACCGGTTTCTGACGCGGCATCTGTTCGGTTCTTGGACGGTATCATGCCATCCTCGCTTCTCAATTACGTATAGATTCAAACGTGTTAGGTTAATTCTACACCATTTCAAGTATACCAGACTATAGCACAAATAGAACACGTGCGCGAGGAATTCATTGATCGAATTTCACGACAAAGTGTTTAAGAAACTTCGAGACTCCAATCACCTGACCACAATCTGTATACTTGCCACAAGTTTTGCATCTTAGAGAGGCTCCAGGGCGACCATGCGACTAGGCATCATTGGCTTACCAAACAGCGGTAAAACCACCATTTTTAACGCATTGACTAACTCGAATCTCCCGACCGGCGCGGCGACGAGCGGCCAGTTTGAAGTTCACACGGCTGTTGTCAGCGTCCCTGATGAACGGGTGGATCGTTTGAGTGCCATGTACAACCCGAAGAAGACGATCTATACACAGGTAACATATGTGGACATCGGCGGGTTGGAGAAGGGGGTCGCAGAAGGCGGCCTGAAGGGGCAATTTCGCAATGAGCTTGCCCAACTTGACGGCATGGTACAGGTGCTGCGCGCCTTCGCTGATGAAAACGTCCCCCATCCTTACGGTACGGTTGATCCGCAGCGCGACCTCGACATTATCGAGGGTGAATTCCTTCTATCCGACCTGGTGATGATCGAGTCGCGGCTCGAAAAGATCGCTGAGGAGCAGCGGCGTAAGGGGCGCACGCTGGAAAAGGCCACCGTTGACGAGGCCGAGCTACTTGAGCGTCTCAAGGCACTGCTCGAAAGTGACATCCCCCTGCGCGATGTCGATCTCACGGATACGGAAGTCAAAATGCTAAAAGGTTTCGGCCTTCTGACGCTGAAGCCGATGCTGATCGTGCTCAATCAGGGGGATGAACGCCGTGATTATGCTATCGTCAACGATCACAAACGCAGCAACATCATCGATCTGCAAGGTAAAATCGAAGCGGAATTGAGCCAGCTCGAACCTGAAGATGCAACAGTCTTCATGGAAGAATATGGGATCACCGAACTGAGCGCGGCAAAGGTCGTGCGTCTGTCATACGAATTGCTCGCTTATGATTCCTTCTTCACAGTCGGTGAAGATGAAGTCCGTGCGTGGCGGATGCCCACGGGCGCGACTGCGCCAGAAGCTGCGGGCGTGATCCATACGGATCTGCAAAAGGGCTTTATCCGGGCAGAAGTTTTCCATTATGACGATTTGATCGAACTCGGAAGCGAAGCTGCCGTCAAGAACGCTGGCAAGTTCCGCCTGGAAGGGCGCGATTACATCGTCAAAGATGGCGACATTTTGCATATCCGCCACAGCAGTTAGAGCGTACAAAAGACAAACTTTCTGCGCTATACTCTTGCACATATATTCGAAAGAAATACCCCAACGAACCGGGCCAGGTGGGAGAAGAGCGGTATGTTCGTATCAGTCTTGCAGGAGCAACTCGCTAAGGGCCTGAACATCGTCAGCAAAGCGGTAGATAGCCGTCCCACTTTGCCAGTACTGGCGAATGTGCTGCTTTCGACCGAAGATGCAAGGCTCAAGCTGGCTGCGACCAATCTTGAATTGACCATCGTCAGCTACATTGGCGCGCGTGTGAACCAGCCGGGCGAGATTACACTGCCATCCAAAACGTTCGTTGAGTTGGTCAGCAATCTTTCGCCAGAAAGCGTGAATTTGCAGCTTGACAGCGCAACGCAGTCGGTGCGGGTTGTCTGCGGCGCAACCCGGTCGGACATCAAGGGGATAAGTGCCAGCGAGTTTCCTCCCATTCCTGAAGAAATGGAACCGGATGTCATGGTTCCTGGCCGTGTGCTTCGCGACATGATCAATCAGACCGCCTTCGCAGCCGCTAAAGATGATAACCGCCCGATATTGACGGGGCTGTACACGCAGTTCGACGGCAACATCTTGACGATGGCTGCTGCGGATGGCTACCGGTTGGCCGTTCGCACGACAGCGATTGAGCAGCATTTCGAGAAGCCGCGCGAGATCGTGATCCCGGCGCGCTCAATGCTGGAGGTGGCCCGTATTATCGGCGATGAGGAAGAACCGGTCGGCATCACGCTTCCCGGCAAACGCGACCTGGTGATGTTCTACGTCAAGAACACGGTTGTCTCGTCACAAATTCTTGAGGGCAAGTTTCCAGACTTTTCGACGATTATCCCACGCTCATACAGCACCAGCCTCGTGGTGTACACGGACGATTTGCTGCGCGCCTGTAAACGCGCGGAGATTTTCGCCCGCGATAGCAATAACAGCGCGCGGGTTTACGTTCGCCCGTCCAACAATGTCAGCGAACCTGGCGAAGTGACCGTCATTGGCAAAAGCGCCGAACGTGGCGACAACGAGGGGATGCTCGATGCGTCCGTCGAAGGTGAACCCCTGGAAGCCAATTTCAATATCCGCTACTTGATCGACGCATTGGCCGTCATTCAGGACGAACGTGTCGTGCTACAGAGCAATGGTGCGGCACATCCTGGTGTCATGCGCCCGGAAGGCAGCGATAACTTCATCTACGTGCTGATGCCGATGGCAGTCCAACGCTAGCGAGTCTGGGCGGCGACACCGCCGCCCTTTCAATACCCCACACATTTCTCAAATTCAGATCCCATCGACGTGGAGATGGACGCGGTTTCAACGTGAGGTGCTGCCTGCCAAGCCAGCGGTCGTGAAGCAGAATATGAGACGTGGATGTTAGATACTCATAATTGTTTATCACCGATAATTCAGCTATAGTTTGCCACGGGCATTTGAAACATAAGAGGAGTAGCGAACGTGGAGATCATCCAACAGGTCACTGAGCGCACAGGCATCTCGGAGCAGCAAGCTCGGCAGGCCATTGATGGGCTGAACAGTTCATTTAAAAGCAACCTTCCTGCCCCACTCGCAGATGTGATCGGCGGGTTGCTGTCTGGTGGCGCACCGGCTCCGCACGGCGGTGGTCCTGCGCCGACTACCGGCGGCGCTGACATGAATGATGCGCTTGGCGTTCTGGGTGGTCTGCTCGGCGATGCTCAGGGAAGCGGCAGCCAGGGCGGCAGCCTGGATGATTTGCTCGGCGGTCTGCTTGGCGGTTCGGGGGCTAGCCCAAGCGGAAATGCGCCTCAAGGATCAGGTCTGGATGATCTGCTCGGCGGCTTGCTTGGCAATATGGGATCGCAGCCTGGTGCTAATGCAGGCGGCCAGAGCGGGCTTGGCCTGGATGATCTTCTCGGTATGCTTAGCGGGGGCGGCCAGGGCGGTTTGAACCTGGATGGATTGGTGACAGACATTACCAAGAATTCTGGCGTCTCGCCCGATATTGCAACCACCATAATTCAGATCGTGCTTCAGTTCCTGGGGGAACGGTTGCCAGAGCCTCTCGGCGGCCTTTTGTCTGGTCTTGTCGGCGGACAATCTAGTTCTACCGGCAATGATGATAGTTTTGGCATTGATGATATTGCACGCGGCCTGGGTGGTATTCTCGGCAGTCAATAGTTTCAGTGAAGATGGGTGAGAAGGCATTTCCCTTCTCACCGACATGATTTTGATCATTGCAAAAGCAGTACTTTATTCCTTTCACGATCCTCAATGAAGTTATATATAATGTTTCACAGTTCTCAAGGATCTCATCACGCATTTCTCAATTAAACTGAGTTATAGCTTGATGATTAGAGGGGGTGTGTAATGGAAGTTGTGCTGAAAATCATGTTGGTCTGGTTTGTGGTTTCGGTTCCCGTCAGCTTACTGGTCGGCAAATTGTTTGCTTCGCAGTCACGCGCTGCCCAACCTGAGTACGCATCCGAGTTTTCGCGCTACGTGAGCCAACTGGAAACACAAGAAATCCCGGTCACCTAGAAATTACACCTTTACATCCCCTACATCCCCTGAGCCAAAAATCACGCCGGACGCTCTCGCGCCAGGCGTTTTTGTTTCTGCCCATGTAACTTACCCCAATTGTGTGCGTATAATTCCTCAAGACTTGCAAGAACAAATTTCCCTTTGATAGACTTCCACACATCTGTGCAGTACCCAATTGATGATGTCTATGACTCTATTCTCGCTGCTGACCGGGCTTTATGTGCTTTGCGCGCTCCTGCTGACAGCCTATGCGATGGGTACGCTCTTACTCTTGCTCGTCTACCTGTTTTATCGTCGGCAGCAGATTGTTATCCCGGAAGTTGAGGAGTGGCCGCGAGTTGCTTTTCAATTGCCCATCTTCAACGAGCGCTATGTCGTTGAAAGACTGCTGGATGCCGTCGCTGCTATCGACTATCCAGCCGAGCGCTTATTCATTCAGGTGCTGGATGACTCGACCGACGCAACGGTCGAGGTGGTTGCCCGCAAAGTAGCAGAACTTCATTCACGCGGCATCCCGATCATGCATGTCCGCCGCCAACAACGCGACGGGTACAAAGCGGGCGCGCTTGCTTATGGGCTTACGTTGTTAGATGTCGATTACGCTGCGGTGTTAGATGCGGATTTCATGCCGCCGGTGGATTTCCTGAAAAAAACTATTCCACACCTCATCCACAATCCACATCTTGCGCTCGTCCAGGGGCGGTGGGGTCATCTAAATCCGTTCGATAATCTGCTCACTCGTGGTCAGACGCTGGCATTGGACGGGCATTTTGTCGTCGAACAAACCGCACGTAATCGAGCGGGATTCCTGATGAATTTCAATGGCAGCGCCGGGATTTGGCGGGTTAAGGCCATTCAAGACGTAGGGGGCTGGCAGTCCACCACGCTTTCAGAAGACCTCGATTTGAGTTATCGCGCGCAACTGGGGGGGTGGGAATGTCTCTACCTGCCTGGCGTGGTCGTGCCTGCCGAGCTGCCCCCTCAGATCGCCGCTTACAAGCAGCAGCAGTCTCGCTGGGCCAAGGGCGGATCGCAATGTCTGCGTCGCCTGTTCATTCCTGTTTGGAGCAGCAGGCGCTTATCGCTGCTCCAGCGCTTGATGGCGACCATGCATCTGGCGCAATATATGGTGCATCCCTTGATCATTCTGCTGGTCGTTCTGACACCCATTCTCATTCTGAATCAGCAGCTTCAGATGCTCAATCTCGGCTTTCTTGGTCTGGCCGGGCTTGGCCCGCCACTGGTCTTTGTCATCAGCCAATACGATCTCTATGACGATTGGCGTAAACGACTGCTCGCGTTCCCTATCTTGCTCATCCTCGGCACAGGCATGGCATACAGCAATGCGGTTGCGGCTATCGATGGCCTTGTGAGCAAGCGTGTCGAGTTCCACCGTACGCCCAAATTCGCTCATCATTGGCAGAGCAACGAATATGCCCTGTCGCTCAACAGCACCGCCTATGTTGAAGCATTCCTCTCCGTCTACGCTTTATGTGGGGCATGGATAGCCTTTCACAGATTGCCCGCCATCGTTCCCTATCTGTTACTATATGGTCTGGCATTTGGGACGGTCTTCTTCTGGGGCGTTCTGGACCAATTTGCCCTGCGTAAAGCCAGTCGTCACACGCCGCCACTACAGAATCGAGTTTGACCTCATGCCAATTGCACTGTTCGTTTTGGGCTTCGTCGCCGGTATCGCTTCCGGGATGTTTGGTATCGGTGGAGGCGTCATTATTGTCCCGGTGCTGGTCACTGTGTTGGGTTTTGCCCTTCAGCAGGCCACCGGCACCTCTCTTGCTGCATTGTTAATGCCGGTGGGCATCTTCGCTGTCCTAGAGTATCGCCGTGCCAATAAACTCAGTCTGAGAGCGGCGGCATGGATCGCAGCAGGGTTAGCAATTGGCGCGATTTTTGGGGCCAATGTAGCACTCAGTCTGCCGTCGGCAACGCTGCGCCAAATATATGGCGTCTTTCTGCTCTACGCGAGCTGGCGCTTTGTCGAGCCGCGGAAATGGTTAGCCGAAATACGCGGGCAGGCCAATACAGCGGCGTCTGCGCCTGAACCGGCAACGATGGTTGCCTGGTACTGGCTTGCATTACTGGGCGTTGTCGCTGGCGTCGCTTCTGGGATGTTTGGCATCGGCGGTGGCGTGATTATCGTGCCAGCGCTCGTTGGGTTGCTCCGTTTCGATCAGAAGACGGCGGCGGGCACTTCGCTCGCGGCACTGCTGCTGCCGGTCAGTCTCGGCGGCGTGATCGTCTACTACCAATCCGGGCAGCTTGATCTAGGCGTGGCCTTTGCGGTCGCTCTGGGGCTTGTGGTGGGCGCATTCGCGGGCGCACGCATTGCCCTCGGACTGCCGTCGAAAACCATCAAACGGATATACGGCATTTTCCTGCTATTCGTCGGCCTGTACTTTATCTTTCGCGATTTTCTATTTCTTGCAGCCACTCGCTGATCAGACGCCGCGTTTCATCCGGCGCTGTGAGTGGAAACAGATGACCGTGTCCAGCAACTTCTGCATAGGTCATGTCCGGCAACTGGCGTTGTAGGCGGATTGCTGCCGGAAGAGTTAACGTATCGCTGCGCCCGCCGCGCAGGAGCAGGATAGGCAGTTTGCCGCGCACCTGGCGGACATAGCGCCAGGTGGTGGTGAGCACGGTCTCGTAGTAGCGCGCTTCCCAGGCAGGCGACCAGGTGAGTTCGACGCCGCTGCCGTCCGCTGCTGGGCGTGTCATGCTCTCCGCATACAAGCGGAGTGTCGCTTCCGACCAGTCGCTAAAAAGCCGACGTTTGCGCCAATAATCATATGCTGCATCAACACTTTCGAAGTGATTGCGACGGTTCAAGGCTGAGCGGACGAGGGGCATCCGTTTTTGCAGGCCCAATATCTGCATCATGAGCAAGATCGTTAATTGACCTGGCAGGAAGATGGTCGGATCAAGCATGATCAATGCACGAAACCGAGCAGGGTCTCGCGTAGCCGCTACGAGTGAGGCCACTGCGCCAAACGAATGTCCGACAGCAATCACGCGCTCGATCTCTTGGTTGCGAAGTCCCGCCAGCAAATCCTCGGCCAGATCGCGCCAGGAACGTGTGCTTTCCAGGGATGGCGGGTTGCTCCACAAGGCGCGCGGAGGCAAACTGATGACGCGATACTCGCTGGTGAACGGTGCCATCAAGGGAATATACGTTTCCGGCGGGAAGCCATTGGCGACTGCCAGATGAATGACTGCCCCCGATCCGCCATATTCATAGAGCGTTTGCGGCATAGTAGTAGACTCCAGTGCGCGCATCCACGTGTCTGGATGGGCGAAAGCAGATGTGATTGAAGGACAATCAGGACGTGAACAACTTGTCGGTCGTCGTCGTCAACTATAACACGCGGGAAGATCTTCGCGCCTGCCTACATGCCCTGCGCGGCAGCAGCCTTCAGCCTGAGATTATCGTGGTTGACAATGCTTCCAGCGACGACAGCGCGGCGATGGTGCGTTCGGAATTCGGCGAGGTCAAGCTGATCGCGCCAGGGCGTAATACCTGGTACTGTGGCGGCAATAATCTGGGTGTTGCAGCCGCTGAGAAAGACTACGTTCTCCTGCTCAATCCTGATACCGTCGTCCAACCAGATGCGCTCGCTGTGATGCTGACCTTCCTGGAAATGCATTCAGATTACGCCGGTGTGACGATGCAGCTCCGTTATCCAGATGGCGCCATACAACGCACCTGCTCGCGGCGACTTACGCTGGAATACCTGCTGCTCACGCACACTGTGCTGGGATGGCTGCTGCCGGGCGCGAGGCGAACGGCAGAGGCGGCACATTGGTATGCCGGGTGGGAGCGTGACCGCGATTATGATGTCGAAACCATGCCCGGTTCCTGCACGCTCATGCGCCGCAACGATCTTGAATATGACGAAGATTTGCTGCTCTATTTCCCGGAGGATGATCTTGCGCGCCGGTTCACGGGGCGCAAATTTCGCTTTCTGGCGTCCACATACATCACCCACCGTGAAAAATCGGCCACGCGGAGTTGGCATGCTATCGAGATTTATTACCGGGATTTGATGGTGTTCATGCGCAAACACTTTGGTCAACCAGCCCGTCTGGTGCTCTGGCTACTCTCGCGTCCACTCTACTGGGGGATGGCGCTTCGCTGGCGGATCAAACCGCCCGGCGATCAGCGCACAAGGAGATCGACTACATGACCCAGCCTGACCATATCCAGGCCTACTGGCAAGCCTTCCTGGACAGTCTGAAGAACGAGGTACATCTGGCCGTCTATGAAGCCTGGTCATTCGGAGATAGCGCCGAGATGGCGGACAGGCTGGGCGCGCTCGTCAAGGCCGGTATCAAGACGGCTACCGCAGGCCTGGCCTGGGAATACGAACACGATGGCGTCTCTCTCCCTCAAGCTGGCGGATACAGCGTCATTCTGGATGGTGCCGGTATGCCTCTCTGCATCATCCAGACGACTGAAGTATCGCTCAAACCGTTTCAGGAGGTCGATGCGCAATTTGCTTATGATGAAGGTGAGGGCGACCGTTCGCTGGCCTATTGGCGTCAGGTGCATTGGCAATTCTTCTCGCGCGTCTGTTCAGCGATCAATCGTCTCCCGCAGGAAGACATGCCGGTTGTCTGCGAGCGATTTCGGCTTGTATATGGTCTGGACAAGTAGTTTCGTACACAGTGTCGGATCGCGCTTGCCAAATTTGCTACCGACTGAGCGATGTTGTTTTGGTGAATCTGTGCATAATTCGTTCAGCTTTTTGGGCAATTTTCTCCAATAGGGCTTAATCATGCGCAACTTCGTCGCCACTAGAATCAACGAGCTTCGCCCTTCCGGTATCCGCCGCTATTTTGAAATCGCTTCGACGATGGAAGATGTGGTGACACTCGGCATCGGTGAACCCAATTTCGTGACCCCTGACCACATCATGGAAGCTGGCATCGCATCCTTACGGCGGGGCGAAACTGGTTACACATCGAATGCGGGTTTGATCGAACTGCGGCGCGCGATTGCAGCCTATGTCGAACGGCTCTATGGCCTGCACTATGATCCTCGCAGCGAAGTGCTTGTGACCGTGGGCGTAAGCGAAGGGCTGTGGCTGGCGCTCAAGGCGGTGGTCGATCCGGGTGATGAAGTCCTGGTGGTGGAGCCGTGCTTCGTTTCGAACGCTGCCGCCGTTGAAATGGTTGGCGGTATCCCTGTGCGAGTCAGTACCAGCATTGAGCACGAATTCCAGGTTACAGGTGAAGCGCTGGAAGCAGCCATTACCTCACGCACCAAAGCGATTTTGATCAGCTATCCCAACAACCCAACCGGCGCGGTGTTGACCTACGAACATATGCAGCAAGTCGCCTCGGTGGCAGAAAAATACGATCTCGTCGTGATCTCGGATGAGATTTATGAGCGACTCGTCTACGACTTCGAGCACATCAACTTTGCCACGCTGCCCGGTATGTACGACCGCACGATCGTCCTCAGCGGCATGAGCAAGGCCTTTGCCATGACCGGCTGGCGTATTGGCTATGCGACTGCACCGCGACCGCTGATGGATGCTATGTACAAACTGCACCAATATCTAATCATGTCCGCACCAACGATGGGGCAGGTCGCCGCTCTCCAGGCGCTTCTGCATGGCGAGCTGGATGTGCAGCATATGCGTGCGCAGTATGATCGACGGCGCAAAATGATTGTCGATGGATTCAATCAGCTTGGCCTCACCTGCTTCGAGCCGCGCGGCGCATTCTATGCTTTTCCCAATATTGCCGTCACGGGCATGAACGATGAGGAATTCTGTGATCGCCTGCTCCACGATGCACGGGTCGCCGTTATTCCAGGCAGCGCTTTCGGCGAAAGCGGGACGGGTTTCATCCGCGCGAGTTATGCTACGAGCGATGAAAACGTCGAATGTGCATTGGAGCGTATGCATCACTTTATGCTCCAACATGCTTGAAAAATCGCACAGCTTGTGGTGCGTAAAGGGGAAGAGGCGCATAGCGTAGACATTTCTATACGACATTGATTTCTTACGTTCTGAGCAGTCTTTTTGCGTTGATAATGATAATGACTATTATCGATCAAGCGGATCGGATAATTGATAACGCAAAAACTGCTCAGGCGTTACCTTGCACTCACGAACACCACCTGTCCTTGTCGTGGATGGGGATAACCAGCGATTATCAGAAACGCGTGGCTGGCTTTCGCAAGAAGGGTTCCAGTTACTGGACTCGGCGAGCGCGTCTGAAACCCTGCATATTTTAGACACGCTTCAGCCTATCCTCCTTGTCTTAGGCCATAAGTTGAGCGATGGCGAAGGCATCCGACTCTGCGCAAACCTCAAAGCCGATCAGAAAACCGCCCATATTCCCATTCTGATGCTCGGCCCGCAGAAATCGAGATGGATTGAAGATGCATTTGCCGCTGGCGCAGATGATGTGTGTACTTTTCCGACTCACGAAGCTGTACTGCGTCGGCGTATCCGGCTCCTCATTGACATAGAGGACCAACGGCAAAAGGCGACAAAGAGTAAGCGCCGGGCGCACCAACTCTTTCATAATAACCGCGCGGTTATGCTGCTGGTGAATCCAAACTCAGGGCAAATCGTCGATGCCAATCGTGCAGCCTGCGCCTATTATGGCTACAGCCGCCAGCAATTGCTCTCGATGTCTCTGCTTGATTTGGATGCGCCGGCGATGCCGAAGTCAGAGATTACAGAAACCACCAATATCACCTTCCGGCAGCGACTTGCAAACGGCGAGTATCGCGATGTGGTGGCTTATAACGGCCCTGTCGAAACCGGCGCTCGCAAATATATCTGCATGATTATCCACGATGTCACGAAGCGTAAATTGGCGCAGGTAGCCGAGATTCATCAGCGCGCCATGGCATCGGCGCTGCGCGAAATTGCCGCTGACATCGTCAAAACCCTCGACCATGACGAGGTGCTGGATCGTATCTTCGCGAATATGCAGCACATCATCGCGTTTCAGGGCGCGAGTGTTATGCTTGTCGATGGCAAGCTTACATGGACGCGGCGGCTAAAGGGCTACGACGATCATGACTTCGATATGTCAACCATCGAGGATATTCGTTGGCCTATCGACGCCACACATACCTTGCGAACCGTGATTGAAACTGGCGTGCCAATTATCATCTCGGACGTTCAATTGGATCCTAATTGGATAACCGTGCCTGGGTTGGAGTGGGTACGGTCTCATATCACCGCGCCGATTCGATTGGGAACACGCACAATTGGGTTCTTGAATGTCGATAGCCCAACACCTGATGCCTATTCCGAGGCAGACGCCGAGCGCTTACAAGCATTTGCTGATCAGGCGGCGATTGCGATCAACAATGCCGATCTGTATAGTCGCCTCAATGACCAGGCCGAGCGTCTCGAAGCGCATGTAGCGGAACGCACAGAAGAGCTTGAGCACGAACGCGCACAGTTGAATGCCATTCTCGATTCCATGACCGAGGGCGTTGTCTATGCAGAACCTGTGGATGGCAAGATGCACGTGCGGTTCGTCAATGCCGCCTTGATTACTTTGACAGGGTATGAGGAAGGTGAGTGGTTAGGTGCATCGCCGGCTATTTTTGCGCAGAGCAATCCTGATGGACAACCGCTGGCGACTGTCGCCCGCACGATCATCGAACGGTTGGTTGCTCAGCCACGCTGGCAAGTTGAAACCCGCGTTGTTCGAAAAGATAAATCTTCATTTCTGGCAAACATTTCGGCAGCCCGACTGGTCGATCCAGAGGGGAAATTGGTTGGCGTGGTTGGCGTTGTCCACGACATCAGCAAAGAAAAGGCGCTTGCTGAACAGCGATCTCGCTTTGTGGCACATGCCTCGCATGAGTTAAGAACGCCACTGACAAATGCAAAGACACGCCTGTACTTGCTAAAAAAACAGCCTGAGAGAATGGCCGATCATCTCGGCGTGCTGGAAGCAGTCGTAGATAACATGCGGGAATTGGTCGAGGATATGCTTGACCTGTCGCGTCTCGAACGGAATCTTATGACTCTGAAAACAGAGACAACCGATCTGGTTCCATTCGTGCGTGAACTGGTCGAGCTTCAACGTGTCGAAGCCGAGGGGAAAATGCTCACCCTCTGTTATGAGACCGCCACAGAGCCAGTTCTGGCGCTTGTGGACACCAAAAGGCTTGCGCGCGTCATCACAAATCTGCTTGTCAATGCCATCAACTATACGCCCGAAGGCGGCACAATCACGGCGCGGTTGTTGTCGGGCATTCATGATCCCGTGATTGGCACCTGTGCGAAGATAGAGATCGAAGACAATGGTATAGGCATCGCCGAGGACAATCTGGAGAACGTATTTCAGCCGTTCTTTCGCGTGCCCAGTGAAGTTCAAGGGACAGGGTTGGGATTAAGTATTGCACGTGAGATCGTCCAAATTCATGGTGGCGACATACACATCAGCAGCGCGTTGGGGCTAGGAAGCAGCTTTGCGATTGTTCTCCCTCAACTCGTACCTGAAACCCCCAAATTGACGGAGGCAGAAGCGTGACTACCTACACACCTCTTCAAAAGGCGCAGGCCTTCATCGATGCCGGTGAACTCACTGAAGCGCTGAATACGCTCAACGAAGCGATTTCTGCGGAAACAAATGATGAGGTTCTACGTCTTCGGGCAGCCATCTGCCGCCGCTTGAAGGGCGAAGAACACTTGCGCGCTGCGGCGCTTGATCTGGAACGTCTCAGCGATCCCACTAGCGCCGACTACGTGGAACAGTCGATTATCTTCGAGCAACTAGGCGATTTTGCCGCGGCGATCCGCGCCATGATGGTGGCAACCGATCTGGCCGGGGGGCCGACAGAGCGAAATCGCTTGACCGAACAGCATGTGCGCCTTTTGCTGACACGCGGAGATACTCACTCTGCGCTGGAGCTGGCACGCAAGCAGCCCAAGACCTGGCGCTGGATGCAGTGGATGGGCGATATCGCTGCGCGCGCGGGCGATTATCCCCTGGCGGCGCGTTCCTACAGCGAGTCGCTCACGATGCTGGTTGACACGACCAGCGCGGATGATCGCTTTGTCGATGGATTTCGCGCCCGGCTGCTGCTGGCTCGCGCCGATGCCCAGCGCCGCAGCGGTCAATTGGAGTTTGCCGATGCCGATTACGTGTCGGCTGGGCTGATCACGCCAACCGATCAGATGATCCCCTTCAACCGCGGCTTGATCGCCTGGGAACGCGGCGACCGGGATACGGCGCTACAATTGTGCCGATCTGCCATAGAGCGCGCGAGCGAGCCGATGCAGGATTACATGCGACGTGCCCTGCTCGAACTGCCCGAATATGAGCCGATCCTGAAGGCCATCGACGGCTAGCGCGGCACTGATCTCAACTTTGCCCCGAACAATCCAATCCAGATTTGTACCCGGCTGAGCACCTGTTTGTGGTATAGTTTCGGGAGATTTTCACTCATCGCCCGCTACCCGACAGGTGCAATTGCTATGTCTGACTGGAAGCCGATCATCGGCTTAGAAATTCATGCCGAATTGCTCACCAAGAGCAAGATGTTCTCCGATTGCCCGGTCGTAGACAGTGTGACCGCTGCACCGAACAGCGCCGTAGATCCCGTGTCGCTCGGCCTGCCCGGAACCCTGCCCGTGATCAACATGCAGGCCGTCGAATATGCGATGATGGTCGGCCTGGCGCTGAATTGTGAAATTCCACCGGTGAATCAGTTCGCGCGCAAAAGCTACTTCTATCCTGATTTGCCGAAGGGCTACCAGATCAGCCAGTATGACCGCCCGTTGTGCATCAATGGCTGGGTCGATATTGAACTGAGCAATGGGGAGACGAAGCGGATTCGTATCCGCCGGGCGCACCTGGAAGAAGACACCGGCAAACTCACGCACATGAACGATGACAGCCTGGTGGACTACAATCGTGCTGGCGTCCCCCTTCTGGAAATTGTCACCGAGCCGGACATCCACAGCGCCGAAGAGGCCGAAATTTACGCGCGCAAGCTCCGCAGTATTCTGCAATACCTGGGCGTCAACAGCGGAGACATGAGCAAGGGCGTGCTGCGTCTGGAAGCAAATGTCAGCGTCATGCACAAGGACGACACAGGCTTCCGCACGCGCACGGAAGTCAAGAATCTGAACAGCATTCGCAGTCTGTACCGTTCCATCGATTATGAAATCGCGCGGCAGATCAAGGCCTGGGAAAACGGAGATGGTGTGCGCCAGGCGACGATGGGGTGGGATGAAAATCGCCAGCGCACAGTCGTCCAGCGCTACAAAGAAAGCGCCGACGAATACCGCTACTTCCCTGAACCTGATCTGCCAATCCTCGAAATCAGCCGTGAGTGGGTCGAGCAGGTGCGCGGCAAGCTGCCGGAACTGCCGGATGCCAAACGCGAGCGCTTCATGACCGAAATGGGGTTGAGCCACTACGACGCCAACATCATCACTATCGAGCAGGCTGTCGCCCATTACTATGAGGATGCACTCGCCACAGGCGGCCAGGCCAAAACGACCGCCAATCTGCTGATCGGCAACCTGTTTGGTCTGTGTAACCGCGACGGCCTTGAACGCGAAGACATACCGACGCGCATCAGCGCTGAGAATCTCGCCAGGTTAGCGAAGCTGGTTGACGCCGGAACGATTAACAAGAATACGGCGGCGACCCTGGTCGTGGAGATGTGGGATACGGGCGGCGATCCTGAGCGCATCGTGCAGGAAAAGGGCATGGCTCAGGTAAGCGACACCGCCGAGGTGAGCGCTGCTGTCGATGAAGCTCTGGCAGCCGCTGGTGATCTGGTCGCACGTTACGCGGCAGGCGAAGACAAACTCTTTGGGCCGATCATGGGCAAGGTGATGGGAGCGCTCAAAGGGCGCGGCAATCCACAGGTCGTCAAAGAGCTACTCGCTCAGAAGCTCGAAGCGCTGCGCAACCAATAGCGTTTGCATCAGTAGGGGCCATAGACGCTGCCCTGAGGCTGATTGTTGCCAAGCAAAGCGAACGTCTGTCCGGCACTCTCGTCAAAAATCAGCAAGCCGCCGATGAAACGCTGGATGATGATGTTCGACGTGCTTTCTTCTGTTCGCGCGAAGCCCAATGTCTGGCGTAGACCCGGCAGCGATGCCCAAACAGCGCCAAACCCAAGTGTCGGCACGCGCAAGCCTTCCGGCGCGACGATGTCCTCTGGCGCAGGCGGCGGTGTCTGGGCGGAATACCAGTAGCGTCCAGACGGCACGCCCAGGGCGAAGGCCCAGATTTCGCCGCCGGGGATGAAGATCATGAAGCCGTTTTCGAAAAGCTGAATCGTCCCCTGGAAACTTGCCGCAGGTTCGCCTGCACAGCCCAGGGCTGCCGTGACGGCGGTTTCCGCGCGCCAATTCACCCCGAAGCGGTCATCGGGAGCGATGGCGCAACTCTGCGCCGTGACCGTTGCAGCGGTCAACGGGACAGGTGTGACCAGGACTACAGAGTCTTGCGCGGGTTGTGGTGCTGCTGAGTCGTCGAGTTCGCCGAGAAATACGCCGATGTACGGCGTCTGTGATGGTATGAGCGTGGCGCGCGCCTGGGTTGGGAGCAGGGCGATAGCCGCAGCAGTGGCCTGGCGCTCTGCTTCACCCGGGGTTGGCGAAATTGCGACTGTCGCCAGCAACTTTGCTTCCACGACGCCTGCAAACGGATCAGGCGTTGCGACAGGCGCTGTCTGGCAGGCGGCGGCGACCAGCGGCAAAAGAACGAGAAGTACGGCAAGACGGCGGTTCATGGACAATCCACCGGAAGTTCATAGGCGACAACGTTCTCAAAACTACCATCAGCGCGCTGTGTGTACAACCCATACGCGATGGAGGCTGCGTTGTCCAGATTCGGCAGCGCATACACATCGCGCACAATCTCACTAGCCAGCCACGTCGTCAGCGGCCGCCAGCCATAGACCGGCGCGGATTCGTCGGCCTGGTCGATCAACTCACCGTCGGCAGCCAGCAGATGCACGAACACACTCAAATCGCGCTCCGGCACTGTCGGTGAAGACCACGCGACATGCAGCAGGATCTGATTGCCGTCACAGGTAAGCTGCGCTGCGTCTGCTCCAAATGGCATATCAGCATCTCCGATCTCCGGTTTCGTCGCGATCTGCACCAGTTCGGGCGCAACCGCGTGCAAATAGACCGGCGCGCCAAGTTTGTTCTCCCACCACGAGACAGGCTGTGCGTAAAACGTGAAAGCTGGTGTCACCAGGGGCATAGCCACCGCCAGGGCGCTAAAGTCGGCTTTGTGATCGACCAGCTTGATCGTCTGCAATTCTCCGAGAACATCGCGCGCCAGGCCGACGGCAAAATGCCGGGGGCCCCAGGCCAACATCAAGGCGCTTCCCGGTGGTGTGCTCTGGGCCAGGGCAATCGTTTCGTTACCGGCTGGGTCGTTCGTCAACGACTGAATGAAGCCCTGATTGCTGTTGAATAACACCACGCCGAAGGCCGCTGCGATCACGCCGAGGATTTCCGGAAGTGGTAGTGACACCAGACGTGGCGTGTCGATCAGCGCGTCGGCCAGCAACAGCCACCCGCTCGCCAGACTCAGCAAGACGGGCAAGATCAGCGCGGAGAGAATATCGGTGTAGAAAACATAATGGAACAGCAGCGCCACAAGCCCATTGAGCGCCATCGTCACAGCGAAGGTGCGGCGCTCTTTGCGCATACATCCAAGCGCCAGCCCGATGACCCCGGCGACAACACCAGGGAGTGTCGCATCGGTTGCCAGCACAGTATTGACCATGCCGATGTTGGCAAACAGCGCGTCCAGCGAATCGGGTGCGCCAATAAAGCGCGCAGCCTCGCGCCCGGTAAATTGATCCCACAGGCCGGCGAGCGTCCCCGGCTCGCCATAGACCCAGGCAGCGCCGGCATTCGCGCGCAGCATCAGGTAAGCATACTGCGTGAAGCCAAGCAGCCCTAAGGCAAGACAGATCGCCAGCGTGAGCGGCAGCCTGCGCCGTAGTGCTCCCAGATCGGGGTACACAGCGAACAGCAGTGCCGGGATCATCATGGCGATTGCCCGATGATGGGCGACGCCGATCCCGCCGAGCAGTGCCAGCCAATAGAGCCGGTGTTTAATGGGCGGTTTCCACAGCGCCAGCGTCAGCAATCCAAGACCGATGAGCAGGCCAAAGGTGTAGATTTCGGCAATCACGTGATGAATCCAGACCGTGCGCATCAGGCCAAATAGAAGCACCACGATTGTGGCAAGCAAGACACGCCCCGTCAGACGCGTTATCAGCACGTACAACAATGCCAGCGCCGCCAATCCCCAGATCAAGGAGACGGCAGCGGGCGCGGTCACAGGCGCGACACCCAACGCCCGCAAGATGGCGACCATAGCGCTGCCAGTCATGACATAGATCGGGTAGCCTGTGGCGTGCAGTGTGCCCCAGACATTGAGGACGATCTGAGTCTCGCCTACATCGATCATGTAGTAGTGTTCGCTGCCATTCGGGATCGTTTGCAGCGTTGGCAGGTAGATAACAAACAAGATCGTCAGCAGGGCGAGGCAGGTAAGAAGAATGGGGTGGCGCGTGAGGAAGGTCTGGCTCATGCGCACAACGATACCACATGCGCTGTGCATTCATCAGGCATATTTGTTTTACATCCAATACGCGATTAAACCCTTTCTCATCAACACCCGGTATAGTGTGCGGGAAGCTGAAGAGTCTGGAGGTCTGTGATGCTACAAATCGGTGAACCGGCACCCGATTTCGAGTTGCCCAATCAGGATGGAAAACCCATCAAGTTAAGTGATTATCGCGGTCAGCGCGTGGTGCTTTTCGCCTTTACCAAAGCTGGCACTCCTGGCTGTACCGCGCAGGCATGTGCCCTTCGCGATGAATTTGACGATCTGCGCGCGGCGGATGCCGTCGTGTTAACGATCAGTGCCGATTCGCAGGAGGTGTTGGCGCATTTCAAGCGCAATCGCGATCTGCCCTACGAACTCCTGTCCGATCCGGATCACACCGTTCTCAAGGCCTGGGGAGCCTACGGGATGCCCATGCTGGGTTTGCTCAAATTGCCGATGACGGCGCATTCACTCTGGGTGATCGACGAAAACGGCATCTTGATCGACCAGAAGCTCGGCATTTCATCAAAGGCCGCGAGCCAGGCGATTCACGTTCTGGCTGCTTTGCCGCCTCTCCAGTCGCCGTCTTAAACGAACGGCAGTTCGTGACTGCCATTTCTCGATACAATCGGACTGATACACAAGGAGCTTATAGATGCCCGCAATTGGCGAACTGGCACCGGATTTTGAACTGCTCAATCAGAATGGCAAGTCCGTCAAGTTGAGCGATTATCGGGGCAAGAAGGTGATTTTGTTTGCTTTCCCCAGGGCAGACACCCCCGGCTGCACCACGCAGGCGTGTGGCTTTCGCGATAGTTTGCCCAGGCTCGAACTCGACAATACCGTGGTGCTGGGTATCAGCAACGATCCGCCAGGTGACTTGCTCAAGTGGAAACAAAAAGAGAAGCTGCCCTACGATCTACTGTCCGACCCGGAGCATAAGGTTCTGGAAAGCTGGGGCGTATGGGTCGAGAAGACCAATTACGGCAAGACATACATGGGCACTGCGCGGTCGCATTGGGTCATGGATGAAGCGGGCCGCGTGATTGACGCACGCATCAATGTCAAACCAGAAGACAGCGTCCGGCTCGCTGTCGCTGCGGCCACGGGCGACGCCAGTTAAGCATCAGTATCGGCGTTGATGACACGGGAAAGAGCGGTGCGTCGGAATGTTCAGGTTGCCTGGACATATTCACGGCGCACCCTTTCAGCCAAGTCGACCAGCTTGTCTTCGGTGTAAGCTGTGCCACTCAAGGTGTGATGGATGGCCGCGAAGGCCAGCCCAACGGAGTATTCGTAGCGGACTTCATCGCTTTCGCTGCCCGCTACCACCGCGTCAAACCCGCCGACATCCAGCCCATGGTTGGAGAGCAGCACGAGCATCCCCGCGCCGTAGCGCACCCAACTCGGCAAAGGGCGGCGCATCAAGGTGCGGCGTACCTTCGCGCTCTGGTAACTGAAGACCGCCCGCGAGTCGAATTCGAGGCTCGCCATGCTGAAATAATCGTCCGTGCGTCGGCTCACCGCTGCCCAGAGCGCTCGTCCAGGGGCCTGCAACACGAGTTCGGGAGTTTTATCCGGCAAAAATCGAGCAAATCCCGCCAGCAAATGTACCGGTGGATCACTCTGTGTTGAAAAAATCACGCTGCCCTCGCTTCAGAGAGATGATTCTTGGCATCTTGATGCTTCTAGTTTAGCACGCCAACACACATACCAGATTGTACCTTTGTCGCACCTTGCCAATTCTGTTATCATGATCGTGTCATTTATTCGTGATGCTGATCCAAAACGTTGAATTGTATGAAACATGTGCTCATTACCGGCGGTGCGGGTTTCATTGGCAGTCATCTCGCCGAAGCACTATTGAATGCCGGGCAGCGCGTAACGGTCATCGATAACCTGACCACTGGCAGGTTCGAGAATATCGCTCAACTGACGCAAAACCCTGATTTCCGGTTTGCGATTGAAGATATTCGCAACCTGACGGTCATGGACAGGTTGGTCAGTGAGTGTGACGTAATCTACCATCTGGCTGCCGCCGTCGGTGTGCAGCGGATTATCAACAGCCCGACGGAAACCATCGAAACGAACATCGGCGGCACTGAGATTGTCCTTCAAACAGCGCGCCGCTACCGCAAGAAGACGATCATTGCCTCGACGAGCGAAGTCTACGGCAAGGGCGTTCGTTTTCCTTTTCATGAAGATGACGACACCGTTCTTGGCCCAACCATTCGCAGCCGCTGGAGCTACGCTGCGTCGAAGATGGTCGATGAGTTTCTGGCGCTGGCCTACCATAAAGAGATGAATCTCCCGGTGGTCATTGTCCGGTTGTTTAACACCGTTGGGCCACGCCAGAGTGGCCAATATGGTATGGTATTGCCGCGTTTTGTGCGTTGGGCAATCGCGGATGAAGCCATCCAGATCTACGGCGATGGCGAACAGCAGCGCTGTTTCTGCAACGTCCACGATGTTATTCGCGCCATTATCGCGCTGGCAGACGTGCCCAGTGCAGAGGGCGAAGTGTTCAATATCGGCAGCACCGAAGAAGTCACTATCCGTGCGCTGGCGCAGCGCGTTCGCGAGCGCACGAACAGTCGTTCAGAGCTGCACCATATTCCTTACGATCAGGCATATGAAACCGGGTTCGAGGACTTTCGGCGTCGTGTGCCGAGCCTCGACAAGATCTATGCTGCCATCGGTTGGAAGCCGGCGCTGTCGCTTGACGAGACGATTGATCAGATAATTGCCTACGAACGGGAGCAAATGAATCATGCCTGAGATTACCCGCAAAGAACTTGCACTCGCGCTCGTGTCTGCCGGCACAAATCCACGTATGGCAGGTCTCGATCTTACGATGCTCGACATGACACGGCTCGATATGACCGGCGCTAATCTGCGCGGGGCGAGAATGCAGGGCGTCAATCTGCGCGAAGCCATTTTGCGGCTGGCGAACATCACCTATGTCGATATGACGGTGGGCAAGGCTGTCGGCTGTGATTTCGACACGGCGAATCTCACCGGTACGAATCTCACCGGCGTGGACATGACCAGCGCCCGGTTGACGAATACCAATCTGACAGGCGTAATTCTCAATGATGCGAATCTCACCAACGCGAACATGAAGGGCGCGAACATCACCAATATTCGCTTTAACGAGAAGACGACCTGGCCGGATGGGAAAAAAGGCAGCCAGGGCGACCCGAACAGCTATACCAAGTAGCACGAAGCTCCGCACAAGATCCAACGCGTGATCGTGATAGACGATACGGCTATCGGGCGGCATGATGGCGCTATGGTGCTTCATGCTAAATCTACGTTAGAATGACGTTCAATCTGGGCAAACAATAAGGAAGTCAGGATAGGTTGCATGACCCTGCGTGTCTATAACGTCCTTGGGAGAGAGAAACAGGAATTTGTGCCGCTCGAGGCCGGGCGTGTAGGCATGTATGTCTGTGGCCCGACCGTCTACGATGATCCGCACATCGGTCATGCCAAGACGTATGTCAACTTCGACGTGGTCGTGCGCTGGCTGCGCAAGAGTGGCTATGACGTGTTGTATGTGCAGAACATCACCGATGTCGGCCATCTCCTGGAATCTGGTGAAGATCGCATCCTCAAGAAGGCCGGGCAGATGCACGCGAAGCCGATGCAGATTGTCGAAACGTACACACGCAACTATTTTCAGGCCATGGACACCCTCGGTGTCACTCGGCCCGACATCTCACCACGCGCCAGCGGGCACATCCCCGAACAGATCAAGATGATCGAGACGCTGCTGCAAAAAGGACATGCCTACGAAGTCAGCGGTAGCGTCTATTTCGATGTCACGACTGACCCCGATTATGGCAAGCTGAGCAACCGGCGGGTTGACGATCAGGAGGGCATGGGTCGTGTTGCCGAACGGGGTGAAAAGCGCAATCCAGAAGATTTCGCGCTTTGGAAACGCGCCGAACCGGAGCACATATTGCGCTGGGACAGCCCATGGGGCGAAGGTTTTCCCGGCTGGCACATCGAATGCTCAGCCATGGCCAGGAAATACCTCGGCCCAACCTTCGACATTCATGGTGGCGGCGTCGATAATATCTTTCCGCATAACGAGAGCGAAATCGCCCAGAGCGAATGCGCCAATGACGCGATCTTCGCGCGCTACTGGTTGCTCGTCGGCAGCCTGACCGTTGATGGCGTCAAAATGTCGAAAAGCCTGGGCAACTTCACAACCATCGAAGATGCGCTCCAGCGCCACAGCCCAGAGGTCATTCGCGCCTTTGTGCTCAGCGCCCACTACAGCAACCCGATTGATTTCAGCGATGAGGCGTTGAGTGCGGCTGCCAAAGGCTGGGAACGCATCTACAATGCCGTGCGCCTGAATCGGCGGGCGCTCAACACGGCGCAGGCGGGCGGGGATGGCAATGGCTTTCTGGCACAGCTTGAGAAGGCGAAAAGCGACTTTGCGGCGGCGATGGATGATGACTTCAACGCTCCCACAGGCATCGCAATTCTCCAGGAACTGACGCGCGAGGTGAACACGCTGCTGAACAGTGGTATCACTGTCGCCCTGGATGTTTTGAAGGCTGTGGATGAAACCTATACGTCGCTCGCTGGCGATGTTCTGGGCATTTTACCAGCCGGGAATCGGGTTGCTGGTGATAGCAATCGGGAAGCGGCGCTGATCGATTTCCTGATCAATATCCGCGCTCAGGCACGCGCCAGCAAGAATTGGGCAGAAAGCGACCGCATCCGCGACGAGTTAGCGAAGATGGGAATTATCCTCGAAGACCGCGCCGACGGTACGGTGTGGAAGGGGATGTAACGAGATAAAGATCATGGCGGTTGAATTCATTTACAGCCATTGGGCGATCATGGAGTGCCTCCGCGCAGGGCGGCGCAATCTTGAGCAGCTTCTGTTGACGGACAGCGTTGAAGAAAAGGGACTGGTCGCGGAGATTCTGTCAACAGCCGCCGACCGGGGCGTACCGGTTAAGCGTGTGCCCCGGCGCATTATTGACGACATCGCGCAGGGGGCGAATCATCAAAATATGGCGCTGCGTGCCAGCCCATATCCGTATGTCGATCTCGATACTGTCCTGGAGACCAGCCGGAAACGCAACGAAAAGCCATTCATTCTGCTGCTCGATCTGCTGAAAGACCCCCAGAATGTCGGCTCGCTGATGCGCGTTGCTGATGCAGTTGGTATTCATGGAGTCATCATTCAGGAACGGCGCGGCGTCGCTGTCACGCCCGCAGTCGTCAATGCCTCGTCTGGTGCAATCGAGCACCTCAATGTCGTCCAGGTCGTCAACCTCAGCCAGACGATGAAACTGCTCAAGGAGAATGATGTCTGGATGATCGGGTTGGACATTGGGCCGAATGTTCCAACGATAGACAAGACCGATCTCAACATGAGTTTGGGATTGGTGCTGGGCAGCGAGGGCGAAGGGATGCGCCGGCTCGTGCGTGATACCTGTGATCTGGTGTTGTGTTTGCCCATGCGTGGCAATGTCGGCAGTCTGAATGTTGCTACTGCCGGTGCCGTGGCGTTATATACGGCCTGGCGCGCCCGGGGTTGGGAAGGTTGGGTACACGCCTGAGTGGCCTATTTTTCGAGAAAAATGAGGCTTATCGAGTGAGGCGGTGTATGATTAAGAGCGAAAGCCTCTCCATAATCGGCTTATTACATAAACCTACAAGGAGGGAGCGCTTTTACTTTGTTGCGCTCAGATGACATCATGATTGACGACATTCTCAAAGAATGCACCAGCAAAATGAAAGCCGCAGCGGCGGTTTACGAAACCGATCTTCAGGGGATTCGTGGTGGGCGTGCCAGCCCGTCTCTGGTGGATCGCCTGGTCATCGATTACTACGGCACGCCGACGACGCTCAAGCAGTTGGCGACAGTATCGACACCCGAACCTATGCAGATCATGATCCGCCCCTATGATAAGACCGCACTCAAATCTATCGAAAAGGCGATCCGCGAGTCGGATATTCATATCACACCCGCAGTCGATGGCGATATTATTCGTCTCAATATGCCAGCATTGACTCGTGAACGCCGTCAGGAATTGGTCAAACTCCTTCACAAGCGCACGGAAGATGCGCGCGTGGCGATTCGTAACATACGGCGGCACGCCAATGATGACACAAAGGAGTTCGAAAAAGAGAAACTGATCTCGGAAGACGAGGCGAAGCGCGGCCAGGATGAGATTCAGAAACTCACGGATAAGTTCATCGCTGAAATAGAAGCCATGGGTGAGCGAAAAGAAAAAGAAATCCTAGAGGTATAAGTGCATGGTCGCCTTGACACGAGATGAGCTGGATACGAACGAACTGCCACTGCCGAAGGATCAGGTGCCTTATCACGTCGCTATTATCATGGATGGCAATGGTCGGTGGGCTAAGGCTCATGGACTGCCACGAACGGAAGGCCATCGGCAAGGCACGGAAAATCTCCGGCAAATCCTACGCTCATGCGTGAAATTCGGCGTCAAAATCCTGACCATCTACGCGTTCTCGACAGAAAACTGGGCACGTCCGCGCGCCGAAGTGCAGATGTTGATGCGCATCCTCGAAGGAGTCATCGACCGCGAACTGGATGAACTCCATCGCAATGGCGTGCAGATCCGGCATATTGGCGAACTCAGCGGCATTGCCCCGCTCTTGCAGAAGAAGATCAAACATGCGTGCGAGTACACGCGTGCTAACAATCGCCTGATTTTGAACGTCGCCTTCAACTATGGCGGACGCGATGAAATCGTGCAGGCTGTGCGCCGGATTGTGGCTGATCATGTGCCTGCAGAACAGATCAGCGAAGCCCTGATCAGCCGCTATCTCTACACAAGCGATCTGCCCGATCCGGATTTGATCATTCGAACGAGCGGGGAACTGCGCATCAGTAATTTTCTTATCTGGCAGGGCGCATACTCTGAACTCTATACGACGCCAACCTATTGGCCCGACTTTGACGAGACTGAACTACGTAAGGCGCTCATCGCCTACAGCGAGCGCAAGCGTCGGTTTGGCAAAACTGACGAGCAAATTGATAAACGATAGTCGTAGTCAGGTAACAATTCCGCTTCTGCAGATTAGCCCTCCGAAGTTGGGTTGAACAGGAATAGGGATAATGCAAAACAACATTGAGCAGGTGCTCCGCGATTTGAGCCAGCAGCAGTATGTTGCGACCAGCGAAATCGCGACCGTGATGTTCCTGGCCGAAAAACTGGGAAAACCTGTCCTTGCGGAGGGGCCAGCGGGAGTCGGAAAAACGGAATTGGCGAAAGCATGGTCGGGGGTGACAGGGAAACGCCTGATCCGCTTGCAATGTTATGAAGGGCTGGACGAAAGCAAGGCGCTCTACGAGTGGGAATACGCCAAGCAAATGCTGTACACGCAGTTACTGCGGGATAAATTGAGCCAACTACTGGCCGATGCGCAAAGCCTCACGGAAGCTGCTGATCGACTGGCGCAAGAGGAAGACGTTTTCTTCTCCGAACGCTTCTTACTTGCGCGTCCCTTGCTCCAAGCGATTACGGCTGACGAGCCGGTTGTGCTGCTGATCGATGAGATCGACCGTGCCGATGCTGAGTTCGAAGCCTTCCTCCTCGAAGTCCTGAGTGATTTCCAGGTCACGGTGCCAGAGATCGGGACGATCAAGGCCAGGCATCAGCCGATTGTGCTGCTGACGAGCAATAACACGCGCGACTTATCTGAAGCGCTGAAGCGGCGGTGTTTGTATTTGTTTATCGATTATCCGAACAGCGAAACTGAAACCAACATCGTCCGTCTGCGCGTGCCGGAACTCAACGCCAAACTGGCTCAACAGGCCGTGGAAGTTGTCCAGGGGTTGCGGCAAATGGACTTGAAAAAGCATCCCAGCGTATCGGAGACTATTGATTGGGCGCGGGCGCTGGTCATGCTCAATGCGGATAATCTGGACAAACAGACGCTTGAAACCACACTTACTGTGCTTCTCAAGCACGAGAGCGACGTTCAGAAGGCCAAACGATCACTGTCCAGTGATCGCCAACACCCGATTGAGCGTGATTCACGCGGTGCCTCGCAAAATCGAGGTAGTCTGCGAAGATTTGGTGATTGGAATAACTGACCGGTCAATCATCGAGCATGATTAGAGCGCAGTAACGCTACAGAAGCAGATCACTGTGACTGATCGTGCTGCCACATCGATCACAGTTAAAGAGGTGCAATTCTGCTGGCAAGCCGGCTGAGGCGGCCACGTGCGCGGGAAACTGTTGTGTGCCGCAGTAGGCAAACTGGCTGTGTTTGCCACAGCTCGGGCAGTATGTAAGAAGCTTGAGCTTGAGGTCAGGTGCGCTTGCGAGGTTCTCCTTCTGAGTGGTAGTTTCGGTGATCATGCTGCCATGCCTCTCAGCCACGTTGAACGTCATCAAGCACATCTAAACCTTGCTCAAAGAATATGTCAATTCGGTAGGGTAAATGTGTCAAGATCACGTGAAGAACGTAAAAATCGTTTGTTTTACGTTTATTACACGTTTTCTTATGATTTATTCGCCGATCTGTGCGATGACATCGTTGAGGGCGTCGCCAGCCGTGCTTTGGCCGTTGATGACCGCCGCATATGCGGATTGAAGCGCACGTGCGGTCAGGTTGTTGGTTAGATCCGGCTCCAGCAGAACCGCATTCTGAAGCAGCGACTCGCCGAAGGCCGCATAAGCCGCATCAAGCTGGCGTTGGGCCGCAAGCGCCGCAGGCAGCATGTGAATCGCCGCATGATAGTCGGACTGCCGCTGCGCATCCAGCATCCAATTGATGAAACGCAACGCCGCCAATTGTTGTTCGTTACCCGTTCGAATGACTACCCACAACCAGCCATCGAGCGTGGTAGCGGGTTCGCCGGTTGTCGTTGGAATATAGCCTGGTTGTAGTTGTCGGTCTTCACTCTCTGCGCGTAAGTACAAACTTGAGGTCACGACCGTGGGGATGTTCTCGTTGAGCGCATCAGGATAGCGTTCCGGTGAACTATACTCAAGCACCGTAGGCGACACCAACCCAGCAGAAGCCGCGCGTTCATAAAATCGTAGGGTGGCGCGGAGCGCATTCTCGTCGAGAGTCAGAACGCCATCGCCGGGTTCCTGGCTCCCCGCAACCAGATACTGAAGCAGGAATACGGGACTCAAGCCGTTTTCTGACATCCCAGGAAAGAGAAACGGCACGCGGGCTGCGAGCAGTTGATCGAACCGCCATGACTCTATCGTAGGTTCTGTCGATGAATAGGCAACATGAAGTATTTCAAGCGTGCTGGGGACACCGAACCATACATTGTCAATCTGCCCCATGCCGACAACAGCGGGCGCAAAATCATCGACACCAACGATCAAATCTCGCTCGCTTAGTGGCTGCAACAGCCCTTCCTGAGCGGCCACGCGAAAATCCTGCAAGCGCAGAAGGGTAACGTCGGGCAGAGCGCCGGGCGCTACTTGCGCAGCCATATTCATCGTCTCTAGCAGGCCGCCGGTTCCGTTGGCCGCACGCAGTCTGAGTTCGACCTGTATATCCGGGAACGACTGCTCAAATTGACTGATCTGCTCCGAAAGCACATCCCCGGCATCTACGCTGTCAAGTCCGGCAAGACTATCCGGCAGCCAGAAGCGCAGTGTCAGATTGGGGCGCGCAGTTGGTGTGACTGTAGCCGCAGGTCGAGTCGCGGCAAGCTGTGGGCGATCTGTGGCCGCGGGCGTGCTCGTGGGAGATACATCCGCGACAGGGGTACACGCTACCACGCCAAAAGCTGCGATAAGAAGGATAACCGGAAGACGTAGATGCAACATAACCTCTATCTCGATCCTGCTTCGTCTACTACCGTACACGATAGGACTTCCAGGTCGTCACGTAACTCTCACCTGCGCTGCAGCCATTGTCTGACGCGCGGCATGGCTTCCGTATATGCCCGATAAAGCAGCGTCGAAGGTGCGTAATCCCATGCTCCTGCATAGCGAGTGACGATACCGCGAAAGCCGCGCTTGAAGCCGTAAACACCCCAGAGCGGGTCGCTTTCGTCAAAATGCGTCGGCGCACCCCACATATCATATAACGTGTAGCCGGTTGCTTTTGCCCACCGCATCGCCTCCCATTGCAGCAGGTAATTCGGCATCTTGTCGCGCGCTTCGTTGGCAGATGCCCCGGTGAAGTACCAGCACTTCTTGCCAAAATGAAACAGAATGACGTGCGCGACAGGGCGTTGATCGACTTCTGCGATCAGTGCATGTGCCAGGCCTTGTTCCATCATCGCGCGCCATTCTAGCTCATAATACGCGGGCGGGCGGATCAAGAAACCGTCTCTGGCCGCCGTAACCCGATAAAGCTCATAGAGCACCGGGAGATCTTCGGGGGTGGCAGTACGAACGTACACGCCTTCCCGCTCAGCTACCCGGATTTTCCGCCGCGTATTCTGGCTCATGGCGGCCAGCAAGTCGTCTTCGTCGCGCGCCAGATCGATCAGGATCGTATTGCGAAACTGCACCTGATCGGCGGAAAAACGCCAGCC
Source organism: Anaerolineae bacterium (assembly GCA_023382675.1). Lineage (GTDB taxonomy): Bacteria > Chloroflexota > Anaerolineae > Aggregatilineales > Phototrophicaceae > Flexifilum. The sequence goes on from JAHDWN010000012.1 coordinate 58,276, forward strand.
GCGCACAGCCAGATGTTCAAGCAGTGCCTGTCCGCGCGGTTCGGGTTGGTCATCTTCTTCGCCTGGAATGCCGCTCGCGACGGGGACATCGGGATCGATCTTGAGCCAGATGGCGCGCTCTCGGCGGGCGATTTCGGCGAGCTGATCGATCACATGTTCCCAGTCTTGGCTGTGATCGTCGGCGAAAACCGGCCCTTTGGGCGCATACATGATCTTGAGCGGCCCCAAGCGGCGCACCCCAATCGAAGCCAGAGCAACGCTGCGCCCTGAATGCTCAAACGCCAGGCGCATTGGTAGCCAGCCGGTGGTCTCACGCTTGAATTCGCCCCATTCCCATGTCTGGAGTACGTGGGCATAGGGCAAGTCGCGCAGCCGGCTGTTCCACTCGTTTCGATCCGTGATGGACGTTGTCGTCAGCAAATCGCCCCTCTCAGGTGCCGGAAATGCTCGGAAGAATCTAATCTTGGAGGTCGGCCTGGAAGTTCTCATCGTGAAAATGCGCGGTGAAAACGCCCAGGTGGCCGGTTGCAGTATCGATCATCGGCTTTCGTTTGTACATAGGCAACGCAGGGAGCCAGGCAGGTGTTAGTTCCCGACTGATGGCAACGAAATCTCCCTGGTACAGCGAACGCGCTGATTTCAGCTTCTGTTCACCGCAGATGCTTGGGATGTCATCTGCGGTGTTTGCGTTTGTGTTTTCCTGCCCATCGTTCCCGCTCAGAAACGACTTCAAACATCAAAGATCGAGAGTTTTGCCGCCCGTCCGGCATGTTTGACGCATCCCCTGCGAATAGGTAATCTCTGCGCTTCAAAGATAATCCTTACCACGGGCAGGGGTGTGTCATGTTGAATCCTCAGCGCACAATCGACGAACTTAAAGAGTTAAGGGCGCTCACTGGCGACGAAAACGGCGCGCAGCGGGTCGCCTTCACACAAGTCTGGGCGAAAGCACGCGAGTGGTACAAGAGCAAGCTGGCAGGGCTGCCGGTCGAATATGAGGTGGACGAGGCCGGTAATACCTGGACGACTCTCCGTGGCGAGTCCGAAAAAGAACTCTTGATCGGCGGCCATCTCGATTCGGTGCCGAATGGCGGCTGGCTTGATGGCTGCCTGAATGTTATGGCGGCGCTGGAAGTCCTGCGCAATATCGCCAGCCGGGGTAAACCGCCCGTCACCGTGCGCGTTGTCGATTGGGCGGATGAGGAAGGCGCGCGTTTTGGACGCAGCCTCTTCGGCAGCAGCGCCTGCTCCGGCACGATGAATCCTGACGACCTGCGCCATTTGAAGGACAAAGACGGGATTCTCCTGGTTGACGCCATCAAAGAATTTGGCTTGAACCTGGATACGGTCAAAGAATCGCACAAGCAATTACGCAATGCTGCTGCGTACCTGGAACTGCATGTTGAGCAGGGGCCTGTGCTGCTCGACATGGATCTGCCGCTGGGTGTCGTGCTCGGCACCTTTGGCGTCGAGCGTCATGGCATACGGTTTACAGGCCAGGCCGCGCATTCCGGCTCCACGCCGATGAATCGCCGCCGGGACGCGCTCGGTGGCGTCTCGAAGCTGCACCTTGCGGTGAGAGACATCGGCGTGAAATACGGTGGTGTGTGTACGGTCGGGCGGGTCGAAACGAAGCCCGGCATCGTGACATCGGTCGTGGCTCAGGCCGACATGACGCTCGATCAGCGTCACCTGGATGCGGACGCCCTGGCGAACATGTATCGAGAAGCGCGTGAGTCCAGCCAGCGCTTCGCTCAGGAAGAAAATATCGGCGTCGAATGGAGTCTGCTCTGGCAGATTCAGCCGATTCTGTTCAATCCCGACCTGATCGAACTCTGCGATCAGGCTGTTCGCGAGACTGCCGGTGTCTCGCACAAGCTGCCCAGCGGGCCGCTGCACGATGCCGCGGAAGTCGCGCGTATCGGCATTCCGACGGTCATGATGTTCACCCAGAGCTTGCACGGCATTTCACACAACAAGATCGAGGACACCAAAGAAGAACACATCGCCATGTCAGTTGAGGCGATGGACAAACTGGCGACTAAGGCAATGGCCTGGATTCAACAGCAGGGCGCATAGATGGAGCAGCCGTTCTACGCCTGTGAGCATTCGCAGCAAGTTAACGAGCCGTTCTTCGCTACAGCGCCCCGCGCAGAAACGTGGATACTCCTGGAGTATCCGCGTCCCTGGAGCGCTGAGGCCTATCCGGCCAGCGATATCCCGACCGCTGTCAAAGCCCATATTGACGCACAGATGGCGCTGATGCCGTTCCCGCGTATTCAATTGATTGCCCGAAGCCATAACCAGTCTGAACTCGTGAATCTGTCACTCTACGTGATGCACGCCGGGTTTCAGAGTCAGCGGGTATGCCATTTCACGCTGCCAACCTACGAGAGTTTGCGCGATCTGCCGCTGGCCGAGATCGCCGCCGGGGAGCGCGAGCAGGGGGAGATCATCACGGAGCCGGTCTACATCGTTTGTACAAACGGCAAGCGCGATGTCTGTTGTTCCCGGCACGGGCTGGGGCTATTCAACGCGCTTCGTGAGCATGGCGGCGAGCACGTATGGCAGTCAAATCATATTGGCGGGCATCGTTTTGCCGGGACATTGGTGACGTTTCCACATGGCCTCTACTATGGCCGGGTCGCGCCTGAAGATGTGCCCGCGCTGGTGGACGCGACTGCGCGTGGAGACGTCTTGCTTTCACATGTACGAGGGCGTGCTTGCTTTGAGTCGGTGATCCAGGCTGCGGAGTATTATCTGCATCGAGAAACCGGGCAGGTGGCGCTCGGCGTCTTCATGCTCTGTGAGGTCGAACCAGCGGACAAGCACTGGCACGTCTGGTTTGAGAGTGGCGCACAGCGTTACCGGGTTACAGTCGGCAAAGTCATGTCGTCATTCGAGATCTTTGCTGACTCGGCTTCAAGCGAAAAGAAGCCTGTCCCGGAATACCCTTTGATCGGGTTTGAGACGCTGAGGCAGACTTGAGCCGAGAGGGGTGCCGTGTGGCACCCTGTTCTGTTCCGTCTGCGCCTATGCCGAGGCTGCGCTCTGCGCCGTCCGAGCTTGCCGCAGCGCCTCGCGAATCTGCTCATGATGCCCGACTTCGTGACGCAGCCCGAACAGAAAAGCCGCCGGTGCGTTCATCTCTCCCCAGCGTTCACGCGCCCGCTCGGATAACTCGATAAGCACATTTAGATGCGGCTGCTCCGGCCAGGTATTGAGAAAAGCCAGGCGCATTCGGCGGCTTTCCTCAAGACGTTGAATCGCTTTTGCCTGAGTATCGACTTCACGCCACGGTGTTTCAAAGCGGAGACGCGGTTCACGGGTGTAGACGATGCCCCGCGCCAGGATCGCGCTGTAGGCGGCCCATTCTTCGCTGCTGGCGGTGACGTGTGCAACCAGATGTCCCAGTGTCCAGCCAATGTGTTCTTCTCCCGCCACAGCGTAAGCGTCATGGGCAGTGGGATCGTGCGGCTCGAAGATGATCATGGCGTCATTCGCCTGCTGGATGAGCGAGAGCAGTGTATCAATGCTCCTGTCAGTTGCGTCTTGCAGATCGGCAACGTTGACCGACCGTGCAAGCTCGGACATCTTGACATGCTGTTGTGTCAACTGCGTGAAATCGATCATCACCTGTATCCCATGACTAGATTACGGTAGAAATGAAAACCCACTGGTGTTTAGAAGTGGAGTGTCTGGCAAATCTTTCGTAGGTGACTGTCTTCTTGGACGCATCAATGCGGAAGGTTATGATTATCGACATATCTGATAGACTGGCAAAAGCGGCGTTTTGTGTCACATCTGTTCATCAGCTATTCGCGCTGGGATCGGCGCTCGACTCCCCTGATCGATCGTCTGATTGCCGATCTGCAAAAGAACGGCGTACATATGTGGCTCTCCCCAGATAGCGTCGAGCCGGGCACAGATTTTCAGGCTGCCATCGGTGACGCGATCCAGCAGGCAGCGGCGCTGCTTTATCTTTCCGGCACGCGTTCAAAGAACGCCAAAGGGATGCTTCGAGAGTTGGCGGCAGCGCGCACCCGTGCGATTCCTGACTATGTGGCTGTCGTCACGGCGGATGGGTTGGAGAATGCGCCCGCGGATGCCCCGGTTTTCGATTTCACCAAGAACTATGCAGCGGCCTTTCAAGCGCTCTTGCTTGAGCTGCCGTCTGCTGTCAAGACCGTAGCAGCAAGCCAGACCGCCAAAAAGCCTGAGCCGCGTTCCAAAGGCTACGTCTTCATCAGCTATGCCGAAGAAGACACCACTTTCGTAAATCGATTGCGAAGCTTTCTCAAAGAACGTGGCTACGGCTATTGGGATTATCAGGACAGCGAGCGTAACTATCACACGGCGCTGCATCTGGAGCTGGAAGACGTTATTCGCGAGGCGTCGGCGACGATCAGCGTGCTTTCGCCTGCCTGGAAGCAATCGAAGTGGACGGCGCGTGAGTTTCTCTTCTCGGAGGAAATTGGCACACCGGTCTTCCTCGTGATGGCAGATGTCATGGAGCCCACGCTGGTCATCGCGGGCATTCCCTACATTGATTTCACGCGCGATGCCGATCTTGGCTTTTCCCGGCTGGATAAAGAACTGCGTCGCAAGGGCTTGATCTGAACCCGGTCGCCTGTCACTTTGTGGTATAGTATTCGCACGTCGGCTAGAAAACCGGTCCTCATGACTTTCACCACCCCGCTCGCGCTGCTGCTGCTGCTCTGCCTGATCCCAATCATCTATCTGGGCTTGCCGCGCATTCGTCACCGGCGTTCGCGCGATATGGTCAGCTTGCTTCTACGCAGCCTGTTAGTGCTGCTGGTGACGCTGGCGCTGGCAGGTACACACATCGTCAGGTCAGCCGACCGCCTGGCCGTCGTCTTTCTGGTCGATGCGTCAGACAGCATCAGCACAACGGCGCGCGAGGCGCAGTTGGAGTACGTGCGCAACGCGCTCGACCGCATGACGCCGGACGATGAAGCGGCGGTGGTTGTGTTTGGCGCCAATGCCCTGGTTGAACGTGCGCTCTCGGTCGTGCGTGAACTACCCGGGTTGCGCTCGACCCCCGTGACCAGCAATACCGATCTCGCAGAGGCCATTCGCATCGGCCTGGGCTTATTTCCGGCAGATGCGGCCCGCCGTATTGTCATCCTCAGCGATGGTGTGCAAACGGTCGGAGATGCACGCGCGGCTGCCGAGCGCGCGGCTGCCACCGGTGTCGATATTAGCTATGTGCCGTTCAGCCGCGATCCCGCGCCGGAAGTGCAGGTTACGGACGTGCGCGTGCCTCAAGAAGTCGGCGCGAACCAGGAATTCGACCTGAGCTTCACCGTGCAATCCGAAGCAGCGACCGATGCAACCGTTACGATCTTTGCGGGTGGCGAAATCCTGCTCCGCGACAATGTGACACTGCGCGCCGGTGAAAACAACTACGCAGTGAGCCTGCAATCGGGAGAGGCCGGTTTCCGCGACTTCCAGGTGCGAGTTGACCCGGTAGGTGGCGACGCATTCCATCAGAACAACCAACTGGCAGCCTTTAGCGAAGTCGTCGGGCCGCCGCGCGTTCTGCTTGTAACGCAGGACGCTGCCGAAGGCCAGTATGTTGTCGATGCGCTCAATCAAGTCGGCATCGCCGTCGATCAGGTAACGCCGGGGCAGTTGCCCATCGGTATCACACCATTGACCTCCTATGACAGCGTGATCCTGGCGAACGTACCGGCGACGACGCTGACTCAGCGGCGTATGCAGACGCTGGCTACCTACGTGCGCGATCTCGGCGGCGGCCTGGTCGTCATTGGCGGTCCGGACGCCTACGCGCCCGGCGGCTATTTCCAGACTCCGCTGGAAGAGGCCTTGCCGGTCGAAATGCAAATTCGCGATCAGCAGCGTTTACCGCAGTTAACGCTGGCCTATGTCATTGACCGCTCTGGCAGCATGGGCACTGCGGGCCCGAATGGGATCGCCAATATCGAGCTTGCCAAAGAGGCTATGATCCGTTCGATAGAATTCTTGCAGCCGTCTGATCGGGCAGGTGTCATTTCTTTTGATACCGAGGCATCCTGGATCGCTGAGATTCAGCCCGTTTTCGACCGGTATGGTTTACAAGCATTGATCGGTACGCTGCGTGCCAGCGGCGGCACGGATATTGAGGCGGGGTATAACCTGGCTGCTGAGGCGATGATCGCCGATCCATCGCCTAGAAAGCACATCATCTTGCTGACGGATGGCGGCGCTGCGCCCGGCGATCTCGTGCAGAGCGCGGCGCGGTTGTTCCAGGATTATGACGTGACGACTACCATCATCTCGATTGGCAGCGGTGTGAACTTCTTGAGCCAGATGGCGCAAGTTGGCGGCGGGAACTATCACGAGGTCGTTACCGTTGAGCAGATCCCGACCATTTTTGCGTCCGAGACGGTGCTGGCAAGCCGCGCATATATTGTCGAAGAGCCGTTCGTTCCGCTCCTGAGCGCCAACAGCCCGATCATGGACGGCATTACCAGCGCGCCGTCTTTGCTCGGTTACGTCGCTTCCACGCCGAAACAAACGGCGCAGGTCATCCTCAGATCTCCTGACCCTTTTGCCGATCCGATTCTGGCAACCTGGCAGTATGGTCTGGGGCGTGCGGTCGCCTTCACCAGTGACGCGACGGGGCGCTGGGGTTCCAACTGGGTTGCCTGGGATGATTTTGTTCGTTTCTGGGGACAGGTCGTGCGCTGGACGATGACCGAGACGGCGGAAAACAACGTTGAGGCACGCGTTCTGCTTGATGGCGAACAGGCGCGGGTCGTGGTCGATGCGCGTGACGCCAACGGTGGTTTTCTGAACGGCCTCCAACTGCATACGACGATTGTCGATCCTCAATTGGGCGCGCAGACGATTACACTGCAACAGGTCGCCCCCGGTCGATACGAAGCGACGTTCAATCCCTATCAAGAAGGCGCATACTTCCTACGCCTCACCGGCGAGGGAGAAGCTGGCGCGGTCAATCAGACGACGGGCTGGGTGTTAAGCTATTCGCCAGAATACTCGGTGCGAACGCAGGATGAAGGTGGCGCACTCCTGGATGAGCTGGCCGAAATCACGGGGGGACGATCCCTGCAAAGCGACCCGGACGCAGTGTTTGCCCACAATCTGGCCGCGAGCGCGGCGCTGACACCGCTCGCGCCCTGGCTGCTGCTGCTGGCTGCGCTCTTGCTGCCCTTCGACGTGGCCGTGCGCCGCCTGTTGATCACCCGCAGCGATCTCCGGCGCCTGCGGCAAGCGCTGACACACTCCCGCGCTGTAAGTGAAAGCAGCGAACGTATATCGAGTTTGATGGGTGCGAAAGCCCGCGCACAGCAGCAGATGGAACAACAGCATCCTTCGCCGTCGAGTACCATCGCTGCCTTGCGTGAGCGCCAGACAAGCCGACGCTTACCACGCCCGGAGCCGCGCCGTCCAGCCGCTTCACCGCCTGCGCGGGGACTGGGCGGACGGGCTGAGGCATCCGCCAGCCGCCAGGACGAAGGCAGCACCGCTTCCAGGCTTCTGGATAAACAGCGCGAGCGCCGGCAAGATCGAGAATGAGCCGCGGTCGCCGCGCTGGATTATGATCTGTGCTGCATCGGACAGGTGTTGATGCCCAACAACCTGTAGATTGGGCAGCAGCCAACGACCGCAGTTGCCAGCGGAACAATCGCAATCAACCCCAGCCATGAACGGAAGTAGAGCCCTGCGGCGGCGATGATCAAGCCCACGATCACGCGGATCGTGCGGTCGGTATTGCCCTGGTTGATGCGAATCATGAAAAACCCTTCTACAGTCTGTCTGTGGTGCTACATGCACTCTTTAGATGCAGAAAGGGGCAATTGGTTACAGACTGTGGCGATCAGTCACAATCATCATCTCGCTGCTGCAGCGCTTCCGTGAGTTGGGCAAACAGGGCATCGTGCCGACGCGGCATCATGCCTTGTTGCTGGCCTTTCTGGCGGTAGAGTAAGATCGTCTTCTGGGTCGAATCCAGGACGATGTGGCAGTTATGACACGTAGCCAGATGATCGCGCGCAGCTTGCATCAGCTCATCATCCAGATTGTTATCGATGAAATCCGACAAATAGCGCACAAGATCCTGACATTCCATCCGTTTTCTGCCTCCTAAGCTCGCACCCATTCATCGAAATAGGTTGCCAATCGCTCTCGAAGTGCCAATCGCGCTCGGTGTAAACGCACCTTCACGGCCTCGACGCTGATGTCCAGGATTTGAGCGGTTTCCAGTGTCGATACCTGCTCGACATCGCGCAGCAAAAAAACGGCGCGCATGTCCGGTTTCAGCGCAGCGATGGCACGCGCCATTTCTGCGGAAGCTTCAGCACTCTGGAACACTTCATCCGGGACATTCTGCCAGTCTACAAAACATGCCGGCATGATGTCGTCGGCGTCTTCATCTTTCATATCTGCTACGCGCTGTGTTTCGCGCAGCCGTCGCATACAGTCATTGTAAGCGACGCGATACAGCCATGTGCCAATATTTGCGCGACCTTCAAAGGATTCGACATGGTTGATGAGCGCCAGGAACGCATTCTGGACGACGCCGTCCGCCTGCTGTTCATCGTGCAACAAACTTACCGCTAATCGATAAAGACGGTCGGCCTGCTGTTCAAAGATATGCGCCAACACTTCGGGATTGCGCTGTCTGAGTTTGGCGATCATGTCGCGTTCGTCTTGCACCGCCCTCTCCTATACGGTAAGGTCTTTTGAAAGCAATCATACATAGCATATGCATGTCATGCGCCAGCGGATGTGTTTATGCACGCACGCGAAGTGCGACATCATAGAGTTTGTAGATAAGTGGATTGTAGACGTAATCCCACGCGCCGAGGGAGCGCACGACTGCGCCTCCCCAGCCGCGTTTGAAACCATAGACTCCCCACAGCCCGTTTGAACGCTGCTCGAACTGCGCTTCAAGCATCGCCTCGTCTTCGTCGGGAATGCCCCACATGTCGTAATGTTTGCAGCCGCGCGCGCGCGCCCATTGGATGGCGGCCCACTGGACACCGTAACTTGCCATCAGGTTGCGTTTGAGGTTGGATGACGCGCCGTAGACATACCAGGCAGTGTCACCCACAGCGAACACGAAGATCCCCGCCAGGACATCACCTTCGTGCTCGGCGAGAAAGAGCGCGCCGTGATCCGGGACGAATAGCTCATAAGCCAGCTCATAATAGGCTGGTTCATGAACGCCGAATTCGTTGCGTACACCCGTCACTGCCATCATGTCGGTGAACTTTCGCACTTCAGCCTTCGGTGCTTGAGCGTAGCGAATACCGTTTTTCTGGCTCTGGCGAATCTTGCGCCGCGTGCCCTGATTCATGCGTGCCAGGATGGCATCATCGTCGGAGGTGATGTCAATGATGATCGTTCGCGGCGGTTGGATAGTTTGAATGCTTGGTCGAAATCCCAGATTTGTGCATACGGATGTTTTCTCACCAGGGCAGACACCCGGCTCCCACTTCAAGAAAGCGGCATGATGCTTGCGCGCAGCCGAGTGAATGGCCCGCCAGAGTTCGGCGTTTTCGCTCATGGCGTCGAAATCGGCGGGGAGCGGCCCCATCGCCAGATACGCCATCGTTCCCATCCGAAAAGGTAGCGCTCGAAACAGTATCTGCGCGCCAGCGACGATCTGATCGTTCTTTGTCAGGGCGAGGCGTTCAACCTGCCAGCCATAGGCCGCTTTCTGCTCACCCCAACCCCATAGCTGGAGAAAGTGAGCGCTCGACTGAGCAGCGATGAAGGCATCCCAAAGCTCACGAGAAGGAGTGATTGCAGATTGGGCCAAAGACATTTTCCTGTGCACCTAAGAACAGTTTTCGATTATATCAGAGTGCTGTTTTGCGTTGTCCCAGGTCGTACGCCAGATTTGCAAAACCGGGTTGGGTGTGCTAATGATGTACCGGAGTAGTGAGGCACATTCTTTATGGAAGCTAATCCCGCCGTGGCACTGTTTCTAGCGCTCGGCCTGATCATTGCAGCATCGCGTATCGCGGGTGCTGTTGTGCGTCGCATTGGGCAACCCCGTGTTCTGGGGGAGCTTATCATTGGCATTGTTTTAGGGCCGACCTTGCTCGACATGCTGCATTGGGACATCTTTAACGGAGCGCATCTGGAAGAGCCGGTGTTCGAGTTCGCCGAACTTGGCGTGCTGCTGTTGATGTTTCTCGTCGGGCTGGAGGTCAATCTCAAAGAACTGGCGAAGGTTGGACGGGTGGCAGCTTTTGCCGGTTTTGCCGGGGCCTTGCTGCCTGCGGCGTTGACACTGCCCTTGCTGCTGCTGTTCGACTATGGTTGGGCACCGGCGCTGTTTGCCGGTGTGACGCTTGCGGCCACATCCGTCAGTATTTCGGCGCAGGTGCTGCTGGAATTGGGCTTCCTGCGCACCAAAGAGGGCAATGCGCTGCTGGCAACGGCGCTGATCGACGACATTCTGGCAATTCTGCTCGTTTCGCTGGCGACCGCACTCGTCGCCAGTGGGGGCGAAGTCAATGCTGCCGAACTGGTCATCATCATCATCCGCATGTCTGCGTATCTGGTGATCGCCTTTCTTCTGGCGTGGTATGGCATTCCCCGGTTCATTGACTGGATTTCTGATCAGCCTGTGCTGGCGCAGTCCGCAGGTATCGCGGCCTCCGCGCTGGTTGTTATGCTGCTGTTTGCCTGGTCGGCGCAGGAACTGGGCGGCGTCGCAACGATTACAGGCTCATTTATTGCCGGCGTCGGTTTCAGCCGCGCGCGCGAACATTTGCGGCACGTCATCGAGGAAGCAGCGTCCGCGATTGCCTATGCCTTTCTCGTGCCCATCTTTTTTGTCAACGTCGGCTTACAGGCTGATCTCAGCACTTTTCCGCTGAGCGCACTCCCGTTGGCTTTGCTCTTGTTGGTCATCGGCATCGTCAGCAAGATTGGCGGCTGTGGCGCGGGTGCGCTCCTGGGGGGCTTCAACCGCCAGGAATCGCTGCGATTGGGTGTGTGCATGATTTCGCGTGGCGAAGTCGGCCTGATCATCGCGTCTCTGGGGCTGTCAACGCGTGTATTCCGACCGAACGATCCACTTTTCGCTTCCCTGTTCTTTGTTATCCTTCTCACGACTCTCGTTACGCCGATTCTCGTCCGCATGGTTTTTCCACGCCGTGAAGAAACTACAGCTGCGGATAAAGTCGCAGTAGGGGGCGCATCATCATGAAACTTGTCATGTTAGTTACGGCAAAGATCGAACTGGGGTTGGAAGTCGCGCAATCCTGGCAGGATGCGGGCGCACCAGGTGTGACCATCTTGCGCTCGCATGGGTTACACACACTTCAAAAAGAACTTGAACACGGCGATATCGAGTTGCCGCGCATGGTCGCGTCCATGGCATCGGCGATGGCAACGCTGATTGAAAACGTCGAGGAACGTGGCGAGATGATCATGTCACTGGTTGACGATGACATGGTGGATGTACTGATCACCGTGACCAATCAAGTGCTTGGCGACCTGATGTCACCGAACAGCGGCGTGCTCTTTGTAATCCCGGTTGAACGGGCCGTGGGCGTACGCCATCATGGGCAATCATGATCGGCTGAGGAAGCGTGCAGCGGCGGTGTCTTTCGTCGATAGCGGTTCCGAGTTTGTCTGCCCTCCTGATCGGCGATCTTTACCATTTTTGCCCTTCGCGCAAGGCCGCCCGATAGGTCGCGTTTAGGTCGCAAAGTGCATAATGGCGATGTGAAGCAACAAGATCGCATACTTTGCTGAGTGTTCAGCGTTGAACACTTTCAAGAGCATTTCGAGGAGGATCATGCTTTTCAAGGCAACACCGCTCGCCGGTGCATTTGTTGTCGAACTGGAAATGCGCAATGATGATCGGGGATTTTTCGCCCGCGCTTTCTGCGCCCGCGAATTCGAAGAACAGGGGCTAAAACCCGCAGTTGCTCAATGCAATATTGCCTTCAACTATAAGCGGGGCACGCTGCGTGGAATGCACTACCAGCTTGCGCCCGCCGCCGAAACCAAATTGGTGCGCTGTTTTCGCGGGGCAATCTACGACGTGATCGTCGATCTCCGCCCAGATTCGCCGACCTATTTGCAGCACTTCGGCATCGAATTGAGCGCGGATAATCGCCTGGCGCTCTACATTCCCGAAATGTTCGCGCACGGCTACCTGACGCTCACCGACGAGTGCGAGCTGATGTATCAGGTGAGCGAGTTTTACACACCGGGCTACGAAGCCGGGGTGCGTTACGACGACCCCACATTCAATATCCAGTGGCCGATCCCCGTTGAAGTCATTTCTGACAAAGACTTAACCTGGGCCGCATTCAAGCCAGAGACAAGAGAAGGAACAGGCTGATATGCTCATCATTGACAGCGCATTGCAGGCACGAGCGGACGCGGGCAAACCAATCCGCGTCGGTATGATCGGCGCGGGTTTCATGGGGCGCGGCCTGGCGATTCAAATTGCGGAGTCGACGCCCGGTATGCAGTTGGCGGCGATCAGCAACCGCACGGTGAGCAAAGCCGGTGACACCTACGCCGATGCGGGAATCGACAATGCCGAAATGGTCACGAGCGTGGCTGCTCTGGAAGATGCTATCCACAATAATCGGCCTGCCATCACCGATGACGCGATGCTGCTGGCCGAGGCAGGCAATATTGACTGTCTTGTCGAAGTCACCGGCGCGATTGAATTCGGCGCACACGTTGTTATGCGCGCCATCGAACACCACAAGCATATGGTGTTGATGAATGCGGAACTCGACGGCACGGTCGGCCCGCTGCTCAAGGTCTACGCTGACCGCGTCGGTGTCATCCTGACGGGCTGTGACGGCGATCAACCCGGCGTCGAGATGAACCTGTATCGCTATGTCAAAGGCATCGGCCTTGAGCCGCTGCTCTGCGGCAACATCAAAGGCTTGCAAGACCCGTATCGCAATCCAACGACGCAAGAAGGGTTCGCCAAGAAGTGGGGACAGACCCCGACCATGGTGACGAGTTTTGCGGATGGCACGAAGATCTCCTATGAGCAGGCGCTGGTCGCCAACGCCACGGGCATGAAAGTGGCGCAGCGTGGGATGCTCGGCTACAACCACGAGGGGCACATCGACGAACTGACGACGCGCTACGATGTCGACATGCTGCGTGCGCACGGCGGCATCGTGGAATATGTCGTCGGCGCAAAACCTGCACCCGGAGTCTATGTCCTGGGCACGCACGATAACCCCAAGCAGTGGCACTATCTCAATTACTACAAGATGGGGCAGGGGCCACTCTACAGCTTCTACACGCCCTATCATCTGTGCCATTTCGAAGTGCCGACCTCTGTGGCGCGTGCTGTGCTCTTCAACGATCCGGTGATCCAGCCGCTGGGCGCGCCGATGGTCGAAGTCGTCGCGACGGCCAAAAAGGACTTGAAAGCCGGCGAAGAAATCGACTGCATCGGCGGTTACACGATGTACGGCCAGTGCGAGAACAGCGATGTCGTCGCCAAAGAGCGGCTGCTCCCGGTCGGCATTGCTGAGGGCTGCCGTGTGAAGCGTGACGTGCCAAAAGACGCCACGCTTACCTATGACGATATCGAGTTGCCTGAAGGTCGGTTGATCGATCAGCTCTATGCCGAGCAGCAGCGCCACTTCAATCTAATGCCTGCCTGATCAAGCATCCTCATTGCGCTCCTGTGCCGCGATCTCCATCTGAATGAGTTCGCGGCGCAGCGTCTTGCCGACCATCGACTTGGGCAGTTCCGGGATGAAGGCGAAGCGGCGCGGCACTTCGTAGGGCGCGAGGTGCTGGGCGCAGTGTTCGACCAGCTCTCGCTCGCTGACTTCCGCGCCGGGCTTGAGCACGATCCAGGCCTTTAACATCTCCTGCCCTTCTTTTTCTGGATGGGGCACAGACGCGACGCCGACTTCCAGCACTGCCGGGTGATCTTTGAGCACTTTTTCGATGTTGGTGGGGTAAACGTTGAAACCACCGATGAGCGCCATATCTTTCTTTCGGTCGACAATGTAGAAGAATCCATCATCATCCATCCGCGCAATGTCGCCGGTGTACAGCCATTGTCTCCCGTTCTCAGTGCGCAGGACATTGGCTGTCTCGGTGGACATCTTGTGATAGCCGCGCATCAGAATAGGCCCGCTCATTGCTAGTTCGCCCACCTCTCCGACGGGCACTTCGGTTTCGCCATCATCCAGGCTGACGATTTTGACTTCCATATCGGGCATTGGCAGTCCAATGCTGCCCGGTCGATTTTCGCCGAGCAAGGGGTTGCCATGGGATGCCGTCGGCGCTTCGCTCATGCCGTAGCCTTCGTAGAGCCGCCGCGCGCCGTGGGCTTCGAACTCGCGCTTCACTGCCTGGGGCAGTGGGGCCGCGCCGCTGCTGGAAATCACGATTGAGTCCATGCGCACCGCGCCGGACTTCACGCGTGGATGATTGTTGACCGCATTGAACATCGCTGGCACGCCGAGAAAGACCCCCGGCTTATATGTGTCGATGGCATCGACGAGCGCGTCCACATCGCGCGGGTTGGGGATAAGCAGGACGGTCGCGCCGAGCGACATGGCCTGTATCAGGACGACGATCAGACCGAACGCATGGAACATTGGCAGCGCGCCCAGAAACAGCAACTCGCCAAGATCGATCTTGCCGTGTTCAGGATCGCTCACATTCGTCCAGGCGCGCAGCATCAGTGTGTTCGCCACCAAGGCTTTGTGCTGCCCCATCGCGCCTTTCGAGACGCCGGTCGTGCCACCCGTATACTGAAAGATGGCGGTATCGTCGCCGGATACCTGAACCACCGGCTTGCGACCGGCATAGCGCGCCAGCACATCTTTGAGCCAGAGATCGCCTGTCTGGAGCGATGGCAGATAATGCCCGTCTTTCTTCTCGCGCGTGGCCGAGAACAAAATCCGCGCGGCGGGGTGTAGATACTCTTTGACGTTGGCGACGATGACCGTCTTGACCTTCGTCTGCGCCTGAATGCGTTTAAGCTGCTCGTAAAACAGGCTGATCGTGATGACAAACTCGGCATCGCAGTCGTTGATCTGAAACTGCATCTTGTCCGCCGGGTAAGTTGGGTTGGTGGCAGCTACGACCGCGCCCGCCTTCAACGCGCCGAAAAAGCCGATGACGAATGCAGCCACGTTCGGCATCACCAGCGCGACACGGTCGCCCTTTTTCAGCCCCATGTCGATCAGCCCGGCGGCCAGTGCATCCGTGGCGGCCTCCAATTCGGCAAAGGTTATCCGACTCGACATGTGCCCGACGACAGGCAGTCGTGCAGTCGTGATCAGCGCCGGTTTGTTCGGTTTCTGCCGGGCAGATTGACGTAAGAATTCATGCACGCCGTGCTGCGGATACGGTTCCAGTGAGTGAGGTACATCCCGGTCATAATTTTTCAGCCAGGGCTTGTCCGCGTAGGTAACCATTTTGTCTGCTCCAAAATCTCTTCTCACTTCTCTTTGCGTAGTTTTTGCCACAGATTTCTGATGTGTACAAAAAACAAGACGGGTCACTTCGACCCGCCTGTTCGTTATTTGCCTCGGCAAGTTTTTTCAGACCGATGCGACCTGTGGCGGGACGCGCTCGACGACCTCAGCGTTATAAGCCGAGAGTTCTTTGCGCAAGAGCGCAACATGCTTACTGGCATCGAGAATTTCAAGCAGCAGCGCCGGATGCCCCATCTGAAGGCGATCAGCCAGCAGCTCAACGTGTGCCTGCTCAAATCCGGACTCGCGCAGAGTCGCCGCAAACCTGCCTGTCGCACCGCCCAATACTCCGCCGGCCAGCGCACCGACGCCAATCGCCAATATCGGCCCCACGCCCGGCAGTGCCAGCGCGCCCAACTGAACCATACCCAAAGCGGCCAGCGCCGCGCCAAATGTGCCCCCGGCGACAACGCCCTCTTCCGGGCCGATTTCGTCGCCTACCACCAGCAGTTCGCCAGTATTGGCTCTTGTCAAGACTGCCGCACGCTTGATCTCGATCTCCTGGGTATTCATCAGGTGGTCGAGCGCTTTTGCCAATGTCGAACGGGATGGGAAAATGGCAAGGACTAAATCATGCATCACGGATAATCCTCCATATGCACTGCCAAATGCATTGTAGCGACAATTCTCTCAAACGCAAAATTAATCTTTTGAGAATCTCAGATGCTTTCGGGGCGTTCCCGCTCTAATTGATAGACCTGTTCGGAGGGCCCCATGATGACGAGAGTTTCACCTGTTTTCAAGATATAGTCTGGGGCAGGGGTAATGATCATCTCGCCATTGGGCTGCTGAATCGCCAGGATATTGACCTGATATTTCGAGCGCAAATCACAGGTCATGATCGTCTGGCCGACAATCCGGGACTCATCCTGCAGCGTGATTTGTCCAATGTCGATGAATGGACTTTCATCGAAATGATAGATCCGATGCAGGAACTCGTTGACGGCTGGCCGGAGCATACTCAGCGCGAGGCGATGCCCGCCGATCTGATAGGGGTTGATGACATGATGTGCGCCCACCGCTCTGAGCTTCTGTTCTGACTCGGCGCGCACGACGCGCGAAATGATCGACAGATCAGGGCGCAGCATCCGCGCCGTCAACACGGTCATGATGTTATCGGCGTCGTTGGTCAGCACCGTCACCAATCCTCGTGCGCGCTGGATACCTGCTTCGGCGAGGGTTTCTTCTCGCGTAGCGTCGCCGATCACAAAGGGAAAGCGCGCTTCTAGCAGCCGTTCCTCAAGGCCTTCATCCGAGTCGATCAAGACGAAGTCGGCTTGGCGCGCGCGCAAGTCGCGGACGACCTGGCGACCCACCCGGCCATAGCCACAGACGATATAGTGGTTCTCTAAGGCTTTCACGGTTTTCTCCATTCGCCGCCGCTGAAATGTCAGCCATAACACCGGTTCCAGCGCCAGGCGCAGACCTTCGGTGATGGCGGTTGTGGCGATGCCCACGCCCAGTAAGATCACACTGATGGTGAAGACACGTCCGGCGGGCGAAAGCGGGCGCACTTCGCCAAAGCCAACGGTGGTGACGGTGATGGCGGTCATGTAGAGCGCATCGATGGCATTCATCTTCTCGATCAGCATGTAGCCGACCGTCGCATATACGATCAGCAAAACGAGTGCAAGGATCGCCACCTGCAAACGGCGCAGCGGATTGTTCCATGCTTCGCGCGTCCAGCGCACGATTTTTTCAGGGTCTGACAACAGCCTGCGCATCTGCCGCACCCGATTAGCTCTTTAAGGGCAGCACCAGTTCTTTATGAAATGGCGTCAAGGAGACCAGTTCCCCCTGTTCATTGATGCAAAACGTATCTTCGATACGGACGCCGAAGCCACGTTCCGGGTAATACAATCCTGGCTCGATGGTGATGATATTGCCCTTCTGGAATTTATCCGTTGACAGGTGACTCAGCAATGGGCGCTCGTGGACGTTCATGCCCAGCCCATGCCCCAGGCTGTGGACGTAACCCTCGATGGTCATTGGATCGCTGCGGCTGGTTTTGTGCCCACGCGCTTCGAAGTAATCCTGCACGGCTTCCTGCGGCGCCTTCGCGTCCATCCCCGGACGGATAATCTCGACCGACAGGTCGAATGCTTCCATGACCTGATCGTAGGCCTGGCGCACCTCATCCGGTGCGAAGCCAACACACCACGTTCGGGTGCAATCGTGATGATAACCGCCGCCGAGTTCGCGTGGAAACAGATCGAATACGATAGACTGGCCGAGTTTGATCGCGTCCGGAGTTTCGCCCCGGCTGTGAGGAAAGCCTGCATCACGCCCCTGCGCGAAAATCATGTCGGTGTCTTCGAGATCATGATCGAGCAGCGTGCGGCGAACAAAGCGCTTCACCGCGCCAACCGTCAGCGGGGAACCATCCTCTTTGACGACCATCTGGTCGCGAGCGCCATGCGACGCGATGTAGTCCCAGGTGGCCTGCAAGACTTTACCGACGCGCACGCCGATGTCGCGCATTCGCCCCAGCTCGTCCGCATCCTTGGTCAGAAACGCCTCGTGAAAAATCGTCATGCCCGTTTCACCAGCAAAGGTGTATTGCGGATACTGGTCGCCCAGGCGTGCCACGATGTCGATAATGACATTGTGATCGCCGACGCCGTAGATGCCGACCTTGCCCTCCGGGACACCGGCTGCTTCCAGACACTTGATCCAGAACGCTCTGGTCGCCTGGTCACGATCACCCTTCATCTCTTTGAGGAGATCGGCATAGCCGAGATCGTAATAGGAATAGACGTGCAGGCCGCTTTTCCGGGCCTCTTCGGTTTCCATCGGATTGACGATCAGGATGGGCGGTGCTGCCCGCTTTTTGATCACTTTGCCCTGGGTGATGCTGACGCCGCCGGTGAGATAGTCACGCGCGGCGCTAAAGTGATCGCTGCATTCGACCAGGATCGCGGTCAGGTCGCGCGCAGCCATCAGGTGATCGAGATCAGCTTTCATGTTGTGTCATCCGTATATGGTTCTCGGGACGGGCATGTTCGATTATGCCATAGGCCGTGAGGAGCGACGAACCAGAGTCTGCGTCATCATGCTATAATCCGGCACAATATTGCATCCCTGCCAAACCGGATAAGGACAAAAGATCGTGGCACAGGTG
Source organism: Anaerolineae bacterium (assembly GCA_023382675.1). Classification (GTDB taxonomy): domain Bacteria; phylum Chloroflexota; class Anaerolineae; order Aggregatilineales; family Phototrophicaceae; genus Flexifilum. The sequence goes on from JAHDWN010000012.1 coordinate 76,891, forward strand.
ATTTCTATCAGCCAGATCGCTGATTATGTTGGGCAAGAAGTGATTGTGCGTGGCTGGGTTTATGATCGCACCGACAAAGGCAAACTTCAGTTCATTCAAGTGCGCGACGGCAGCGGCATCGTCCAGTGTGTGGCCTACAAGCCCGATCTTGATGAAGCCGTGTTCGAGCAGGCGAGCAAGCTGACACAGGAATCCTCGCTGATCGTTACCGGCATCGTCAAGGTCAACGAGAAGGCAAAGAAGAGCGTGCCTGCCGGTTTCGAGATCGGTCTGCAAAACCTCGAGGTCATCCAGGTGGCGGGGGAGTACCCGATTACGCCGAAAGAGCATGGCACCGAATTCCTGATGGACAATCGCCACCTGTGGCTGCGGTCGCTGCGGCAGTGGGCGATCCTGCGCATCCGCGCCACGCTCGCCCGCGCACTGACCGATTGGCTGGATGATCGCGGTTATTTGCGTGTGGATACGCCGATCCTGACGCCTGCCGCTGGCGAAGAGACAACGACGCTGTTCGAGATCGACTATTTCGGCGAGTCGGCCTACCTCGCCCAGACCGGACAGCTTTACAACGAAGCCAACATGATGGCGTTCGGCAAAGTCTACACGTTCTCGCCCAGCTTTCGCGCGGAGAAGTCGAAGACCCGCCGACACCTGATGGAATTCTGGCATCTGGAGCCGGAAGCTGCATTCATGTCGCTCGAAGAAATGATGGAACTCGAGGAGCAATTGCTGGCCTATGCCGTTGGTCGCGTGCTCGAAAAACATCAGTATGAACTGGCGATCATCGAGCGCGACTTGAGCAAACTGGAGAGTATCAAAGCCCCGTTCGCACGCATCAGCTACGACGACGCTGTCGAGCGGCTCAAAGCGATAGCCGCGCAGACAGATGACCCGGAGCAGAAGAAGCTGCTGGAAATTGAATGGGGCAGCGACTTCGGCAGTCCGCACGAGACGGCACTGGCGGAACAATTCGACCGACCCGTCTTTGTCTATCACTATCCCAGTGCCATCAAGGCGTTCTACATGCAGCCGGTCGCGGGCCGTCCTGAGGTCTGCCGCAGTGTCGATTTGCTGGCGCCGGAAGGCTATGGCGAGATCACGGGCGGCAGTGAGCGCATCCATGATCCGGCGCTGATCGACGCGCGCATCGACACCATCGGTATCGCGCGTGAGGCCTACGCCTGGTATCTTGATCTACGCAAATACGGCACCGTCCCTCACGCAGGTTTTGGTCTTGGCCTGGAGCGCACACTCACCTGGATTTGCGGCTTGCCTCACGTCCGCGAAGCCATTCCCTACGCGCGCATGTTGAATCGCAAGTATCCCTAAGCGTCCTATCAGCGCAAGGCGTTCGAACTCCCGCACATGACAAAGGCGATACTCTTTAGAAGAGATCGCCTTGATTCGTTTGCAGAATCAAGTCGTTGGTTCTGTAAATTGCACTACCGATTCACTTGACAGGCGTCAGCGCGGATGACAAAATTTCATGCGCTCAACATTTGTGAAATTCTTTGTCGGCAGCTTAGTCAAAGAATGATTGTTCATGCCACCTTTGATTCAACTTAAGAATATCAGCAAGCATTTTCCCGGTGTTCAGGCTCTTGACAATGTCTCGGTCGAGATCGCGCCGGGTGAAATTCACGGGCTGCTTGGTGAGAATGGGGCAGGCAAGTCCACACTCATCAAGATTCTATCGGGCGCGCATCGCCCGGATGGCGGCGTCATCGAGCTGGATGGACGCCCCATCCAGATTGAGAACCCGCACAAAGCGCAAGAACTGGGCATCGTCACGATTTATCAGGAATTCAACCTGGTTCCGCATCTGACGATTGCGGAAAACGTCTTCATCGGCCGGGAACCGCGCCGGGGCATATTTCTGAGCTGGTCGAAGCTTGCCGAGCAAACACAAGCACTGACAGATCGCCTGGGTATCCCGCTTGACCCGATGAAACTGGTGCGCGATCTTAGCGTCGCCGAACAACAGATGGTCGAGATCGCGCGCGCGTTGTCGATGAAATCACGTCTCATTATCATGGACGAGCCGACTTCCGCCTTGAGTGAGAAAGAAGTCCTTCAGCTCTTTGACATCATGCGGGATTTGCGCAGCCACGGACTGAGCATGATCTTCATCACGCACCGCCTGGAAGAGGTGATGGAAATCTGTGATCGCATTACCGTGCTGCGCGATGGTCAAAATGCGGGGCACGCCGACATTGGCGACATCAATGTCGAGGGCATTATCCGCATGATGGTCGGGCGTCCGGTCGATGATCTCTATCGTGGCGAACATGTCCGTCCTGCTGGCGGTGATCAGGTGCTCCAGGTGCGCAACCTGCGGCGAAAAGTGAACCGGTCTGATCCGCATGCAACGATCCTGCATGACGTTACATTCGAGGTGCGACGCGGCGAAATCTTAGGGATTGCTGGTCTGGTCGGCGCGGGGCGAACGGAGATCGCCCGCGTGATCTTTGGCGCTGATCCCCTCGAAAGCGGAGAAGTCTTCATTGAGGGCAGGCAAGTTCACATCCGTTCGCCTCAAGATGCCATTCGACATGGTATCGGGCTTGTGCCTGAAGACCGCAAACAACAGGCGCTGTTCCTGGCATTGGCCGTTCGCGAAAATATGAGCATTGCAGCACTGCCCAATTTGCTGACGCCAGTCGGGTTTGTGCGAGCACGCGAGGAAAACAAACTGGTCGATGAATACCAGCGGATGCTCAATATCCGCATGGCAAGCCCTGAACAGCATGTCTCCAACTTGAGCGGCGGCAACCAGCAGAAGGTTGTGATCGCGCGTTGGATGGCGCTGCAACCCAAACTGTTGATCGTCGATGAACCGACACGCGGTATCGATGTTGGCGCAAAAGCGGAAGTCCATGCATTGCTGCACGAGATGGCCGCGAAGGGGATTGCGATCATTATGATTTCGTCCGAGCTTCCGGAAATCCTGGGCATGAGCGACCGCATTCTCACGGTGCGTGAAGGGCGCGCCACCGGTATCGTCAACCGAGAAGACGCTGACGAAGAAACTCTGATGAAATTGATGACACTTGGCACGGCTGCGCAGCCTGTTGGATAAGGCTGCTGATCCACGAGGCTGCGTGACCAGAGATTGGTTTTAGAAAGGCATTTTTCATGGCAGAGGCGACACACCCCGCAACCGCGACACCACACAAGGGCCTCGATGTTGCCAAGCTGATCGGCCAATTTGCGCCGCTCTTGTTCTTGATAGCGCTCGTCATCTTCTTCACGCTGCAAAATGAGCGCTTCCTATCGCCACTGAACGTCTTCAACATTCTGCGCCAGGTGTCGATCACAGGTGTGATCGCTCTGGGGATGACGTTCGTTATTCTCACGGGTGGTATCGATCTGTCGGTGGGGTCGGTGTTAGCGATTTCAGGCATGGTCGCCGCCATCCTGTTTAAGGGCACCAATCAAAACACATTGTCGCTCGACACTGGACAGGCGATTGGACTGGGTCTTGGCACGGCGGCGCTCGGTGCGCTGGTTGTGGGCACACTTGTCGGACTGATCCAAGGGCTGGTCATCACGCGGCTTGGCATCCCGGCGTTCGTGGTCACACTCGGCGGCCTGACCATCTGGCGCGGCGCGACGCTGATCCTGTCCAATGGCGGCCCGATCAGCGGGTTCACGGAAGATTATCGTTACTGGGGGCAGGGCATCATCGAACTGCCGTTTCTAACACCAGAACGAGGGCTGCCCATCGGCATCCCCATCCCGGTGATCATTTTCCTGGGCTTTGCGCTGCTTGCGCACATTGTCCTGCGCTACACGCAATATGGCCGCCACATCTATGCGGTCGGCGGCAATCCTGAAGCTGCGCGGCTTTCCGGGCTGAATGTGCAACTTCTGACCGTCAGCGTTTATGTGATTGTCGGCTTTTTCTGCGGGCTGGCAGGCTTTATGCTGTCGGCGCGGCTGAATTCTTCGGAAGCCGTCGCGGGCATGGGCTACGAGCTGACCGTCATCGCAGCGGTCGTGATCGGTGGCACCAGTCTGTTTGGCGGCGAAGGCGGTATCTCGGGCACGGTGATCGGCGCGCTGCTCATCGGCGTCCTCATCAATGGACTGGCACTGCTCAATGTGCAGTCATATGTCCAGCAGATCATCGTTGGCGTGATCATCATTCTGGCGGTCGCGTTTGACCGGTTTATTAAGTCACGCCAGCAAACGTAATGATGTGGAGAAAGGTCGTGGAATGGGTTGAATGCCTGTCTGTTGCATTTGGTGGCGTATTTACAGTAGACACTTAGGAGCTGATATGTCTCGCAAAACGAAACTTCTACTATGGGTTATTGCTGTGCTGGCTTTGATCGCTCCAGCGGCAGTGCCTGTTCTTGCACAAGAAGGGGCAGCGGATCTGTATGCGGATGCGATCGCGAGCTGCCCGAACGACCAGGCGTTGACGATCA